>NZ_JBVJFF010000008.1:0-260761 GCF_055587985.1 Streptomyces sp. NPDC046335 | reverse complement strand
CTGTGGGCCCCACGTAGTGTGCGCTGAACGTGGGAAGACGCGGCGGGTGACGCAGAGGGGGGGGGGGGGATTAAGGGTGATCACCTGGCCCCCCCCCACCGGCCGTTCCCCGAGCGGTCCGTGTCGGTCACTCGGTCGTGCCGTCGGGCCGTATCCGCCGGAACCCGGTGTACGGGACGAGCGCCTCCGGCAGCTCCACCGAACCGTCGGTCCTGGCGCCCTGTTCGAGGAGGGCGGCCACCGTGCGGCCGATGGGCAGCGCCGAGCCGTTGAGGGTCGCCGCGTGCTCCTTGCGCCCCTCGGCGGTGCGGACGCGGATGCCGGCGCGGCGGGCCTGGAAGGTGCCGCAGTCGGAGACGGATGAGATCTCCCGGTAGGAGCCGCTGCCCGGCAGCCACACCTCGATGTCGTACGTCATCCGGGCCGAGAACCCGAGGTCACCGGCGGGCAGCAGCACGACGCGGTAGGAGAGTTCGAGCCGCCGCAGGCACTCCTCGGCGTGGCCCACCATGAGTTCGAGCTGCGCCTGCGCGTCCTCGGGGGCGCAGACGCGGACCAGCTCCACCTTCTCGAACTGGTGCAGCCGCAGGATGCCGCGGGTGTCCCTGCCGTAGGCCCCGGCCTCGGCGCGGAAGCAGGGCGTGCGGGACGTGAACGCGTACGGCATGTCGCGGGCGTCCAGCGTCTGCTGCGCGAGCAGGTTGGTGAGCGGGACCTCGGCGGTGGGGATCAGGAACAGCTCGCGGTCGCCGACCCGGGTGGCGAACAGGTCGTCCTCGAACTTGGGGAGCTGGCCCGTGCCCGTCATGGTGTCGCGGTTGACGAGGAACGGCACGGACTGCTCGGTGTAGCCGTGCTCGGCGGTGTGCAGATCGAGGAAGAACCCGGCGAGCGCGCGCTCCAGGCGGGCGCCGGGGCCGCGGCTCACGGTGAACCGGGCGCCGGAGAGCCGCGCCGCGGACTTGCCGTCGAGGATGCCGAGGGCCTCCCCGACGTCGGCGTGGTGCCGGGCGTCGGAGGCCTCGCAGGGCGGCGGCCCGCCCCGGCGTATCTCCACCGCCTCCTTCTCCGAGTCGCCGTCCGGCACGGTGTCCAGCGGGATGTTGGGAATGGCGAGAGTCAGGTCCGCGAGCCGGCGGCCCGCTTCCTTGGCGGCGGCCTCGGCGCGCTGGACCTCGGCGCGCAGCGCGCGGGCCGCCTCCTTGTCCTGCTCGGAGGGCGGCCCTGAACGGCGTTCGCGCGACGCCTTGTTCATCTCGGTGCGCAGCCGCGTCACCTCGGCCTGCGCCTCGGAACGGCCGCGGTGGGCCGATTCGAGCGCGGTCACGTCGAGGTCGTGGCGGCGCCGGGCGAGCCGCCGTACGGCGTCGGGTCCTGCGGCGATCAGTTCGCGGGGATCGTGCATGACTGCTCCTGGGAGGTAGAGGTCCTGGGGAGGGTCCGTAATGCGCCGAGCCGCCCCCCTGGGCGAGGGGCGGCTGCGGCTCCTGCCGGTGGCAGGGGTCGGGGAGGGGAGGACGCGGAGTGGGAGCGGGTTCGCTCCGGCACTCACGCGGGGGCGAGGGCCAGGACGGTGTTCTGGCCGCCGAACCCGCAGGAATTGCTGAGCGCCAGATCGATGGGCATGGAGGTCGCCGTGTAGGCGAGCTTGATGTCGACCTCCGCGTCGGGCATGACGAGGTTGGCGATGGGAGGGACCAGTTCGTGCTCGATGCTCAGCAGCGTGAACGCCGCCTCCACCGCCCCGGCCGCGCCGAGCAGGTGCCCGGTCACGCCCTTGGTCGAGGTGACGAGCGGGTCCCCCTGGAGGGTCCGTTTCACCATCCTCGCCTCGGCGATGTCGTTCAGCGGCGTCGAGGTGCCGTGGGCGTTGACGTGCTGCACGTCGTCCGGGTCGGCCCCGGCGTCGGCGAGGGCCGCGCGAACGGCCGCCTCGACCCCGTGTCCGTCCGGATGCGGCGACGTCATGTGATGGGCGTCCGCGGTGGCGCCGTAGCCGATGATCCGGCCGTGCACGTGTGCTCCGCGGGCCCTGGCGTCCTCGACGCGTTCCATGACGAGGATGCCCGCGCCCTCACCCGCGACGAAGCCGTCCCGGTCGGCGTCGAAGGGGCGTGACGCGTGGGTCGGGTCGTCCTCGCGCCGGGACAGGGCGCCCATCTGCGCGAAGCCGGCCATCACCAGCGGGGTGATCATGGCCTCGCTGCCGCCCGCGAGGACGACGTCACAGCGGCCGAGGGCCAGCAGGTCCCTGGCCGTGCCGATGGCCGTCGCCCCGGAGGCGCAGGCGGTGGCCACCACCAGGTTGGGTCCCGTCGCCCCGAACTCGATGGCCGTCTGACCGGCCAGCATGTTCGGGAGCTGCATAGGCAGCAGCAGCGGCGAGACGCGGTCGGCGCCCTTCTCCCGCAGGGCGTGGTGCTGTTCCTCGACGGTGCCGGGTCCGCCGTCGGCGCAGCCGAGCACCACGCCGACCCGGGCGCCGTCCCAGGTCAGCGGGTCGAGTCCGGCGTCGGATATGGCTTCTCTGGCGGCGACCAGCGCGAACTGCACGAACCGGTCGAGACGTAGGGCCCGGCGGGCCGACAACAGTGCTTCGGGGTCGAAGCCGGGCACACGGCAGGAGATCCGAACCGGGTTGTCCGCCAGTACGGGGTCGAACGCCGCGCCCGACCGGCCCTCGCAGACCGCCGCCCAGCTCGGCCCCACCCCGATGCCGCCAGGGGTGACGAGGCCGAGCCCGGTGACGGCGATGTCGATGCCGGCCATCAGACCTTCGCGCTCCTCGTCTCCATGAGCTCCACCATGTCCGCCACCGTGTCGGCCTCCAGGAGGTCGTCGTCGCTGACGTCGATGTCCAGTTCGGACTTGAGCAGCAGCGACAGCTCCACCACGGCGAGCGAGTCCAGCTCGATGTCGTCCTTGGTGGCCTCCGGAGTGATCGACTCGGGGGACACCTTGAGCTTGTTGGACAGGATTTCCTTGAGCTGCTCCAGCATGACGATCCCTTTCGGAAGGCGTACGCGCCGTTCGGCGTACGGGTCTTGAGGAGGTACCGTCCGGCGCCGGCAGGCGTCAGACGGACTGCACTTCGGGCCAGACGAGCGTGGCGGCCCCCCAGGAGAGCCCGCCGCCGAAGGCGGTGAGCAGCACCCGGTGGCCGGCCGTGAGCCGGCCGTCGGCCGCGGCCTGGGACAGCAGCAGCGGGAGCGAGGCCGCCCCGGTGTTGCCGACCTGCTCGATGTTGCTGAGCTGCCGTTCTGCGGGGACGCCGAGCCGTTCGGCGACCGAGTCGAGGATGCGGGCATTGGCCTGGTGCGCCGCGAAGCGGTCCACGTCCGCGAGGCGCCAGCCCGCGAGCTCGGCCGCCTCCTGCGACGTGGCGGTCATCCGCTCCACCGCGTGCCGGTAGGTGTCGCGGCCGACCATGTGGAAGTACTCGTCGCCCGGCTCGACGGGGGTGCCCGCCGAGCGCTGGCGGGAGCCGCCGGCCGGCACCTCGATGAGATGGCTCAGCTCGCCGTCGCTGCCGAGGACCAGTGGGCCCACCGCGCCCGGCTCGTCGGGCGAACCGGCCCGCAGGACCACGGCCCCCGCGCCGTCCGCGAAGATCACGGCGGTGGTGCGGTCCTCGGGGTTGACGATGGTGGTGAACGCGTCCGCGGCCACGAGCAGCACCCGCTCCGCGACCCCCGAGGCGATCAGCCCGGAGGCGGTGGCGATCCCGTACAGGAAGCCCGAGCAGACGGCGGCGACGTCGAACGCCGCGACCTGGCCGAGCCCGAGCCGCGCCGCGACCTGCGGCGCGGTCGCGGGGCACGGCTGGTCGGGGGTGGTGGTGGCGAGCACGACCGCGTCCACCTGCTCCGTGCTCGCCGACTTCAGCGCGCGCAGACCGGCCTCCACCGCCAGGTCGGAGGTGGCGGTGCCCGGCGAGACCACGTAACGCTCGGCGATTCCGGTGCGGGAGCGTATCCACGCGTCGGAGGTGTCGAGGCGCTGCGAGAGCTCGTCGTTGGTCACCAGGTTCGGCGGCACGTAGGAGCCGATGCCGCAGATCACCGCCGACCGGCCGAGGGGGCGGGCCGCGCCGCTCATGCGCCCGGCTCCGCGCTGCTGAGGACGTCGACGGGCAGGCCCATGTAGGCCATGCGGGACTCCGCCATCTCGTCGGTCCACTGCTCGGCCATGTCGTACCGCTGCTCGGGGGTGGTGTCGAGCATCCGTACGCCCGGCCAGATCTCGTAGTCGCCGATCTTGTCCGCGTGGTCGGCCATGCCCTTCTGGAAGAGCTCCTCGCGGTGGATGACGAACTCCCGGTCGGGCACCTCGTCCCAGAGCTTCACCCCGGCGCGCAGGATCTCCATGAGCCGCGGGCGGTACTCGGGGTGGGCCACGATGTGGTCGCGCAGGATGGTGCTCGCCACGGTGAGGTGGCGGATCTCGTCGATGGCGGTGCCGCGCGAGATCTCGCCGGTGGCGGGGGAGAGCGGCGTCCACTTGCGCTCGCTCAGCTCGGCGGCCGGGGCGAGGACGCCCTCGATGACGATGGCGAACACGGCGACGCCGCCTGCGAAGTCCCGCTGGTCGCGGACGATGTCGAGGGTGAAGTCGACGACCGGGTTCAGGACCCGCTCGCGGTAGTCCGCGGCCATCTCGTCGATGTCCTTGAGCAGGGTGCCCGCGGGCTCGCCCAGCTCCACCAGGTGGTTGCGGAAGACGCGGGCGTGCCGGGCCTCGTCGATGAGCTGGGTCGCGTAGAACTCCATCTCGGGGATGCCCGGGGCCAGCGACACGTAGTGGCCGAGCAGCCGGGTGGCGATCTCCTCGGACAGGCCGCGGAAGCCGAACTCCAGGATCAGCGCGTCCCGCAGCGGCCCGGGCGCCTTCAGGAAGTCCGGGACCGTCGCGTCCGCGTGGTGCCCGGTCGCGCCGCGGTCGCGCAGGGTGCCCTGGGCCACCGAGGTGAACCAGTACGCGAGGTCGCAGTCGTCGGGTCCGAGGGTCAGTTCCTTCGCGCCGTCGAGTAATCCCGGTGCCTTGTCCCAGTCGGCCTCGGGGGCCACAGAACCGCTCATGATGCCGATGTCTCCTTCGTGGTGCGGGCGGGGTGCAGGGCGCCGGCGACGAGGCCGCCCGCGTAGCTGAACAGCGGCGGGCCGCTCTCGGCGGTGGCCCGCACGACGTGGCCGAGCAGGACCTCGCCGTCGCCGGCCCGGTGCGAGGAGTGCACCCGGCAGGTGTAGTGGGCGAGCGCCCCCGACAGGCGGGGGGCGTGGGCGTAGGAGTCGTCCGTGAAGGACAGGCCGTCGAACTGGGCGCTGCCGTCGGGGCGGGAGCTGTCCGCGAACCACCGCGCCAGGTCGCCCTGTGCGCCGTCGAGGACGTTGATGACGAAGCGCCCCTCGGCCGCGGCGAGCCGCGCGAACGACGATCCCGGCCGCATGGCGACCCCGACGAGCAGCGGCTCGCGCGAGACCAGGGTGACGGTGCTCGCCGTGGTGCCGTGCAGCACCCCGGCGTGGCCGACGGTGAGGACCGACACGGGCGACGCCAGGTGGTACAGCGCCCGGCGGCGCTCGGCGGGGTCCTGCCGCACCGGACGGCGCAGCTGGGTCAGTGTGCTCATCGCAGGGCCCCCTCACGGGTACGGGCCGCCTGGACCGGCAGCTTGACGATGTGGCCCACCGGCTCCGGGTCCTGCGCGTGGCCCACCGGCTTGGGGTGGGCGATCCCGAGGTCGTCCAGGATGCGCAGGTAGCCGCTCTGGCGTACCGGCTCGAAGGGCAGTGCGAAGGACTTCATGAAGTTGCCGAACAGACCGCGGTCGCCGAAGAGGTGGAAGGGCAGCACGAGCAGCGCCCACTCGGGACCGATCAGCCAGCACCAGGCGGCGGCCACCGCGGCCTGGGTGATGAGGCTGTGCATGACGTTGTAGAGGACGTAGTACACCTTGGAGATCGGCTGTCCGCCGCTGCGCCGGAAGGCGATGGCGCCGGGGATGTAGCCGATCAGGTCGATGTAGAGGAACAGCGCGACCGCCGGTATCCAGCGGATCTCGCCGATGTGGGCGATGAGCAGCCCGGTGGAGACCGCGAAGCCCACCAGGTACTCGGCGCGGTGCAGGGAGAACGTCTTCGGTGTCTCGAAGGGATTTGCCTGGTCCATGGCTGGTCAGCTCCTGGCGGGGTTCTCAGGCGCCGACGGCGGCCGGCTGGGACAGCTCCATGCCGCCCGCGATGCGGGTGGCGGGGAACAGGCCGGTCAGCGACCAGGCGACGGTCTCCTTGATGACCCGCTCGGCGATCGGGTCGAGGATGCCTTCGAGGCTCGGGATGCCGAAGTCGAAGTCGGCGTCGAAGCGGACGGCGACGTCGTCGCCGTTCTGCGTGACCGACCAGACCCCGGTGAAGGAGTCGAAGTCGCCGTCGCTCTGCTCGAAGCGGATCTCGCCCTGCTCCGGCAGGAAGACGTCGTCCTCGGTCCAGCGCAGCAGGCCGGAGCGGAAGTGCAGCTCCCAGTCGGAACTGCAGTTGGCCTCGGGGTAGGTGGCGTGCACCGTGGTGGAGTTCACGTGCGGGGCCAGGTCGGGGTACTTCTCCCAGCGCCGCACGGCGTCGAAGACCGTCAGGGCCTGCTCCGCGGGGACCACAGCTTCCAGTTCAACGTGTCGCACGATCAGTTGCCGCCTTTCGGCATGGTGGCCGCGCCCCGCACGAGGTCGCGCGTGGCCAGGTCGAAGGAGTTGAGGAGGAACTCCACGTCGGTGTCGCTCAGGACGGCGGGCGGCGTGAACCGCACCACCGAGCTGCCGTTCATGGAGTGGTTGGCGACCACCCCGTGGTTGAAGAGCTCGATCAGCAGCTCGCCGGCCAGGCCGGCCTCGACGAGCTCCACGCCGATGAGCAGGCCCTGACCCCGTACGTCGACGACGAGTTCGGGGATGTTGCGGTACGCGATCTCGGCGATCCGCGGCAGGAGCGCGGCGCCCAGGTCGGTGGCCCGGGTCACCAGGCGCTCCTCCTTCATGGCCCGCACCGCGCCCTGCACCGCGGCCATCAGGACGGGCTGTCCCGAGAAGGTGGCGGTGTGGATGTAGGGGTCCTTGTCGAAGGGGCGGAACGCCTTGCGGGTGGCGACGGCCGCGGAGACCGGCAGGACACCGCCGCCCAGCGCCTTGCCCGCGAGCAGCACGTCGGGCCGTACGTCCTCGAAGTCGGCGCCCCACCACTCGCCGAGGCGGCCGAAGCCGGACTGGATCTCGTCGAGGATCAGGAAGCCGTCGTGCTCGCGGACCAGTTCCTCGACGCGCTTCAGGTAGCCCTTGGGCGGGATGATGACGCCGCCCTCGCCCTGGACGGGCTCCAGGATGACGCAGACCTCGCCGGGGTGGGCGGCGAGCTCCGCCTCCAGGGCGTCGGCGTCACCGAAGGGCAGGTGGTGGAAGTCGGGGATCAGCGGCCTGAACGGCCTCTGGTAGACCTCCTTCGCGGTGGCGGACAGGGCGCCCAGCGTCTTGCCGTGGTAGCCGCCCGTCATGGACACCGTCCGCTTGAAGCCGCCGGCGCGGGCCAGCTTCAGGCCGGTCTCCACGGCCTCGGCGCCCGAGAGACCGAAGTGCACGCGGTCCAGGCCCTCCGGCATGACGGAGACCAGGGCCTCGGCGGCACGGGCCACCGTCGGTTCGAGCAGGATGCGGGTCGCGGTGGGGTGCGTACGGAGCTGGCGCTCGATCGCCTCCATCACGATGGGGTGGCGGGCGCCCATGATGAACACGCCGTAGCCGCCCGCGTTCAGGAAGCGCTCGCCGTCGCTGGTGGTGAGCCAGGCTCCCTCGGACGCCACCTCCATGTGGCTGCCGAAGAGCTCGGCGAGAGTGGCCCTGCCCTTGCTCAGATGGGCCCGGTACAGGCCGAGGACCTGCGCCTCGGTGTCGGCCGCGGGAGCCGCGGTCGCCGGGTTCTCCTGGATTACGGTCACGGTTAACTCACTCCAAGGAAGCGGGTGCGGGATTCGGGGCTGCGGGTCAGGCGAGGACCAGCGGGCCGCCGTCGAAGTAGCGCAGGAGCGGCTCGGCGGCGGCGCCCCGGCCCGGCGGGTGGAAGGCGATGGCGCCCGAGGCGGCCGCCGCGAGGGCGTGGCCCGATGAGCGGATGAAGTCCAGGCCGCCGAGGAGTTCGAGGGACTGCGAGGTGATGCGGGGCAGCGCGTTCTGCACGGCGTAGCGGGCGACGAGCACCCGGGCCACCGACGCCTCGTCGCCCGGCTCGGGGCCGATCCCGCGGGCCACGCCTTCGAGCAGCGCCAGGGCGGCGCCCAGCTCGACGCCGAGTGCGGCACGCTCCTGCACCGAGCCGCGCTCGCGCTCCTGCACCTGCTCGACCAGGGCGGCGGCGGCCCCCAGGTATCCGGCGGTGATGAGCATCTCGAACCAGACGAACCCGGCGGTCTGGAGGTCGTCCAGGCGGCGCGGGTCGTCCGCCCCGGCCCGTACGACCATGTCCTTCGGTACGAAGACGTCCTCCAGGCGCACCTCGTCGCTCTCGGCGCCGGCGAGGAGCTGGTTGCCCCAGAAGGAGTGGACGGAGAGGCCGGGGGCGTCGGAGGGGACCAGGGCGAGCGCGAGCTCGGGGTCACCCTCCAGGCCGTGGATGGCGATGCTCGCGGTGAGCAGGCTCATCGAGTGGGCGAGGCTGCACGGCTTCTTGGAGCCGGAGAGCAGGTAGCCGCCCTCGACGGGGCGCGCGGTCACCGAGGGGGTGAGGATGTTCTGCTCGGTGCGGCCCTCCGCCCAGCCGGAGGCCATGACCTGCTGCTCGGGGACGATCCGGCGCAGCAGCGCGCTCTGGGCGTCGGTCAGCCGGCCCTTGGCGGTGGCCAGGGAGTACAGCATGGCGACCGTGAAGTGGTGCATGGAGACGGCCGCGGCGAGGGACGGCGACAGGGAGCCGAGGGCGAACTGCGTGTGCAGCGCGTCCAGCGGGGCCGCGCCGTGGCCGCCGTACTCCTCGGGTATCAGCAGGCCGACCCCGCCGTGGATGCGGAAGAGGTCGATGATGGGGCTGCCGGGTTTCTCCCGCTCGGTGTAGGGGATTTCTTCCAGTTCCTTGAGCAGGCCGGGATGGTAGCGCTCGGAGACGGCCCGAGCGGCTTCGAGGGAACGCACGTCAGAACCTCCGGAGGAGTGGGGAGAAGGGCTGCTCAGTCGTCGAAGGCGCCGAAGACCGCGTCGTAGGGGCTGACGTCGCGCGCGATGCTGACGCCCTGCACGTGGGAGGTCTTGAGCATCGGGTAGTTGGCCTCGCCGAAGGCGCCGCCGGTGCGGCCGGTGCCGCCGTGGCTCGGCAGGTACGGCAGGAAGCCGATGTGGGAGTCGTTGACCTTCAGCAGGCCGCCGTTGACGACGCGGCGCACGAAGGTGTCGATGACGTGGTCGGAGCGCGACCAGAGGGAGTTGCGCAGCCCGTACTCGTTGGAGTTGACGAAGCGGAGGAAGTCCTCAAGGAGCGCGTCGTCGTTGTCGGTCTCCGGCACGATGACCGGGATCAGCGGGAAGAACGTCTCCTCGCGCACGACGTCGAAGGTGCGGGCCCGGTCGAGGCCGTCCACCCGGACGACGGTGGGCTGGAGGAAGACGCCGGTCTCCGAGGGGGTGCCGTCGAGCTCCATGCGGTTGCCGCCGGTGACGAGCTCGGCGCCGTTGTCCAGGGCCTGGCGCAGGAGGCGGAAGAAGCGCTCACTGCGGCGCACCGGGGACAGGAGGACGTCCTCCTCCTCGGGGAAGCCCGGCTTGATGGCCTTGACCTGCTCCTTCACCTCGGCGATGAGCTGGTCGGCGACGGCCGGGTGGACCAGGACGTAGTTGGGGACCATGCAGATCTGGCCGGAGCCGAAGAAGGACTCCGTGATGGCCTCCGCAGCCCACTTCACGTCGGCGTCCTTCCACACCACGATGCCGTCGTTGCCGGCCAGTTCGAGGATGGGCTTCTTGCCGTTGGCGACGCAGGCCTGCTCGAAGCGGAGGCCTTCCTGGCTGCCGCCGATGTAGAAGATGTCGTTGATCAGCGGGTCGGCGACCCAGCGGTCGATGGTCTGCTTCGGGTTGCTGCAGACCGCGTTCAGGACGCCGGGCGGTGCGTCGAACTCCTCCAGGATGGGGGCAACGATGTCACGGAGCAGCCACATCGTGGAGAGCGCGATGCTGCGGGGGGCCCGGACCACCACGGCGTTGCCGGCCATCAGGGCGAGCACGGAGAGCGCGGCGCTGGGCAGCGGGGCGTTCTGCGGCGGGTTGAAGGCCACGACGCCGTCGGGCTGGCGCTGAAGGATCAGCTTGCGGCCGCCGTACTCCTTCTCGACCCGCATCTGCTTGGTGTACCAGCGCAGGCTGCCGGGGGCGTAGATCTGCAGGAGGCAGCTCAGCTCCCAGCGGGCCAGCTTCACCGGGTGGGACTCGGCGACCAGCATGTCCAGGAACTCGTCCTGGTGCTTGATGAGTTCCTCGCGGAAGCGGGTGCCGAGGCGCATCCGCCGCTCCTGCGGGACGGCCGCCCACTCCGGGGCCGCCGCCGCGGCGGCCTGGGTCGCCAGGTCGATGGCGGAGTCGTCGGCGATCGCGCACCGTCCCACCACGTACGGGTGGTTGGCCGCGTCGGATTCGGGGTCCTGCTCCAGGGTGCGCTTGAGGCTCACGCTGGTGAACACGTCTTCGAGGAGCGAACGTCCACTGACGGTGTAGACCCACCCGTCACCGGCGACGTCCTTGCCCGCGATATAGAGGTCGTAGCTCTTGAGGTCGGAATGTGCCGGAGCACTTTCCTCCTGTATGGCGCCGCGCAGCATATCCAGCCTTTCGGGGTGGGGTATCTCCGAGTGCTTTCCGATCCGGTGAGCTCTTGCGAAGCATCTCGATCGTGGCAGCAGCATCTGACTCCGCGCTGACACGGTGCTGATCGCCGAAAAGGCGAATCTATTGAGCCAACCCTGCATTCAGTGGGTGCGCCGAAGACTGAGTGACGGGCGCGAGGGGTACGCGCGCGACGTCAGTGAGGCGTCAGGGGTCATTGCTTCCATGTCCGCATGTCTCCCCTACACATGACACTTCAGCAATTCCGCGAACTTCCGCGGGCCGAGCTTGCCGAGGAAATGGAGCGGCTCCTCGTCAGCCGGTTCAGGGAGAGCCTGCTCATGGACGAGACCGAGGACCTGCCGCTCGACATCAGCTACTTCGACCTCGGCCTCACCTCGCTGAAGCTCACCGAGCTGCGGCAGACCCTGGAGGACGTCCTCGGCGTCTCCATCAACGCCAACGTGCTCTTCAACGAGCCCACGGTCAGCCGCCTCCTCGACCACCTCGTCGACGCGGTGTCCGACCCGTCCCACCGCATAGCCGGCGCGATACCCGGCACCGACTGATCCCCAGGGTCCCGGACAGAAGGAGACGCGGAATGCCGCACGAGGAATCAGAGAAGAACCAGGTGTCCGGCCGGGCGCCCGAGCCGATCGCGATCGTCGGCGTTGGCCTGCGATTCCCCGGCGGCAGTAATTCGCTGGACGAATTCGACACCTTCCTGCGCGAGGGGCGTTCGGGCATCGGGCCCATTCCCGGGGACCGGTGGGACGTCGAAGCCTTCACACCGCAGGGCCCGGACGACAAGGGGAAGATTCACACCACGTCCGGTGGATTCCTCGACCGCATAGACCGGTTCGACGCGTCTTTCTTCAACATCTCCCCGAAGGAAGCGCAGTACATGGACCCCCAGCAGCGCATGCTGCTGGAAACCGCCTGGCAGGCCCTGGAGCACGCCAACATCGACCCGGCGCCGCTGCGCCGCGGCAACGGCGGCGTCTACATCGGGGCGAGCTCCATCGACTACGCCCTCGAACTGGACTCCCTGCCCTACGAGGAGCTCGACGGCCTCCTCGCCTCCGGCATCACCATGTTCCCCCTCTCGGGGCGGCTCTCCTACTTCCTCGGCTGGCGCGGCCCGAGCATGAGCATCGACACGGCCTGCTCGTCCTCGCTCGCCGCCCTGCACGTCGCCGTCCAGGGGCTGCGCGCCGGCGAGACCGACATCGCGCTCTGCGGCGGCGTCAACGCCCTGCACCACCCCCGCATCCCCGTGATGTTCTCCAACGCGCAGATGCTGTCCCCCGACGGCCAGTGCAAGACCTTCGACGAGTCCGCCGACGGCTACGCCCGCGCCGAGGGCTGCGGCATCGTCGTCCTGAAGCGGCTCTCGGACGCCACCCGGGACGGCGACACCGTCCTCGCCCTGGTCAGGGGCACCGCCGTCGGCCAGGACGGCGACAGCGCGGGCCTGACCGTGCCGAACGGCCCCGCCCAGGAGAAGGTCATCCGCAGCGCGCTCGCCGCCGCCGCGCTCGCCCCCGAGGACATCCAGTACGTGGAGGCGCACGGCACCGGCACCCCGCTGGGCGACCCCATCGAGTTCGGCGCCATCGGCGACACGTTCGCCGACTCGCACACCAAGAGCGACCCGCTGCTCGTCGGCTCGGTGAAGACCAACCTGGGCCACATGGAGCCCGCCTCCGGCATCGTCGGCGTCATCAAGGCGGTCCTGCAGATCCGTTCCGCCACGATCTACCCGCACCTCAACCTCGACACCCCCTCCGGGCGCATCCCCTGGGACCTGTACCCGGTGCGGGTGCCCACCGCGTGCGAGCCGTGGAAGGCGCCGGTCAGGCGCGCGGTCGTCAACAGCTTCGGGTTCGCGGGCACCATCGGCGCCGTCGTCCTCGAACAGCCGCCCGCGCGGGCGGAGGACCGGGACACCGCGGAGCTCGAAGCCCCCGCGACCCCGATGTTCACGCTCTCCGCCAAGACCGCGGCCGCGCTGCGCGAGCAGGTGGACAGTTACCGGCAGCTCCTCGCCGACGACCCCGGCCTGCCGGTCGACGGGCTCTGCTACACCGGCAACGTGGCCCGCACCCACCACCCGTACCGCATCGCGGGCCCGGTCACCGACCGCGCCGCCCTCACCAAGCTCCTGGACAAGGCCGCCGACCGCGACCACGAGGGCCCGTCCGGCATCCGCAAGATCGCGTTCATGTTCAGCGGGCAGGGCGCGCAGTACGCGGGCATGGGCGCCGCCCTCTACGAGCGCTTCCCGGTCTTCCGCCGCCACGTCGACGCGTGCGACCGGCTCTTCTCCGCCCACCTCGACCGCTCCGTACGGGACCTCGTCATCGGCACCGCCGAGGACCCCGAGGCGATCGACCGCACCGAGTACACCCAGCCCGCCCTGTTCACCCTGGAGTACGCGCTCGCGCAGCTCTGGATCTCCTGGGGCGTCCGCCCGAACGTGCTGATCGGGCACAGCATCGGCGAGGCCTCTGCCGCCGCCGTCGCCGGACTGTTCAGCCTCCCCGACGCCGTCACGCTGGTGGCCGCGCGGGCCCGGCTGATGCAGGCGGTGCGCGCCGAGGGCGGCATGGCCGCGGTCGCCGCCCCCGCCGAGGACGTCCTGCCGCTCCTCGACGCCCACCCCGGCCTGGCGCTCGCCGCGTCCAACGCCCCCGACCAGTGCGTCATCTCCGGCGCCTCGGACGCGCTCGCGCAGGTCACCGCCGATCTTGCCGCGCAGGGCCTGCGCGTCGACCAGCTCGCCGTCTCGCACGCCTTCCACTCGCCGCAGATGGCCGAGGTGTACGACGACTTCCGCGCCGCCCTGGACGACATCACCTTCCGCGAGCCGGCCATCAGCCTGATCTCCAACGTCACCGGCAAGCTCGCCCGCTTCCGCGAGATCGGCACCCCCGACTACTGGGTGCGCCACATCGGCGAGCCCGTGCAGTTCCTCTCCGGCATCCGCGCGGTGGCCAAGCGCGGGCGCCACGCGCTCGTCGAGATCGGCCCCTCGACCGCGCTGACCGCGCTCGCCCAGCGCTCGCTGCCCGTCGATGACCACCTGTGGCTGGCCAGCCTGCGGCGGCGCGACCGCGGCGGCGACACCACGCTGCGGGCCCTCGCCGAGTACTACGCCGCCGGGCTCCCGGTCTCCTGGGCCGGCTACCACGAGGGCCGTGCCGTACCGGACAAGCTCGCCCTGCCCACCTACGCCTTCCAGCGCAAGCGCTACTGGCTGCCCTCCGTGACCCCGCGCAGGGGCGGCGCGCAGGGCGGCACGGCCCACCACCCGCTGCTCGGCGCCGAGGTCCGGCACGCAGAGGACGCCTCCCTGAGGGAGTTCACCGCGGAGTTCACCGTCGAGGAGCTCGGCGCGCTCGCCGACTTCGCCGACGGCGACCGTACGACACTGCCCGCCGGTGCCTACGTCGACCTGCTGCTCGCCCTCCAGGACGCCGTGCACGGGCACACCCGCGCCGCCGTCCGCTGGCTGCGGCTGCTCGAACCGCTCACCCTCACGGCCGAGACCCCGCTCACGCTGACCACCCGGCTCACCCCCGGCGCCGAAGGCGACACGGCGGTGACGGTCCTGACCAGCGCCGAAGCGGGCGAGGGCCAGGAAGGTGGGGAGCGCGTGCACGCCACCGCCGTGCTCGCCGCCGCTCCCGAGCAGGACGAGCCGGACCTCGCGGGCCTCGCCCTCGAAGCCGCCGTTCTCCGGAGCGACGCCGAGGACCTCTACACCGACCTCGCCTCCGTCGGCCGTCCGCACGGCCCGCGCGCCAGGGTGCTCCTCGGCGCCGCCCGCCACCAGGACGGCATCGCCTCGGGCGAGCTGGACTGCCGCGGCACCACCGCCGTCGAGCAGGTGCCCGCCGAGCTGGTCGAGGCCGCGCTCCAGGCCGCCGTCGCCCTCGACCCCGAGGGCCCGGTCTTCCACGCCCGCGAGGTCGCCTCCGTACGGCACTTCAAGAAGCCCCGCGGCGAGCGGCTGCGCGTGGTCGCCCGCGTCCGCACGGAACGGGACAGGCGCCTCGCCGACATCCTGGTCCTCGACGGCAGCGGTCCCGTCCTCGAACTCGGCGGGGTCCTGCTCGCCCGCCCCGAGGGCCCGGCCGGGCAGCGGCAGTTCCTGCACCGCCCCGAGTGGGTGCGCCGCGCGCTGCCCGCCCTCGACGACACCACGCCCCGCCACGCGCTGCTCCTCGGCGGCACGGCCGACGCGGGCCCGGGCACGCTGCGGGTCACGCCCGTCGCCGACCTCGCCACGCTCAAGACCGCCCTGGACGACACCTCCGTCACCGACGTCTGCTGGCTCTGGCGGCCCGAGGCCGGCGCCATGTCCGCCGAGCTGATGCGCGCCGAGTGCGAGCGCAACTACCGGGAGCTGCTCGGCCTGGTCACCGTCCTCGACGCGGCGGCGCAGCAACGCCCGCCGAGGCTCTGGCTGGTCACCGAGGGCGCCCAGCGGCTGCCGGGCGACCGCCCCGGCGACGGCGCCCACCTCGCCGCCGCCACCCTCTGGGGCTTCGGCCGCGTCCTGCTCACCGAGTCCCCGCAGTACCGGACGACCCTGGTCGACGTCGAGCGGGGCGGCGGCCTCGCGGCACTGTTCGACGAGTGCCGCGCCGAGGCTCCCGGCGAGTACCAGGTCGCGCACCGCGCCGGCGGGCGTTACGTCCGCAGGCTGCTGCCCGGCGACTCCACCCGCACCTGGCCCGGCGGCTTCGCCCTGCACACCCCCGGCTCCGGGGACCTCTCCGACCTCTCCCTGGCGCCCGTCGAGGACCGCGCCCCCGCGGCCGGCGAGGTCCAGGTGCGGGTCGCCTCGGTCGCCCTGACCGCGGCGGACGCCCGTACCGCCCTGGAGGGCGAGGAGTCCGGCGGCACCGGGCCGATCCTCGGGTCGCTGGCCGCGGGGACCGTCCTCGCGGCGGGCGCCGAGGCGGCGTTCACCGCGGGCGACGAGGTCCACGTACGCCATGACGGCGCCCTGCGCGCCACCCTCACCGTGCCCGCGTCCGCGGTGGCGCTCGTGCCCGGAGCGGCGGCCGGCGAGGAGCGGTCCGCGGCGACCGCGTTCCGTCTGGACGAGATCGGCGAGGCGCTGCGCACCGCGGCGGCGGACACCGGCACCGAGGTGTGGGTCGATGTGCCCGGCGGCCCCGAGGCCGAGCCCGCCCCGGCCCGCGTCCGCCCCGACCGCACCTATCTCGTCACCGGCGGCCTCGGCGGCCTCGGCCTGGTCACCGCCCGCAAGCTGGTCTCCCTGGGCGCCCGGCACCTGACCCTGGTCAGCCGCGGCGGAAAGGCCACCGAAGAGGCCGCGCAGGTGCTCGCCGAGCTGTCGGAGCGGGCCGAAGTCGCCGTCGTACGAGCGGATGTGAGCGACGCGCGGGACGTGCGGCGCCTCGCCGACGAGCTCGCGGCGGGCCCGCTGCCGGTCGGCGGCGTCGTGCACGCGGCAGGCTCCTTCGACAAGCGCCTCATCGCCGAACTGACCTGGGAGTCCATCGACGCCCAGCTCGCCCCGAAGGCGTACGGCGGCTGGCTGCTCCACGAGGCGGCCGAGGCCTCCTTCCCCGAACTGGAGTTCTTCGTCACCTACTCCTCGATCGCCTCCGTGCTCGGCGGCGCCACCCAGGGCCACTACGCGGCGGCGAGCGCGGGCCTCGACAGCCTCGCCGAGTGGCGCGGCCTCAAGGGGCTGCCCGGCCTCTCGGTCAACTGGGGCGCGTGGGCGCGGGTCGGCATGTCGGCCCGCCTCGACGACCAGCTCGCGGCGGAGATCGACCGCAGCGGCGTCCGCTTCTTCTCGCCCACCCGGGCCCTGGACACCCTGGCCCGGCTCTGGCAGCGGCCCGGCAGCCGCCGGGTGGTGGGCGAGTTCGACTGGGGGCGCTATGTGTCGGGCGGCGGCGTGGACGACGCGTTCTACGACCGGCTCGCCCGGCAGGACCAGGCGGGCGCGGACGGCACCGGCATCGACCTGGGCGCGCTCGTGGCCCTGCCGAAGCCCGAGCGGACCGCCGTGATCGCCGCGGCGGTACGCGAGCAGGTGGCGGGCGCGCTGCACATGGACGACGGCGACGACCTCGACCAGAACGCCGAGTTCGTCTCGCTCGGCCTGGACTCGCTGATGGCCCAGACCGTCAAGGGCGGCCTGGAGACGCTGTTCCGGCTGCCGCTGCCGGCCTCGCTGACCTTCGACCACCCCACGGTCCGCAGGCTCACCGAGTTCCTCGACGGCCGACTTGCCCCGGCCGCGCAGCAGCACCCGTGAAACCCGCCGGGCGGCGGGGCCGACCCTGCCCGCCGCCCGGCGGCGGACACCCACGATTTCCACCCCCACGGCATCCACTCACGTTCACGACACCCACCGAGATGTCCTACGCAACGGGGAGACCACAGTGAGAGAGCACACCACCAGGGACTGGACGCTGACGCGCACCTCCCGGACCCACGCGGGGGGCCGCGCGGAGCACGCGGCGATCATCTGCGAGGACCGCACCACCACGTACGCGAAGCTGCACCGGGACAGCAACCGCGCGGCCCACGCCCTGCGCGACGCGGGGATCGGGACCGGTGACCGCGTCGCCTACCTGGGCCGCGAGTCGGAGAACTACTACCTCACCATCCTGGCCTGCGCGAAGGCCGGAGCCGTCCTCGTACCGGTCAACTGGCGCCTCACCGGCGCCGAGGTGGACCACATCCTGCGCGACTCGGGCGCCGTGCTGCTCTTCGTGGACGACGAGTTCTGGGACACCGCGGACCGCGTGAAGCCGCACCTCCCGGGGCTGCGCACCGTCGTCCGTGTCGACGGCACCGACAGCGAGGGCGAACCGGCGCGCGGCACCGGCCTGCCCGCCTGGTACGCCAACCACCCCACCACCGACCTGGAGCCGGGCACCGGCCCCGACGACGCCGTGGTGCAGATCTACACCAGCGGCACCACCGGCCTGCCCAAGGGCGCGGTCCTGCCCCACCGGAGCTTCTTCACGCTGCCCGCCGCGATGCGGGAGCACGGCGTCGACTGGCTCGACTGGCTGCCGGACGACGTCAGCCTGATCTCCCTGCCGGGCTTCGGCATCGCCGGCATCGGCTGGTTCATGCACACCTTCAACGCGGGCGCGACGAGCGTGGTGATGCCGCAGTTCATCCCGCAGGAGGCCGTGCGGCTGATCCGCGAGCACCAGGTCACCATCACCTTCGCGGCGCCCGCCATGCTCCAGATGATGATGGCCGAACGCGGCGCGGGCCCCGAGGCGTTCGCCTCGATGCGCAAGATCGCCTACGGTGCCGCGCCGATGTCGGAGACGCTCCTGACCCGGTGCCTGGAGGTGTTCGGCTGCGAGTTCGCGCAGATCTACGCGAGCACCGAGACCGGCAGCGTCGCGGTGTGCCTGCCGCCCGAGGCCCACCGCCCCGGCACCGGGCTCCTCCGGTCGGTCGGCAGGCCCTGCCCCGGCAACGAGGTGAAGGTCGTCGGCCCCGACGGCGAGCGGCTGCCGCCGGGCGAGACCGGCCAGATATGCGTCCGCACCCCCTCGAAGATGCTCGGCTACTGGAACCTCCCCGAGGCCACCGAGCGCACGATGGTGGGGGAGTGGCTGCACATGGGCGACGCCGGCTACCTCGACGAGGACGGCCATGTGTACCTCAGGGACCGCATGAACGACACGATCATCGTGGCGGGCCAGAACATCTACCCCGCCGAGGTCGAGAAGGCCCTCGCCGCCCACCCGGCCGTCTCCGACGCCGCCGTGGTCGGACTGCCCGACGCACGCTGGGGCGAGGCGGTGCACGCCGTCGTCGTCCTGCGGCCCGGCGCCGCGGTCAAGCCCCGCGAACTCCTGGTCGCCCTGCGCGGCAAGCTCGCCGACTACAAGATCCCGAGCGCCTTCCACTTCGCCGACGACCTGCCGCGCAACCCCTCGGGGAAGATCCTGCGCCGCGCGGTGCGCGAGCAGCTCACCGCCGAGTCCGCCGGGACCCCCGCCCGCCTGCCGCTGCCCGCCCAGCGCCCCGCATCGGCACGGGCGGCCCAGCAGCCGCAGCGCGTCTGACGCACCGCCCCCAGAACCACACCACCAGGACCACACCCCAGAACCACACCTCCGTACCGCACCCACCGGACACCCACCCCGCCCGACGAAACGGAGTACCCCCATGCAGTCCACGGCCGGGCCCTTACGCATCGGCGTCCTGCTGCCCACCAGGGAGCAGGCCATCAACGGCACCTACGCGGCAGCCCCGCTGCTCGACTTCGCGCGGCAGGCCGAGGAGCTCGGCTTCGACTCGCTGTGGGCGGGCGACTCGCTCACCGCACGGCCGCGCCTCGACCCGCTCGTGGTGCTCTCCGCGGCGGCCGCCGCCACCAAGCGGATCACGGTCGGCACGGCGGCGCTCACCCCCGCCCTGCGCCACCCGCTGATCGGCGCCAACATGATCGCCAGCCTGGACCACGTGGCCGCCGACCGCCTGGTCCTCGGTCTCGGCTCGGGCTTCCCGATGCCGGAGACCGAGGAGGAGTTCGCCTCCGTGGGGGCGTCCTTCGCGGGCCGGGTCGGACGCCTCGACGAGATCACCGCGCTGTGGCGCACCGCCTGGCGCTCCGGCGAGGAGGGGCAGCCCTCCGGCTTCGAGGGGAAGTTCTGGCAGGCCGAACGCCTTGAGCGGCTGCCGAAGCCGGCCTCGCCCGGCGGCCCGCCGCTCTGGCTGGCCGGCAGCGACACCCCCAAGGTGCTCGCCAGGGTCGCCCGGAAGTACGACGGCTGGCTGCCGTTCCTGCCCGACGCCGAGGCGTACGGCAGGGCCCGCGCCCGCATCGCCGAGCTGGCCGCGGAGGCGGGCCGCGCGCCGGACGCGGTGACGCCCGCGCTGTACGCGACGGTCACCGTCAACCGTGACGAGGCGGCGGCCAAGGCCGAGCTGGAGCACTACATCGAGCACTACTACGGGCGCTCCCTGGAGCAGATGTCGGCCATCCAGGCCTACGGCTGGGGCAGCGCGGAGCAGTGCGCCGAATGGCTCGGCGCGTATGTGCGCGCGGGCGCGAAGCACCTGGTCATCCGGGTCGGTTCGCTCGACCCGGAGCCGCAGTTGAAGGAGATCGCCGAGGTGCTGCTGCCCGCGGTACGCGCCATCGGGGAGCAGACGACCGTAGGGAGTACACACTCGTGAGCAACGCCACCGCCACCGCCGCCCTGGGCCAGGAGATGTCGAGCGCGGGACAGTGGTTCCAGCCCGTCGAGGCGTCCCCGGACGCCTCCGTGCGGCTCTTCATGCTGCCGCACGCCGGCAGCGGCGCCATCATCTACCGCGACTGGGAGCGGCTGCTGCCCGCGGACATCGCCCCGCAGGCGGTGACCCTGCCGGGCCGCCACAACCGCCGCGACGAGATGACGTACGAGGACTGGGACCCGCTGCTCGACGCGCTGCACGAGGCGGTGCTCGACGACCTGGACGAGCGGCCCTTCGCGTTCTTCGGGCACTGCCTCGGCGCGCAGCTCGCGTTCCGCCTCGCCATCCGCATGGAGGCGGAGCCCGGCCCCTCGCCGACCCTCGTCGGCATGTCGGGCTGGTCGCCGGAGGGCTTCTTCCAGCCCACGGAGGAGCAGAGCCGCATGCCCGACGCCGAGCTGATCGAGTGGATCAAGAAGCTGGGTTCGTTCCCGGCCGAGGTCTACGACAACCCCGAGATGCTCGCCCTGGTCGTCCCCGCGCTCCGCGCCGACCTGCGGGTCGCCGCCCAGTACGTCGACGACGGCGCGGGCACCGCCTGCCCGCTGGTCTCCTACGGCGGCAAGTCCGACCCGCTCCAGGAGCACCCGGACGCCATGTCGCACTGGGCCGGGCGCAGCCCCGACTACCTGGGGCACAGCGAGTACCCGGGCGGCCACTTCTACATCGACAGCCACGCCGAGGCCGTCACCACGCACTTCGCCCAGCGACTCCAGCGGCTGGTCGCCGCGGCGGCTCGCTGATCCGCCGGCCGCCCGATGAGGGGCGGCCGGTTCAACGGGGAACGACTCAGGAAGGCCGGTCATGACCACCGAAGCGGAAATCACGAGCGTGGACGTCCCAAGTGCCGTCGCGCCAGAGGCCGCGCCGCCACCGGAAGGGGCCGCGGCGGCCAAGCCCTCCTACGGGGCGCTCCTGGTCGTCCTGGCCGGCCTCTTCATCACCAACCTCGACTTCTTCATCGTCAACGTGGCGATCCCCTCGCTCCAGACGAACATGCACGCCACGGCGGCGGAGATCCAGCTCATCGCCGTCACCTTCACCATCGGCCTGGCCGCCCTGCTGATCACCGGCGGCCGGCTCGGCGACATCTACGGCAGGCGCAAGGTCTACTCGATCGGGGTGCTGCTCTTCACGGTCGCCTCGCTGGCGTGCGGCCTGGCGCAGAACATGACCGAGCTGATCGTCGCCCGCGGCGTCCAGGGCGCGGCGGCGGCGCTGGTCATCCCGCAGGTGCTCGGCATCCTGACGACCGCGTACTCCGGCAAGCACCGGGCCGTGGCGTTCAACGCGTACGGCATCGCGCTCGGCGCGGCGGCGGTCTTCGGACAGCTCATCGGCGGCCTGCTGATCCAGGCCGACCTGTTCGGCTCGGACTGGCGCTCGATCTTCCTGATCAACGTGCCGATCGGTGTGCTCGTCCTCGCGCTCACCCCGAAGCTGGTGCCGGAGTCGAAGTCGGAGGGGCGCACCGGGCTCGACTGGACCGGCGTCGTCCTGGTCACCGCCGGGCTCACGGCCGTGGTGCTGCCGCTCGTCATCGGCCGCGAGGAGAACTGGCCGGTCTGGACGTGGTTCTGCATGGCGGCGGCGGTCCCGCTGCTCGGCGCCTTCTGGGCGAGCCAGCGGCGGCTCGCGGCTCGCGGTCAGTCGCCGCTCGTCAGCCCGGCCCTCTTCCGTGACCGCGCCTTCAGCGTCGGGTCGGTCGCCATCCTCGTCTACTTCTCGGTGATGGCGTCCTTCTTCCTGGTCCTCGCGCTCTACCTCCAGCAGGGGCGCGGCGCCTCCGCCTTGGAGTCGGGGCTGCTCTTCGTGCCGCTGGGGCTCGGCTTCTTCGTCGCCTCGGCCATGGCGCCCAAGTTCGCCGCGAAGCTGGGGCGGCAGGCGCTGACGCTGGGGGCCGTGGTGGTGGCCGCGGGCGACATCGCCTTCGCGCAGACGGCGTCGCAGCTCGGCACCACGGGCTCGGTCGCCTGGTGCATCCCCGTGATGGTGGTCTGCGGCTTCGGCATGGGCCTGGTCGTCGCCCCGCTCACCTCGCTGGTCCTGGAGAGCGTGGCGCCCGAGCACGCCGCCGCGGCCTCCGGGGTGTTCTCCACCGGCCAGGAGATGGGCAACGTCCTGGGCATCGCGGTGATCGGCGTGGTCTTCTTCGGCGAGGCGGGGGAGCACCCGTCGGCGCAGGGCTACGGCGACGGATTCATGCTGAGCCTGTACGTCCAGGCCGGCATCTGCGTACTGGTGGCGCTGCTCGTGCAGTTGCTGCCCCGTAAGGCCGAGAAGGCCTGACCACCGCCCCCTCAGGGGGGGGCACCGTCCTCTCGGGCGGGCAGTCCGAAGCGGCGGGTGCCGCGGAGCGAAACGCTCCGCGGCACCCGCCGTTCGCGTGTTTCCGGGGCCGGAACCGGATGCAAACATTCGGCCAAAAAAGGGTGTTGACAAATCAGTCGGACGTCAGAGGCGAGTCAGGCCTTTCGGACAACATGACGGAAAGGAATCAGCCACAACCCGGGGGGAAATTTCATGACGATCACTCCTGTCGCGCCAGCGGTACAAGAGCGGCTCGCCGCGTGGCCCATGCCGCGCACCTGCCCGTACTCGCCGCCGGACGCCTACGCCGGGCTTCGCGGGGGAGCACCGGTGAAGGTAAGGATCAGGACAGGCGAGGCATGGCTGGTGACGCGCCACGCCGACCTCCGCGCGGTCCTGACGGACCCGCGCTTCAGCTCCGACGACACGCTCCCCGGCTTCCCGGTGCGCATACAACTGCCGCCCGCGCCCCGGGTCATGTCCTTCACGCGGATGGACGGCCCGGAGCACGGACGGCTGCGCCGCATGGCGATGACCGAGTTCACCGCCCGCCGCACCCGCGCCCTGCGCCCCTCGGTGGAGCTCCTGGTGGACCGGCTCGTCGGCGAACTCGAGCAGGGGCCGCGCCCCGTCGACCTGGTGGAGCGCTTCTCGGTCCGGCTGCCCTCGCTGGTCATCGCCCGCATGCTGGGCGTCCCCGAGGCCGACGAGTGCGACTTCACCGAGCTGAGCCAGGCCGTCCTGTCCCAGGACGCGACGCCGGAGCAGATCTACGCGGCCTTCGTGGAGATGACGCAGTACCTGGACGGGCTGATCGAGCGCAAGCGCCGCGCACCCGAGCAGGACCTGCTCAGCCGCCTGGTGACGCAGTACGTGGCCACCGGCGAGCTGTCCCACGACGACCTGGTGGCGATGGCCCGCCTCTTCCTGGTCGCCGGCCACGAGACCACCGCCCACCAGCTCAGCCTCAGCGTGCTCAGCCTGCTGCGCGAACCGGAGCAGACGGCCCTGCTCCTGAACGACCCCGCGCTGTTCGCCCCGGCCGTCGAGGAGCTCCTGCGCTACTGGTCCATCACGCAGGACAACCAGGTCAGGGTCGCCGTGGCCGAGGCGGAGATCGGCGGCGCCCGCATCGCGCCGGGCGACGGAGTGATCCTGGCCTACCCCAGCGCCAACCACGACGAGACGGTCTTCCCGGGCGGCGACCGCCTCGACCTGAGCCGGGACGCGAGCCGGCACATCGCTTTCGGCCACGGCCCGCACCTGTGCCCCGGCGCCTCGCTGGCCCGCATGGAGCTGGAGGTCGCCCTGCGCGCCCTCTTCGGCCGCCTCCCGGGGCTTCGCGTCGCCGACGTCGACGGCGCGGTCTCGTTCCGCGAGAACACCATCAACTACGGCCTCAACTCCCTGCTCGTGACCTGGTAGGGGCCGTCAGAGGCGCGTCAGAACCGTGTCAGCGCCGGATGCGAGAGTCGTTCGCAGGTGCTACCAGAGCCAGGTGTCACCGGAGCCAGGTGCTACCAGAGCAAGGAGTACGCCCGACATGGCCGACAGCAGCGACGCCGCGGGCCCCACCAGGGCCCTGGTCATAGCCAATCCCGCTTCCGGCAGCCACAGCGCGCGCCTCGTGCGCGAGGTGCGGGAGCTGTGCTCCGCCCACCTCGCGCACACCGAGCTCCACCTCACCACCGCCCAGGGAGACGCGACCGTCCACGTGCGCCGCGCCCTTGAGCGGACCGAGGGGGCGCCCGACCTCGTCGTCGCCATCGGCGGCGACGGGACCGTGCGCGAGGTCGTCCAGGGCCTCCACGGGGCCGCAGGACGGGCCGCGCTCATGATCGTGCCCGGTGGCACGGGGAACTCCGCGTACAAGATGCTCTGGGGTGAGCGGCCCTGGGGCGAGGCCCTCAAGGCGGTGCTCGCCGACTCCGGCGCGGGCGGCAGCGCGCGGCTGCGCCGGCTGGACCTGGCGCGGCTCGCCGAGACCCGCAACTGCGTCTTCCTCGGCTCGTGCAGCGGGGTGATCGCGGACGCGCTCATCACCGCGGCGGACAGCCCGCTCACGGGCCGCGAGAGGTACGCGAAGGCGTTCGCCGACACCGCGGCGGACTACGTCCCGTACCCGGGCCGTGTCGTCGTCGACGGGCGGGTCGTGCACGAGGGCCCGACCGTCCTCGCCAACGTCGGGGGCGGCCCCTACCGGGGCGGCCGCTTCCTCGTCCTGCCCGACTCGCTGCTCGACGACGGGCTGCTGGACGTCTGCGTCATCGGCGGCGGCGTCGCCGCGACCGAGGTCCCGGGACTGACCCTGCGGGCCGACCACATGCGCCACCCGGCGACCGTGTACGCGCGCGGCCGCACCATCACCGTCGAACGCACCGACGGCAAGCGCCTGCCGCTGGAGCACGACGGCGAGTACCAGCACGCCATCGGCGCCTCGGCCACCTTCGAGGTCCTGCCGGGGGCCCTGGCCACCTGGGCCCCGACGGAACCCGTCTGACCATCTCTTGCTCCCGAACGACGCTCTCGACCAAGGAGAACCCATGAGCGACCTGAACAACACCGTCACCCGCTACCTCGCCATCTGGAACGAGGCGGACGCCGACAAGCGCTCCGCGGCCATCGCCGAGCTGTTCACGGCGGACGCCCCGTACATCGACCCGATGGCCGCCGTCGAGGGCCACGAGGGCATCGGCGCGGTCATCGCCGGCGCCCGCGACCAGTTCAAGGGCCTCAGCTTCGAGCTGATCGGCACCGTGGACACCCACCACAACCTCGCCCGCTTCCAGTGGGGCCTGGTGACCGAGCCCGGCAGCGAGCCGATCGCCATCGGCTTCGACGTCGCGGTCACCGCCGACGACGGCCGGATCAAGGGCGTCTACGGCTTCCTCGACAAGGTCCCCGCGGCCTGATCACCCGGAGTGGGGGTACGCCGTCGGCGTACCGCCGCCCCGGTCCCATCAGCACGGAAAGGCAGGGCGTCACATGTCGGCGGTACTGGCCGAACGGGTGGCCCGGACGCTGTGCGAACAGTGGGAGCCGCCACGGGCCACGGGCCCGCGCGCCACCACGGACACACCGCTGCGCGAACTGTCCCGGTGGGCTGCGAGGCTGCGCCCCCAGGACGTCCCCTGCCGGGTCCTGAAGCTCGCCGCGAGCCAGGTCCTCTCCCAGATCGCCTCCATCAGGGCGGGCCTCGCCCACCCCCTCGGCCGCAAGTTCGTGGCCGCCTTCGGCCACCCCATGCAGCGCGACCCGAGGACCGCCGCCGGAGTCTTCGCCGCCCTCGGCTCCTGGCTCAACCTCGACGACACCGCGTACGCCGGACACCTCTCCAACTCCACCGTCGCGGTGCCCCTCGCCTTCGCCTACGCCCGCAAGCTCGACGGGCTCTCCCTGCTGACCGCCGTCGTCGCCGCCAACGAGTGCGCCGCGCGCATCACCGCGTCGGCGACCCTCGGACCGCTGCGCGGACAGAGCGCCGTCCACACCCACCTCGCGGGGGCCGTGGCGGGCCGGCTGCACTGCGACCGGGCGCCCGCGGGCGTGTGGGAGAACTCCTTCGGCCTGGCCTTCGCCATGCCCAACTGGCCGCTGATGCGCGCCTTCCTGGCCAGCGACGCCCGCCTCTTCAACGCCTTCACGCCCGTACGCACCGCCATGGACGCCTGTGACGCGGCGGCGGCCGGGCTGCGCGGCGCCCCCGACATCATCGAGCACGAGGACGGCTTCCTGGCCCGCTTCGCCACCGTCCCGCTCCCGCAGGCCGTCGCCAAGGGGCTCGGCACCCGCTGGCACACCGACACCCTGTCCTTCAAGATGCACCCCGGCGGTCCCGGCATCGACGCGGCGGTGGACTGCGCCGCGGAGATACACCGCGCGATGGGTCCGATCCGCCCGCAGGACGTGGCGGAGATCGTCGTCGAGGCGTCGCTGTACACGCTGTTCGCCGGCGAGCGCGCCGCCCAGTACGTCAACGGTCCCGGATCACCGCTCGGCGCCCTCGTCCTCGACGTCCCCTACCCGGTCGCCACCACCCTGATGACCGGCGAGTTCTCCGTGGACGACTTCTCCTCGCCGCACGTGGACGACCCCGGGCGCTGGGAGCTGGCCCGCCGGGTCCGCCTGGAGCACGACACCGGCATGACCCGCGAACTCTTCCTCTCCGACGCCCCGTTCGGCGAAGCCGTGCGTGAGGCGGGACCGGACGCCGTGCCCTGGCTGCGCGGGTTCGGCGGGGACGAGCTGGTGGACCTGGTCGGCAGCCTCGGCGCGGCGGGCCAGGACTTCTCCCGCTCGACGAAGGCCACCGGCGCCCGTGTCACCGTACGGCTGACGGACGGGCGGACGGTGACCCGCGGGCGCCTCATCCCGGTGGGCGCCGCGGGTCCCGACACTCGCTCGCGCCACTCGGAGCTGGTGCGCGAGAAGTTCCTCGCCGTCGGCGGATCGCAGCAGGTCGCCGACACGGTCGGCGCGCTGCACCGCATGCGGCCGCGCGGAGTGCGCCGCTGGATCGAGGCGGCGTTCCTCGACTGACCGGTGACCGCCGGCCGGCGGCCCCGCGAGTGCGGGGCCCCTGGCCCTCCGGTCTCAGCGCTCGGGCAGGAAGACGTCGATGATCTCCTGCACCCGCTCGATGACGTCCTGCCGGTTCGCCTGCACCCAGGAGATGTGCTGCGCCCCGAAGAGCGCGGCGCGCAGCACGCGCGCGAGCGCGGCCGGGTCGGCGTCCCCGGGCAGGGTCCCCGCCTTCCGGCAGTTCTCCAGCAGTTCGGTGAGCAGGTCCGTGAAGCCCACGTAGGGGATGGGCATCTCGCTCTTGATGTACGGGCGCTCGATCTGAAGCCGGGAGCCCGCCTTGATGTAGTCGTCGTCGCGGAAGCCGCCGGCCACCGCGAGGAGCACGTTCACCACCGTTTCGGGGGAGTGCGGCGCGTCCTCGATGACAGGCGCGATGATCTCGTTCAGACGGCGGTAGAACTCGCCCGCCACGGAGGCGGCGATCGCCTCCTTGTTGGCGAAGTGGAAGTACACCGCCCCCTTGGTCATCTCCGCCTTGTCCGCCACGTCCTTGATGGTGACGGCGGGGAAGCCGGTGTCGGCGAAGACCGAGGCCGCCGCGTCGAGGATCGTTCTGCGGGTCTGGATCGCCCGCTCCTGCTTGAGGTGTGACGTGTCGTTCGAGGACGTGACGGTCGAAAGGGGCGGCAGCGGTGTCTTGCGTTGGTTGCTCATGGCGTCCATATCGTGCGCAGTCGATCTGATCGGATCCGGGTGTGCTCCGGCCCAGGGTCCAGGCGGCCGTGAGGTGGGCTTATGTCTCCCGACGCGCCAACTGAGCGCTACGCGGCGGTAGTTGTTGGTGACGGCATGTGGCTACCGCTCTTGAAATATACCTTCTCGCAGGTATATTAATTCCCGCGAAGCAGGGCTTCACACGTCTGTTCTCTGGCAAGAGTTCGTCCTGATTTGGGGGAAGCGTTGTCTCAGAAGTCGGTCGTGCTCATCGATACTTCCAGAAACCCGGATGCCGCATCAATGGCTCTCACGGCACCTGGCCTCACGTTCCTCAGGCCCGTCCCGCGCGCGCTGGTGCACCGCAGCTCGATCGCGGAGGTGTTCGTCACCGACGGCTGTCGTGTGAGCGACAGCCGTTTCTCGGTCGCGGCCCAGTGGCCGCGCGACCACGCGCTCTACCACCCCGACGCACAGAGCATCAGTGACCCGATGCTGTTCGCGGAGACCATCCGCCAGGCACTTCTCTACATAGGGCACGAGTACTGCGACGTGCCGCTCGGAACGCGTTTCGTCGGCCGTGACCTGTCCTTCGACATCACCGACCCGGCGGCGCTGCGGGTCAACGGCACACCCGTCCCCGTGATCCTCGACGCGGAGTGGACCTGGGAGGAGGGGCGTCCGAGGGGGGCTCGCCTCGACGTCAGGCTCATGGTGGACGGGGAGCTCTGCGGCACCGGGGCGATCCGCGTCTACGTGATGGACGACCGCCGCTACGGACTGCTGCGCCGGATGGCCTGGGGCGGCGACGCCCCACCGGCCCCCGTGGCGGGGCAGCCGTCCCCGGCACCCCTCGTGCCGCCGCGCCGGGTGGGCCGGCTGCGGTGGAAGGACTGTGTCCTGGAGCGCTGCTGGCCGGACGGGGACTGGCAGTTGCGCCTCGACCGCGACCACGCCGTGCTCTTCGACCACCCCACCGACCACGTGCCGCTCATGGTCCTCATGGAGGGCTTCCGTCAGCTCGGCCACCTCTGCGTCCACGAGAGGGTGGAGGAGCCCCTGGGCGACCAGGCGTACGCGCTGGTCGGAACGCAGGTGGAATGCGCGGCCTTCGCCGAGCTGAACGCCCCGATCCGGCTGCTCGTCGAACAGAGCGTGCCGGGGGCCACCGCGGCGGACCCGTTCCGGATGCGGGTCGCGGCCCTGCAGGGGGACACGCTGCTCGCCAGGACCGACATGGCGTGGGAGCGCGTGAGCCCACGCGACCCGGCCGTGGGTCACGGGCTCAGGCCCGAGCTGGCCTCGGCGTCAGGCCTTGCTCCGTAGGGCGTGGTCCAGGACGTTCCACATGGCGGCCACCCGGCTGCCGGGCTCCGTCCGCTCTTGGACGGAGCCCACCCAGAAAGCTCCGAAGAACGCGGCCACCAGCAGGTCGGCCACGGCCTTGGCGGAGGCGCCGGCCTCCCAGTGGCCTTCCTGCTGCACCTCGCCCACCAGGCACAGCACCACTGAGTGCGTCTCGTCCAGGAGGGCCGCCGTGTCCCCCGAAGCCTGAGCCGTCTCCAGCGCGAGCCTGAGCGCGGCACGGGCCCGTACGTCCCCCTGGAACAGCTCTCCCAGGGTCAGCATGAGGCTCCGCAGCCGGCTGAGCGCGGGGTCGACCGGGATCTTCGCCGCGGTCAGGGGGAGTTCGACCGCGTCGTTCAGATGAGTCGAAAGAACGGCGGCCAGCTCCTCCTTGTTGGAGAAGTGACCGTAGAGGGCGCCCTTCGTCAGACCGATCTGGTCGGCGATCTTCTGCAGGTTGGTGTTCGCGTACCCGTAGCGCGCGAACTCATGGGCGGCGGCGTCCAGGACGGCGTCGTACGTGCGCAAGGCGCGTGCTTGCTTCGGCAAGGTGCACACCTCCTTCACTGGCGGGAATCGGGGGGTGAGCCGCACCGCGGAACTCTGAGTCAGGGTCCGGCTGCAATAAAGATACGTTCAAGAACGAATTCTAATCCTCCGAAGGGGTGTATGCCACAGATGATTCAGTCACAGAGTTCAGCGACGGAGCACCGGCGGTCCGGCGGCGCCGGACCCTTCTCCCCCACGGCGGTCGCGAGCGCCACGCGGTCCGCCGCCGGCCACGCCGACGCGGCCGAGCGGACCAGACGCCTGGACGACGAGACCGCCGGATCACTGTCCCGCGCCGGCTTCGCCCGGCACTTCGTGCCCCGCGCCTGGGGCGGCACCGAAGGCACCTTCAGCGCACTGCTCGACGCCGTGGCCACGGTCGGCGCGGGCTGCGCCTCGGCCGCCTGGTGCGGTGCCCTGTGGGCCGCGCACGGCAGGTTCGCCGCGTACCTGCCGCCCGAAGGGCAGCGTGACCTCTGGGCGGCCTCGCCCGACACGCTGATCACCGCCGTGATGGGCCCGTCCGGCGAGGCCACGCCCACCCGTGAGGGCTGGCTGCTCAGCGGGGCCTGGCCGTACGCGAGCGGGGTCGCCTTCGCCGACTGGCTCCTCCTCACCTCCACCGAGCCCACCGAACAGGGGCCGCGCTGCCGGGTGTTCGCCGTGCCCCGCGGCCGGGCCGCGGTCCTCGACACCTGGGACGCCGACGGGATGCGCGGCACCGGCAGCCACACCGTCGTCGTCGACTCCGTCCTCGTGCCGCGCCACCGCTCCTTCCTCCTGTCCGACCTCACCGAGGGCGCCCCGGGCCCCGGGCGGGCCAGGTGCCACACCGTGCCCGCCCAGCTCGGCGGCGGCCTCCTCTTCTGCGCCCCCGCGCTCGGCGCCGCGCGGCACGCGCTCGACGCCTGGTCCCAGTGGGCCGCGCGACGGGCGCTCGACCTGCCCGAAGCGGGCGTGCTGCGGCTGCACCGGGCCCTGGCCCTCTCGTCCGACGAGATCGAGGCCGCCCAACTGCTGCTGCGCGACGCGGCGCAGCGCGCCGACGCCGAGGCCTGGACCGAGCGTGACGTGGCGCGCAACCGGCGCATCGCGGCCTCCGCCGTGGGCCTGCTCGCCCGGGCCGTCGAGCGGATGCACCGCACCGCCGGCGGACCGTCCTTCGGGGGCCCGGCCGCGGTCGAGCGCTGCCGCCGCGACGTGCGGACCATCGCCGGCCACCGGATGCTCCGCAGGGAGCAGGCCGCGGCCGACTACGCCAAGAGCGTCTTCTCCGAACTGTCCGAGCTGTCCGAACAGCCCGCCCCGATGCGGGAACTCGCCCTGGAGGTGCCCCGTGCCGAGGTCTGAGCGCGCCCGTCTGGTCTTCACCGACGTCGACGAAACGCTGATCACCTGCAAGAGCCTCCTGGACTTCCTCGACTTCTACTCCGCGGGCCGGTACGGCGCCGAAGGGGCCCGCAGGTCGGCCCGCGTCCGCGAGGACCTGGGGGCGAGGACGGCCGCCGGACTGTCGCGCGCGGACGCCAACCGCGCGTACTACCGCGCCTGGCGGGGCGAACCGGTGGCCGCGGTCGAGGAGTGGGCCCGCCGCTGGTTCACCGAACGCAGCGCCGCGGAGGGCTTCTACGTCCGCGAGGTCGCGGCCGAACTGCGCGGCCACCGCGCCGCGGGAGCGAGCATCGCCCTGGTCTCCGGATCGTTCCGCCCGCTGCTCGAACCCATCGCCGAGGCGGTCGGCGCCGAGCACGTGCTGTGCGCGCGCCCTGAGCGGTGCGGCCGGGTCTACACCGGCGCGCTCGTCGGCGCCCCGGTCATCGGCGAGGAGAAGCGCCGCCTGGTCCGTGAACTCCTCGACCGGTACGCGCACATCGACCCCGCCGACTGCTACGGCTACGGGGACGACGCGTCCGACCTGCCCATGCTCGCCGAGGTGGGCCACGCGGTACTGGTCGGGGGCGGGGCCCGGGGCTGAGCAACTCCCTGGCCATGACCAAGGGTGCGTACGGCTCTTACCGCAAGGCGATGAGCGATGTGTACGGCGGCTGGTGGTTCACCTGGCCGCTGACCCAGCGGGTCCGGGTCAAGGACGTACGGGCGCTGCACCGCGACGGTTCGGTCAGCGCCGGAACCCTGGCCGACCGCGGCATCGACGCCAAGCCCGGTCCCATCGGCGCCCACGGCGCTGCTCTGCCCGCGGCCACGGCCCGACGTCGCCCCGGAGTACGCGGGAACGGTCGAGGCTGAGCGGCTGTTCTCCGGCATGCCGTCGCGGCACGCGCGCGTCCCCGGCGTCCTGGCCGCCGCGGCCCTGGCCTTCCTGACCGACCCCGCGGCCTACGACGCCCGAGCCGTCACCCCCCCTCGCCACAGCAGAGGCCCTCTCCCTACGCCCAAGGGGCCCCCGCCGCCCCCCCCCGCCCCCGACCGCCCCCGACGGGACGACCACCGGCCGCCGCCTTCTGAGCGCGCTGCGGGAGACGGCCCGGGAGGCGTGAGCTGCCCGGACCCGGCCCCGAAGCATGCCCGGCCTCAGCCGCCCGCGAGGCCCGTCTTCGCCCCCGCGCCGCACAGTGGGATCACCGCGGTCCGGTCGCCGAGTGTTCCCTCGCGTACCGCGGCCCAGCAGGCGACGCCGGTCGATTCCACGTAGAGCCCGCGTGCCGCCAGGTCGAGCTGTGCCGCCGCGATCTGTTCCTCCGTCACGGTGAGGAAGGCGCCTCCCGAGTCGCGCACGGCGCGCAGGATCTGCCGCGCGCGGGGTGGCCGCGGGATCGCGATGCCCTCCGCGAAGGTGGCGGCCGCCGGGGTCTCGCCGACCAGGTCGTCGGCGCCGGCCCGCCAGGCATCGGCGAGCGGCGCGACCGCCGCGGACTGCACCGCGTACAGCGCGGGCGCCTTCGCGATGAGACCGGCCGCGTGCAGCTCGCGCACGGCGAGCGCGGCGCCGAGCAGCAGCGTCCCGTTGCCGACGGGCACGACGAGGACGTCGGGCAGCCGCCCGCCCAGGTCTTCCCAGAGCTCGTGGACGTAGGTCTTGGTGCCCTGGAGGAAGTAGGGGTTGTGGACGTGCGAGGCGTAGAAGACGCCGGGCTCGTCGGCGGCGGCGCGTGCCGCCTTCGCCGTCGACTCCCGGTCCCCGTCGACGACTTCGAGCCGCGCGCCGTGCGCGGTGATCTGCTCCAGCTTCTTCGGCGAGGTACCGGCGGGCACGTACACCGTGCAGGGCAGCCCGGCCCGCGCGCTGTACGCGGCGACCGACGTCCCCGCGTTGCCGCTGCTGTCGGCGATGACCCGCTCGGGGCCGAGCCGCTGCGCGAGGGCGGCGAGCATGACCGCGCCCCGGTCCTTGAAGGAGAGCGTCGGCATCAGGAAGTCCAGCTTGGCCGAGACGGAACCCGCGAGCTCCACGAGGGGTGTGCGCCCCTCGCCGAGGGAGATCGCGGGAGCGGACAGCGGGAGGCACTCCGCGTACCGCCACAGCGAGTTGACGCGTCCGACCAGCGAGGCCAGGCGCGCGGGCGTGGGGGAGAAGTCGAGGTCGAGCGGGCCCCGGCAGACCGGGCAGGACCAGGCGAGCGTGCCCGCGGGGACGCGGGTTCCGTCGATGGGGCAGAAGGAGTCGGGCAGGGCGGTCGTGTCAGTCATGCGCGCAGGCTATTGCGGCGCCCGCCGGTGGAGCGGGAGGGCGGCCGTGAGGGGCCTGGGGTGGTTGGTGCCGGTGAGGCGTGAAGAGTGCGTGGCGGGCGCGTTACGTCCGTCCCTAACCCTTGTGGGATTCCTATGGATCAGCCAATCTTTCGTCCCGGTGGAGTCAGGAATCCCTGGGCAAGACATGTCGGATCGCACCGTCGAATTGACATGGTCATGGCCGAGGGGTGGCTTCCCATGTGTGGGCACCACAGCACGGCATCCCCCACCAGCGCAGCACCTATTGAGGAGGACCCCTCAGATGGCAGTGATGCGTCATTCCCGCCGAAGACTGGCAGGGATCAGCGCGACAGCGGTCGCGGCCCTCGCCCTCGGCGTCGTCTCCGCCCTCCCGGCGAACGCGCAGCCGGACCGGGCGGAAGGCATGATCGAGAACGCCGGCGCCCCTGGCGTGATCAAGAACAGCTACATCGTGAGCCTCGACAAGAACGCCCCGAAGGCCCGCTCCGCCGAGGGCAAGGCCCTCGCCAAGGAGTACGGCGCCAAGATCGAGCGGACCTACGACAAGGCCCTCAACGGGTACGCGGTCGAGCTCACGGAGTCCGAGGCCAAGAAGTTCGCCGCCGACCCGGCGGTCGACGTGGTCGTGCAGAACCGGACGTTCACCGCCTCCGCGACCCAGAACAACCCGCCCTCCTGGGGCCTGGACCGCATCGACCAGAAGTCGCTGCCGCTGGACCAGAAGTACACCTACCCGGACTCCGCGGGCGAGGGCGTGACGGCGTACGTCATCGACACCGGCGTCCGCATCACCCACAGCGACTTCGGCGGACGCGCCTCCTACGGCTACGACGCCATCGACAACGACAATACCGCGCAGGACGGCCACGGCCACGGCACCCACGTCGCGGGCACCGTCGGCGGAACCCTGCACGGCGTCGCCAAGAAGGCGAAGATCGTCGGCGTCCGCGTCCTGAACAACCAGGGCTCGGGCACCACCGCGCAGGTCGTCGCGGGCATCGACTGGGTGACCAAGAACGCGGTCAAGCCGGCCGTCGCCAACATGTCGCTCGGCGGCGGCGCCGACACCGCCCTGGACACCGCCGTGCGCAACTCCATAGCCGCAGGCATCACCTACGCCGTCGCGGCGGGCAACGAGTCGACCAACGCGTCGACCAAGTCACCCGCCCGCGTGGCGGAGGCCATCACCGTCGGCGCCACGACCAGCACCGACGCGAGGGCCAGCTACTCCAACTACGGCAGCGTCCTGGACATCTTCGCCCCGGGCTCGTCGATCACCTCGTCGTGGAACACCGGCGACTCGGCGACCAACACCATCTCCGGTACGTCGATGGCGTCCCCGCACGTCGCGGGCGCGGCGGCGATCTACCTGGGCGCCAACCCGTCCTCCACCCCGGCGCAGGTCTCCGCCGCCCTGGTCGACGCGTCCTCGCCGGGCGTCGTCACCAACCCCGGCTCGGGCTCGCCGAACCGCCTGCTCAACGTGGTCGGCGGCACGACGGAACCGCCGGGCAAGAAGTTCACCAACGACACCGACTACGCGATCCAGGACAACGCCACGGCCGAGTCCCCGGTGACCGTGACCGGCGTCGGGGGCAACGCGCCCGCCGCGCTGAGCGTGCCGGTGACCATCCAGCACACCTACATCGGTGACCTCCGCGTCCAGTTGGTCGCCCCGGACGGCACGGCCTACACCCTCAAGAACTACGGGACCGGCGGCAGTGCCGACAACATCAACACCACGTACACGGTGAACGCCTCGTCCGAGACGGCCGACGGCACGTGGAAGCTGCGGGTCAGTGACAACGCTGCGCAGGACACCGGGAAGATCGACTCCTGGAGCCTGCAGTTCTGACGGTCAGGGGGCCGGGCCGTCCGCTGTGACGCCGTCGGCTCCCTGACGTGCTCGTCCTCGTCCTCGCGGGACGGCTCCGGGTCGCTGATCCGGGCCGCCGCGAGGACGAGCCGTGTGGGTCGGCAACGACCCCGGGGAAGTGGTGCGTGGCTCCCCATATCCGGGGAACAGCCCTGCGTAAAGGCCTGCACGGGCAGAAGCATCACTTCGAGTGATTCCTTGGCCTTGGGTTGCAGTCAACAACCCACGGTTGCCAGGCTGTAGCTGTCTGTCAACCTGTTGGGAGTGGCCAGTGACTTTCGGTGAGCAGCCTGCGTATCTGCGCGTCGCGGGTGATCTCCGCAAGAAGATCACCGACGGATCACTGCCACCGCACACCCGTCTCCCGTCGCAGGCCAGAATCCGCGAGGAGTACGGCGTCTCGGACACGGTCGCGCTGGAGGCGCGCAAGGTCCTGATGGCCGAAGGCCTGGTCGAGGGCCGCTCCGGATCGGGGACCTATGTCCGGGAGCGCCCCGTCCCCCGCAAGATCGCCCGCACCGGCTATCGCGCGGCGGACGGCGGCTCCACCCCCTTCCGCCAGGAGCAGGCCGCCGACGGAGCGCGCGGCACCTGGGAGTCCCGCAGCGAGCAGGTGGAGGTGGGCGCCGCGATCGCGGAGCGGCTCGACATCCGGGCGGGCGAGCGCGTGATGTGCACCAAGTACGTCTTCAGGGACGCGGGCGAGGTCATGATGCTCTCCACCTCCTGGGAACCCCTGGCCGTGACGGGTCGCACCCCGGTGATGCTCCCCGAGGAGGGCCCCCTCGGCGGCTGCGGAGTGGTCGAGCGCATGGCGGCCATCGACGTCGTCGTGGACAACGTCGCGGAGGAGGTCGGCGCCCGCCCCGGCCTCGCCGAGGAACTGACGGCACTCGGCGGCGTCCCCGGCCACGTGGTCATCGTCGTCCAGCGGACGTACTACGCCTCGGGCCGCCCGGTGGAGACGGCGGACGTCGTGGTCCCCGCCGACCGCTACCGCGTGGCGTACCACCTGCCGGTGAAGTAGCCGCGGCCCCTCCAAAGCGACTGCCCGCGACCGGAGCCGGGCGCCGCCGCCCCCCTCCATGGCCGATTGCGCACCTTGCGCGTATCTCCTTGTGCCATTCCGTATCCGCTGAGTAAAGGTCGGGCGTAGGCTCGGGCATATGCGGACTGCGGTTTCCTTAGAGATCGAGGCGCTCCGCGCGCCGGAGGCGCCGAGCGGAGGGGCGCGATGAACGACGGGACGGTTGTGCTGCCCTGGCTCGTGATACGGCAGGACGGCAACGGCAATCGCTATCGCGTGGGCAGGTTCGCGACGAAGGCCGAGGCCCAGAAGATCGCGGACAGCCTCGACGAGCGCGGCCACGAGCAGCTCTACTGGATCGAGAAGCTCAACACGAACGGCACCGGGCACTGAGAAGCCCGCGCGGAGGCAGGGCTCCGGCCCGCTGACCGGGAGCGGACCCTAAGCTCTGGCGCATGAACGAACGCATCGTGGTGGGCGCCGCTCTGTACGACGACGGCGGACGCCTGCTCGCCGCGCGGCGCAGCGCGCCCCCGGAGCTGGCGGGCGGCTGGGAGCTGCCCGGCGGCAAGGTGGAGCCGGGTGAGCGGTGCGAGGACGCGCTCGTGCGCGAGCTCCGCGAGGAGCTGGGCGTCGAGGCGGCGGCGGTGGAGCGGGTGCCCGGCGAGTGGCCGCTCGCCAAGGGGTACGTCCTGCGGGTCTGGACGGCCCGCCTCGTCTCCGGTGAACCGGAGCCCCTGGAGGACCATGACGCGCTGCGCTGGCTCGCCCCCGGCGAGGTCTGGTCGGTGGACTGGCTGGCGGCGGACGTCCCCGCCGTCAAGGCACTGAGGGCCATGCAGGACCACTCGTAGCGCCCTACCGGACCCCCCGAAGTGTGGCCACCTATACCCCAAATGCCCCAATTCGTGGTACTTCATCCCGTGGTGCGGGTATGGGCCCCTTGACTCCAAGAAACGGACAGGTCCTGCTTCTGGTCTGGAAGTGATCGGCGTGATCGACACCAAAGGCGACTGCGCCGAATGGGACTTCCCCGCGGATCCCGGCGCCGTCGGCACCGCCCGCGCCGTCGTCCGCGAACAGCTCGGCGACTGGAACCTCACGCCCCTCGGCGACATCACCGTACTGCTCGTCAGCGAGCTGGTGACCAACGCCCTGTGCCACGCCTCGGGGCCGATCGGCGTACGCCTCGTACGCCCCACTGGCCCCATGGGCACCCTGCTCGTCGAGGTCTCCGACCCGCTCCCCGACCCGCCCCTCGCACGCAGCGCGGACCCCGAGGACGAGAGCGGCCGGGGCCTTCAGCTGGTGGCCCGCTCGGCGCGGAGCTGGGGTACGCGGCCGGGCCGGACGGGCAGAGCGGGAAAGACGGTGTGGTTCGAGCTGGCCTTGCCGGGTTAGAAGACTGGCAGTGTGCGACGGGCGTCGGGCACAAGAGCGGCACGGGCCAAAAAGCGTCGAGTCCGTGCTGTGATCGTGAACGCCGTGTGGTGCTGTGCCGTAGTGCTGGATACTGCGGTCAGCCGTAGGCGGTGACCGGTGCCGGACGCGGTGAGCTGGAGGGGACGGTTCGCGTGAGCGAGATACCAGCGAAGGCGACGGAGCCCGATGGGCCGTCGGGCGACGCGAGGGCCGAAGGATCGTCGGGCGGTACGACGGCCGGCGGACCGCCCGGGGCAGCCGCGGGCGACGGGGCCGCCTACGCGCCGGCGCACGAGACCTGGCAGAGCAGCCCGCCCGGCTCGATCTACGACTACATCAAGGTCGCCTCGTTCTCCATCGGCCCCGACGGACTCGTCGACCAGTGGAGCGAGCGCGCCGAGCGGCTGTTCGGCGTGGCCGCGCGGGACGCCGTCGGCAAGGACCCCATCGAGGCCTTCGTGGCGCCCGAGCTGCGCTCCAACGGCCACCGCAAGATGGCGGAGATCCTCGACGGCCGGGAGTGGACGGGCATCGTCCCCTTCCGCATGCCCGACGAGCGGCGGCCCGACGGAACGGGCATGGAGGGCGTCGCCGAGGTCTACGTCATGCCGACCGGGACGGAGGACGGCGAGAGAGCCGCCGTCTGCATCGTCGTCGACGTCCGGGCGCTCCGGCAGATCGAGACGGACCTCGCCGCCTCGCAGGCCATTTTCGGACAATCTCCGTTCGGGTTCCTGTTGTTCGGCACCGACCTGAAGGTGCAGCGCGCCAACCGCCGCTTCGCCGACGTCTTCGGCGGCGGCACCGAGGACCACCGCGGTCTCACCGTCCACGACTACCTGCCGCGCCACGAGGCCGACCGCATGGCCGCCGCCCTGAAGCGGGTCCTCGCCACCGGCGAGTCCGTCACCGACATGCAGGTCGTCGGCCCCACGCCCAACAGCGACGAGCGCAGGCACTGGTCCGTCAACCTCTACCGCGTGCACAGCGGCTCCGGCCGCCCCGTCGGCGTCGCGGGACTGGGCACCGACGTCACCCTGCGGCACGCCGCCGCCCGCGAGGCCGCCCACGCCCGCCGCAACCTGGCCCTCCTGAACGAGGCGGGCGCCCGCATTGGCAACTCCCTCGACCTGGAGACCACCGCGCGGGAACTCCTCGACGTCACGGTCCCCGGCTTCTGCGACCTTGCCTCCGTCGACCTGTACCAAGGCCTGCTCGACGGCGACGAGGCACCGCCCGGCCTCGTCGACGGCAGCGCGGAGCTGCGCCGCGTGGCGTTCGCGAGCGCCGTCGCCGACGCCCCGTTCCCGGACGGCACCGCGCCGCTCGACGTCGGCGTCATGCACCGCTTCGCCTTCACCTCCCCCTGCGCCGACGCCCTGCGCGCGGCCCGGCCCCGGCTCATCACCGCCAAGGACGACGAGTCGGCGAGCCGCCTCACCGGCGGGCTCGTCCAGTCCACGCTCGCCGTGCCGATGGTCGCCCACGACACCGTGGTCGGCCTCGCCCAGTTCTCCCGCACGAAGGGCAGCGAGCCGTTCGGCGAGCGCGACCGCGCGCTCGCCGTCGAACTGGCCGCGCGCGCCGCCGTCTGCATCGACAACGCCCGCCTCTACCGCCGCGAGCACGAGCGCGCGCTGATCCTCCAGCGCTCCCTGCTGCCGCCCGGCGACCCCGAGGCGTCCGGCCTGGACATCGCCTGCCGCTATCTGCCGGGCAACGCCGCGACGGAGGTCGGCGGCGACTGGTTCGACGTCATCGAACTGCCGGGCCACCGCACCGCCCTCGTCATCGGCGACGTCATGGGGCGCGGCCTGCGGGCCGCCGTCGCCATGGGGGAGCTGCGCACCGCCGTGCGCACCCTCGCGCTCCTCGACACCGAGCCCGCCGAGGTCCTCTCGGCCCTGGACGAGATCGCCCGCGGCCTCGGCAACCCCGCGGGGCCCCAGCGGTCCACCCGCGCGGCGCGCAAGGCGGCGGACGCGGACCTCGGCGAGGTGTACCTCGCCACCTGCGTCTACGCGGTCTACGACGCCGTCACCCGGCGCTGCACCTTCGCCAACGCCGGGCACCTGCCGCCGGTCCTCGTCGAACCCGGCGAACCGGGCGACCCCGGCCAGCACGTGCTCATGCTCGACGTCCCCCCGGGCATGCCGCTCGGCGTCGGCGGCGAACCCTTCGAGGACGTCGAGGTGGAACTCCCCGAGGGCGCGCTGCTCGCCCTCTACACCGACGGCCTCGTCGAGTCCCGCGACCACCCGCTCGACGAGGGCCTCAACGCCCTCGTACGTTCCCTCAGCGACGCCCCGCCCGCCCTTGAGGACGTCTGCGACCACGTCCTCAACACCCTCGACACCCACCACGGCGAGGACGACATCGCGCTCCTCATGGCGCGCGTCGAGGGCCTGCCCGCCGAGCACGTCGGCGACTGGACCCTGCCACGCGTCCCCAAGTCGGTCGGCCGCGCGCGCGAACTCGCCTGCGAACAACTGCGGGCCTGGGGCCTCGAACGGCTCTGCGACACGGCGGAACTCCTCGTCAGCGAACTCGTCACCAACGCCCTGCGCTACGGCGAGGGCGAGATCCGGCTCCGCCTCCTCCTCGACCGCACGCTGGTCTGCGAGGTGTGGGACGGCGGCTTCGTCCAGCCGCGCCGCCGCAGGGCCCGCGACACGGACGAGGGCGGGCGCGGGCTGCAACTGGTGGGCCTGCTCAGCGCGGGCTGGGGCTCACGCAGGACGCCCCACGGCAAGACGGTCTGGTTCGAACTGGCCCTGCCCGACGGCGAGACCGAGCCGATGGACGCGGCAGAGGCCCTCCTGAGCCTCTTCTAGCCCTTCTCCCCTCCAGCCATCTCCGGGTGGGGCAGCCCCGGGTCCAACCCTCTTCGGGTGGTCAGCCCCGGGTCAGCAAGTTCGGCAGTTCTCCCGTTCTGTCGTTGTCCGCTGGGCGCAGGCCCGATTTCGGGCGGTTCTGCCAGACCATGGTGACCAGGTCGCCCTCGGTCACCCTCACCTTCGAGCCGGCATAGCGGGCGCCCGGCTCCGTCTTCGCTCGCAGGGCCTCGGCGATCGTGTCCGCGGCCTTGGCCGAAGCGGCGCGTACGCACAGCTTCTCCGAGGACGTCCTGCCGTCCTTCGCGAGCCGGCCGCCGATCGCGAAGAGCTCCGCGTCCGCGTCGTCCCGCTTGGCGTAGTACGTCGCTTCGTACACGTCGCCCAGGCAGTCGGCCACCGCCGTATACGCCTCGTCGTCCCGCAGGGACGTCCCCGGCGCGGAGATCCCGACCCTGCCGTGCGAACGGTTGACGACGCGGACGGAGCCGGAGACCTCGTAGGTGACGTCCTCGCCGCGCTTCGTGAAGCGGGCGCCCCCGTCGATCCCGGCCGCCGCATAGCCCTGCTTCTTCATCGCCCGCCCCACCGCGGAAGCGTCGAAGTCGCCGGTGAGCAGCGAGCTGTCGCCGACCTGTACGGACGCAGTCACGTCCTTCTCGTCGAACCCCCAGCCCGCGCTGACGTCCTCGCCCGTGTAGCCGCTCTGGACGACCTCCAGGATTCCGAAGCCGTCCAGGCCGCGGTAGAGCGCGGGGTCCTTGGCGACGAGCCGCCGCACCTTCCGCACGTCCCGGTACGTGACCGCCTGGTCGGCCGCCGAGCCCGGCACCGCGTCGAGCGCGCGCTCCAGACCCGTACCGTCCTCTTCGTCGTCGCCCCCGGGCAGCGAGCACCCGGCCGCGCCCGCGCTCAGCGCCCCGGTGAGCAGTACGGCCAGCAGAGGCCGGGATATTCGCATGCGCGGCAGTGTGGCACAGCGCGGCACGGCGTCCCTTGCCGAAAGGCGTTCGAGCGAGCCGGTTGTCACCCCGCGAGCTCCACCTCCGGATAGCGCCCCGACGGCGCGTCCAGGAGACCGTCGTCCGTGCCCTTCAGCCAGCGGTCGAAAAAGGAACTGACGCAGGCCCGCTGGGCGGCGACCGCACGCGCCGGGTCGACCTTGCCTATCTGGTTCTCCACCGTCCGCCCGTCCACGCCTGCCTGTGGCAGCAGCGCGGCCAGGTCGGTGTACGTCTGGTGCAGCGAGTCCCGCAGCGTGAGGTTCCGCTTCCAGCCGGTGCTGTGGGCCCAGAACGACCGCCAGGACGGCTCGGTCCCGCGGTCGCTCCCGTCCCTGCCCATCAGGAGGAACGGCCGGTCGAGGCCGTGCCGCGCGACCGGCATCAGATGCGTCCCGTCCGGCTCTGGGTTGTACTCCAGCGTGCCGTCCAGGTCGACGCCCGCCCGCACTCTTCGGTCCTCGTACATCGTCTGCGCGGCGGCTGTCCCGCCCGCCGACTGGCCGAACATGCCCACGCGCCGCTGGTCCACCAGCCGGGACAGACCGTGCGGCAGCGAGCCGAGGCTGTCCAGGACGAACCGGGAGTCGGCGACCCGGACGCCGAGGGTCTTCTTGAGGAGGTCGGACATCGTGCCGTCCTTCGCGGCCTCGGCCACCGCCGCCATCAGCGGTTCGTTGCCCCTCACCGTGCCGTCGGGGAACTCGACCCCCGGGCTTTCGTAGGTGTGGTCCACCGTCACCACGACATAGCCGCGGCTCGCCATCTCCTCGACCAGCGCCGTGCCCCACGTCCGCGGATCGCCCGCGCCCGCGGCGTACACCAGCACGGGCAGGCGGCCGCCCCGGAAGTCGGCAGGGGCTCCCTGCCGGGCGTGCGTCCGCACCGCGGTGAAGTCGAGCGCGCCCCGCGGGATGCCGTGCGGCGCGGTGGCGTCCCAGAGCGCGGCGGCGCCCGGAGCCATGTACCGCGCCCGGGGGTGGCCGCCGCCGGGCGCGGCCGGATACCAGACGCTGATCATCAGCTCCCGGTACCGCAGTGAGGGCACCCAGGGATCGTGCCGTGACCGGTCGACGAGCCGTGCGGTCACCGTCCCGATCGCGTGCGGACCGGTGGGCGCGGGCAGCCGGGCGTGCGGCTTCCCGGCGGCGGGCCGGCCGCCGTCCCGGCCCCGCGCCGCCGCGCGGGCGGTACCCGGCAGCATCCCCACCGCGACCCCGGCCGCGGCGAGCCCCATCACCGCACGCCGCGTCACGACACCGCGCGAGGCCCCCGAAGGACCGGCTGGACCCGCTGAAGCCGCTGAACCCGTGAAACCCGCAAAGCCCGGAGAAGAAGTCATGCCCCCATGCTGATCGCCACGACCACCTCAACACCATCGGGGAAGCCACGGATTTCCCTCTGGGGGAGAACCCCCAGAGCCTCCCAGGGGCGCGAAGCCACAAGCCCCGCGCCTCGGCCGCAAAGCCGAAAGCCCCGCGCCCGCGCCCGCCCCTGCCCCCCGGAGCCCCTACTTGCCCCGCCGCCGAATCCGGTTCCCCAGCCAGACCACCGGATCGTACTTCCGGTCGACCGCCCGCTCCTTCAGCGGTATCAGCGCGTTGTCCGTGATCTTGATGCCCTCGGGGCAGACCTCCGTACAGCACTTGGTGATGTTGCAGTAGCCGAGCCCGTGTTCGTCCTGTGCCGCACGCTTGCGGTCGAGGCCGGAGTCGGCCGCCGCGTCCAGCGGGTGCATGTCCAGCTCGGCGACGCGCATCAGGAACCGCGGCCCCGCGAACACGCTCTTGTTCTCCTCGTGGTCCCGCACCACATGGCACGTGTCCTGGCACAGGAAGCACTCGATGCACTTGCGGAACTCCTGGGAGCGGTCCACGTCCGCCTGCTGCATGCGGTACTCGCCCGCCCCGAGACCCTCGGGCGGCACGAACGCCGGGATCTCGCGCGCCTTGGTGTAGTTGAAGCCGACGTCCGTCACCAGGTCCCGCACCACGGGGAAGGCCCGCAGTGGGGTGACCGTGATGACGTCCTCGGGCGCGAAGACCGACATGCGGGTCATGCACATCAGCCGGGGCCGCCCGTTGATCTCCGCGGAGCACGAACCGCACTTGCCCGCCTTGCAGTTCCAGCGGACCGCCAGGTCGGGTGCCTGGGTGGCCTGGAGGCGATGGATGATGTCGAGGACGACCTCGCCCTCGTTGACCTCGACCTCGAAGTCCTCGAGGCCGCCGCCGGCGGAATCCCCGCGCCAGACCTTGAATCGCGCGTCGTACGAACTCACTCGTACAGCTCCTCTTCAGCCAGGTACTTGACCAGCTCCTCCTTCTCGAAGAGAGCGAGCAGGTCCGGGCGGATGGGCTCGGTCGTCTCATGGACGAGGTCGATCTGGCCGTGCACCGGATCGGTGGCCGCGAGGCCGCCGGTCGGATCGGTGAGGCGGCAGAGCAGATTGGCGCGGCGCCACTCGCGGCTCATCGCCGGATGGTCCTCACGGGTGTGCCCGCCGCGGCTCTCCGTGCGCTCCAGGGCTGCGCGCGCCACGCACTCGCTGACCAGGAGCATGTTCCGCAGGTCGAGTGCGAGGTGCCACCCCGGGTTGAACTGCCGGTGCCCCTCGACGCCGGCCCGCCGCGCCCGTACTCGCAGCTCGGCGAGTTTCTCCAGGGCCTGCGCCATCTCGGCCTCACGGCGGATGATGCCGACCAGGTCGTTCATGGTCTGCTGGAGCTCCTGGTGGAGCGTGTACGGGTTCTCCGGCGTCGCCCCGTCCTCCGGGCCCTCGGCGCTGAACGGTCGCAGCGCCTCGGCCGCCGCGGTGTCCACCTGTACCTCGTCCACCTGAGGGCGGTCGTCGGCGGCAGGACCCGCCGCGTACCGGGCCGCGTGCAGGCCCGCGCGCCGCCCGAAGACCAGCAGGTCGGAGAGGGAGTTGCCGCCGAGCCGGTTGGAGCCGTGCATGCCGCCCGCGACCTCACCCGCGGCGTAGAGCCCGGTCACCTCACGCGCGGCGGCGGTGTCGGAGTCCACCGCGATGCCGCCCATCACGTAGTGGCAGGTCGGCCCGACCTCCATCGCCTCCGCGGTGATGTCGACGTCCGCGAGTTCCTTGAACTGGTGGTACATCGACGGCAGCCGCCGCTTGATGACCTCGGCGGGCATCCGCGTCGACACGTCGAGGAAGACGCCGCCGTGAGGCGAGCCGCGGCCCGCCTTGACCTCGGAGTTGATGGCGCGCGCGACCTCGTCGCGGGGGAGCAGCTCGGGGGGCCTGCGGTTGTGGTCCGGGTCGTCGTACCAGCGGTCGCCCTCGTCCTCCGACTGCGCGTACTTCTCCTTGAAGACGTCGGGGACGTAGTCGAACATGAAGCGCTTGCCCTCGGAGTTGCGCAGGACCCCGCCGTCGCCGCGCACGGACTCCGTGACGAGGATGCCCTTGACCGACGGGGGCCAGACCATGCCCGTGGGGTGGAACTGCACGAACTCCATGTTCAGCAGCGGTGCTCCGGCGAGCAGCGCGAGCGCGTGGCCGTCGCCGGTGTACTCCCAGGAGTTCGACGTGACCTTGAAGGACTTGCCGATGCCGCCGGTCGCGAGGACCACGGCGGGCGCCTCGAGGACGAAGAAGCGGCCCGACTCGCGGTCGTAGCAGAAGGTCCCGCTGACCCGGTCGCCGTCCTTCAGGACGCGCGTGACCGTGCACTCCTGGAAGACCTTCAGGCGCGCCTCGTAGTCACCGTACTCGCGGAAGTCCTCCTGCTGGAGCGAGACGATCTTCTGCTGGAGCGTGCGGATCAGTTCGAGTCCCGTGCGGTCGCCGACGTGGGCGAGGCGGGGGTACTCGTGCCCGCCGAAGTTGCGCTGGGATATTCGTCCGTCAGGCGTACGGTCGAACAGGGCACCCCAGGTCTCCAGCTCCCAGACCCTGTCGGGCGCCTCGCGCGCGTGCAGCTCGGCCATCCGCCACTGGTTGAGGAACTTGCCGCCGCGCAGGGTGTCGCGGAAGTGCACCTGCCAGTTGTCGCCGGAGTTCACGTTGCCCATGGAGGCGGCGATGCCGCCCTCGGCCATCACGGTGTGGGCCTTGCCGAACAGCGACTTGCAGATCACGGCCGTACGGGCGCCCTGTTCACGCGCCTCGATCGCGGCCCGCAGACCCGCGCCCCCTGCGCCCACCACGACGACGTCCCACTGCTGTCGCTCCACCTGTGGCATCAGAACAACCTCGGATCGTCGAAGGCACCGGACGCGATCAGGTACACGTAGAAGTCGGCGAGCGCGACGCTCACCAGCGACGCCCACGCGAGCAGCATGTGGCGGTCGTTCAGCCGCCCCACCCACTGCCACATGCGGTACCGCACCGGATGCTTGGAGAAGTGCTTGAGCTTGCCGCCGACGATGTGCCGGCAGGAGTGGCAGGAGAGGGTGTACGCCCAGATCAGGCCGATGTTGACGAGGAAGACGAGAGTGCCGAGGCCCATGTGGCCCCACTCGTAGTGCTCGTCACGGAAGGCGAGCACGGTGTCATACGTGAGGATGCCCGCGACCGGCACCGCCGCGTAGAAGAAGTACCGGTGGATGTTCTGGAGGATCAGCGGGAAGCGGGTCTCGCCGGAGTACTTCTTGTGCGGCTCGGCGACCGCGCAGGCCGGTGGTGAGGCCCAGAAGCCGCGGTAGTAAGCCTTGCGGTAGTAGTAGCAGGTCAGCCGGAAGCCGAGGGGGAAGATCAGGATCAGCAGGGCGGGGGAGAGGCCCCACCAGCCGCCGAATATCTCCCAGTTCGGGCCCGACCGCATGGGTTCGCAGTTGTCGGCCAGGCACGGCGAGTAGAACGGCGACACGTAGGGCGCCTGGTAGTAGTCCGCGTTCGCGAACGCCCGCCAGGTCGAGTAGACGACGAAGGCGAGCAGCCCGGCGGCGGTCGCCGCGGGCGCCAGCCACCATCGGTCGGTCCGCAGATGGGCAGCGGCGATCGCGGCCCGCGGGGCGTCGCGCACTCCGCCGCCGGGGGCCGTTCCGCTCTTCGGTTGGGGTTCCGTGCCGGTGGCCAACGAGGCTCCACTCCTTCGTCCTGGCGTACCTCTGGTTGAGGCGGAGAAGCTTCAGCGGGGCGGTGGGACGGCGGCTCAGGGCGCGTGGCGGTCGCGCGCGCCCAGGCCCTCGTCGTCGACGTCCCCGGCGTTCGTCCACAGCGCCCTGTCGTACGGCGTGTCGGAGATGGTCAGGAGGTCGGGCCTGCGCGTCGGCACGGGCGGGACGGGCGGGACGGCCGAGGAGCGCAGCAGGGCGACGCTCTCGCGCAGCCGGTCGGTGTCGGTGCGTACGCGGCGTACGTCGACGCCCGCCAGTTGGTCGCCGGCCTGCTGCTCCAGCCGGGCGACGGTGCGGAGCAAGTCGTCGACGCAGTGCTGGACGGCGGACAGTTCATCGTGCAGAGCCATGACTTGCCCTCACTTCAGGTGTGCGGTGGCAACGCTCATGCGGCTGCGAGTGTCGCGCGTCACATCCCGGCTTGTGAAGAGATCTGCACCGATTGCCGGACCGAGGGCGGTGAATGCGCCGGATCACGCTCCGATCGCGTCGAAGATGACCATTCGCGACCGCCGCCGGGCCCCTGGTGCCCAGAGGTTCCGGCGTCCAGAGGCTCCGGCGTCCAAGGCCCCGGCCTCCAGAGGCCCCGGCGGCCATTGGGCCGCACGGGTGACATCCGCGCCCCGCACGCCGTGCCTCCGCCGCGCCGCCCCTCCGGTCCCCTTCAGTGTGGCGATAGATGTGATCAGCTCCATATAGCGCCAAACGTGATCAAATCCGGCCCGGTCCTGGTAGCGGCCGGACGAGCCTGGACCCCGGAGGTACCAGCCATGTCCCACGCCCGCGTCAGAGTCAGATCTGTCGTGTTCCTCGCGACGGGGGTGCTGGCCCTGCCCGCCCTCGCCGGATGCAGCTCGGCCGACCACGGGAGCCGGCCGGCCGCGGGCCAGGACATCGCACCCGCGGCCAGGGACAAGGTCGCCGACGGGGGCACCATGAACTGGGCGATGGAGGAGCTGCCGGAGACCCTCAACAGCTTCCAGTCCGACGCCGACGCGGGCACCTCGCGCATCGCGGGAGCCGTCCTGCCGAACCTGTTCCGCCTCGACGCACAGGGCAGGGCGCAGCGCGACGCCGACTTCCTGGAGTCGGCGGACGTCATCGAGCGCGAGCCCAAGCAGGTTGTCCTGTACAAGCTGAACCAGCAGGCGGTCTGGAGCGACGGCCGGGAGATCGGCGCCGACGACTTCGCCGCGCAGTGGCGGGCCCTGTCCGGCAAGGACTCCGCGTACTGGACGGCACGGAACGCCGGCTACGACCGCATCGAGAAGATCGAGCGCGGCGCGAACAACCTGGAGGTGCGCGTCACGTTCGCCAAGCCGTACGCGGACTGGCGCTCGCTCTTCTCCCCGCTGTACCCCAAGCAGGTCATGGGCAGCCCCGACTCCTTCAACGACGGAGCCCGCCGCAAGCTCAAGGCGACCGCGGGGCCCTTCACCCTCGCGGGCATCGACCGCAAGGCGGGCACGGCGACCCTGGAGCGCAATCCGCGCTGGTGGGGGCGGCCGGCCAAGCTCAGCAAGCTCGTGCTGCGCGAGGTGCCGCGCGACGAGCGGGCCGAGGCGCTCGTCAAGGGCACGGTCGACCTCGCCGAGATCGACCCGTCGGAGGCGGAGAGGATCTCGCTCGCCGCCCGCGACAAGGGCGCCCAGGGCCCGCCGGCCCACGGCCCCGGCTCGGAGCTCACCCCGGCCGGGGCGCTGCGCTCCTGGGCGATCGCCAACGGCTCCGACGAGGACGCCGCTGAGGCCGAGATCCAGGCGCGCCTGAAGACCGGCAAGGCGGTCAAGAAGTACGCGCAGGAGCAGGCGGGCCTGCGTGGCTACGAGGTCCGCAAGTCCCTCGAACCCGCCTACACCCAGCTCGCCCTCAACGGCTCCGAGGGCCCGCTCGCCGACGACAGGGTGCGCCGCGCGGTGGCCCGCGCCCTGGACCGCGAGGAGCTCGCCAGGACGGTCCTGAAGCCGCTCGGCCTGCCCGCGGAGCCGGTCGGCAGCCATCTCGCCCTCGCCGGGCAGCAGGCGTACGCGGACAACAGCGGAGCCCTCGGCGAGCAGGACACCGCGGAGGCGCGGGCCCTCCTCGCCGACGCGGGCTGGACGCCGGGCGCCGCCCTGAAGGACACGGTCAAGGAGAAGGGGGAGGAGAAAGAGAAGGCGAAGGAGGAGAAGACCAAGACGTCGGACGGCGAGGCCGGCGCGGAGAAGGCGGAGTCCGGCGCGGGGGATGCGGAGTCAGGGTCGGGCCCGGAGGCGGACGACGGTACGTACATCGTCGGCGAGGACGACGGGAAGCCCGGCGCCCACGGTGTCTCCGTGCTGACCCCGGCGCCCGCGGCGGCCTACCAGAAGGCCGCCCTGACCCGCCAGGCCGACGTCCTCGCCCGGCCGGGCGAGACCGACAAGGAGAAGAAGAAGGAACCGGGCGAGCACACCGAACGCCAGGCGAAAGCGAAGGACCAGGCCAAGGACAAGGCGAAGGACCAGGCCAAGGACCACGCCAAGGACAAGGCGGGGAAGAAGGCCGAGGCCGCGCCGCGTGACCACGCCAAGGGCGGCGTCCCGGGCGCGTACGCCCCCAAGGGCACCGCCGCCCCCGCCGCGGGCGGACCCCTCGCCAAGGACGGCAAGCCCCTGACGCTGCGCTTCGTGCTGCCCTCCGGCAACGGCTCGGAGCAGCTGCGCGCGGTGGCCGACCGGATCTCCCGGATGCTGGAGAAGATCGGCGTGCGCACCGAGATGTCGAAGGTCGCCGACGAAAGCTACTTCAAGGACCACGTCGCGGCCGGCCAGTACGACCTCGCCCTCTACTCGTGGCCCGCCTCCGCCTTCCCCGCCACCGACGCCCGCCCGATCTTCGCCAAGCCGGTCCCGGCCGCGGACGGCTCCCTGAACGTCGAACAGAACTACACGCGCGTGGGCACCGACCACATCGACCAGCTCTTCGACCAGGCGATGGGCGAGCTCGACGAGGACGTGTCCCGTTCCCTGGTCAGGAAGGCGGACGCCCGCATCTGGGCCGAGGCCGGATCGATCCCCCTCTACCAGCGCCCCCAGCTCATGGCGGCCCGGCCGAACCTGGCCAACGCCGGTGCCTTCGGCTTCCAGGCCCCCGACTACGAGGACATCGGCTTCCTGAAGCCGGGCGTGCGGCGGCCGGCCATGCCGTCGACGAAGTCATGACCAGGTGACGAGCGGGGCGGCCCACGCGCCGTCCAAGTGACGTACACCATCTCTTCACCGAACTGGTGCTCAGATTCAGCTCAACTCCCTTGCCCGTCGGCCACCCCGGCGGGCAAGGTCGTAACCACCCATTGACCTGGTATTTCACCCCTGAAGGCCGCGCGCCGGGCGCCCGCATGGAGCTGCCCGGAAACCCCCCGCGGAGGCCGCCTCCGTCCGGGCCCCGTAGAATGGGGTGAGGCCGTGGCGTGTTGTCTGCCCGGCAGGGCACGCGTACCGGACCGTACGCGCCGCCAATCCACTCTTCCTGGGAGAAGCGCAGCTCGTATGCCCACGCGCCATGACATTCGTAACGTCGCCATCGTCGCCCACGTCGACCACGGCAAGACGACCATCGTCGATGCCATGCTCAAGCAGGCCGGTGCCTTCGCCGCCCACGCAGCAGAGTCCCTCGACGACCGCATGATGGACTCGAACGACCTGGAGCGTGAGAAGGGCATCACGATCCTGGCCAAGAACACGGCCGTCAAGTACCACCCGAAGGATGGTGGTGACCCGATCACGATCAACATCATCGACACCCCGGGCCACGCCGACTTCGGTGGCGAGGTCGAGCGCGGTCTGTCGATGGTGGACGCGGTCGTCCTCCTCGTCGACGCCTCCGAGGGTCCGCTTCCGCAGACCCGCTTCGTGCTCCGCAAGGCCCTCCAGGCCCGGATGCCGGTCATCCTGTGCATCAACAAGACCGACCGTCCGGACTCCCGGATCGACGAGGTCGTCAACGAGACGTACGACCTCTTCCTCGACCTGGACGCCGACGAGGACCAGATCGAGTTCCCGATCGTCTACGCCTGCGGCCGTGACGGCATCGCCTCGCTGACCAAGCCGGAGGACGGCACCGTCCCCGCGGACAGCGACAGCCTGGAGCCGTTCTTCACCACGATCCTGGAGCACGTCCCCGCCCCGGAGTACGACGAGGCGGCCCCCCTTCAGGCCCACGTCACCAACCTGGACGCCGACAACTTCCTCGGCCGCATCGCGCTCTGCCGCGTCGAGCAGGGCGAGCTGCGCAAGGGCCAGACGGTCACGTGGATCAAGCGTGACGGCACCCAGCAGAGCGTCCGCATCACCGAGCTGATGATGACCGAGGCGCTCACCCGCAAGCCGGCCGAGAAGGCGGGCCCCGGTGACATCTGCGCCATCGCCGGTATCGCGGACATCATGATCGGCGAGACCCTGGCCGACCCCGAGAACCCGATCGCGCTGCCGCTGATCACGGTCGACGAGCCGGCGATCTCCATGACCATCGGTACGAACACCTCGCCGCTGGTCGGCAAGGGCGGCAAGGGCCACAAGGTCACCGCCCGCCAGGTGAAGGACCGCCTGGACAAGGAGCTCGTCGGCAACGTCTCGCTCCGCGTCCTGGACACCGAGCGCCCCGACGCCTGGGAGGTGCAGGGCCGCGGTGAGCTGGCGCTGGCCATCCTCGTCGAGACCATGCGCCGGGAAGGCTTCGAGCTGACCGTCGGCAAGCCCGAGGTGGTCACCAAGGAGGTCAACGGCAAGGTCCACGAGCCGATCGAGCGCATGACGATCGACTCGCCCGAGGAGCACCTCGGCGCCATCACGCAGCTGATGGCGACCCGCAAGGGCCGCATGGAGACCATGACGAACCACGGTTCGGGCTGGATCCGCATGGAGTGGATCGTGCCGTCCCGCGGCCTCATCGGCTTCCGTACGGAGTTCCTGACCCAGACCCGCGGCACGGGCATCGCGCACTCCATCTTCGAGGGCCACGAGCCGTGGTTCGGCGAGCTGAAGACGCGTAACAACGGCTCGCTGGTCGCCGACCGCTCCGGCACGGTCACGCCGTTCGCGATGATCAACCTCCAGGAGCGCGGTGTCATCTTCACCGAGGCCGGCACCGAGGTGTACGAGGGCATGATCATCGGTGAGAACTCGCGCGCCGACGACATGGACGTGAACATCACCAAGGAGAAGAAGCTCACCAACATGCGCGCGGCCTCCGCGGACTCCACGGAGAACGTGGTCCCGCCGCGCAAGCTGTCGCTCGAGCAGTCCCTGGAGTTCTGCCGCGACGACGAGTGCATCGAGGTGACCCCGGAGACCGTGCGCATTCGCAAGGTCGTCCTGGACCAGAAGCAGCGCGGCCGCACCGCGTCGCGCGCCAAGCACAGCTGACGCCCGCGAGCGCCCTTGCCGGGGCGCTCGCACCCTCGGATGCCCCGGCAAACCTTCCGGGGTGTCCCAGAGGCGTATGAGGCCGGTTTCCGCCGCTCCTGCCCGGAGCATGGCGGAAGCCGGCCTTTCGCGTTTCCCCTGGAGATACGGTGTGACCACTGTCGCGTGAAGCTGCCCGCGGCAACTCCTTTTTGACACCGGAACGTCCGTTATCCGGACGTCACTGACCGTTAGATGTGTAACACGTCCGTTTCGCAACCATCTATCTCGGATCGGTTTGTCCGGATTTTGGAAGTTGTACGTGCCAGGTGTGATTGAACCGAGACCAAAAGGGTGTGGTCGACCGGTACCGCATGGCTAATAGTTGACCGCGTATAGCTCGGGTCAATGGGTCACGCGCTGTGGGGAGCGCCGACTCACGAGCACACTGGGGTACTCGATCTTCGCCGTCAGGGGTGTCGGCGCGATCACTCGTACCCCCTCTTGTAGTGACCAAGTGGACTCATGAGGAGGAACCCCATGCGCGGTGCCAAGAGCGCCAAGTGGGTCGCGATAGCCGGTGTTGTGGCCCTGGGTGCCACCGCCTGTGGTGGCGGCGGCAACGACAACGGCAACAGCGGGAAGGTCGACCCCAAGGGGATCGTCAGCTACGCCAACGGTGAGCCGCAGAACGCCCTGCAGCCGTCCAACACCATGGAGGCGTACGGCAGCGTCGTCATCGACGCTCTCTTCACCGGGCTTGTCCACTACGACAAGCAGGGCAACATCACCTACGAGAACGCCGAGTCGGTCACCCCCGACAAGAACTCGAAGGTGTGGACCGTCAAGCTCAAGCAGGGCTGGAAGTTCCACAACGGCGAGGCCGTCACCGCCAAGTCGTACGTCGACGCCTGGAACTGGGCGGCCGACCCGGCCAACGGCCAGCAGAACAGCTCCTGGTACCGCGACATCGTCGGCTACGACGACGTGCACCCGGCCAAGGGCAAGGCCAAGAAGAAGGCCATGTCCGGCCTGAAGGTCGTCGACGACAACACCTTCACCATCACGCTGAAGAACGGCATTCCGTACTACGCGTACAAGCTGGTCTACAAGCCCTTCTTCCCGCTGCCCTCGGCCGCGCTGAAGGACCCGAAGAAGTACGGCGAGTCGCCGGTCGGCAACGGTCCCTACAAGTTCAAGAGCTGGGACCACAAGAAGTCGATCCAGGTCACCGCCTGGTCCGGCTACAAGGGCGAGGACAAGCCCAAGAACGGCGGCATCAACTTCAAGGCCTACTCCAAGGACACGGCCGCCTACGCCGACCTGAAGTCGGACAACGTCGACACCATGCCGCTGGTGCCGAACAGCGAGATCGCCAACTTCAAGCAGGACTTCGGCGACCGCGCCATCGAGCAGGACTTCTCGGCGATCAACACGATCAACCCCGCCTTCTACACCAAGCAGTGGAAGGACATCGACGTCAAGGTCCTCCAGGGCCTGTCGATGGCGATCGACCGCGAGACCATCGCCAAGACCGTGTTCCACGGCACGCGTGAGTCCGCCACCGGCTGGGTCGCCAAGGGCGTCAAGGGCTGGACGAAGGACGCCTGCGGCGAGTACTGCAAGTTCGACCCGAAGAAGGCCAAGCAGGCCATCAAGGACGGCGGCGGCGTCCCGGGCAACAAGATCTCCATCCAGTACAACGCCGACCAGCCGCACAAGGACTGGGTCGTCGCGGTCTGCAACAGCATCACCAAGTCGACCGGCGTCCAGTGCGTCGGCGACCCGGTGACCGACTTCGCGGCCGACACGGAGATCCGTGACCAGAAGAAGGTCAAGTCGATCTACCGCTCCGGCTGGGTGCTCGACTACCCGTTCAACGGCAACTTCCTGGCCGACCTGTACGGCACGGGCGTCGACGGCAACAAGGGCGGCTTCTCGGACAAGAAGTTCGACGCGCTGACCAAGAAGGCCGACGAGGCGAAGACGATCGACGAGTCCGCGAAGCTGTACCAGGAGGCCGAGAAGGAGCTGCAGAACAGCTTCCCGGGCATCCCGCTCTGGTACAACAAGACGCTCTCCGCGCACTCGAACAACGTCAAGAACGTCGTGTTCGACCAGGCCGGTGACCCGATCCTCTCCGAGGTCCAGGTCTTCGAGAAGTAGTAGTCGTCGGAGTTCCGTCCGATGTGAAGCGACGCCCGGCGACCCCGGGCGTCGCTTCACGGACGGCTCCGCAATGGACGGAGGCACCACATGGGGCGCTACGTCGCGAGGCGACTGCTCCAGATGATCCCGGTGTTCATCGGGACCACCCTGTTGATCTTTTTGATGGTCAACGTGCTCCCCGGCGACCCCGTAAGGGCGCTGTGGGGCGACAAGCCGCCGGACCCGGCGCAGGTCGCGCAGATCAGGCACGACCGAGGTCTCGACCTTCCGCTCTGGGAGCAGTATCTGCACTACATGGGCGGACTGCTGCAGGGCGACTTCGGCAAGACCATCGCAGGCAACAGGCCCATTCTTGACGAGATCAAGCAGGCCTTCCCGGTCTCGATGCGCCTCGCCGTCATGGCGTGGTCGTTCGAGCTCGTGGTCGGCATCGCGCTCGGCGTCCTCGCGGGCGTGAAGCGCAGCCGTCTCGTCGACAACACCGTGACGCTCTTCACGCTCCTCGTGATCTCCGTCCCGATCTTCGTGTTCGGCCTGTTCCTCCAGCTGATCTTCGGAAACGAACTCGGCTGGGTGACACCGACGGTGCAGGACTCGGAGAACTTCCAGCAGCTCCTGCTGCCGGCGCTCGTCCTCGGCCTCGTCGGCCTCGCGTACGTGGCACGGCTGAGCCGGACCGCGATCGCGGAGAACCGGCAGGCCGACTACATGCGCACCGCCGTCGCCAAGGGGCTGCCGCGCCACCGGATCATCACCCGGCACCTGCTGCGCAACTCCCTGATCCCCGTGGTCACGTACCTGGGCACCGACATCGGCACCCTCATGGGTGGCGCGGTGATCACCGAGGGCATCTTCAACGTGACCGGTGTCGGCAACCTGCTGTTCGACGCGCTGGGCAACCGTGAGGGCGCCGTCATCGTCGGCATCGTGACGGTCCTGGTGCTCGTGTACCTCCTCGCGAGCCTCGTCGTCGACCTGCTCTACGCCGTTCTTGACCCGAGGATCCGTTATGCCTGACCTCACCAAGACCCCGGCCACGGACGAGGCACACGCCGTGGCGATCGCCGACGCCGACGCCAAGGCCGTGGACGCCGTCGAGGCGGCGGGCAAGCCGCGCAGCCTGTGGGGCGACGCCTGGCGCGACCTGCGCCGCCGGCCGCTCTTCGTCGTCTCCGCGCTGCTGATCCTCGTGGTCCTGCTGGTCGCTGCCTTCCCCGGCATGTTCACCAGCGCCGACCCCCGGACCGGCGACCTGACCAACCACTTCCTTCAGAAGCCGAACTTCAGCCACGTCTTCCAGGCGGACTGGTTCGGCTACGACCGCCAGGGCCGCAGCATCTACGCCCGCGTCGTCTACGGCGCCCGCAACTCGATCGTGGTCGGCTTCGGCGTGACCATCCTGGTCACCGTCTTCGGCGGCCTGGTCGGCATGCTGGCCGGATACTTCGGCGGCTTCATCGACAGCCTGCTCTCCCGCCTGACCGACGTGTTCTTCGGCATCCCCTTCCTGCTCGGCGCGATGGTCGTCCTGAACGCCTTCACCGAGCGGAACGTCTGGGTCATCACCGGCGCCCTCGCCTTCCTGGGCTGGACGCAGATCGCCCGCGTGATGCGCGGCGCGGTGATCACCACTCGGCACGCGGACTACGTCATGGCGGCGAAGGCACTCGGCGCGGGGACCAAGCGGATCCTGTTCCGGCACATCCTGCCGAACGCGATCGCACCGGTCATCGTCATCGCCACCATCGCCCTGGGCACGTACATCGTCGCGGAGTCGACGCTGTCCTTCCTGGGCCTCGGCTTCGGCGGCGACGCGCTCTCCTGGGGCGGCGACATCTCCGACGCCCTGAGCGACATCCGCAACAACCCGCACACGCTGTTCTTCCCGGCAGGAATGCTGAGCATCACGGTGTTGGCGTTCATCATGATGGGTGACGCCGTACGCGAAGCCCTCGACCCGAAGCTGCGCTGAGGGAGGCGTAAACGTGACCAGCATCGACATCAAGGAAGACTCGATCCCCGCCCCCCGCTCGGGCGAGGAGAAGAGTGGCCGCCTCCTGGACGTGAAGGACCTGCACGTCGAGTTCCACACCCGGGACGGTGTGGTCAAGGCCGTCAACGGCGTCAACTACAGCGTGGACGCGGGCGAGACGCTCGCCGTCCTCGGCGAGTCGGGCTCCGGCAAGTCCGTGACCGCCCAGGCCATCATGGGCATCCTCGACATGCCGCCCGGAAAGATCCCGCAGGGCGAGATCCTCTTCCGCGGCCAGGACATGCTGAAGATGTCCGGCGAGGAGCGCAGGAAGATCCGCGGTCGCAAGATCGCCATGATCTTCCAGGACGCCCTGTCCTCGTTGAACCCCGTCCTCTCGGTGGGCTACCAGCTCGGCGAGATGTTCCGGGTGCACGAGGGCCTGAGCCGCAAGGAAGCCAAGGCCAAGGCCATCGGGCTGATGGACAAGGTCAAGATCCCGGCCGCCAAGGATCGGGTGAACGACTACCCGCACCAGTTCTCCGGCGGTATGCGCCAGCGCATCATGATCGCGATGGCGCTCGCCCTGGAGCCCGACCTGATCATCGCGGACGAGCCCACCACGGCGCTCGACGTGACGGTCCAGGCCCAGGTCATGGACCTGCTCGCGGAGCTCCAGCGCGAGTACAACATGGGCCTGATCCTCATCACCCACGACCTCGGCGTCGTCGCCGACGTCGCGGACAAGATCGCGGTCATGTATGCGGGCCGCATCGTCGAGACGGCACCCGTCCACGAGCTGTACAAGCGCCCCGCGCACCCGTACACCCGTGGCCTCCTCGACTCGATCCCGCGCCTGGACCAGAAGGGCCAGGAGCTCTACGCGATCAAGGGCCTGCCGCCCAACCTGCTCAAGATCCCCAGCGGTTGTGCGTTCAACCCGCGCTGCCCCAAGGCGCAGGACGTCTGCCGCACGGAGATCCCGGCCCTGGTGTCGGTCACCGAGCAGGACGGCACGGAGCTGCCGGGCCGCGGCAGCGCGTGCCACTTCTGGAAGGAGACGATCCATGGCTGAGCCGAAGAAGTCCTCGAAGCTCTCGAAGACGGACGAGCCCGCCGAAGCCACCCCGAACGTCTCCGAGGTCGAGACGGTGGACGCCGCCACGGCGGACGACGCCGTCGCGGCCATCGAGGCCCCGGTCGAGCGCGGCGAGCCGATCCTCCAGGTCCGCAACCTGGTGAAGCACTTCCCGCTCACGCAGGGAATCCTTCTCAAGAAGCAGATCGGCGCGGTCAAGGCGGTCGACGGCATCTCCTTCGACCTCTTCCAGGGCGAGACGCTGGGCATCGTGGGCGAGTCCGGCTGCGGCAAGTCCACGGTCGCCAAGCTCCTGATGACCCTGGAGCGGGCCACGGCCGGCGAGGTCTTCTACAAGGGCCAGGACATCACCAAGCTGACGGGCCGCGCCCTGAAGGCGGTCCGCCGCAACATCCAGATGGTGTTCCAGGACCCGTACACGTCGCTCAACCCCCGTATGACGGTGGGCGACATCATCGGGGAACCCTTCGAGATCCACCCCGAGGTGGCCCCGAAGGGTTCGCGCCGGCAGAAGGTCCAGGACCTCCTGGACGTCGTCGGCCTGAACCCCGAGTACATCAACCGCTACCCGCACCAGTTCTCGGGCGGCCAGCGCCAGCGCATCGGTATCGCGCGCGGTCTGGCCCTCAACCCCGAGATCATCATCTGCGACGAGCCGGTCTCGGCCCTGGACGTCTCCGTCCAGGCCCAGGTCATCAACCTGATGGAGAAGCTCCAGGACGAGTTCAACCTGTCCTACCTCTTCATCGCGCACGACCTGTCGATCGTCCGGCACATCTCGGACCGCGTGGGCGTGATGTACCTCGGCAAGATGGCGGAGATCGGCTCGGACGAGCAGATCTACGAGCACCCGACGCACCCCTACACGCAGGCGCTGCTCTCCGCGGTCCCCGTCCCGGACCCGGAGGCCCGCGAGGGCCGCGAACGCATCATCCTCACCGGCGACGTCCCGTCCCCGGCGAACCCGCCCTCCGGCTGCCGCTTCCGTACGCGCTGCTGGAAGGCGGAGGACAAGTGCGCCAAGGAGGTCCCGCTGCTGGCGGTGCCCGAGCGCTTCAAGGGCCAGGACACGCCTGCGGCGCATGAGTCGGCGTGCCACTTCGCGGAGGAGAAGAACGTGGTGACGGCGGCGTAGTCCGTATTCCGCTTGCCACGGGCCTTTGGCCGTACGTGAATGGGGGCGCCCCCGGCTGTTTTCTCGGCCGGGGGCGCCTTCACGCATGCCGCCGTCCATCCCCCCGGAGGTTTCCCGTGCCAGAGCTGAGGCTCCGTCCCTGGCGGCCCCAGGACGCCGCCGCGGTCCTCGCGGCCTTCGCGGCCCCCGGGATGGACCGCCAGGCGGACCGCCCCGTGGACTCCCTAGCGGCGGCGGCCGGTTGGATCGAACGCCGGGCGACGGACCGCGAGGCCGGCTCCGCGTACGCCTTCGCGGTGGTGGACGAGGCGGACGCGCCCCTGGGCAACGTGGCGGTGGGTGCGGTGAACCTGCTCCACGGCACGGGCTGGGTCTCGTACTGGACGTCCCCGGAAGCCCGGGGCCGGGGCGCCGCCACGTCCGGCCTCCGTGCCCTCACGGCCTGGGCCTTCGCCGACTTGGGCCTCCACCGCCTGGAACTGGGCCACCGGACCAACAACCCGGCGTCCTGCGCGGTGGCCCGGGCGGCGGGGTACGCGGTGGAGGGCGTACAGCGGGAGAAGCTGGCGTACGGGGGCGCGCGGTTCGATGTGGAGCTGCATGCGCGGTTGGTGGGGGACGGGGGGTGAGCGTGGGCCGGTGGCGTTGCTTGCTTGCCGGGGCCGCCCGGTTCTCCGGAAGTGTGGCGGTTCCGCCCCGCCAGTAAAGGGCGCTCCTGCGTCGCGTCGGCTCCGCCGATTCCGCTCCGCTCCACCCTTGACTGCCGGGCCTCCACCGCAGGGGATTTGCTGACCGGGCGGCCACGGGGTGGGGCGACGGGGACGGTTGGGTGGGCGGTGCGGGTTGGCTGCCGGGTGCGGACTAGTTCTTCTGACGTGAACGCCAAGGGGCAAGGCGGGCGGGGGCGGGCCGGCTTCTCCGCTCGGGTCATCGGGTTTGGCGGCCGGGTGCGGGCCGGTCCATACGGGGAGTGGGTCAGCTCGTACGGACTCGGCCCGGCGGGACCGGCTGCACTCCGGTGGCGGTGTCGGGCGTCGCCGCCGGGCGTGGACCGGTCCATCGGGCGCGGGCGTCAGGGGGCGGGCTCGGCTTGGCGGCTCGGCTTCTCCGGTCGGGGCATCGGGTGGGGCCGCCCGCCGGATGTGGACTGGTTCTTCTGCCGCAGGCGCCGAGGGACGAGGGCAGGTGCCAGGGTGGGCGTCGGCCAAGCTGAGTTCGGCTTCCCGGCTCCGCCGTCGCAAGTACGCGGTACACGGGCGCGCAGTCGGTTCGCGGTTCGCCGGTCGCCGTTCGGGAGGGGGCCAGCCAGCGGGGCGCAGGAAAGTCCCGCTGCCCGGCCTAGACGCCTGCTTCTGACCTGCCGTTCCTCTGGCACGGGTGGAGACTTCTCTGCAATCCCTGCGTGTCGCATCCCAGGCGGCCGGGATGCGCTCGTGAAGCCGCAGGGCAGGGCGGGGCGGGAGTTCGGGGCGTACACCGTCCGGCTGACGGGCTGACGGGCTGACGGGCTGACGGGCTGACGGGCTGGCGGGGACCAACTTTGCGGACAGCGCACTCGCCGCCGCGTGCGCCCCCCCCGTTGGTCGAAACGCAACCTGCGCAAAGTTGGTGCCCGTCCCCCTCCCGGAGGGGTCGACCGCCAGCTCGTCAGCACAACCTCCCGGACCCGCGCTCCGTATAGGCCCGCCCGCACCCAGCCGCCACGCTGCTCCAACCACCCGGCCGAGCGACGCCCCTGCCCTGCGCCCCGTATGGGCCGGTCGCACCCGGCCGCGATGCCCGATGCCGCCGCCGGAGCGCAGCCGGTCCCGCCCGGTCGAGTCCGTACGAGCTGACCCACTCCCCGCGTGGACCGGTCCGCACCCGGCCACGACACCCGAATCCCGACACCCCCACCGGACCAGAGCCGCCCGCCCGGCCGAGGCGGTACAAGCTGCCCGCGCCCCGTATGGGCCGGTCCGCACCCGGCAGCGATACCCGACACCCTCACCGGAGCGGAACCGCCCCGCCCGGCCGAGCATCCCTGGCCTCGGCGAGGCTGCGACGAACTAGTCCGCACCCGGCAGTGAAACCCGATGACCCGAGCGGAGAAGCCGGCCCCCGCCCGCCTTGCCCCTTGGCGTTCGCGTCAGAAGGACTAGTCCGCACCCGGCAGGCAACTCGCACCGCCCACCCAACCGTCCCCGTCGCCCCACCTCGTGGCCGCCCGGTCAGCAAATCCCCTGCGGTGGAGGCTCGGCAGTCAAGGGTGGAGCGGAGCGGAATCGGCGGAGCCGACGCGACCGTAGGGAGCGCCCTTTACTGGTGGGGCGGAACCGCCACACTTCCGGAGAACCGGGCGGCCCCGGTAAGCAAGCAACGCCCCCGGCCCACCGAAGCCCCGTCGGGAGCGCCTCGCGAGGAAAGGGCCGAACCTCGAACCCCGCCCCCGGAACCGGTCCCGCCCCGCTCGGGTCAAGGGGGAGGGCAGGGCGGTTCCAGGTGGCGGGCGCGGGGGCGGCCCCGGAGGGCGGTCAGAGGGTTTTGCGGGCCGCCGGGACCGTCAGACGGGCCGAGTCCTCCGGGTAGTGGCATGCCGTCAGATGCCCCTCCCCGTTGCCGTCGGCACGGACCAGCGGCGGCTCCTCCGAGGCACACTTCTCCGTGGCCTTCCAGCAGCGCGTGCGGAAGCGGCAGCCGGAGGGCGGGTTCACCGGGGACGGGACGTCGCCCGTCAGGAGGATGCGCTCGCGGCGCGGGACGTCGTCCGCCGTGGCCTCGGGGACCGCCGAAAGGAGGGCCTTGGTGTACGGGTGGCGCGGGTTGCCGTAGAGGTCCTCGCGGTCCGCGATCTCCACGATCCGGCCCAGGTACATGACGGCGACCCGCTGCGAGAAGTGCCGGACCACCGCCAGGTCGTGGGCGATGAAGAGGAACGCGATGTCCAGGTCCTTCTGGAGCTTCTGGAGCAGGTTCACCACCTGCGCCTGGATCGAGACGTCGAGGGCCGACACCGGCTCGTCCGCGACGATCAGCTTCGGCTCGAGCGCCAGCGCCCGCGCCACGCCGATGCGCTGACGCTGACCGCCCGAGAACTCGTGCGGGAAGCGGTTGTAGTGCTCCGGGTTGAGGCCGACCGTCTCCAGGAGCTCCCGGACGCGAGCCTCGCGGCCACCCGCGGGGTTGATGCCGTTGACCTCCATCGGGCCGGAGATGATCTTTCCGACCGTCTGCCGCGGGTTCAGCGACGCGTACGGGTCCTGGAAGATCATCTGGATCTCCGAGCGGACCGGCGCGAGCTGCTTGCGCGAGGCGTGCGTGATGTCCTGGCCGCGGTAGGAGATCTTGCCGCCGGTCGGCTCCAGAAGGCGCGTGATCAGGCGGCCCGTCGTCGACTTGCCGCAGCCGGACTCACCGACCAGGCCCAGGCTCTCGCCCTCGGCCACGGTGAAGTCCAGGCCGTCGACCGCCTGCACGGCACCGATCCTCCGCTTGAACGGGAAGCCGCCCATGACGGGGAAGTGCTTGGTCAGCCCGCTGACGTCCAGGAGAGGAGGGGGTGTGGTGCTGCTCATCGTCGTGAATCCCGTCACTTGTACGTCAGTCGTCAGTCGTCAGTCGGTCCGCGAGGCCGCGAAGTCCGTGAAGAATTCCGCCCGCTGCTCATGGGTGAGGTGGCAGGCGGCGCCACGGCCCCCGCTGATCTCCAGGAGCGGCAGCTCGCCCGAGCAGCGCTCGCCCCCGACCTGCTCCGTGAACGAGCACCGCGGGTGGAAGCGGCACCCGGTGGGCGGGTTCAGGAGGCTCGGCGGGGTGCCGGGGATGGGGGACAGGGGGACGTCCACCGGGCCTTCGAGGCTCGGCATCGAGCCCAGGAGACCCCAGGTGTACGGGTGCTGCGGCGCCCGCAGCACCTCCTTCTTGGTGCCGCGCTCCACGCACCGGCCGCCGTACATCACCAGGACGTCGTCCGCGATGTCGGCGATCACGCCGAGGTCGTGGGTGATGAAGATGATCGCCGTGCCGAACTCCTGCTGGAGGTCCTTGAGGAGGTCCATGATCTGGGCCTGGACCGTCACGTCGAGGGCGGTCGTCGGCTCGTCGGCGACCAGCAGCGCCGGGTTGCAGACCAGCGACATCGCGATCATCGCGCGCTGGCGCATACCGCCGGAGAACTGGTGCGGGTAGTCGTCCACGCGCAGGTCGGGCTGCGGGATGCCGACCTTCGTCAGCATCTCGATCGACCGCGCCCGCGCCTCCTTCTTGGAGGCGCCGGTGTGCTTGCGGTACGTCTCACCGATCTGCCGGCCGATGGTGTGGTACGGCGAGAGCGAGGCCAGGGCGTCCTGGAAGATCATCGCCATCTTGTTGCCGCGCAGCCGCTCAAGCTCCCGCTCGGTGGCGGTGAGGAGCTCCTGCCCGTCGAGCAGGATCTCGCCGTCGATCGCGGTGCTGTCCTTGTGGTGCAGGCCCAGGATGGCGAGGTTGGTCACCGACTTGCCGGAACCGGACTCGCCCACGATGCCGAGGGTCTTGCCCTTCTCCAGCTCGAAGTCGAGGCCGTCCACGGCCTTGACCATGCCGTCCTCGGTGGAGAAGTGGACGCGCAGATCGCGTACGGAGAGGAAGGGGGTGCTCATGGGTCCGGCTCCTAGGCGAGGCGCACGCGCGGGTCGATGAGGGCGTACACCGCGTCGACGATGATGTTGAACAGGACGATCGCCGTGGCCGCCACCAGGACGACGCCCAGCAGCATCGGCAGGTCGCTGGTGTTGACCGCGCGGACCGACAGGTCGCCGATGCCGTGCAGGGCGAAGGTCTTCTCGGTGATGATCGCGCCGCCCAGGAGCACGCCCAGGTCGAGGCCGAAGATGGTGACGATCGGCCCCATCGCGCCACGCCAGGCGAAGCGGAAGAAGACGGCGCGGCCGGAGAGACCCTTGGCGCGCGCTGTGCGCACGTAGTCCTCGCTGAGCGTCTCGACCATCTGGGAGCGCGTCATACGGGTGTAGTTCGCGGTGAAGATGAGGGAGAGGACCAGCCAGGGGATCATCAGACCGGAGAACCAGGCGCCCGCGTCCTCACTGATCGAGGTGTACTGGGGCCGGTCCAGCCACTTGAGCTGGTACGTGAAGAGGTACACGGCGAAGACGCCGACGACGTAGATCTGAAGCGACGACGCGACCAGCGAGGCGGACGACGCGATCTTGTCGAGGGTCTTGCCCTGCTTGCGGGCGGCCAGCATGCCGGTGCCCACACCGAAGATGACGAAGACGACGGCCGCGCCCAGCGAGAGCGACACGGTGGTCGGGAAGCGGTCCAGGATGGTGCTGAGGACCGGCTCGCGGTTGCGGAACGAGTAGCCGAGGCAGGGCGCGGGGCAGTTGCCGAAGCTGGCGTAGTCACGGCCCACGAACAGGCCCTCGAACCAGTGCCAGTACTGCACCGGCAGCGAATCGGCGATCCCCAGGTTGTGCCGCACCAGGTCCAGGGTCTCCGGGGAGCAGACCTTGCCGCAGGCCAGCCGGGCGGGGTCGCGCGGGGCGGCGTAGAAGAGGACGAAGACGAGAACGCTGATGATCAGCAGGATCACCGCGCCACCGACGATGCGGCGAAGGAGAAAGCGGAGCATGGCAGTTGGTTTTCCTGACGGATGCCGTGGGAGAGGAGGGGGCGAGACGGCCCTCGGCGTGGAGGGCCGTCTCGCCACTGGGGCCGGTCGTCAGGCCTTGACGTAGGTCTTGTAGATCAGCGTCGCGGCGAACTGCGGGTCGTGCTGCGCGCCACCGACCTTCGAGCCGTGCAGGTAGAAGCGGCGCTGGTAGGTCTCCGGGATGATCGGCACGACCTCGGTCATGATCTTCTTGTCGAGCTCGGCCCAGGCCTTGCCGGCTTCCTTCTGGTCCGAGATGACCGCGTTCTTCTTGATCGCCTCGTTGATCCAGTCGACGTCCGTCTGGGAGATGTTGTTCTGGCCGTCACCGATGGCGTCGCCGTCGAAGAGCGGCTGGATCAGCGTGTAGGCCGTCGGCCAGTCCGGGGACCAGCCGAACCACATCACGTCGAACTTGTTGTCGATGCGCTGGGCCTGGTCGTAGTAGTCCGTCGAGTTGAGCGGCTTGATGACCGGGTCGAAGCCGGCGGCTTTCAGCGCGTTCTCGATGACGACCTTGGTCTTGTCGTACGTGGGGCGCTGCGGGAAGGCGTAGACGATCTTCTGTCCGAGCTTGCCGGCCTTCTTCAGGATGGCCTTGGCGCGCTCCGGGTCGCCCTGCGGCTTCTTCAGCTTGCCGAAGACGTCGAACTTCTCGCGGCCGATGATGTCGGGGCTCAGGATGGTCGTCGCCAGGTCACCCGCGGACTCGCCGCCGTAGATACGGCGGATCTGCTCAAGCGGCCAGGCGATGTTGAGCGCCTTGCGCACCTCGACGTCGGTGATGCGCTTGGTGTTGATCGCGTAGTAGTACGTGCCGGAGGACAGGCCGTTGAAGGACCGCTTCTTGACGTCCGGGTCGGTGAGCACCTTCTGCATGCGCTCGGCCGGGATCGGCTCGTAGATGGCGATCATCTGCTGGTCCTTGCCCTGGTCCGCGATGAAGCGGTCGCAGGAGTTGAGGCCAGTCGGTCCGAACTCGAACTCGAAGCTGTCCGGGTAGGCGGTGCGGATCGGGTCCGTCTTCGCGTCCCAGTGCTTGTTGCGCGTCAGCGTCAGCGACTTGTCGATGGAGCGGTTCTTGACGATGTACGGGCCGCAGGAGAAGGGCGCCTTGTCGTACTTCTCCTTGGTGTCGTGCTTCACGGGCACCGCGGAGTACGAGGTCATCGCCAGCGTGAAGTTGAAGTCCGGGCGGGCTTCCTTCAGCTTGAAGGTGATCGTCTTCTTCGCCTTGTCGATGACGATCGAGTCCAGGTGGTCACCGCCGTACGGGCCCTTGTAGCCCTCGCGCCACTTGGCGCCCTTGCCGGTCAGCGCCATCTGGACGTACGAGGCGCCCTCGGTGATGAAGGAGGCCCAGGAGCGCTCGAAGCCGTGGCGGACGTCCTCGACGGTGAGCTCGCTGCCGTCCTGCCACTTCAGGCCGTCCTTCAGCGTGAAGGTCCAGGTCTTGTTGTCGTCGGACGCCTTGCCCGTGTCGGTGGCGAGGTCGCCGACGAGGGTCAGGCCGCCCTTGGGGTCGACGTAGTAGCCGGTGAGGGCGCGGGCGAACAGCATGGCGACCGAGGAGTTGTACGCGAAGTAGATGCGCTGCGGGTCCATGTGCGACACGTCGTCCTCGGCGACGCCGTAGATCGTGCCGCCCTTCTGCGCGCCCGCGACCGCGGGGGCCGGGCCCTTAGAGTCCTCCGCGGTGCCGATCTTGACGTCGGAGCCCGTGTACTCCGTGGCTCCGCCGTGCTTGCCGCCGTTGCCACCGCCGCCCGAGCCACCGCTGCTGCACGCGGAAAGGACCATCGATCCGCCCGCCGCGACCGAGGTCGCGACGACGAAGTTTCTGCGGGAGAGAGACATGTGGCTACCAACCCTGATTGTCGAAGAAGGAGAGCGGAGGTGCGGCCCGGCACTGCCCCGTCGCGGCGCCGGAGGTGGGGAATGTCAGCGTTTGGTCTTCGGGTCGAGCGCGTCGCGCACCGAGTCGCCGAGGAGGTTGAAGGCGACCACGAAGATCACCATCGCGATGCCGGGGAAGGCCATGTACGTGATGTCCTGCTCGTACACCTCGGAGGCGCGCTGGATCATCACGCCCCAGTCAGGAGTGGGCTCCTGGAGGCCCACGCCCAGGAAGGCGAGACCGGCCTCGGCGGTGACGAACATCGGCAGGGCGAGGGTGGCCTGGATGAGGATCGGCGTCCACAGGTTGGGGAGCAGTTCCTTGAAGATGATCCGGGCCGGTGAGGCGCCGGTGACCTTCGCGGCCTCGACGAACTCACGTTCGCGCAGGGCGAGCACCTCGCCGCGCAGGAGCCGGGCGATGGAGGCCCAGCCGAAGGCCGTCATGACCGCGATGAGGCTGGTCACCGTCAGCCAGGTCGGTGTCTTGTCCTCGGGAGCGACGACCACCGAGATCATCACGGGCCAGAAGGCGATGAAGAAGAGCGTCGAGGGGAAGGCCAGGAGGATGTCGATGACGCGGCCGACGAAGTAGTCGGTCTTGCCGCCGACGTATCCGGCGGTGATGCCGACGGCGATGCCGATCAGCGTCACCAGGATGGTCGTCGCCGCCGCGATCAGCAGCGAGTTGCGCATCCCGTACAGCAGGAAGGTCAGGACGTCCCGGCCGAGCTGGGGCTCGATGCCGAACCAGAACTCGCCGTCGATGCCGCCGTTGGGCTTGATCGGGTAGCTGAATTCGTTGAACAGGCTCGGGTCGTTCACCCCGTACGTCGTGTAGGGGTCCTTGCCGTAGAGCTTCGAAATCAGCGGCGCACACAGCGAGATGACGAAGAAGAAGAGCACGACACAGGCGGCGGTCATGCCTGACTTGTCCCGCTTGAACCGGGTCCAGGCGAGCCGCCCAGGCGAACGCCCCTTGCTCCCCCGGTCGTTGGGCGTAGCAGGGGTGCCGGTCTTGTCCACCACTTCAAGAGCGGCGGATGCGGCGGGAGTTGGCGAGGTCATGGCGCTCCAGGCCCGGAGGGGTCATCAGGATTCCGCAGGACGAGCAGGCACCCACGGGCTAGGCGCGACTTTCGCAAGGCGTTTACTGCGCGGTCAATGAATCGTGAGCCGCCTTGGAGTGCTCTTGGGATCCTTGACCAGAGCTTTACCGGATAAAGCCCTTACCTTTGCCTTGGCGTAATCAAGCGTGATGGACGAGTCATGACCAATACGAGTGATCCGGGCAATGAGTCCGATATACGGGCGTGCGTGTCTCGGAATTCGTACATCCGGAGGAGCTCCGACTCGTACGGGCGGGGTAAATATGCGGTTCATCCGGGCTGCGGCGATATTTGGCGATACGTAACGCCAAGGCTGAGTCAGGACAGGAGGACTCCATGCGTGGAGCCACGCACGCCAAGTGGGCCGCATGCGCGGTGACCGTCGCCCTCGCCGCGACGGCCTGCGGTGGCGGGGGGAGCGGCGGCGGTGGCGGTGACGGCTCCGGGATCGTCAGCTCCTCCTGGGGCGATCCGCAGAACCCGCTGGAGCCCGCGAACACCAACGAGGTCCAGGGCGGCAAGATCCTCGACATGATCTTCCGGGGTCTCAAGCGGTACGACCCGAAGACCGGCAAGGCCGAGAACATGATCGCCGAGTCGATCGAGACCAAGGACGCACAGAACTTCACGGTCAGGCTCAAGGACGGCTGGACGTTCAGCAACGGCGAGAAGATCACGGCCAAGTCCTTCGTGGACGCCTGGAACTACGGGGCGAACATCGAGAACAACCAGAAGAACGCGTACTTCTTCGGCTACATCGAGGGATACGACAAGGTCCACCCGGACGAGGGCGACCCGAGCGCCAAGACCCTGTCGGGGCTGAAGGCCGTCGATGACAGGACGTTCACCGTCAAGCTCACCCAGAAGTTCTCCACCTGGCCCGACACGCTCGGCTACCCGGCCTTCGCGCCGCTGCCCAAGGCGTTCTACGACGACCACGACGCCTGGCTCGCCAAGCCCGTGGGCAACGGCCCGTACACCGTGGACTCGTACACCAAGGGCTCGCAGATGTCCCTGCGCAAGTGGGACGCGTACCCGGGGGACGACAAGGCGCGCAACGGCGGTGTGGACATGAAGGTCTACACCGACAACAACACCGCCTACACGGACCTGATGGCCGGCAACCTCGACCTCGTCGACGACGTCCCCGCCTCGCAGCTCAAGAACGCCGAGAACGACCTCGGCGACCGCTACATCAACACCCCCGCCGGCATCATCCAGACCCTCGCGTTCCCCTTCTACGACAGCGAGTGGACGAAGCCGGGCATGGAGAAGGTCCGCCGGGGGCTTTCCATGGCGATCAACCGGGAGCAGATCACCGAGACCATCTTCCAGAAGACGCGGACGCCGGCCTCGGACTGGACCTCGCCGGTCCTCGGTGACGACGGCGGCTTCAAGAAGGGGCTCTGCGGCGACGCGTGCGACTACGACGCCGCGAGGGCCAAGAAGCTCGTCGAGGAGGGCGGCGGCATCCCCGGCGGGCAGCTCAAGGTCACGTACAACGCGGACACCGGCTCGCACAAGGAGTGGGTCGACGCCCTCTGCAACTCCGTCAACAAGGCGCTCGGCAAGGACAAGGCCTGCGTCGGCAACCCCGTCGGCACCTTCGCCGACTTCCGCAGCAAGGCCTCCAAGCAGGAGCTGGACGGTGCCTGGCGGGCGGGCTGGCAGATGGACTACCCGCTGATCCAGAACTTCCTGGAGCCGAACTACTACACCGACGCCTCGTCCAACGACGGCAAGTACAGCGACGAGGAGTTCGACAGGCTCGTCAACGAGGCCAACGGCGAGACGGACACCGCCAAGGCCGTCGGCGCGTTCCAGGACGCCGAGAAGATCCTCGCCAAGGACATGCCGGCCATCCCGCTCTGGTACCAGAACGGCAGCGCGGGCCACTCGGACCGGGTCTCCGACGTCTCGCTGAACCAGTTCAGCGTGCCGGTGTACGACCAGATCACGGTCAACTGAGACGCGGGGACGGCCCATGGGACGTTATGTGATCCGGCGTCTGCTCCAGATGATCCCGGTCTTCATCGGCGCCACGCTGCTGATCTTCCTGATGGTGAACGTGATGGGCGACCCCGTCGCGGGACTGTGCGGGGACCGCAAGTGCGACCCCGCGACGGCCGTGCGGCTCAAGAAGGAGTTCGGCCTCGATAAGCCGGTGTGGCAGCAGTACCTGACGTACATGGGCAACGTCTTCACCGGCGACTTCGGCACCGCCTTCAACGGCCAGAAGGTCACCGAGCTGATGGCGGCCGCCTTCCCGGTCACCATCCGCCTCACCATCGTCGCCATCGTCTTCGAGATCGTCATCGGGATCACGCTCGGCGTGCTCACCGGACTGCGGCGCGGGCGGCCCATCGACACCGTGGTGCTGCTGCTCACGCTCGTCGTCATCTCCGTCCCCACCTTCGTCACCGGACTCGTCCTGCAACTGCTGCTCGGCGTCCAGTGGGGCGCCATCAAACCCTCCGTGTCGAGCGAAGCGCCGTACGACGAACTGATCGTCCCCGGCCTGGTGCTCGCCTCGGTCTCCCTCGCGTACGTGACCCGGCTGACCCGCACCTCCATCGCGGAGAACCGGCGCGCCGACTACGTCCGCACCGCCATCGCCAAGGGCCTGCCCCGGCACCGCGTCATCACCCGGCACCTGCTGCGGAACTCCCTGATCCCCGTCGTCACCTTCATCGGTACGGACGTGGGCGCGCTGATGGGCGGCGCGATCGTCACCGAGCGGATCTTCAACATCCACGGCGTCGGCTTCCAGCTCTACCAGGGGATCCTGCGCCAGAGCACCCAGACCGTCGTCGGCTTCGTGACCGTACTCGTCCTGGTCTTCCTGGTGGCCAACCTGATCGTCGACCTCCTGTACGCCGTGCTCGACCCGAGGATCCGCTATGCCTGAACCCCAGGAGCCAGAGGGAGCCATGGCCGCCACCGGCATGGGCGGCGCGATGGACCTGGCCGCGAGCGAGGCGACCTCCCTGGAGAAGACACCGGGCGGACCCGACGGCATCGGACCCGACGGCACCGGGCGCGACGGCACAGGGCCCTACGCCCCGGCACGCAGCCTGTGGTCCGACGCCTGGCGTGACCTGCGGCGCAACCCGGTCTTCATCATCTCCGGTCTGATCATCGTCTTCCTCGTCGTCATCTCCCTGTGGCCCTCGCTCATCGCCACCCGCAACCCGCTGGACTGCGACCTCGGCAACGCGCAGAAGGGCTCTTCGCCGGGGCACCCCTTCGGCTTCAACGAACAGGGCTGCGACGTCTACACGCGCGTCGTGTACGGGACGCGGGTCTCGGTCACCGTCGGCGTCTGCGCCACGCTCGGCGTCGCCGTCCTCGGCAGCGTCCTCGGCGGCCTCGCCGGGTTCTTCGGCGGCGGCTGGGACGCCGTCCTCTCCCGTATCACCGACATCTTCTTCGCCATCCCCGTCGTGCTCGGCGGGCTCGTGCTCCTGTCCGTGGTCACCAGCTCCACGGTCTGGCCCGTCGTCGGCTTCATGGTGCTGCTCGGCTGGCCGCAGATCTCCCGCATCGCGCGCGGCTCCGTCATCACCGCCAAGCAGAACGACTACGTCCAGGCGGCACGCGCGCTCGGCGCCTCCAACTCCCGGATGCTGCTCCGCCACATCACGCCGAACGCCGTGGCGCCGGTCATCGTCGTGGCCACCATCGCCCTCGGTACGTACATCGCCCTGGAGGCCACGCTCTCCTACCTCGGCGTCGGTCTGAAGCCGCCGACCGTGAGCTGGGGCATCGACATCTCGGCCGCCTCCCAGTACATCCGCAACGCCCCGCACATGCTGCTCTGGCCGGCCGGTGCGCTGGCGGTCACGGTGCTGGCGTTCATCATGCTCGGCGACGCGGTCCGCGACGCCCTCGACCCGAAGCTGAGGTAGGCGCCCATGGCAACCGTGGCATCCGAGGCGTCCGCGTCCGCAGCACCGGGGAGCTCCAAGCTGCTCGAAGTGCGCGACCTCCACGTGGAGTTCCGGACCAGGGACGGGGTCGCCCACGCCGTCAACGGCGTCGACTACAGCGTGGCGGCGGGCGAGACCCTGGCCGTCCTCGGCGAGTCGGGCTCGGGCAAGTCCGTGACCGCCCAGGCCGTCATGGGCATCCTCGACACCCCGCCCGGGAGGATCACCTCGGGCGAGATCCTCTTCCGCGGCAGGGACCTCCTGAAGCTCAAGGAGGACGAGCGGCGCAAGGTGCGCGGCGCCGGAATGGCGATGATCTTCCAGGACGCGCTGTCCTCGCTGAACCCCGTGCTCAGCGTGGGCGCGCAGCTCGGCGAGATGTTCATCGTGCACAAGGGCATGTCGCGCAAGGACGCCAGGGCCAGGGCCGTCGAGCTGATGGACCGGGTGCGCATCCCGGCCGCCAGGGAGCGCGTCGGACAGTACCCGCACCAGTTCAGCGGCGGCATGCGCCAGCGCATCATGATCGCCATGGCGATGGCGCTCGAACCGGCGCTCATCATCGCCGACGAGCCGACCACCGCCCTCGACGTCACGGTCCAGGCGCAGGTCATGGAGCTGCTCGCGGAGCTCCAGCGCGAGATGAACATGGGCCTGATCCTCATCACGCACGACCTCGGCGTGGTCGCGGACGTCGCCGACAACATCGCGGTGATGTACGCGGGCCGCATCGTCGAGCGGGCCCCCGTCCACGAGATCTACCGGGCGCCGGCCCACCCGTACACCCTCGGCCTGCTCGAATCGATCCCGCGTCTCGACCAGAAGGGCCAGGACCTCTACGCGATCAAGGGCCTGCCGCCGAACCTCATGAACATCCCGCCCGGCTGCCCCTTCCACCCCCGCTGCCCCATGGCCCAGGACGTGTGCCGCACCGACGATCCGCCGCTCGCCCGGGTGACGTACGAGGGCCTCACCGCCGAGCGCAGAAGCGCCTGCCACTTCTGGAAGGAGACGCTCGATGCAGCACCCGAACGCCGGGCGTGAACCGATCCTCCAGGTCCGCGGCCTGGTCAAGCACTACCCGCTCACCCGGGGCGTCGTGATCCGCAAGCAGGTGGGCGCGGTCAGGGCCGTGGACGGCGTCGACTTCGAGCTCGGGCAGGGCGAGACGCTCGGCATCGTGGGGGAGTCGGGCTGCGGCAAGTCGACGGTCGCCAGGATGCTGGTCAACCTGGAGCGGCCGACCGCGGGCGAGATCCGCTACAAGGGCGAGGACATCACCAGGCTGTCGGGACGCGCCCTCAAGGCCGTGCGCCGCAACATCCAGATGGTGTTCCAGGACCCCTACACCTCGCTGAACCCGCGGATGACCGTCGGCGACATCATCGGGGAGCCGTACGAGATCCATCCCGAGGTCGCGCCGAAGGGCTCGCGGCGGCAGCGGGTGCAGGAGCTCCTCGACGTCGTCGGGCTCAACCCCGAGTACATCAACCGCTATCCGCACCAGTTCTCCGGCGGCCAGCGCCAGCGCATCGGCATCGCGCGCGGGCTCGCCCTCAGGCCCGAGATCATCGTCGCCGACGAACCGGTCTCCGCCCTCGACGTCTCCGTCCAGGCGCAGGTCATCAACCTCCTGGAGAAGCTCCAGGACGAGTTCGACCTGAGTTACGTCTTCATCGCCCACGACCTGTCGATCGTGCGGCACATCTCCGACCGGGTCGGCGTGATGTACCTCGGGCGGATCGTCGAGATCGGCACGGACGAGGAGATCTACGACCACCCCACGCACCCCTACACGCAGGCCCTGCTCTCCGCCGTGCCGGTCCCCGACCCCGAGGCCCGTGAGCACCGGGAGCGGATCATCCTCAGCGGCGACGTGCCCTCGCCCGCCCATCCGCCCTCGGGCTGCCGGTTCCGCACGCGCTGCTGGAAGGCGCGCGAGCGGTGCGCCCTCGAAGTGCCCCCGCTCGCGGTGCCCGCGGAGTTCCGGTACGAGGAGGGGCCCGCGGCGCACGACTCGGCCTGCCACTTCGCCGAGGAGAAGCAGGTCGTGCCGTAGCGCCGCGGACCGTACGGACCCCGGGGGCCGCTACAGGCCCAGGGAGCGCTTCAGGAAGTCCACCTGGAAGTGGAGCAGGTTCTCCGCGACCCGCTCCTGGGACATCATGTGCGTCACGCCCGACAGCGGCAGGACCTCGTGCGGACGGCCCTCGGCGAGCAGGGCGGACGAGAGGCGCAGGGAGTGCGCCACCACCACGTTGTCGTCGGCGAGGCCGTGGATGACGAGCATCGGGCGGTGCGGCTCGGCCGCCTCGATCAGCCCGTCGTCGCCGACCAGGGAGTTGTGGCGGTACGTCTCCGGGGTCTTCGTCGGGTCGCCGAGGTACCGCTCCTCGTAGTGCGTGTCGTACATCCGCAGGTCGGTCACCGGGGCGCCGACCACCGCCGCGTGGAAGACGTCGGGGCGGCGCAGCGCGGCCATCCCCGCGAGGTAGCCGCCGTAGGACCAGCCGCGGATCGCGACCCGGCCGAGGTCCAGGGGGTGGGTCTCGGCGAGGGCGTGCAGGGCGTGGACCTGGTCGTCGAGCGTCAGCGTCAGGTCGTTCTTGATCGACTTCTCCCAGGCGGGGGAGCGGCCGGGCGTGCCGCGGCCGTCCGCCACGATCACCGCGAAGCCCTGGTCGGCGAACCACTGCGAGGTGAGGAAGGCGTTGTGCGCATGCAGCACACGTTGTCCGTGGGGTCCGCCGTACGGATCGAGCAGTACCGGGAGCGGCCCGTCCGCCGCCTTGTATTCCGTGGGTAGCAGGACGGCGCACGGAATCCGGCGCGTGCCCCCCTCGGTGAGCGTCACGCGCGGCGTGAGCCCCGGACGCTCGGCACAGGAGGCCACCGTCGCCACGCGCTTGCCGTCCCGCAGCACCTGCACCCGCGAGCCGGGGCGGTCGAGGGAGGCCGACACGAGCACGGTGAGGCCGCCCGCGCGGACCGCCGAGTGCACGCCGGGCTCCCGCGAGAGGCGCTCCACGCCCAGTTCGTTGACCCGGTAGACGTGCACCTCACCGGTCTCCGGGTCGGCGGCGGCCTGCCCCGCCGACGCCGAGAGCAGAATGTCCTCCTCGGTCACGTCCAGGACCGCGCGGACGTGCAACTGGGCTCCCGTCAGCGGCCTCTCGCCCCACGCGAGGACGCGCGCGCCGCCCTCGTCGACGATCCGCACCAGCTTGCCGCTGGGCGACCAGCAGGGCACACCGGCGAACAGTTCAAGCCAATCTGCGTCCTCCTCCGCGTGCACCATCCGCGTCGAGCCGTTGTCCGGGTTCACCGCGAGATAGAGCTGCCCGCGCTGGTCGCGGGACTGCACGAGCAGCAGCGGAGCGCCGTCCGCCGACCAGTGCACCCGGGCGAGGTAGGGGAAGCGGCCCCGGTCCCACACCACCTCGGTACGCGACCCGTCCAGGCCGAGGACGAACAGGCGTACGTCGGCGTTGGCGGTGCCCGCGGCCGGGTACGCGATCCGCGCAGGCTCCCGCTCCGGCTGCGAGGGATCGGCGATCCACCAGCGCCGCACGGGCGCGTCGTCGACCCGCGCCACGAGCAGCCGGCCGGAGTCGGGGGACCACCAGAACCCGCGGTGCCGCGCCATCGACTCGGCCGCGACATGCTCCGCGAGGCCGTACGTCACCGTCTCCTTCTCGCCGGGCTCCGGCGCGGCGAGCACCCGGTCGCCCCCGCCGTCGGCGCCCGTCACCCGCAGGGCGCCCCCGGACACGTACGCGACGTGCCGCCCGTCGGGCGAGGGCCTCGGGTCGATCACGGGGCCCTCGGCGGGCAGTTCGCGGGTCGTCCCCGCGCGCAGCTCCGCCGCGAAGAGCCGGCCCGACAGGGCGAACGCGGCCAACTCCACGGCGGCGTCCGTGGCGTAGCCCACGATGCCCGTACCGCTCTCCCTGCTGCGCTCGCGCCGTGCGCGCTCGGCCGGGGAGAGCCGCTCCGCCGCGCCGCCGAGCAGCGCCTCGGGGTCGGCGGCGGTCCGCTCGCGGCCGTCCTCCACGTCCAGGACCCAGAGCCGGCCCACCCGGTCGGTGCCGGACGAGGAGCGCAGGAAGACGACGCGGGAGCCGTCGGGCGCCACCGTGAACGCACGGGGCGCGCCGAGGGTGAAGCGCTGCGTACGGGCTTGCTGACGCGGGAAGGAGAGCGGCTGCGCCGGGCTCTCGCCGGGCCTGGGAACTCCGGGGTCTTCGGTGGTCATCCCCCGAGCCTATGGCGCATGCGCCCCCTTGTGCTGCCGTGCTCCGAGTCATGCGTCCGCACGGATAGTTATGATCCGTAGCGCTTGGTGGGTATGTACCTGCTGGCGTCCGCACTGGGTTACGGCAACGACTTGGAGGTGACCGCCGTGGCACTCTCGATTTCGGCGGTGGTGCTGCTGGCGATCATCGTCTTCTTGCTGGTCAAGAAGTCAGGTCTGAAAACCGGGCACGCGGTGGTCTGCACGCTGCTCGGTTTCTACCTGGCGAGCTCGTCCATCGCTCCGACGATCAACGAGCTGACGACCAACGTGGCGGGGATGATCGGCGACATCAAGTTCTGAGGCGCCCTCGTCGTCCTCGTAGGGTGGTCCCATGACGGAACTGCCCGCCCGGCGCCTGCTGCTCGTGCACGCGCACCCGGACGACGAGTCGATCAACAATGGCGCGACCATGGCCAAGTATGTGGCCGAGGGCGCCCATGTCACGTTGGTCACCTGCACGCTGGGCGAGGAGGGCGAGGTCATTCCGGCCGAGCTCGCCCATCTCGCCGCCGACCGCGAGGACCGTCTGGGGCCCCATCGCGTCGGGGAGCTGGCCGCCGCCATGAAGGAGCTGGGGGTCACCGACCACCGCTTCCTCGGCGGCGCGGGACGCTACCGCGACTCCGGGATGATGGACACCGAGCAGAACCGCCGCCCCGGCGCCTTCTGGTCGGCCGGACTCGACGAGGCCGCGGCCCATCTGGTCGAGGTGATCCGCGAGGTCAGGCCGCAGGTCCTCGTCACCTACGACCCCGACGGGGGCTACGGCCACCCCGACCACATCCAGGCGCACCGCGTCGCCATGCGCGCCGCGGAGCTCGCGGCCGACCCCGCCTTCCGCGCCGGCCCCGGGGAGCCGCACACCATCGCCAAGATCTACTGGAACCGTGCCCCGCGCTCCGTGGTCGAGGAGCGCTTCCGGTGGCTCCTCGATGTGCTCCCGCAGTCGTCGTTCAGCACTCCCGGCGTCCCCGGGGACGTGCCGGGCGTCACGGACGACGAGCTGATCACCACGGAGATCGACGGCGCGCTCTTCAGGACGGCCAAGGCGGCGGCCATGGCCGCGCACGCCACCCAGGTCACCGTGGAAGGACCGCTCTTCGTCCTCTCCAACGACCTCGCGCAGCCCCTCTTCGAGGTGGAGTACTACGAACTCGTGCGGGGAGACGTGTCCACGGAGGGCGGGGCCCGGGAGACGGATCTCTTCGCGGGCCTCGAAAGAGTGACGGACGTGACTGAGGTGACGGAGCTGTGAGTACGCGATCCAGGGCCTCGTCAGGGGCCGGTGCGGGCTCCTCCAGGCCCGCGCCGAGCCCCGCTCCCGCGCCCGCGGGCAGCTTCCTCGCGCAGCCGCTGCGGGTGGGCCGCATCGCGGTGTACGCCGGTCTCTTCGTCTTCGGCGCCGTCATCGGCGTGGCGGGAGCGCTCGTCCAAGGCGGCTTCTTCCCCGCCGGGTTGCTGCTCTCGCTCGTCGGTGCCGCGGGGGCCTTCTACGGAGGGGCGCGGGCGGTCGGCACCAAGGCGGGGGCGGTGGCGCCCGCCGCGGGCTGGCTGGTGGCGGTCATGCTGCTCACCGCGACCAGACCCGAGGGGGACTTCCTCTTCGGCGCGGGCCTCGGCAGCTACGCCTACCTGCTCGGCGGGATGGTGGTGGCTGTGATGTGCGCCACGCTCGGCGGACGACCGCAACCGGTCGGGTCCACCGCCCGACTTGGCAAGTGACGTACCACTTCGGACCGTGTTCCGCACGGGTTTGACGCCGGGCACAGAATGAGCGCCGACGGCGGACAGTATGGTGGTGCGGCCGCCGAGCCTCCCCCACCTCCGGCCTGGGGGACCCCGGATGAGGTCGAGACGGGCGGCGGAGTCAACCAGGAGAACCTGCCTTGAGTCGTGAAAATGACAGTTCGTCCGCCGGGCCCCAGGGGCGCGGTGGAGCCGCATACCCCTCGGGGACGCCGCCGTACGGCTCCCCGGCGCAGGGCGCTGCCGACGGCGGCGCGGACAGAGGGCGGCGGCAGGCCGCCGACGAGCGGCCCGAGGAGCCCGAGACCCAGACCACGCTGACCACCCGCATCCGGATCAACATCCCCGGTTCGCGGCCGATCCCGCCGGTCGTCATGCGTACGCCCGTCGCCGACGACGGCTCGCGCGGCGACGCGCCGGACGACGGCGGCCGCCGTGACGGCGCGGCACCCGGCGCGCCCGGCGCGCCCGGTGCGGGACAGGCTTCCTCCACCGGCGCCGGATCGCAGGGCTCCGGTTCCGCTTCGGGTTCCGGCAGCGGCGCCGGGTCCGCCGCGGGCGAGGGCGGCCCCGGCTCCTCCGGTACGGGCCCCGCCGGCTCGGCCGAGGAGAAGACCAGCGACTGGTTCGCGCCCCGCAAGTCCGCGCCCGCCCCCAGCGGCGGCCAGGCCAACACTGGCCCCGCCGCCCCCGCTTCGGGCGCCCCCGGCGGCCCCGGAGCCTCCCGCGGCCCACAGAGCGGCCCCGGCGGCCCCCAGGGCGGCCCCAGTGCCCCACAGGGCGGTCCCAGCGGCCCCTCGGGCCCCGCCAGCCCCGGCAGGAACGGTTCCGGTACGGGCTCCTTCGACGTGTCGGGCGCCGTGGCGTCGGGCCCGCTCGGCGCGGGCGCCCCGCAGGGCGGCGACTCCACCCGCGGCGACCTGCCCTACTTCTCCGGCGGCCCCGCGGGACCGACCGGCGGCCCTGTCACGGGCGACGGCCCGATGGCGCCGCCCCCCGGCGCAGGCCGTCCCGCGCCGCCCGGCGGCCCCGGCAACCCGGCGGGCACCGCGCCGCGTTCGCCCGCCATGGGCGACGACACCGCGATCCTCACCCCGCAGAAGTCCGGTCCCGCCGCACCGCCGCCCGGCGGCAACGTCTCCGGCGAGACGCTGACCAGCGGCATCCCCATCGTGCCGCCGGCGCAGGGCGACTCCCCGTTCCCGCCGGGCCCCGGCGCCGACGGTGCGATGGCGCACACCCCGCCGAAGCTGCCCGAGCCGGTGCGCTCCGACGTACCGGCCGCCCCGGTGTCCGCGGCCAAGAAGAAGAAGGGCCGCAGCAAGCTGGTCCTCCTCGCGGTCGCCGTGGTCGTCGTGGCCTGCGGGGCGTACGGCGCGGGCCTGTTGATGAACCACGCCGACGTGCCGAAGGGCACCACGGTGCTCGGCGTCGACATCGGCGGCGGCACCCGTGACGAGGCCGTCAACAAGCTCGACCAGGCCATCGGCGAGCGCGTGGCCAAGCCCCTGAAGCTGTCGGTGGACGGCACGGAGGTCACGCTCAAGCCGGACCAGGCGGGGCTGACCCTGGACAGCCAGGCCACCGTCAGGGAGGCCGCGGGCAGCGACTACAACCCCGTCTCGGTGGTCGGCTCACTGATCGGCGGCGAGCGCGTCGTCGAGCCCGTCATGCCCGTCGACGAGGAGAAGCTGGCGGCCGCCCTGGAGCGCGCCGCGGGCGGCTCGGGATCGGCGAAGGAGGGCTCGGTCAAGTTCCTGCCCGGCAAGGCCGTCCCCGTCTACGGCAAGGTCGGCAAGGGCATCGACGCCCAGGCGTCCACCAAGGCCGTCGCGGACGCCTACAAGAAGCAGGTCGAGACGGGCAGCGCGGGCACGGTCCAGGTGCCGGTGACCACACGCAAGCCGACGGTCTCCAAGGCCGAGGTCGACAAGTTCATGACCCGGTTCGCCCAGCCCGCGATGTCCGCCAACGTCACCGTCAAGGCGGGCGCCAAGTCGATCCCCTTCGGCCCGGAGAAGTCCCTGCCGAAGATCCTGGAGACCAAGGTCCTCAAGGGCGGCACCCTGGAGGTGCACTACAACCTGGAGGAGCTGGAGAAGCTCTACGGCAACGTCTTCGACGGGGTCCTGATCCAGCGCGGCAACGGCGACAAGACGCCGGTCCAGCCGACCGATGTCGCCCAGGCGATGGGCAAGGCACTCATCGGCAAGACGCCCACCGAGCGGATCGGCGTGATCGAGACGAACGCGAGCTGACCCTCGTACGCACCCGGAGGCCGGGCACCCCACCCACGTGGGGCGCCCGGCCTCCGGCATGACATCTGTCATCCCGTACTCGGCACAGGCGACACTGCCGCCGCCACCCCGCCCCCGGCGACGATGGACCGCATGACGACGACCACAGCACCGCCCGCCACCTGCGCGGTCGGCTTCGAGCGGGTGACCAAGGCCTATGGCGACGTGCGCGCCGTGGACGGGCTCACGCTCGACCTGCGCCCCGGCGAGACGGTGGCGCTCCTCGGCCCCAACGGCGCGGGCAAGTCCACCACCCTCGACCTGCTGCTCGGCCTGCGGCGCCCGGACAGCGGCACGGTACGGATCTTCGGCGGCGAACCGCGCGAGGCGATCACCGCGGGCCGGGTCGGCGCCATGCTGCAGAGCGGCGGCCTGATGGGCGAGGTGACCGTGCGCGAACTGGTCGGCCTGGCCTGCGGGCTGCACCCGAGGCCCCACCGGGTGGGTGACGTGCTCGCCCACGCGGGCATCACGCAGATCGCCGGCCGCAAGGTCGACAAGCTCTCCGGCGGCCAGGAGCAGCGCGTCCGCTTCGCGCTCGCCACGGCGGGCAAGGGCGACCTGCTCGTCCTCGACGAGCCCACCACCGGCATGGACGTCACCTCCCGCCGGGCCTTCTGGGCCACCATGCGGGAGCAGGCGGGCCAGGGCCGCGCGGTCCTGTTCGCCACGCACTACCTGGAGGAGGCCGACGCGATCGCCGACCGTGTCCTGGTCCTGCACCGGGGCCGGCTCATCGCCGACGGCACCGCCGCCGAGATCAAGGCGAGGGCGGGGGCCCGCAAGGTCTCCTTCGACCTGGCGGAGGCCGACGGGGCGCTCACGGAGAAGCTCCGGTCGCTGCCCTTCCTCACCGCGCTGGACGTCTCGGGCCGCACGGTCCGCCTCCGGTCCAGGGACGCCGACGCCACCGTGCACGCGCTGTACGGGCTGGGCGTGTACCCCCGCAACCTCGAAGTGGCCGGGCTCGGCCTCGAACAGGCCTTCGTGGCCATCACCGAGGCCGAGGAGGCCGGAACCGCATGACGAACTCCCTCGCCCCGCGCGGCCTGATCAAGCTGGAGATCACCCGCGCCCTGCGCAACCGCAAGTTCCTCTTCTTCTCGGTGATCTACCCTTCCCTGCTCTTCGTCATCGTCGCGGGCACCCAGGGCGGCGCGGACCAGGTGCCGGACACCGGCCTGTCCGTACCCGCGTATCTGATGGTCTCGATGGCCTCCTTCGGCGCCCTGACCGCCGTCCTGATGGGCAACAGCGAGCGCATCGCCAAGGAGCGGGAGAGCGGCTGGGTGCGGCAGTTGCGCCTGACCGCCCTGCCGGGGCGCGGCTACGTCCTGGCAAAGACGGCGAGCGCCGCCGTGGCAGGCCTGCCGTCCATCGTCGTGGTGTTCGCCGTGGCCGCCGTCTTCAAGGACGTCCGCTTCGAGGCCTGGCAGTGGCTGGCGCTGACCGGCGCGATCTGGGCGGGCAGCCTCTGCTTCGCCGCGCTCGGCGTGGCCATCGGCTACCTCGCGACCGGCGACGCCGTCCGCCCGATCACGATGATCATCTACTTCGGTCTCTCCCTGCTCGGCGGCCTGTGGATGCCGGCGACGACCTTCCCGCAGTGGCTGCGGGACATCTCCTCCTGGCTGCCGACGCACGCGTACGCCGCCCTCGGGCAGGCCATCGAACTGGGCGACGCCCCGCATGCCAAGGACGTCACCCTGCTGGTCGCCTACTTCGTCCTCTTCGCGGGCGGCGCGGCGTGGCTGTACCGGAAGGACACGATGGAGGCGTGAACGAGATGCCCCGCGCCGTGGACGCGCGCGAAGACCGCCTCCCGGACGAAAGCCACCCTGTCTACACCTTCGGCAGGCCCGTCAAGGACCGCCGCCAGTTCCTCACCAAGGCGCTCTGGATCGGCATCTGGCTGGTGTTCCTCGCCGCCCCGGTGAACGACCTGGTGCGCACCGAGCGCGCGACCGCGGCCACCGTCCTCGGTTCGCTGGGGCTCGCGGTCTTCGTGGCCTGCTACCTCACCCTGGTCTTCCGGTACACGGCCAAGGTGCTCGACCGGCGCGCGGTGTACGTGTCGTTCGCGCTCCAGCTCACCCTGGCCGTCGTCCTCGCGCTCAGCTTCGGCGCGCACTGGCTCGGGCTCTTCGTGTACGTCTCCGTGTCCGTGGGGGCCGTGGCGCCACTGAGGCACGCGGCCTGGGCCATCCCCGGCGTCACCGCCGTGATGGTCCTGGCCGGTCTGCGCACGGACAGCCTCCAGGACCTCATCGGCAACCTCGCCGTCCTCAACATCCTGGTCGGCTTCGCCATGACCGGCGTACGCCAGCTGGTGCGTACGACGATCCAGCTCCGCCGGGCCCGCGCCACCGTCGCCCAACTGGCCGCCAACGAGGAGCGGCTGCGCCTCGCCAGGGACCTGCACGACCTGCTCGGCCACTCGCTCTCCCTGATCACGCTCAAGAGCGAGCTCGCAGGGCGGATGCTGCCCGACCACCCCGACACGGCCGCCCAGCAGGTCGCCGACATCGAGCAGGTCAGCCGCCAGGCCCTGGTGGACGTGCGAGAAGCCGTCTCCGGCTACCGCAGGCGCACCCTGGCCGGCGAGCTCGCGGGCGCCCGTACGGCGCTGACCGCGGCCGGCATCGAGGCGGACGTACCGCTGGAGGCGCCGAAGACGCTGCCGGACGAGGAGGGCGAGGCGGCGCTCGCCTGGGCGCTGCGGGAGGCCGTGACCAACGTCGTGCGGCACAGCGGCGCCCGGCGCTGCACGGTGGCGTTCACGGTCCGCCAGACCCTCGCGGGGCCCCGCGTCGAGCTCTCCGTGGAGGACGACGGGGTGGGCGGCGCGGGGGCCGCGGGCAACGGTCTGACGGGCCTGGCCGAGCGGGTGGCGGCGGTCGGCGGTGAGCTGGACACGGGCCCTTCGGGCCGCCGCGGCTTCCGCCTCGCGGCCCGCGTACCGCTGACCGGCACCGCCGTAGGATCCCCCTCATGACCAGCGAGGACGGCCGCGGCGGCGACAAGGTGATCAGGGTTCTGCTCGCGGAGGACCAGGCGATGGTCCGCGAGGCCCTCGCGGCGCTGCTCGGCCTCGAACCGGACATCGAGGTCGTCGCCCAGGTGGCCCGCGGCGACGAGGTGGTGGCGGCGGCGGGCGAGGCGGCCGTGGACGTCGCGCTGCTCGACATCGAGATGCCGGGACGCACCGGCATCGAGGCGGCGGCCGAACTGCGGGCCGCGCTCCCGGCCGTGAAGGTGGTGGTCCTGACCACCTTCGGCCGCCCCGGCCATCTCCGCAGCGCCATGGAGTCCGGCGCCGCCGCGTTCCTGGTCAAGGACGCCCCGGCCGCCCAGCTCGCCGCGGCCGTGCGCAAGGTCCTCGCGGGGGAGCGGGTCATCGACCCCACGCTCGCCGCGGCGGCCCTCGCCGAGGGCGCGAACCCCCTGACGGACCGCGAGCGCGAGGTCCTGCGCGCGGCGGCGGGCGGCGCCACCAACGCCGAGCTGGCCACCGCCCTGCACCTCTCCCGTGGCACCGTCCGCAACTACCTCTCCACAGCCATCCAGAAGCTGGCCGTCCGCAACCGCGCCGAGGCGGTGAGCATCGCCCGCGACAAGGGCTGGCTGTGAGGGCTCAGTTCAGCCGGGCGCGGGCCAGCCGCGCCTGTCGCCGGGCCCGGTCCGCCGTCGGCGTGTCCGTGCCGGCCACCTCGTCGGCGTAGGCGTCGAGCTCGCGCGCGCCGATGGCGAAGTCGCCCTTCTGTACGAGGAGCTGGGCGCGCTCGAAGCGCAGCCGGGGCGGCGGCGACGGCAGGAGCAGGCAGAGGTCGAGCGCCCACAGGGAGACGTCGCAGCGCTCGGGGCGGGGCGCCGCCCAGGCGCGGATGTTGTCCAGGACACGCCGCACGATGTCCAGCGTGTCCGCGGGGACCAGCATGGACGGCGCGAGAGGCGCCCCGGTGGCCGCCGCCACGAGCAGCTCGGCGTCCGTGCCCGTCAGGACCCGGCCGCCCGCGAAGGGGTCGGCGAGCACCTGGCCGTCCGGCGGACCGAAGCCGACCACGAAGTGGCCGGGCAGGGCGACCCCGTGGACCGCGGCGCCCGCGCGCCGCGCCACCTCCAGCCACAGCACCGAGAGCAGGATCGGCAGGCCCCTGCGGCGCCGCAGGACCCGGTGCAGCAGGGAGGACTCCAGGCGCTGGTAGTCACCGGGTCTGCCCCGGAACCCACAGCGCCCGCCGAGGAGTTCACCGACGGCCGCGGCCCACGCCCGCGGGGTGCCGGGGCGGTCGCCGCCGCTGCCGAGCGCGGCCTGCTCGGCCAGCCGGTCGAGCAGCCGCCGCGCCGTGTCGATCCCCTCCTGGTCGAGGGAGGGGTCCGCCTCCGTGCCGATCAGCAGGCACAGCAGCGCGAGATCGGGGTGCGGGGCCCCGGCCTCGGCCGCGAACAGCCGTCGCCAGTCGGTGGTTCCGGGGGTTCGGGAACGCATACTTCCGTGGTGCCCGCCCGGCCCGATCGCTTACCGCCCCGGAGGGCTCAGTTCAGCATGGCCCTGGCCGCCCGTGCCTGCTGGCGCACCCGCTCGGCGGTGGTCGGCTCCACCGCCGTCACCACATCGGCGTACTCGTCCAGCTCGGCCGCGCCGCCCAGGAAGTCGCCCCGCTGCACGAGGAGTTGGGCCCGCTCGTAGCGCAGGCGGGCCGGATGCGCCGGCAGCAGCAGGGACAGGTCGAGCGCCCACAGCGCGACCTCCGAGCGCTCGGGGCGTGCGGCCGTCCAGGCGCGGATGTTGTTCAGGATGCGCTGCACGATGTTCAGCGGGTCGGCGGGTGCCAGCATCGAGGGCTGCACCCCGGTCCCCGTGGTCCCCGCCACGAGCAGCTCCGCGTCCTGCCGGGTCAGGATGCGCCCGCCGTCGAACGGATCGACGAGCACCTGCTCGTCGCGCGGCCCGAAGCCGACCACGAAGTGACCGGGCAGCGCCACTCCGTACACGGGGGCGCCGGCGCGCCGCGCCACCTCCATCCACACCACGGACAGCAGGATCGGCAGCCCCTTGCGGCGCCGCAGGACCCGGTGCAGCAGGGAGGAGTCCAGGCGCTGGTAGTCACCCGGCGTCCCCTGGAAGCCGCACTGCTCACCCAGGAGTTCGGCGAGCGCGGACGCCCAGGCGCGGGGCCCGCCGGGGCGGAAGGGCAGCAGGCCCGCCAGCCGGTCGAGTTCGATCTCGGCGGCGTCGATCCCCTCCTGGCCGAGCGAGGGGTCCGCCTCCGCGCCGATCAGCAGACACAGCAGGGCGAGATCTGGCCGTTCGGACCGTACTTCCTCGGCGAACCGCCGCCGCCATTCGCCGGACTCCGCGTGCATACGTGCCTCGTGTCTCATGCCCTGGTCGGGCGCTGTTGCCGTGTGCCGTGCCGTGCTGCCGGGCCACGCGCCTACCGTTCAGGCCCGTCCGTGCCGGTAGTGGTGGTACGTGTGATGCGCCGCGAAGCCCATCCCGCCGTACAGCGCCCGCGCGCCGTCGTTGCCGTTCTCGACCTGCAACCAGGCCGCCGACGCGCCGTCGGACAGGGCCTGCCGGGCCAGTGCGGCCATCACCGAGGTGGCGAGCCCCTGTCTGCGGCACCCGGGATCCACCTCGACCGCCATGAATCCCGCCCAGCGCCCGTCGACCACGCACCGGCCGATGGCGGCCGGGGCGTCACCGCTCCCGGGCACGGAAGCGAACCACACCGAGGGCCCGCTTGCCAGCACCTTGCGCACATGCGGCCCGGTGACCGCGGCCCTTCCGTACCGCCGCAGCCATCCCTCGTCGCAGGAACGCGAGAGTTCCACGCGCGCCACATCCGCGTCCAGGTCCCCGACCGGGGCGAGCGCGCCGATGTGCAGCTCCGCGCTGACCTCGCGCTCCCAGCCCCGCTCCGCCAGTTCCGCGCAGAGCACTTCCTGGGTGCCCTCGGCGCCGGTCGCGGTCTGGATGTACGCGGGCAGGCCGCGCGCCCCGTACCACTCCCGCACCACGCGCAACGCCTCGTCGAGGGGCCGCCCGGGGTCGCCGAGCGGCAGCGCCGAGTTGGCCCGCCGCGTGAACCCGGCGGCGGCCCGCAGCTCCCAGTCGCCCAGCGGCTCGCTCTCCACCGGCTGCCAGGCGCGCGCGGACACCCGCGCCAGCTCCTCGTACGAGGCGGCGGGGCCGCGCCTGCGGGCCGGCGCCGCCGGCACGACCTTGCCCGCGACCAGCGTGTCCTGCGCGATCCGGACGATCTCACCGGTCCTTCGTGTGATGAGCAGCACACCGTTGTTCCACGATGTGAGAACACCCACCGTGTCGGTGAATCCGCCGCCGCGCTCACCGGCATCGCTCCGACGCCGGACTGATACACGTTTGCCCACGTCAGCGGGGGTTACGCGGACCTCAAGTCGTCCGCCCGCAGTGAATTCCACGGCTTCTCGAGCCCCTCCTGTTCGGATCATGCCCAGGAACGGAGATACTAGGTGCGGGCATCGACGACGCCGCGCTCCCGCGCGCCAGGCGAGCGGAGCCTGAGGACGGCCCGCCAACGCCCGTATCGAGGAGGAACGACAGCGTGACCTACGTCATCGCGCAGCCTTGTGTCGACGTCAAGGACAAGGCGTGCATCGAGGAGTGCCCGGTCGACTGCATTTACGAGGGCTCCCGGTCCTTGTACATCCACCCGGACGAATGCGTCGACTGCGGAGCCTGCGAACCGGTCTGCCCGGTCGAGGCGATCTTCTACGAGGACGACACTCCTGAGGAGTGGAAGGACTACTACAAGGCGAACGTCGAGTTCTTCGACGAGCTGGGTTCTCCCGGCGGCGCGAGCAAGCTCGGCCTGATCGAGCGCGACCACGCCTTCATCGCCGCACTGCCGCCGCAGAACCAGTAACGGCGGGCTTCAAGCGCCGCCCCGGTCCCGTACGGCAGGTCCTGCGTACGGGACCGGGGCGTTTGTCCATCCACGCAAGCCGGGAGTCAGCACGTGTCCGCAGTTTCCGACCGCCTTCCCACCTTCCCCTGGGACAAGCTCGAGCCCTACAAGGCCACGGCGGCCGCCCACCCCGGCGGCATCGTCGACCTGTCGGTGGGCACGCCGGTCGACCCGGTGCCCGAGCTGATCCAGAAAGCGCTGATCGCGGCGGCGGACTCGCCGGGCTATCCCACGGTGTGGGGCACGCCCGAGCTGCGTGACGCGCTCACCGGCTGGTGCGAGCGGCGCCTGGGAGCGGTGGGCTTCACGCACCGCAACGTACTGCCGGTCGTCGGCTCCAAGGAGCTCGTGGCCTGGCTGCCGACCCAGCTCGGCCTCGGCCCGGGCGACATCGTCGCTCACCCGCGGCTCGCCTACCCGACGTACGAGGTCGGCGCGCGCCTGGCCAGGGCCGGTCACGTCTCGTACGACCCGGACGTGTTCGCGTCCGACGCCGCGGTGGCGGACCTCGACCCGGCCGGGATGAAGCTTCTCTGGCTCAACTCGCCCTCGAACCCGACCGGCCGCGTCCTGACCGCGCAGGAGCTGACCCGGGCCGTGGCCTGGGCGCGCGAGCACGGCGTGCTGCTCGTCAGCGACGAGTGCTACCTGGAGCTCGGCTGGGAGGCCGACCCGGTCTCCGTCCTGCACCCGGACGTCTGCGGCGGCTCGTACGAGGGCCTCGTCGCCGTCCACTCGCTCTCCAAGCGCTCGAACCTCGCCGGCTACCGCGCCGCGTTCATCGCCGGTGACGCGGCCGTCCTCGGCGATCTGCTCCAGATCCGCAAGCACGGCGGCATGATGACGTCCGCGCCCACCCAGGCGGCCGTCGTGGCGGCGCTCGGCGACGACCAGCACGTGCGCGAGCAGCGCGAGCGGTACGCGGCCCGGCGCACCGCCCTGCGCGAGGCCCTGGTGAAGCATGGCTTCCGCATCGAGCACAGCGAGGCGAGCCTGTACCTGTGGGCCACGCGCGGAGAGTCCTGCTGGGACACCGTCGGCCATCTCGCGGCCCTGGGCGTCCTGGTGGCGCCCGGCGACTTCTACGGACCCGCGGGCGAGCAGTTCGTACGGGTGGCGCTGACGGCGACGGACGAGCGGGTGGCGGCCGCGGTCGAACGCCTGGCGTAACGCCCGGACCTGCGGCGACGGCATGACGGAAGGGCCCGGAGCCACTGGCTCCGGGCCCTTCCGTCATGAGGTCGAGCGATCAGCCGAGCAGGCCCTGGGTCGGCAGCCCGCTCTTGGTCAGCGAGCTGATGGGCAGCCCGTCCTTGGCGGCCGTGCCGGCGGTGTCGCCGACGACCTCGCCCGCGGCGCCCGCGATGGTCCCGACGGCCTGCTGGGCGGCCGGGGTCGTCGTCTTGGCGCTCTTGCCGACGATCTTCGTGGCGGCGGGCACGGACTTCTTCACGGCCTTGCTGCCGGCCTCACCGGCGAGGTTGCCGGTGTTCTGGGCGGCGCCGTCGACGGTGTTGCCGAGGTTCGCGGTGTCCAGCGCGGTGAGCCCACCCAGGTCGGGCGCGGCGGGGAGGGCGCTTGCGGAGCCGGCCGCACCGACCACGGAAGCTGCTCCCGCAGCGCTGAGCAGCGCCGCGCGGGCGATCCGGCGGGTCAGGGGGAGGGACATGATGCTCCTTCAGACGGGAGAAGACGATGAGGTGTCCGGCCGGATCGGCTCCGGCGTCCCACCGGATGGGTTCCGGCGCTCGGACGCTGTGAATACCGCTCCAGCCCCGGATTGGTTACGGCGGGCCAACGTAAAGAGTTGGCAATGCGTCGCATAATCGGCTCTGGACGAAGGAGGGCAAAGAGACCACCCGTCGCGCCGCCCGCGGAACCCTTCATGCCCTGCGCCCCCAAGGGATACGCGGGGAGAGAGGGCAGGTCGGGGGCGCATTGGCGGCGCTGCCGCGAGGGGACGATCTCCATGCCCCCATCGGGGGACGAGTCGCACTACTGCGCGGTAATAATCCGTACCCGGTCGGCCGCACCGGGGCCCGCGGCCTCGCCCGCCGGCGCCTTGTGCCACGTACCCGAACCGTCGGCGCGCCACTCCCGCCCCGCGTACGACACGCGCTCCACGCGCAGCGCCGACGACTGCGCCACCGCCCAGTGCGCCAGCTCCCAGCCGCGCCGCGGGGCCTCGCCGTCGGCCGCCGCGGCGGGCACGGGGACCGTCACCGTGCGGCCCCCAGCGGCCTCGGGGCGCACGTCACGGCCGAAGTCACGCTCCAGCGCGGCCCGCACCTCCGCGGGGCCGCCGGGGTCCGTGCCGGGGCGGCCCTCGCAGCCGAACGTGCCCGGCGCGCGGCCGGTGAGCGCGGCGGCGAGCAGCACGGCGTCCGGCTCGTGCTTGGCGTAGGCCTGCGGGAAGCCGCTGCGCTGCACGCGCTGCGCGGCGACCGTGAGGGGCAGCCGCGAATAGCCGGGGACCTCGGCCAGATGCTCGTAGAAACGCGCCGCCGAATACGCAGGGTCCATGATCTGGCGCGCGTTGCCCCAGCCCTGCGTGGGGCGCTGCTGGAAGAGGCCGAGCGAATCGCGGTCGCCGTGCCGGATGTTGCGCAGGCCCGACTCCTGGAGGGCGGTCGCGAGGGCGATGGTCACGGCACGCTCGGGCATGCCGCGCGAGGTGCCGACGGCGGCGACCGTCGCGGCGTTCTCCGCCTGCTCCGCCGTGAACTCGTACGACGCGCCGTCGCCGTTGGCCGACACCACCGTGCACCGGGGGGCGGGCTTGCCGCCGTAGACGTACTGCCCCGCGACATAGCCGGCGACGGCGAGCAGCACCGCGACCGCGGTCCCGAGACGGGTGAGGCGGCCGCGCCGGGGGAGGGTGGGTGGCTCAGGCACGCGTCCAAGGTACTGGAGACCACCGACAGGCCGGTGCGCCCTCGGACGTTAGGGTCGTCCGCATGCCTCACACCCCGCTTGACCTCACGCTGGACGCCGCCGAGCTGACCGCCCGCCTTGTCGACTTCCCGTCGCCGAGCGGTTCCGAGACGGCCCTCGCCGACGCCATCGAGACGGCCCTGCGCGGCCTGCCGCACCTCACGGTCGACCGGCACGGCAACAACGTGGTGGCCCGCACGGACCTCGGCCGCGCGGAGCGGGTCGTCCTCGCCGGGCACATCGACACCGTGCCGATCGCGGACAACGTGCCATCGCGACTCGACGAGGACGGCGTCCTGTGGGGCTGCGGCACCTGTGACATGAAGTCGGGCGTCGCCGTGCAGCTGCGCATCGCCCAGACGGTCACCGAGCCCAACCGCGACCTCACCTTCGTCTTCTACGACAACGAAGAGGTGGCCGCCCACCTGAACGGCCTCGGGCACATCGCAGCGGCGCACCCCGACTGGCTGGCGGGCGACTTCGCGGTCCTCCTGGAGCCGACCGACGGCCAGGTCGAGGGCGGCTGCCAGGGCACGCTGCGGGTCTTCCTGAAGACCAAGGGGGTGCGGGCGCACTCAGCGCGCGCGTGGATGGGCTCCAACGCCATCCACGCGGCCACCCCGATCCTCGTGAAGCTCGCCGCGTACGAGCCGCGCAAGCCGGTGGTGGACGGCCTGGAGTACCACGAGGGTCTCAACGCCGTCCGCATCGAGGGCGGCGTCGCCACCAACGTCATCCCCGACGAGTGCACCGTCGTCGTCAATTTCCGCTACGCGCCCGACCGCAGCGAGGAGGACGCCCTCGCCTTCGTGCGCGACTACTTCGCGGACTGCGGCGTCGACGAGTTCATCGTCGACGACCACACGGGCGCGGCCCGCCCCGGCCTTGACCACCCGGCCGCCGCCGCCTTCATGGCGGCCGTCGGCGGCGAGGCCCGCCCCAAGTTCGGCTGGACGGACGTCTCCCGCTTCAGCGCGCTCGGCGTCCCCGCGGTCAACTTCAGCCCGGGGAACCCGCTCCTCGCCCACAAGGTCGACGAGCGCGTGCGGGCCTCGCTGATCCCCGAGGCGGAGGAGCGGCTGCGGAAGTGGCTCACGTCGTAGCCGGACATCCCGAGGTCCCTCGGCGGTAACCCGCGTAGACCTAGGCTGTGGTTCCGTACGCGTTCCGTACGCATGGAGGGAGCAGACGATGACCAACCAGGACGGCCCCGCTGCCGGAAAGCGCCCCGACGAGCAGCGGCTCGGCCCGGTCCTTCGCCGGCGGGACAAGGTGCAGGCCGGCACCACCGATCAGCGTCTCCTCGACTCCGAAGGCCCCTCCGAGTGGGTGCACACCGATCCCTGGCGGGTCCTGCGCATCCAGTCGGAGTTCATCGAGGGCTTCGGCGCACTCGCCGAACTGCCGCCCGCGATCAGTGTCTTCGGCTCGGCGCGCACTCCGGTGGACTCACCGGAGTACGCGGCAGGGGTGGAGATCGGCAGAGCCCTCGTGGAGGCCGGTTTCGCGGTCATCACGGGTGGCGGGCCGGGCGCGATGCAGGCCGCCAACCAAGGGGCCGTCGACGCCAAGGGCACCTCGGTCGGCCTCGGCATCGAGCTGCCCTTCGAGCAGGGGCTCAACCCGTATGTCGACATCGGCGTAAATTTCCGGTACTTCTTCGTCCGCAAGACGATGTTCGTGAAGTACGCGCAGGGCTTCGTGGTCCTGCCCGGCGGCCTCGGCACCATGGACGAGCTCTTCGAGGCACTCACGCTCGTCCAGACCCGCAAGGTCACGCGCTTCCCGATCGTCCTCTTCGGTACGCAGTACTGGGGCGGCCTGATCGACTGGCTGAAGAACACCGTCATCGCCCAGGGCAAGGCCTCCGAGGCCGACCTGCTCCTCTTCCACGTCACGGACGACGTGGAAGAGGCCATCTCCCTGGTGACGAAGGAAGTCGGAAAGTAGGCCTCACGCGCGCGGGCGCCCGTCCGGGTCCCCGCGCGCGTGCCGAGGCCCGCTCAGGCCAGTCCGCGCCGGGTCACGGCGGGGGCGCGGTGGCCGGCGATCGTTGCCACCATGTCCAGTACCTGGCGTGTTTCCGCGACCTCGTGGACGCGGTAGACCTGTGCGCCCAGCCAGGCGGAGACCGCCGTCGTCGCCAAGGTGCCGATGACGCGCTCCTTGACCGGCTTGTCCAGGGTCTCGCCCACGAAGTCCTTGTTGGAGAGCGAGACCAGGACCGGCCAGCCCGTCTCCACCATCTCGCCCAGCCGACGGGTGGCCTCCAGGCTGTGCCGGGTGTTCTTGCCGAAGTCGTGCCCGGGGTCGATGAGGACCGACTCGCGGGGCACCCCGAGGGCGACCGCGCGCTCGGCAAGGCCGACCGTCACGTGCAGGATGTCGGCCACCACGTCCTCGTACGCGACGCGGTGCGGCCTCGTACGCGGCTCGGCACCGCCCGCGTGCGTGCACACCAGACCGGCCCCGTACCGCGCGGCGACCTCCGCGAGCTTGGCGTCGACACCGCCCCACGCGTCGTTGAGCAGATCGGCGCCCGCCTCGCAGACCGCCTCGCCGACGTCGTGCCGCCACGTGTCGACGCTGATCACCACCTCGGGAAAGCGTCTGCGCACCTCGGCGACGAAACCGACCGTACGGCGCGCCTCCTCCTCGGCGGACACCTCGTCCCCGGGACCCGCCTTGACGCCGCCGATGTCGATGATCGCGGCGCCCTCGGCCACCGCCTGCTCCACGCGGGCCAGGGCGGGCTCGTCCCGGAACGTCGCCCCCTGGTCGTAGAACGAGTCCGGTGTCCGGTTCACGATCGCCATGATCACCGGCTCGTGCGCGTCGAACTCGCGCCGTCCAAGCCTGAGCATCCCCTGTGGCCCTCCTGGGTCCTCGTCGCGGTACGGCCGCCTGCGACCTTAACTGTCACAGCCGCATGGCACGATCGGACTCTGACACTTTCAGCATGGGCAGTCGAGCGTAGGGGCCTGAAGCCATGGTCTTGTTCTTGTTCCTGGTCATCGCCCTCGTCGTGGTGGTCGGAGCGGTGACCCTCGCCGTCGTGGGCGGCGGCGAGAGCGGCGCCCTGCCCGACGCCGCGCCCGAGCGCCTCACCGACCCGCTGCCCCCCGACCGGCCGCTGCGCCGCGCCGACGTCGACGCGATGCGCTTCCCCCTGACCCTGCGGGGGTACGAGATGGCGGACGTGGACGACGCCCTCAGCCGCCTCGGCGCGGAGCTGGCCGAGCGGGACGCCCGCATCGCCGAGCTGGAGGCGGCCCTGGCGGGCGCCCAGGCCACGGCGGTCGCGGGCCCGGCACTCTTCGACGGGTACACACCACGCCGCTCCGACGCCGGATACGACTCCCATGGCACATCCGGCGGAAGGTCCGGCCAAGGCGCGACGCCCGTACGCGAAGAGAACCCCCCGCACCCCCACGACAGCCCCGTGTACGACGGGAACCCCGTGTACGACGAGAACCCCATGTACGACGAGAACCCTGTCTATGAGTCGGCGTGGGACGACAAGTCCCCGCGGTCCGAGAAGCGGGACGAGAGGGACGACGACCAGTGAGCACCGATGCTGTCGCGGGGCCGGACGGCGGCCTGCGCTGCCCCTGGGGCCTCTCCACCGAGGACTACGTGCTGTACCACGACGCCGAGTGGGGCCGGCCCGTCCGCGGCGACGACGCGCTGTACGAGAGGCTCAGCCTGGAGGCCTTCCAGTCGGGCCTGTCCTGGATCACGATCCTGCGCCGCCGCGAGGGCTTCCGCACGGCCTTCGCGGGCTTCGACATCGCCTCGGTCGCGAAGTTCACCGACGAGGACCGGGAGCGGCTCCTCGCCGACGCGGGGATCATCCGCAACCGCGCCAAGATCGACGCGACGCTCGCCAACGCGCGCGTGCTCGCCGGCTGGTCCGAGGGCGAACTGGACGAGTTGATCTGGTCGTTCGCCCCCGACCCGGTCTCCCGGCCGGCCCCGAAGTCGCTCTCCGACGTCCCGGCGATCACTCCGGAGTCCACGGCCCTGTCCAAGGCCCTGAAGAAGCGCGGCATACGCTTCGTCGGCCCCACCACGGCGTACGCCCTGATGCAGGCCTGCGGCCTCGTCAACGACCATCTCGCGGACTGCGTGGCCCGAGAGACGCCGAGACCATAGCGCCCAGCTACGCCAGCGGCCCAGACAAATGTCAGCGGCCCAGACAACTCTCAGCGGCCCAGATACTTCGGCTTCTCCTTGGCGATGAAGGCCTGGACGGCGATCGTGTGGTCCTCCGACGCGCCCGCCCTCGACTGGAGTTCGTCCTCCTTGTCCAGCGCCTCGTCCAGGGAGTGGTCCGCCGCGTAGGCGAGGGACTCCTTGAGCGCCGCGTAGGCGAGGGTCGGGCCCTCGGCCAGCGCGCGGGCCACCTTCTCGGCCTCGGCGGCGAGCTCGGCGGCGGGCACGACCTTGCTCGCGATGCCCAGGTCGTACGCCTCCTGCGCGGTGATGTTGCGCGGGAAGAGCAGCAGGTCGGCGGCGCGGCCGGGGCCGACCACGCGCTGGAGCGTCCAGGAGATGCCCGAGTCGGCGGTGAGGGCGACCCCGGCGAAGGAGGTGTTGAACTTGGCGGTGTCGGCGACCACGCGGTAGTCGGCGGCGAGCGCGAAGCCGAGGCCGGCTCCGGCGGCGACGCCGTTGACCCCGGCCACGACGGGCTTCGGCATGTCCGCCAGCGCGCGGACTATGGGGTTGTAGTGCTCCTTGACGGTGCTCATCGTCTGGCCCGTACCGGCCTCGCGGTCCGCCATGAGCAGGCCGATGTGCTCCTTGAGGTCCTGGCCGACGCAGAAGGCGCGCCCGGTCGCGGTCAGCAGCACGGCGCGCACGGCGGGGTCGTCGGCGGCGGACCTGAGGGCGTCCCGCAGGGCGGCCTTGGCCTCCGTGTTCATGGCGTTCATGGCCTCGGGCCGGTTGATCGTGATCGTCGCGAGTCCGTCGCTGACTTCGTAGAGCACGCTGTCGGCCATGGTGAACCTTCCGCTCGTCCGGTACGTGGGTCTCAGCATGACGGAGATCATCGGGGTCCGGCATGAGGGCGGATATGTGACCTGCGTCTAACAATTATGAGTCGCTGGGGCATGGGGGGCGGCGAAGTATCGCAGGCACATCGCCGAATTGGGTGGTTTTGCGGGCGCGCGTTGCGCAAGCGATGCCGACCGATGTTGGTCATCGGGTCCCGCCATGCGGGATAATGGCCTGGAAGCAATATGTTCGATGCCGGTGACACCTGGGTTGTCGGCTGCGATGAGCTGGTTTCAGGAAGGGGAACGAGCATGGCGGCCATGAAGCCGCGGACGGGCGACGGCCCGCTCGAGGTGACCAAGGAGGGGCGGGGCATCGTCATGCGCGTTCCGCTCGAAGGCGGCGGACGACTTGTCGTCGAACTGACTCCGGACGAGGCCGACGCGCTCGGCGACGCCCTGAAGAAGGTCGTCGGCTGACGCGGAAGCGCGCCCAAACTTTTCACTGCCCCGGATCCCATCGGATCCGGGGCAGTGCTGTTTCCGGGCCGGGGGCCGAGGCGAGCACTTTTAAGCGGCAGCACGGAACCACGAGGCGGGGGTTTTTGGGGGCGCGGGGAACTGCGCGACAGAGCTATGAGGTGCGGCACGGAACTTCACGGGGCGGGGTCTCTTCAGGGGCGCGGGGAACTGCGCACCGAGCGCGGACGGGGCAGCGCGGAACCACGAGGTGGGAATTTTTGGGGGCGCGGGGAACTGCGCGACAGAGCTACGAGGTGCGGCACGGAACCACGGGGCGGGGTCTTTTCGGGGGCGCGGGGAACTGCGCGACAGAGCTACGAGGAGCAGCGCGGAACCACGGGGCGGGGGTTTTGGGGGCGCGGGGAACTGCGCGACAGAGCTACGAGGAGCAGCGCGGAACCACGGGGCGGGGTCTTTCAGCGGCGCGAGGAACTGCGCACCGAGCGCCAACCGGGCAGCGCGGAGCCACCAGGAACGCCCCGCCCAGGCAAACGCAGAGCTACCGTTTGACCGCGCACAGCAGCCCATCCCCCACCGGCAACAGCGACGGCACGAGCTCCACACTCTCCCGCACGGTCCGCAGCAGATCACGAAGGCAGAGGACCTCGACGGGCTGCGGCCCGGAGTCCACGGTCCTGCCGTCCGCGAAAGCACCCTCGAAGCAGACGAGCCCGCCCGGCCGCAGCAGGCGCAACGATTCAGCGAGGTACTCCAGGGACTCCGTGCGGTCCCCGTCGCAGAACACGAGGTCGTAGCCGCCGTCGGCGAGCCGCGGCAGCACATCCAGGGCCCGCCCCGGAATGAACCGCGCCCGGTTGCCCGCGAAGCCCGCGGCACGGAAGGCCTCGCGGGCGAACTGCTGCCGCTCCGGCTCGGGATCGACCGTGGTGAGCACCCCGTCGGGCCGCATGCCGTGCAGCAGATGGATGCCCGACACCCCGGTCCCGGTCCCGATTTCGGCCACTGCTTTCGCGTCAACCGTGGCGGCGAGCATCCGCAGCGCGGCGCCGGTGCCGGGCGACACCGAGGGCAGCCCTGTCTCCTGGGCCCGGTCACGGGCCCAGTGCAGCGCCTCGTCCTCGGCGACAAAGGCGTCGGCGAACGCCCAGCTCGTCTGCCGGTTGCCGGTAATGGCCCTCTCCTGTCCCCGTGGTTGCCTGGCCGTGACTGTATCCGTTGGTGCCGGGAACCCGCAGATGAGGCCAGGCGTTATGAGGGGGTGTGAGGACAGCGGGGGTCACGGATGGATCAAGACTTGAAGCGGGCGCGTCGAAGCGGCAGGACAACCGCTGAGAAGCCCGTACCAAATTCACGTAAAAACGCTTATCCGGAGCTAACGGGCGAGGTGGTTATGGTAGGGGCTCCACTGGACACCACCAGAGCCGACAGGGGAGGTGCGGCTGCGTCCGCAGATCGGGGAGGAGTGCTTCGGCGCTTTCTCGGATTGGCGGGTGAGCCGAAATCCGTGACCGACACCGCTGACCGCATCCGTGCCAACGACTCCGCTCAGACCGCGACCTTTGCCGCTGACGCGGAATCGCAGGCGTGGACTCCGCCCACCTGGGAGGAGATCGTCAGCACACACAGCGGCCGCGTGTACCGCCTGGCGTATCGCCTGACCGGCAACCAGCACGATGCCGAGGACCTCACCCAAGAGGTCTTCGTCCGTGTCTTCCGGTCGCTTTCCACCTACACCCCCGGCACGTTCGAGGGCTGGCTGCACCGCATCACCACGAACCTCTTCCTGGACATGGTGCGCCGAAAGCAGCGCATCCGCTTCGACGCCCTCGGGGACGACGCCGCGGAGCGCCTCCCCAGCCGCGAGCCGTCGCCGCAGCAGGTGTTCAACGACACGCACTTCGACGCCGACGTCCAGCAGGCGCTCGACACCCTCGCGCCCGAGTTCCGCGCCGCCGTGGTCCTCTGCGACATCGAGGGATTGTCGTACGAGGAGATCGCCGCGACCCTCGGCGTCAAGCTCGGCACGGTCCGCAGCCGTATCCACCGGGGCCGTTCCCAGCTCCGCAAGGCCCTCCAGCACCGCTCTCCCGAGGCTCGCGCGGAGCGCCGTGCGCTCGGTGGCGACACCCCTGCCCTGCAAGCAGTGGGAGCTCCCGGAGCCGTGGCGCTGGGAGGAGGGGGCGCGACCGCGTGAGTGGATCACGGGCGAATCCCGCCGAGCGGCCCCTGGCCGGCGCGGAGCAGCATCTGGGAGACCGACTCGCCGCCCTGGTGGACGGTGAGTTGGGCCATGACGCGCGCGAGCGCGTCCTCGCGCATCTGGCGACGTGTCCGATGTGCAAGACCGAGGCCGACGCACAGCGTCGCCTGAAGAACGTCTTCGCGCAGGCGGCGCCGCCGCCGCCCAGCGAGAGCTTCCTGGCCCGCCTCCAGGGTCTGCCCGCCGGTGGTGCCGAGGCGCCGCCCGACGGTCCCAGACCCCCGGGTGACGGAGAGGGCTTCGCCACCGGATCCAGCTCCGCCGGGCTGCCGAGGACCGGGCTCTTCGGCGTGACCACGGAGTCCTTCGTGGGGTATGCCCCCTCGGGCGCCCACGCGACGGTGCTGCCCGGCGAGGGGCGCGGTTTCCGCATCCATGACGTCACCCGGCACGAGGGCGACCGCTCGCTCTGGCGCGGACGCCGCTTCGCGTTCGCCGCGGCCGGTGCGGTGTCGCTGGCCGCCATCGCGCTCGGCGGTGTCACGGCGGGTGCCCCCATCGACACGAGCGACACCAGGGCCGGCGGCTCCAAGGCCAACAGCAACGTCACCCCGCAGCGTCCCCAGGGCGCCGGGTCCTCCGTGGCGCCCGACTCCGTGCGGCGCCGCGGGGCCGGCAATCCGCTGTCGGCGCAGGGCCAGCGCCCCGGTGCCCTGGCGGCGCCGGTCGCGCCCACCGAGGTGACGGGTCCGCTGCTGCCGGGGGCTGCCGCACAGCCCCCGCGCTCACGGGCGTCGGCGTATGCCGTGACGGCACCGCTTCTGGCGGGCGCCGCCGCGGTCTCCCCGTTGATAAGTCCGCCGCAGCCCGGCCACCGCGGTGCGACGCCGCCCGGCATCGAGGTGCCACCGGCGCTCAGGTCGGTGCAGGCGGAGGGTGCCGACCCGTCGAACACCACCTCGGCGATACCGGGTCCGGGCCCCTCGCGAGGCGTGGCCACGCTCCGCTGACGCGACGTGCCCTGCGCTCACGCGCCAGAACCTGGTTGAATCTCGGTGGGCCGTGCCTGCCGGGGGGACTTGGCGGGCGCGGAGTTGGATACGTATCGGCGTGCGCCGCGGGCCAGTTGTGGGGAGAGCATGGACGAGGGCAAGCCCACGAAGGCGAAATGGTGGAGCCGCCCCCGGACGGAGACGCCGGGGGTCGCCCACCAGCCGCCGCAGCCGAGCGCTCCGGAGCAGGGCCTCGCCATGGGCGCCCCGGAGCAGCCTCCCGGCCAGGCCCCGCCCATCCCGCCGCAGGGCACACAAGCGCCCCAGGCCCAGACTCCGGTGGCGCCCACGGCCGAACAGCCGTACGCGCAGCCACGGAGCGGCCAGGCCCCAGCAGGGCAGCCGCAGCCGCAGCCGCCGACCAGCCAGGCCGCCTCCGGGCAGCCGCAGCCGCTGAGCGGCGGTCAGGGCCCTTCCGGACAGCCGCAGCCGCAGCCGTACTCACAGCCCCTGCACGACCCGGACCCGTACAGCACGCCGCCCTACGGCGAGCCCGGCCCGTGGGCGCCCGCACCCCCCGTACAACACCCGATGGCAACGCCGGGCCACGGCACCCCGCTTCCGGCGGCCACGCATGGCGGTGCGCCGCAGCAAGCAACGCCCGGCCATGGCACCCCGCTCCCCGCGGTCACGCATGGCGGCACGCCGGGCCACGGCACCCCGCTCCCCGCGGCCGTGCACGGTGGTACGCCGCCGCACGGCACGCCCAGCCCCGTGCCCACGCAGGGTGCCGCCCCGCCGCCCTACCAAGGCGCCCCGCAGGCCGTGCCTCCGCAGGCCGCGGCCCCGCAAACCCCGCAGCGCCAGCCGTACGACCCCTGGAACGCGCCGCTTCAGCAGACCGGGGCGCCGACCCCGGAGGCCGAGGAGAAGAAGCGCAAGCGGGTGCGGCGGGTGCTGCTGGCCGGGGTCATGGTGGTCACCCTCGTGTCCGGCGGCATCGGCGGCGCGATCGGCGCCTACGTGGAGCGCAACGGCGGCGTCGGCGACATCCAGCTCGACCAGGCCGACAAGGAGTCCAAGGACCGCCCCAAGGGCAGCGTGGCCGGGATCGCCGCCGCGGCCCTGCCCGGCGTCGTCACCCTGCACGTCCGCGGCGACTCGGCGCAGGGCACGGGCACCGGCTTCGTCCTCGACGGCAAGGGCCACATCCTCACCAACAACCACGTCGTCGAGCCCGCGGGCACGGACGGCGAGATATCGGTGACCTTCAGCGGCGGCGAGACCGCCAAGGCGAAGCTCATCGGCCACGACTCCGGGTACGACCTCGCGGTCGTCAAGGTCTCCGGCGTCCGGGGCCTGAAGCCGCTGCCCCTCGGCAACTCCGAGAACGTCCAGGTCGGCGACCCGGTCGTGGCGATCGGCGCCCCCTTCGACCTGGCGAACACGGTGACCTCCGGGATCATCAGCGCCAAGGAGCGGCCCATCACCGCGGGCGGCGAGAAGGGCGACGGCAGCGACACCTCGTACGTGGACGCCCTCCAGACCGACGCGCCGATAAACCCGGGCAACTCGGGCGGTCCGCTGGTCGACTCGAAGGCGCGCGTCATCGGTATCAACAGCGCCATCCGCTCGGCCGGCGACGGCTCGGAGAAGGGCGGCGGCCAGGCGGGCTCCATCGGCCTCGGCTTCGCCATACCCATCAACCAGGGCAAGCGCGTGGCGGAGGAGCTGATCAACTTCGGCCGGGCGACCCACCCCGTGATCGGGGTCACGCTCGACACCGAGTTCACCGGCGACGGCGCCCGCATCGCGGACAAGGGCCAGAACGGCGGCCCCTCCGTCAGCGAGAACGGCCCCGGCGAGAAGGCGGGCCTCAAGCCGGGCGACGTCATCACCGAGGTGGACGGCAGCCCCGTGCACTCCAGCGACGAACTGATCGTCAAGGTCCGCGCGCACCGGCCCAAGGACCGCCTCGACCTCACGGTCGAGCGCGACGGCGGCGACCGCGAGGTGACCCTGGTCCTCGGATCGGCGGACGGCGACTGACCCGAAGACGTAAAGGACCGGTCATGTGTGATCCGGGTTGCCGTGCAGCGGCTACCGGACGGACACGGGCGGCGGGTACCGTGGTCACGGTCCAGACCTCGGACGACGACCTGTGGCGGCCTGAGGACAGCGCAAGGAGCTCAAGGTGTTCAATGACATTGGCGCACTCGAGATAGTGGCGCTGGTCGTCCTCGCCGTGCTCATCTTCGGTCCCGACAAGCTGCCGAAGGTCATCCAGGACGTCTCCCGCACGATCCGCAAGATCCGGGAGTTCTCGGACAGCGCGAAGGCGGACATACGGCAGGAGCTGGGCCCGGAGTTCAAGGACTTCGAGTTCGAGGACCTGAACCCGAAGAAGTTCATCCGCAAGCAGCTCGACAACGACGAGCTCGGGCTCAAGGAAATCCGCAACGGCTTCGACCTGAAGAAGGAGATGAACGAGGTCGCGGACGCCGTGCACGGCCGCGACAGCGACTCGTCCGACTCCGACTCCGACGCGGGCTCCGGCTCCGCGTCGTCGGCCTCCTCGGCCTCTGCGGAGGCCGCCGCGCCGTCCGGCACCCGCGTGGACATGCAGAAGAAGCCCGCGAACCCCGCCTCCGCCGACCGTCCGCCGTTCGACGCGGACGCCACCTGAGGCCTCGCCTGAACGATCGCCGCCCACCGGTGTGGCTATCCTGCCTTGTTGTTGTCCGGGGTGAGGACGTCCGAGGGGGGCGGGCCGCTCCGGACCCACGAGAGCGAGGAGGCGGCCGGGTACATGGAGACGACAGGTCGGGTGGGCACAAAGGCGGCGGCCGGGGACGGCGCCGCACAAGCGGTGTCCTCCGCCCGGCGTACGGTCGACGGCTACCTGCTGGCGCCCTTTCCCTGGTACGGCCTCGACGAGGCCTTCACGGGACCGCGCTGGCTGATGCAGGTCGGCGCGACGGCGGACGGCGCGGTGGAGCATGGTTCGATCGGCCACGGCGAGGAGCCGTCGGTCCGCGGTGAGGGAACCATCGGCAACAGCGACAACGAGCGCTTCGCGGTCGTGGTGACCGTCGCGGCCAACCCGGTGCGGCGCACCGCCGACGGCAGCGTCCTGGAGGCCACGTCGGTCTCCTCGGCGGCCTGGCTCGCCGGGGTCGGCCTGCTTTCGTACACCTGGCCGAGCCAGATGGACCACACGCTGCGTGACGACTGGCTCGACCAGCAGACCGAGACGGCGTGGGTCCTCGCGGACGATCTGGAGGGCGCGGACTGGTCGTCGCTCTCCCTGCCGGTGGACGGCGTCCCCACGTCCTTCCACTACCGCGAGTCCGAGTACGGATGGGTTCTCGCGGGCTCCACGGAGGAGGGCGTGCACCTCGGCGCGTACGGGCGCGGCATGAGCCCGTACGGCCTCGGCTTCTCCGTGATCAAGGACATCGGCGCGTACGCCTAGCCGGCGGGGAACCGGCCCTTGGGGGAGGGCGCCCTCGGGCGCCCCCTCTCAGAGTCCCTAGAACTTGTTCCGCGGGGTGATTCCCAGCGACATGCCCGACAGGCCGCGCTGGCGGCCGCTCAGCTTGTCGGCGATGGAGCGCAGGGCGGAGCCCGCGGGGGAGTCCGGGTCGGTCAGGACGACCGGCTTGCCCTCGTCGCCGCCCTCGCGGAGGCGGACGTCGATCGGGATGGAGCCGAGGACCGGCACGTTGGCGCCCGTCGTCCTCGTGAGGCCCTCGGCGACCCGCTGGCCGCCACCCGAGCCGAACACGTCGACCATCTCGTCGCAGTGCGGACAGGGCAGCCCCGACATGTTCTCCACCACGCCCACGATCTTCTGGTGGGTCTGCACGGCGATGGAGCCGGCCCGCTCGGCGACCTCGGCCGCCGCCTGCTGAGGCGTCGTGACGACGAGGATCTCGGCGTTCGGGACGAGCTGCGCCACGGAGATCGCGATGTCGCCCGTGCCCGGCGGCAGGTCGAGGAGCAGGACGTCCAGGTCGCCCCAGTAGACGTCGGCGAGGAACTGCTGGAGGGCGCGGTGCAGCATCGGGCCGCGCCAGACGACCGGGGCGTTGCCGGGGGTGAACATGCCGATGGAGATGACCTTCACGCCGTGCGCCGACGGCGGCATGATCATGTTCTCGACCTGGGTCGGCTTGCCGTCGGCGCCGAGCATGCGCGGCACGGAGTGGCCGTAGATGTCCGCGTCCACGACGCCGACCTTGAGGCCGTCGGCGGCCATCGCGGCCGCGAGGTTCACCGTGACCGAGGACTTGCCGACGCCGCCCTTGCCGGACGCGACGGCGTAGACACGGGTCAGCGAGCCGGGCTTGGCGAAGGGCACCTCCCGCTCGGCGGTGCCGCCGCGCAGCGCGGACGCCAGTTCCTTGCGCTGCTCGTCGCTCATCACGTCGAGCGTGACGTCCACCCGCGTGACGCCCTCGACTGCGGCGACTGCGTCCGTCACGTTGTTGGTGATCGTCTCGCGCATCGGGCAGCCGGAGACCGTCAGGTACACGGTGACGGCCACCGCCCCGTCGGCGGAGATGTCCACAGATTTGACCATCCCCAGCTCGGTGATGGGTCGGTGGATCTCGGGGTCGTTCACCGTCGCCAGTGCTTCACGCACCGCGTCTTCCGTAGCCATGCAATTGATAGTACGGCGCGGTAACCCCCGGCAGGAAAGGGCAGTCAGCGGTCGCCTACATCACGTCCGCGTCCGCCCTCCGACGGGAATACCACGCGGCTCTCCGTCCGGCCTTCCAGATGCTGCGCGATCCGCTGCTCCTCCAGCTCCTTGACCAGATCCTGGAGCTCGGAGCGGATCCAGTCGCGGGTCGCCACCTCGCCGAGGCCCATCCGCAGCGAGGCGATCTCCCGGGTGAGGTATTCGGTGTCCGCGATGGACCGCTCGTTCTGTTTGCGGTCCTGTTCGAGGTTGACGCGGTCGCGGTCGTCCTGGCGGTTCTGCGCGAGGAGGATCAGCGGGGCCGCGTACGACGCCTGGAGCGAGAGCATCAGCGTCAGGAAGATGAACGGGTACTGGTCGAAGCGCAGGTGGTCCGGGGCCGCGATGTTCCACACCACCCACAGGATGATGGCGACCGTCATCCAGACGATGAACCTGCCGGTGCCCAGGAAGCGCGCGATCCGCTCCGAGAGCCGCCCGAACGCCTCCGGGTCGTAGTCCGGCAGCAGCTTGGGGCGCGGGGTGCGCGGCTGGTCGAGGCGGAACCGTGGGGTCCGTGCCTCGGCACGGTTCTCGCGCTCCCGGTCAGCCGCCACCATGATCCGCCGCCTCCTCCAGATGGAACTCGGTCTCACGCCAGTCGTTGGGCAGCATGTGGTCCAGTACGTCGTCGACCGTGACCGCCCCGAGCAGCGCGCCGCCCTCGTCGACGACGGGCGCCGCCACCATGTCGTACGCCGCGAAGAACCCGGCGACGGTGGGCAGGGCGGCGCCCGGCGCCAGGGGTTGCAGGTCGTCGTCGATGATCGACCCGACGAGCGTGTACGGGGGATCGCGGAGCAGCCGCTGGAAGTGCACGGTGCCCAGGTACTTGCCGGTCGGCGTCTCGTCGGGCGGACGGCAGACGTAGACCTGGGCGGCGAGCGCGGGCGAGAGGTCCTCCATGCGGACGCGTGCCAGGGCGTCGGCGACCGTCGCGTCCGGGCGGAGCACGATCGGCTCGGTGGTCATCAGACCGCCGGCCGTGCGCTCCTCGTACGCCATGAGGCGGCGCACGTCGGCGGCGTCGGCCGGCTGCATCAGGGCGAGCAGGCGCTCCTTGTCCTCCTCGGGCAGTTCGGCGAGGAGGTCGGCGGCGTCGTCGGGGTCCATGGCCTCCAGGACGTCGGCGGCGCGCTCCTCCTGGAGCTTGCCGAGGATCTCGATCTGGTCGTCCTCGGGCAGCTCTTCCAGGACGTCGGCGAGCCGGTCGTCGTCGAGCGCGGCGGCCACCTCGGCGCGGCGCTTGGGGGACAGGTGGTGCAGGACGTTGGCGAGGTCGGCCGGACGTAGCTGTTCGAAGGTGGCCAGGAGGTTCTCGGCGCCCTGCCCGTGCTCCTCCAGGGAGAAGCCGTCCACGGCGGCCCAGTCGACGGTGAGGGTCTCGCCCTTGCGCCGGAAGGTGCCGCCCTTGCCCTTGCGTACGAAGACCCGGTCGATCTCCCAGTCGCGGCGGGCCGGAAGCTGCTGGACCGACACGTCGAGGACGGTCACCTCCTCGCCGGTCTCGACGAGGCGGACCCGGCGGTCGAGCATCTCGCCGAGGACGAGCCGCTCGGTGGGCCGCTGCTCGAAGCGCCGTACGTTGAGCACGCCGGTGGTGATGACCTGGCCCGACTCGATGCCGGTGACGCGCGTCATGGGCAGGAAGATGTGGCGCCGGGTCGTCAGCTCGACGACGAGGCCCAGCAGCCGCGGGGGCTTGCGGCCCACCCGGAGCATCGCCACGAGGTCGCGGACGCGGCCGACCTGATCGCCGTTGGGGTCGAAGGCGGAGATGCCGGAGAGGTGGGACACGAAGACCCGGGGGGCGCCTGCCGCCATACGTGCGCCCCTTCCTGCTGTGGTTTCACGGTATTTCGTCCGGCAATACGGGCTTCAGGCTAGCCCGTCCCGGTCGGACACGCCCCGGCGGAGGGTCCGTACGGACTGCCGCCGAGTCGCTCGTCCGGCACAGGTACGCTGCCGTACTGCCGAAGCCGTAGGCCGTCCGCACGAGAGGCAGCGCCACCTGTGACCGCACTTCCCCTGGCCAGCCGAGCCCGCAGGGCAGCGTTCGTGGGCGCGGTGTGCGCCGGCGTGGTCGTGGGCGCCACGAGTCTGACCGGGTGCGGCAGCGACGAGGACCCGGACGCGGGCACGAACGGCATCGGCAAGCTCCCGGCCACCAAGATCCAGAGCAAGGCCGGCAAGGTCGCGGAGGCGGCGTCGGGGGTACGGCTCTCCGGCACCGTGGTGAGCAAGGGGCACACCTACTCCCTCGACATGCGCCTGAAGGACGACGGAGGCACCGGTTCCGTCACCTCCAAGGGGCAGACGTTCCAGCTCCTCCGCGTGGACGAGCAGCTCTTCCTGAAGGCCGACACGCGGTTCTGGACGCACCAGGGCGACGGCAAGCAGCCCCAGGGCGCGGACGAGGCCGCGGCGGCCAAGCTGGACGGCAAGTACGTGAAGGTGCCGAAGGGCGATCCGGCCTATCAGCAGCTCAGCGGCTTCACCGACAAGGACGTGCTTCTCGCGGGCATGCTCACGCTCCACGGCGAGCTGGCCAAGGGTGACCGCGGCAAGTCGGGCGGCACACGCACCATCAAGATCACCGGCGACGAGGGCGCGGGCGGCACGCTCAGCGTCGCCCTGGACGGCAAGCCCTACCCTCTGCGCCTTGAGCGCGGCGGCCACGCGGGCACGCTGGAACTCACGGAGTGGAACAAGGAGTTCCCGCTCCAGGAACCGGAGAAGGCCGAGATGGTCGACTACGGCAAGCAGCTGCCGACGTCGTAGAGCCGCTGAGCCGGGGCACCCCGTAGGGGGCGCGGGCGAACGCCGACCGTACCTGCGCGCCCCGTAAGGGGCGCGGGGAACTGCGCGAGCGACCACGACGCACCCGCAGGCGGAAACGGCGAGCCTCAGCCCCGCTTCCGCTTCCGCCGGAAAAGCAGCCGAGGCAGCCCCGCGGGCACCGGCTGCCGCGTAGTCGCCACGCTAGGCAGCGGCGCAGCCGCAAGGGACCCCTCCGGCACCCCGGGGAGCACACCGCTGACCGCCAGTCGCACGACCCTGCACTGCTCCGCCCACCGCTCGGTCATCCGCTCCGCGTCCGGCGCGTTGAGCCGCTTGCCCTTCAGCTCGGCGACAGCCGCCTCCCACTCCTCGGAGCCGGGCGGGAGCTCGCGGACCTCGGCCGTCCAGGCGACGACACGCCCGCCCTTGTCCTTGCTGCGTACGGTCACTTCGGCGGAGCCCCCGTCGACGAGCCCCGGCAGCGGCTGCTCGCCGGGGCCGTCGCCGACGAGGTGCGCGGCGCCCTCGTGCCAGACGTGCCACAGCGCCCGCGCGGGCGATCCCTCCCCCCGCACCCAGATGAGGCCGGACTTCTTGGTGGCCTCCTCGACGAGGGCGCGGCCGAGCAACGGGTCAGCAGTCATGGCGGCAGCCTATCGACTGGCGCTCAGAGCCAGCCGTTGCGCTTCAGGGTCCGGTGGATCGTGTAGCAGGCGGCGCCGATGAGGGCGAGGACCATCGGGTAGCCGAACCGCCAGTGCAGCTCCGGCATGTGATCGAAGTTCATGCCGTACACCCCGCAGACGGCCGTCGGCACGGCGATGATCGCCGCCCACGAGGTGATCTTGCGCATGTCCTCGTTCTGCGCGACGGCGGCCTGCGCGAGGTTGGCCTGGAGGATCGAGTTGAGCAGCTCGTCGAAGCCGACGACCTGCTCCTGGACGCGCGTGAGGTGGTCGGCGACGTCACGGAAGTACTTCTGGATGTCGGGGTCGACGAGCCGCATGGGCCGCTCACTGAGCAGCAGCATCGGCCGCAGGAGCGGCGAGACGGCCCGCTTGAACTCCAGTACCTCGCGCTTGAGCTGGTAGATCCGCCCGGCGTCGACGCCGCGTGCGGAGCCCTTGCCCTTGCTCGGGGCGGAGAACACCTCGGTCTCCACCTCGTCGATGTCGTCCTGCATCGCGTCGGCGACCGCGATGTAGCCGTCGACGACGTGGTCGGCGATGGTGTGCAGGACCGAGGAGGGGCCCTTGGCGAGCAGCTCGGGGTCCTCCTGGAGGCGCCGCCGCAGGGCGCGCAGCGAGCCGTGGCCGCCGTGCCGGACGGTGATGAAGAAGTCCCGTCCGGTGAAGCACATCACCTCGCCGGTCTCCACGATCTCGCTGGTGGCCGTGAGCTCGGCGTGGTCGACGTAGTGGATGGTCTTGAAGACGGTGAAGAGCGTGTCGTCGTACCGCTCCAGCTTGGGCCGCTGGTGGGCGTGCACGGCGTCCTCGACGGCCAGCGGGTGCAGCCCGAACTCGGCGGCGATACCGCCGAATTCGGCCTCGGTCGGCTCGTGCAGGCCGATCCAGGCGAAGCCGCCCTCGCGGCGGACCTGGAGCATCGCCTCGTGCGGCGTGAGGGTGTCGGCGGACTCCACGCGCCGTCCTTCGCGGTAGACGGCGCAGTCGACGACGGCCGACGCGGCGTCGCGGGTCGCGTCGTAGGAGTCGTACGAGGAGGAGTAGTGGCCGCCCTCCTTGCGCAGCGAGGGGCGGACGACGGCACGAAGGTCGCGGATCATCGACATGGGCAGGCTCCTTCGACGGAGGCCGCCTGCAACGGTTGGAACTACCCGGAATGGGGACGTCCTGCGGTGAGAATGTTTGGCACGTCCGCAAAGCGGGGAGCACCGCACCGTCGCGGTGGCAGCTTCGCTACTGACACAGATCAGATAACTCAGACAGATCAGGTGAAACGAAGTGCTCTTCCGGCGCACACGGCATGATCAGTGCATGCGGTGGTGCGTGGTGTGTGTGCTTGCGCAGCTACCGGGCTGCGTGGATCACCGGGCGGAAGAGCGGGTGGTACTGCACGGTCGACTTCGGTCCATTGCAGCCCCACCTCCTCCGGCCGGTCCCCCGTAAGGGAAGTCCCATGCGCCCTCTGCACCCGTGGCGCAAAGTCAGTGTCTGTCTCCAGGGCTTGAAAGCGACGCTTCTGCGTGCTGCCCTGAGCCAGCTGCCAACACTATCAGCCGACTGAAGTGTCAAGCCCCCGCTTTGCCCTTCACTGACGAGTTCTATGCTCGCGTCATGGCAGATGTTCTTGCGCTGGTCGAGGCCCGTCTCCGCACCGGCCTCGGAGAACCCGACGCGCGCGCCGCGGTGACCTTCCTCGGCACCGACCGCGTCGAAGTGCTGCGGTTCACGGACGGGGACGTGGTGCGCTACGCCACACTCGGCATGTCCGCCCAGCCGATGGCCGATCCGACCGCCGCGCTCGCCGACCCCGTCAAGGGTCCGCGCGCCGAGCTGGTGCTCTCCGTACGCGCTGGTCTCGCCGATACGGACAAGGTGCTGCGCCCGCTCGCGGTGCTCGCCGCGTCGCCGCAGGTGGAGGGCCTCGTCGTGGCGCCCGGCGCCTCGCTGGACGTGGGGGAACCGCTGTGGCCCGGCGCGCCGTTCACCTCGGTGCTCGTCGCGGAGCCGGGGGGCCTGGTGGAGGACCTGGACCTCGACGAACCCATGGAGCCCGTACGGTTCCTGCCGCTGCTGCCCATGACGCCGAACGAGGCGGCGTGGAAGCGGGTGCACGGTGCGGCGGCCCTGCGGGAGCGCTGGCTGAACAGCGGAACGGACCTGCGCGATCCGCTGCGCAAGTCCGTGCCGCTGGACTGAAGTCTCCTACGGGACTGATCAGTTGGCGAAGACGCCGACACCGTCCTCGGTGGCGTGCTTGGGTTCCAGCTCCTCGGCGTCGTGTGCGAGCGAGGTGCGGCGCACCCAGACCACGCCCGCGCCGAGCACCGCTGTGACGGCCGCGACCACGAACGGGATGTGGATGTTGCTCCACTCCTCGATCTTCGGCGCGAAGAACGGAGCGGCGGCCGCCGCGAACCAGCGCACGAAGTTGTAGCCGGCGCTGGCCACCGGACGGGGCGCGTCGGAGACGCCGAGGGCGAGCTCGGTGTAGACGGTGTTGTTCACGCCGATGAACGCGCCGGACAGGATCGTGCAGACGATGGCCGTGGTGTGGTTGCCGTAGCCGAGCACGAGGACGTCCACGGCGAGCAGCACCAGCGAACCGCCGAGCACCTTCAGTGACCCGAACCGCTTCTGGAGGCGCGGCGCGACCAGCACGGAGAAGACCGCGAGCAGCAGGCCCCAGGCGAAGAAGACCGCGCCTGACTTGTACGGGGTCATGTTCAGCACGAACGGCGTGAAGGCCAGCACGGTGAAGAACGTGTAGTTGTAGAAGAACGCCGAGGCCGCCGCGGAGGCCAGTCCGCCGTGGCCGAGCGCCTTGATCGGGTCGAGCAGCGAGGTCTTCTTCGCGGGCCGCGGCTGTTCCTTGAGGAACGCCGTGATGCAGAGGAAGCCGATCGCCATCAGCGCGGCGGTGCCGAAGAACGGATAGCGCCAGCTCGCGTCGCCGAGCAGCGCGCCGACCAGCGGCCCGCAGGCCATGCCGAGCCCGAGCGCGGATTCGTACAGCAGGATCGCGGCGGCGCTGCCGCCCGCCGCGGCGCCGACGATGACGGCGAGGGCGGTCGACACGAAGAGCGCGTTGCCGAGCCCCCAGCCGGCCCGGAACCCGACGAGTTCACCCACCGAGCCGGAGGTTCCGGAGAGGGCGGCGAAGACCACGACGAGGGCGAGGCCGAGGAGCAGGGTCTTCTTGCCGCCGATGCGGCTGGAGACGAAGCCGGTCACCAGCATGGCGATGGCGGTGATCAGGAAGTACGAGGTGAACAGGAGGGAGACCTGGCTCGCGCTCGCGTCCAGGCCCTTGGCGATGGAGGGCAGGATCGGGTCGACGAGCCCGATGCCCATGAAGGCGACGACGGACGCGCCGGCCGTGGCCCACACGGCCTTCGGCTGGCGCAGGATGCTGCCCGCCCCGGCGTCGAACGGGTCCCCTTCCGCGGGGCCCCCTGTGCTGCTGTTCATACAGCCGCTCCTTCGCTGCTTCCACAGCGGTCGATAAAGGTCGTTGACGTATACACATATTAAGTTAGCAAGGCTAATGAGTGCAAGCTACACCTAGTTTTCCCTGGTGACAGGGCCACCGGACGGGTGATCGTCCTTGACGGGGCGACGACCGGGGAGGACCGTTGAGCAACATGAGGGGCGAACCCAGTTGCCCGAAGTGTGGTGGCCGGGTCAGGGCTCCCGGTCTCTTTGCCGACTCCTGGCAGTGCGACGCGCACGGCACCGTGCATCCGGTCCAGCCCGTGATCCCACCCAGCGTGGAGGCGGTCCAGGTCGTGGTGCACCGGACCCAGGTCCCGGTGTGGATGCCGTGGCCGTTGCCGGTCGGCTGGCTGTTCACGGGCGTGGCCTGCGCGGGAGACGACAGGAGCGGCGGCCGGGCGACCGCGGTGGCCTGCTCGGGACCCGCCCCGCTCGGCGGCGTCGGCGAGCTGGTGCTTGTCGCCGAGGAGCTGGGCGTCGGCCTCGGCGCGCGGTACGCGGGCGTCGAGGGACCCGACCCGGGGCCCTATATGAACGTCGACAAACCGCCGCAGACCAAGGTGCTCGCCGCCGGGCGCCCCACGGCGCTGTGGCATGTGTCGGGGACACCGGACGACCGCGCCGTCTTCGCGGGCGAGGCGCGCGGCCTGTGGCTGTGGGCCATCGCCTGGCCCGAGCAGTCGGGACTCCTGATGTACGACGAGCTGGTCCTCACGGACCTCCGGGACGCCGGAGCCGAGGTGGACCTCCTGCCTTGCGGGGCACTGTCGCCGCGTCTGCTTATGCCTTGACGGTTTGGGGGGGCGCGGTGGGCGGGGTGCTCGCGGTGGCTCTGGCGCCTGCCGTGGCTGCGGTGCAGATCCGCGCCCGGCGGGCCGTCGTGACGGACGGAATAGGGGTCGGCGTGAGGGACGCCTCTCCGGGGGCGGCCGGGGGAGTGGTCGTGTCCCGTTATCCTTGAGCGTCCCCGCCGTCCGCCCCCGTCAGAGCCTGGAGTCAGCATCGTGCGCATCGATCTGCACACTCACTCCACCGCGTCGGACGGCACGGACACCCCCGCCGAGCTGGTGCGCAACGCCGCCGCCGCGGGTCTCGACGTCGTCGCGCTGACCGACCACGACACCACGCGGGGCTACGCGGAGGCCATCGCCGCCGTGCGCGAGCTGCCGGGTCCTGCGGGGCTGAGCCTCGTCACCGGCGCGGAACTCTCCTGCCGCCTCGACGGCGTGGGCCTGCACATGCTGGCGTACCTCTTCGATCCCGAGGAGCCGGAGCTCGCCCGCGAGCGCGAGCTGGTCCGCGACGACCGTGTGCCGCGCGCCAAGACGATGATCGGCAAGCTCCGCGAGCTGGGCGTGGACGTGACCTGGGAGCAGGTGGCGCGCATCGCGGGGGACGGCTCGGTCGGCCGCCCGCACATAGCCGAGGCCCTCGTCGAACTGGGCGTCGTGCCGACCGTCTCGGACGCCTTCACCCCGCAGTGGCTCGCCGACGGCGGCCGCGCCTACGCCGAGAAGCACGAGCTCGACCCCTTCGACGCCATCCGCCTGGTCAAGGCGGCCGGCGGCGTCACCGTCTTCGCGCACCCCGCCGCCGCCAAGCGCGGCCAGGTCGTGCCCGAGGCCGCCATCGCCGAGCTCGCGGCGGCGGGCCTCGACGGCATCGAGACCGACCACATGGACCACGCCCCCGAGATCCGCGCGGGCCTGCGCGGCCTCGCGGCGGACCTCGGCCTGCTGGCCACCGGCTCCAGCGACTACCACGGCAGCCGCAAGACGTGCGTGCTCGGGGAGTTCACCACCGACCCCGAGGTCTACGGCGAGATCACCCGCCGGGCCACTGGCGCCTTCCCCGTCCCGGGCGCGGGCGGAAGCCCGACCGCGTAAACCCGCAAGGCCCGTAAGGCCCGTAAGACCTTCTCTCCTTCTTCGCGTCCCACCGTTCCCGCGGCGGCGGCCACCGTGCCCCGCGCCCGGCGCCGGTCGGCGCGGCCCCTCCGTACGACCTGCTACGACTCTCTGCAAGGCATCACTGTGTTCGACGTCGCCGTATTCGGCTCCCTCTTCCTCACCCTGTTCGTGATCATGGACCCGCCGGGAATCACCCCGATCTTCCTCGGCCTCACCGCGGGACGGCCCGCCAAGGTGCAGCAGCGGATGGCCTTCCAGGCCGTCTGCGTCGCCTTCGGCGTGATCTCGGTGTTCGGCCTCGTGGGCCACCAGATCCTCGACTACCTGCACGTCTCCGTACCCGCGCTGATGATCGCGGGCGGTCTGCTGCTGCTGCTCATCGCGCTCGACCTGCTCACCGGCAAGACGGACGAGCCGAAGCAGACCAAGGACGTCAACGTCGCCCTCGTCCCGCTCGGCATGCCGCTGCTCGCCGGTCCCGGCGCCATCGTGTCGGTCATCCTGGCCGTCCAGGACGCCGACAGCATCGGTACGCAGGTCTCCGTCTGGTCGGCGATCGTGGCCATGCACGTGGTGCTCTGGCTGGTGATGCGGTACTCGCTGCTGATCATCAGGGTCATCAAGGACGGCGGCGTCGTCCTCGTGACGCGGCTCGCGGGCATGATGCTCTCCGCCATCGCGGTGCAGCAGATCATCAACGGGATCACGCAGGTGATCAACGGCGGCTGAGGCGGCTGCCCGACTGAGACGGCTGCCCGGCTGAGGCGACTGCCTGACCTGAGGCGGTGCCTGGGTGCGGACGCCGTAGACGCACGAGGGGCCCCGTACGGAACCGTACGGGGCCCTTCGTCGTCTGCTGCGTCGTCTGCGTTACGAGGCCGAGGATTCGGCCGGGCGGATGTATATGCGCTGGCCCACTGCTGCGGCCTGCTGCACGATCCGGTTGACGGAGGCGGCGTCTACGACGGTGCTGTCCACGGCGTTACCGTCGACGTCGTCGAGTCGCATGATTTCGAAGCGCAAGGGCTTCTCCCTTCGTCTGGTCATCCTCCTGAAGGAGAACTACTAGAGATGGCCAGGCCATTGCCTGTCCGTTAAGTGTGGGTTGCGGAGCTACTGTGCCCCGCGTTCCTGATGGGTAAAACGAGTTGTCCCCTGCAAACATTCCCTACGCTAAGGAAATTTTTCGAATACCTAATTACCTACGAGTAGCGGCACCGGTTGTGTTCGCTGTGTGACCAGCGGGAGACTGGGCCTTCTATGAACGACGCCGACCACAACGCAGCCGACTACCGCCACAGCGCCGCTGACATCAGCGCTCAGCTGGAGCGCACCAACGGGCTGCTCGAGCGCATGCTCGCCGAGGTGGCGAAGACCCCGTCCACGCACGCGATCTTCGTCGACGCCGGGTATCTGTACGCGGCCGCGGGCCGGCTCGCCACCGGCACCGAGGACCGGCGCGCCTTCGACCTCGACGCCGAGGGGCTCATCGAGGCACTCATCGACAAGGCCCGCACGATCTTCGCCGACAGCAGGCTGCTGCGGGTCTACTGGTACGACGGGGCCAGGCGCCGCATCCACACCACCGAACAGCAGTCGATCGCGGAGCTTCCCGACGTCAAGGTCAGGCTGGGCAACCTCAACGCCAACAACCAGCAGAAGGGCGTCGACTCCCTCATCCGCAGTGACCTGGAGTCACTGGCCAGGCACCGTGCCATCAGTGACGCCGCGCTCATCGGCGGCGACGAGGACCTGGTCTCGGCGGTCGAGGCCGCGCAGGGGTACGGCGCGCGCGTCCACCTCTGGGGCATCGAGGCCCCCGAGGGGCGCAACCAGGCCGAGCCGCTGCTGTGGGAGGTCGACAGCCAGCGGACGTTCGACCTCGACTTCTTCAAGCCGTACGTGAGCCGGCGCGTCGTCACGTCGTACGAGACCGGGCCCACCGCGCAGCGGCCCTCCCGCGAGGACGTCCGTTTCGTCGGCGCGCAGATCGCCGCGAAGTGGCTTGCCGCGCGGGGGCGCGACGCGCTGGTCGGGCTGCTGCCGGGCCACCCGTACCTGCCCGGCTCCGTGGACCAGGAGCTGCTCGTGGAGGCGGAGCGGCTGCTCCAGTACTCGCTGCGGGGGCAGTCCGATCTGCGCAGGGCGTTGCGGGACGGGTTCTGGGAGCACTTGCAGACGCTGTACTGAGGCTCCCGTGGCACCCGTGGCACCCGTGGCTTCCCTGGCCCTCTACGGCAAGCCGTTCCAGAAGGCTGTCAGTGCAGCGGCCGTTTCCTGCGGGCGGTCCGTGTTGGGGGAGTGCTCGGCGCCCCTGATCACCGTGCGGTGGGCGCTCAGGCGGGTCGCCATGTCGTCCAGGAGCGGTACGGGCCAGGTGTCGTCGCGTTCGCCCGAGACCACGTGCTTGGGCAGCGGCGCGGCGGCGAGTTCCGCCACGCGGTCCGGCTCCCTGGTGAGCTGCCCGCCGGTGGCGATGAGCTGGGCAGGGTTGTGCCGCAGCCACCGTGCGCGCAGGGCCTCGCTGTCGTCCGTGCCCTCGGCGGTGGTGCCGCCGGTGTCGGCGTCCTGCGGGGGCGGCGGTTCCATGGCCCGCATCGCCTGCCAGACCTCCTCCATCGACAGCACGGCGAGGGCGTCCGCCAGCATCTTGGCGCGGGCCTGCTGGGCCGGTACGACTGCCGCGGGGCCCGAGGACATCAGCGTGAGCGAGGCGAAGGTCTCCGGGGCCAGGAGCACGGCCGCGCGGGCGATCTGACCGCCGAGGGAGTGGCCAAGGAGGTGCAGCGGGGCGGGGGCGTCCAGGGCCGCCGCCTGGGCGAGGACGTCGCGGGCCAGCTCCTGCTGCGCGTACGCCGCTTCGTCGGCGGGGCCCGCGGTCTCGTACTGGCCGCGGCCGTCCACGGTGACGGCGCGGTAGCCCGCGGCGGTCAGGGGCTCCAGGAGGGCGATGAAGTCCTCCTTGCTGCCGGTGAAGCCGGGGAGCAGCAGAACGGTCCCGCGCACCTCGGAGCCGTCCGCGGGCACGGCGTCCAGCGTGGCGAAGGCGCCGCGGGCGGTGTGGAGCGTGCGGGCTGCTGCGCAGGGCGGCGGGGTGAAGGTGGGGGGACGGCTCATGGCACCGAGGCTAATGCTGGCCCCTGGGCCTTGGGCGGACGGGGCTCTGCTTCTCCGGCGGTGCCCGGGGGTGGGCTTGCCGTGGTTCGCCGCTTCGCGGCGGGTCTCCCACCCACCCGTCCGGCACTCCGGGGTGATGACGTGGTCGTGGAGAGGATCCGGTGCGAAGCGGCGGGCTTGGGCGGCAGCCGCCGGGCACGCGGAAGGCCCGCATCCAGGTGGATGCGGGCCTTCACGGTGCGGAGGGGGGAGATCAGCTCTCCGGGGTCTCCACGGGCTCTGCCTTCTTGCGCGTACGGCGACGCGGCGCCGCGACAGTAGCCTCGGCCTCGGTCGTCGACTCCGGAGCGGCAGCCGCCTTCCGCGTACGGCGACGCGGCTTCGGCTCCTCCGACGACTGCGCCGGAATCTCCGCCTCGGCGACGGGCTCGGCAGCCTTGCGGGTGCGTCGCTTGGGCTTCTCCTCGACCGGGGCTTCGGTCACCGGCTCGGCAGCCTTGCGGGTCCTCCGCTTCGGCTTCTCCTCGGCGGGAGCCTCAACCTCCGCGACGGGCTCGGCAGCCTTACGCGTGCGCCGCTTGGGCTTGTCCTCGACCGGAGCTTCGGTCACCGGCTCGGCAGCCTTGCGGGTGCGTCGCTTGGGCTTGTCCTCGGCGGGAGCTTCGACCTCGGCGACGGGCTCCGCAGCCTTGCGGGTGCGCCGCTTGGGCTTCTCCTCGGCGGGAGCTTCGACCTCCGCGACGGGCTCCGCAGCCTTGCGGGTCCTCCGCTTCGGCTTCTCCTCGACCGGGGCTTCGGCCGGAGTCTCGACCGGGGCCTCGGCCACCGCCGTGGCCGCCGCCGTTTCGACGACCGCCTCGGTGGCTACCGCCTCCGCGCCGGCGACCCCACGCGTCCGGCGACGTCGGCGCGGGGTACGCGGCTCCGACGGCTCCGTGGCGGTGGGTGCCGCGGGTGCCGCCGCTTCGGGGGCCTCCGTGGTCACCGGCACCGCCGGGGTGTCCAGCGGGCTGCCGGCCCGGGTGCGGCGGCGGCGCCGCGGCGTACGCGCGGGACGCTCCTGCTCCGGGGCCGGGGCGGCTGCCGCGGCCGGACGGCCGCGGTCCTTGCTCCGGCCGCTGCTCCGGCCACGTCCACCCGTCTCGCCGAGGTCTTCGATCTCCTCGGCACGCAGACCCGCGCGGGTCCGCTCGACGCGCGGCAGGACACCCTTGGTGCCCGCCGGGATGTTCAGCTCCTCGTAGAGGTGAGGGGAGCTGGAGTAGGTCTCGACCGGGTCGCCGAGGCCCAGGTCGAGCGCCTTGTTGATCAGCTGCCAGCGCGGGATGTCGTCCCAGTCGACCAGCGTGATCGCGATGCCCTTGGCGCCCGCGCGGCCGGTGCGGCCGATGCGGTGCAGATAGGTCTTCTCGTCCTCGGGGGACTGGTAGTTGATGACGTGCGTGACGCCACCGACGTCGATGCCGCGCGCGGCGACGTCCGTGCAGACCAGCACGTCCACCTTGCCGTTGCGGAACGCCCGCAGCGCCTGCTCACGCGCGCCCTGGCCGAGGTCGCCGTGGACGGCGCCCGACGCGAAGCCACGCTTCTCGAGCTGCTCCGCGATGTCCGCGGCGGTCCGCTTCGTACGGCAGAAGATCATCGCGAGTCCGCGGCCGTCGGCCTGGAGGATGCGCGAGACCATCTCGGGCTTGTCCATGTTGTGCGCGCGGTACACGTGCTGCTTCGTGTTCGCGACGGTCTGGCCCTCGTCGTCCGGCGCGGTGGCGCGGATGTGCGTGGGCTGCGACATGTAGCGACGGGCGAGGCCGATGACGGCGCCCGGCATGGTCGCCGAGAACAGCATCGTCTGGCGCTTCGCCGGAAGCATGTTGATGATCTTCTCGACGTCGGGCAGGAAGCCCAGGTCGAGCATCTCGTCGGCCTCGTCGAGGACCAGGCACTTGATCTGCTTGAGGTCGAGCTTGCGCTGGCCGGCGAGGTCGAGGAGACGACCCGGCGTGCCGACGACGATGTCGATGCCCTTCTTGAGGGCCTCGACCTGCGGCTCGTACGCACGGCCGCCGTATATGGCGAGGACGCGGACGTTGCGCGCCTTGCCCGCGGTCAGCAGGTCGTTCGTCACCTGCTGGCAGAGCTCGCGGGTGGGGACGACGATGAGGGCCTGCGGCGCCTCGGTGAGCTGCTCGGGAGTGGCGCGGCCGGCCTCGACGTCGGCGGGGACGATCACGCGCTCCAGGAGCGGGAGCCCGAAGCCCAGCGTCTTGCCGGTGCCGGTCTTGGCCTGGCCGATGACGTCAGAGCCGGAGAGGGCGACGGGGAGCGTCATCTCCTGGATGGGAAAGGGACTGATGATGCCGACGGCTTCTAGCGCCTCGGCCGTCTCGGGAAGAATCCCGAGCTCTCGGAAAGTCGTAGTCAGGGCTATGCCTCTTCTGTGAGACGCGGCGTGAGGCGAACGCAGGGGGTCGTGACCGTGCCACTACCGCCGGGGCCGCTTGTCGGGCGGGCCGGGGGCGCGGGACCACTGCCGGCGCTCGAGCGCTCTTACCGCTGAGGTTCCCTCCTCGTGCCGTCCACATCTGCGCGGACCGCCCGGAGGGCTGTCGGGTCGGAGCCGATCGGGCCACCGACCGGGCATCCTCATTCGTAGGCCCGCCGAGTCTCCAGCGGGCGCATTACCACTGTACCCCGGAATCTCGCATGCGTGTCCGGCGAATTCGTCACATGGTCACGGTCACACTGGACGCGTGGTCGCGGTCGCCGTCGACGCGTGGTCGCGGTCCCGGTCGGCGCATGGTCGCGCGGTCGCAGTCGCTGGCCAGGTCCTTACGAGGTACCGCAAGCGGGCTATTGTGCGCATCATGGAGACGCCTGACACTGCCGCTGAATCCGCCGCCGAACCCACCGGGGTCGCCGCCCAGGACTGGACGAAAGCCTCCGCCGAGCCGCACTACCGCGCCGCGGTCGTGGACCTGCTCGGCGCGCTCGCCTACGGAGAGCTCGCGGCGTTCGAGCGGCTCGCCGAGGACGCGAAGCTCGCGCCGACGCTCGGCGACAAGGCGGAGCTGGCGAAGATGGCGTCGGCGGAGTTCCACCACTTCGAGCAGTTGCGGAACCGGCTCTCGGAGATCGGCGCGGAGCCGACGGAGGCCATGGAGCCCTTCGTCGCCGCGCTCGACGGCTTCCACCGCCAGACGGCGCCTTCGGACTGGCTGGAGGGCCTGGTCAAGGCGTACGTGGGCGACTCGATCGCCAGTGACTTCTACCGCGAGGTGGCGGCCCGGCTCGACGCCGATACGCGCGAGCTCGTCCTCGCCGTCCTCGACGACACCGGTCACGCGAGCTTCGCCGTGGAGAAGGTGCGGGCCGCGATCGAGGCGGACCCGCGCCTCGGCGGACGGCTGGCGCTCTGGGCGCGCCGTCTGATGGGCGAGGCGCTCTCGCAGTCGCAGCGGGTCGTCGCCGACCGGGACGCCCTCTCGACGATGCTGGTCGGCGGCGTGGCCGACGGCTTCGACCTCGCCGAGGTCGGCCGCATGTTCTCGCGCATCACCGAGGCGCACACGAAGCGAATGGCGGCGCTGGGCCTGGCGGCCTAACCGAAGCCGGACGCGCCGCCGCGGACGTGCGGCGGCGCACCGCCCGGTCTGGCGGCGGTCAGGCCGTCGCCGAGCGGCGCAGTCTGCCGTGGGTGGGGCGGAGCAGCAGCGACAGCAGGGCCACCGATACGGCGACCGCTCCCAGGAGCGTCGCGACGGCGTGGCCGGGGCCGAGTGCCATGTGCGTGATGAAGGCGCCGACGAGAGCGCCCGCCGGGCCCGTCGACAGGACGAGGCTGCGCGCGGGCAGCCGGTGGCCCAGTCGGTGTGCCGTGGCCAGAGCCAGGGCGAGGCCCAGCAAGGTGGAGCCAAGTGCTTCCAGGATCACGGAGGTGCCCTCCCTCGCGGCCAGGTGCAAATCGGTCCTAGCCGGTCTACCCCGGGCGGCCGGAAAGCAACCCTCCATGATCGGGCGTCCACCACTTCATCCCGTACGCCTGTCACCTCGTAGGGCTGTCACGTCGTAGGGCTGTCATCTCGTACGGGCTGTCGCCTCGTAAGGCCGTCATCACGTACGGCCGTCATCTCGTACCGCAACGCACAAGTACGGCCCGGTGGTTGTCGCCACCGGGCCGTACTTGTGCGTTGCGTCCTTGAGGGCGCGGTACTACAGGGCGCTGAAGCCCACCTTGCGTGCGGTCGGCTCGCCGAGCTCGACGTACGCGAGGCGGTCGGCCGGAACCAGGACCTTGCGGCCGTGGTCGTCCACGAGGCTCAGCAGCGGCGACTTGCCGGTCAGCGCCTCGGACACCGCGTGCTCGATTTCCTCGGCGCTCTGGCCGCTCTCCAGCACGATCTCGCGGGGCGCGTACTGCACGCCGATCTTGACCTCCACGGCTTTGTCCCTCCGACGGTCAAACTGTGCGCGGCCGTCCGCGCCGTACCCAGCACACATTAGCCCGGTGCGGGGACGGGTACGGACGCGGTCGTGAACGCCGGTAGCGAACACGGAACGGGAACAAAACGGCGAGAGGTCAGTGGCCCTCGGTGCCGTGCAGCGGGAAGCCCGCGATGCCGCGCCAGGCGAGCGAGGTGAGCAGTTCCACCGCCTTGCCGCGGGGGACCGTGCTGCGGCTTGCCAGCCAGTACCGCGCGACCACCTGGGAGTAACCGCCGAGGCCCACGGCGAGGAGCATCGCCTCGTCCCGGGGCAGGCCGGTGTCCTCGGCGATGACCTCGCAGATCGCCTCGGCGCACTGGAGGGTCACGCGGTCGACGCGCTGGCGCACCGCGGCCTCGTTCGTCAGGTCCGACTCGAAGACCAGACGGAAGGCGCCGCCCTCGTCCTCCACGTACGCGAAGTAGGCGTCCATGGTGGCGGCGACGCGCAGCTTGTTGTCCGTGGTGGACGCCAGGGCCGTGCGCACCGACTGGAGAAGTGACTCGCAGTGCTGGTCGAGCAGGGCGAGGTAGAGGTCGAGCTTGCCCGGGAAGTGCTGGTAGAGCACCGGCTTGCTGACTCCGGCACGCTCGGCGATGTCGTCCATAGCGGCCGCGTGGTAACCCTGTGCGACGAAAACTTCCTGCGCCGCCCCGAGAAGCTGGTTGCGCCGGGCCCGTCGCGGCAGGCGGGTGCCCCGTGGACGGGCCGCCTCTGTCTGCTCGATGGCTGTCACGCCGCCTCCCAAATCGTCCATGTTGCGGTGAGCGCCGCGTCGCCATCGTACTTTTCGGTAACTGTGATGTGTGCGGTGCGGGCGCAGAATTTCACGGACCGGATGGCCGCTGAATCCATATACAGCGGGGCAAATGCGGTCAGGTCTGCCTCAGCGGTAGTCGTCCTCGTCGATGGTGACGACGCGGGCCTGTTCGGCGATATCGGCCTCGTTGGCCGCGCTCGGGTCCACGTCCGTCAGGGAGTCGTCCGAGGTCGGCGCCAGGTCGGTGTGCTGTTCGGCGGTGTCCGCCTCGGGCGCCTCCACGGCGGCCTCGGCGGGGGTGCTCTCTTCCGTCTCGGAGGTCTCGGGATCGGTCGGGTCGACACTCATCAGTGGCTCTCTTCCCTTGCGGTGCTCGCTGGCCCTTTCGTGGTGCGAGTGCCCTCCTCGCCCGCTTCGCATGAGCCTTTCGCCCGCTTTCTCTGAGCGTAGGAGCAACCCGGGTGGGGCGCTACGCGGTCCATGCGCAAGCGGGGCGCTACGCGGTCCATGCGCAATCTGTGACGGCGAACACGTGAACTACCGCGTGATCGTCTCGTAACATTGCCGCATGTCTTCGACCGATCTGCCGAATCTGCTGGCCACCACGGCGTCGCCCAAGCCGGGCACCGTGGCGGTCGCGGACGGTGAGCGGCTCGACTCCGTCGGTCTTCCCGGGCTCTCGCTGACGGTGCGTTCCCGGCCCTCGGTCCGTCCCGGTCTCGAACCCGCGCTGTACGTGCACGGACTCGGCGGCTCCTCGCAGAACTGGTCGGCCCTGATGCCGCTCCTCGAGGACGTGGTCGACTGCGAGGCGATCGACCTGCCGGGATTCGGGGACTCGCCGCCACCGGACGACGGCGACTACTCCGTCACCGGGCACGCGCGCGCGGTCATCCGCTATCTCGACGCCCGCTCGCGCGGTCCCGTCCACCTCGTCGGGAACTCCCTGGGCGGCTCCATCACCACCCGCGTCGCCGCGGTCCGCCCCGACCTCGTCCGTACGCTGACGCTCGTCTCGCCCGCGCTTCCGGAGCTGCGCGTGCAGCGCGCGGCGGTGCCCACCGGGCTGCTCGCGCTGCCGGGCGTCGCGGCGCTCTTCACGCGGCTCACCCGGGAGTGGACGGCCGAGCAGCGGGTGCGCGGCGTGATGGGGCTCTGTTACGGCGATCCGGGCAAGGTGACGCAGGAAGGTTTCGACGCGGCGGTGCGGGAGATGGAGCGCAGGCTTCAGCTCCCCTATTTTTGGGACGCGATGACCCGCTCGGCGCGCGGCATCGTCAACGCGTACACGCTGGGCGGCCAGCACGGACTGTGGCGGCAGGCCGAGCGGGTGCTCGCACCGACCCTGCTCGTCTACGGAGGGCGCGACCTGCTTGTCTCGTACCGCATGGCACGCAGGGCGGCGGCCGCATTCCGCGACTCGCGGCTGCTCACGCTGCCGGACGCGGGCCACGTGGCGATGATGGAGGACCCGCAGACGGTGGCCACGGCCTTCCGCGAACTGCTGGCCGACACCAACGGCACCAGCTACACCAGCGACACCGACGACACCAGCGACACCAAGGACACCGACGACACCGCCGGGCCGAGCGGCTCGCGCACGGAATCAACCTCGCGCACGGAATCAAGGAGCTGAGGCGGCACGTGGGACGGCACAGCCGCCGGGGTCCGGCAGACACGACTGACAACACGAGCACCTCTGGTGCGCCCCCGCCGCAGCGCGTGGGCCCGCAGGCGGGCCCCGGCCCGGGCCGCCGCAGGCGCGCGCAGGCGGCAGAGGAGACGCCCGCGCACGGCACCCCCGCCTCTTCGTACGGCACCCCTCCGCACGGCGTGCCGCAGGCCCGCGGCGGGCACCCGGAGCAGCGGGAGACCGGTGGCGGCTGGGGCGAGGTCGGCGGTATCGGGGCCCAGCCGCGCGGGGGGCCCGCTCAGGCGCCGCCGCCCGCAGGGCCGGGGCGCCGCGGCCAGGGCCCCCGCCAGGACTACGTGGCCGCCTTCCCCGAGGGAGACACGGGGACGCGGGGGCCGCTCGGGCCGCCGCCGCCCCGCGACCCGTACGCCTCCGTCACGGCGTGGGACGACGTCGAGCCGCGGGATGAGCCCGACGCGCTCTTCGCCGGTGACGGCGATCTCGGTGACGGCAGCGACGAGAACGGCGGGAAGGGCGGGAAGGGCAGGCGGAGCCGCCGCGCCTACGCGGGCTTCGCGGCCGCCGCGGTGACCGCCGTGATCGCGGTCGTCGTGGCCGGCCAGGTCGTCGGCGGCGGCGACAGGGCCGACAGCCGGCCCCGGGCCGCCAAGGGCGGCGGTGACCGTGACACCGAGGACCCCGCGTCCCGTTCGGACGAGCGGAAGAAGCCGGCCAAGGCGCCGGACGCGCCCCCGGTCACGTACAAGCAGAAAATGGACGAGAAGTACCCGCTGGAAGCGAAGCTGAAGGCGTCCGGCGACTTCGAGGTCGCGCCCGGATTCCAGAAGGCCCCCGGAAAGGGGCAGCGGTACCGGTACCGCGTCGACGTGGAGAAGGGGCTCGGCCTCGACGGTTCGCTCTTCGCCGACGCCGTGCAGAAAACCCTGAACGACGAGCGGAGCTGGGCCCACGGGGGCGCCCGTACCTTCGAGCGGATCTCGTCGGGGAAACCCGATTTCGTCATCACCCTGGCGAGCCCGGGAACGACCGCGACCTGGTGCGCGAAATCGGGACTCGACACCACTCAGGACAATGTCTCCTGCGATTCCGCGGCGACGGAACGCGTGATGATCAACGCCTATCGCTGGGCGCGGGGCGCGAAGACGTATGGCGACGACATCTTTCCGTACCGCCAGATGCTGATCAATCACGAGGTCGGCCACCGGCTGGGTTTCAATCACACGGACTGCACCAAGAGCGGCGATCTCGCGCCCGTCATGCAGCAGCAGACCAAGTTCCTCGACCACGACGGCATCAAGTGCAAGGCCAACCCCTGGGCTTTTCCCAACAGTTGAGCCCCGCCGGGGCGGCCGCTCCGGCGTCCGCTTTGACAACCGCCGCGAAGTCGTTCATATTTTCCCGCATGTCGAACCGTCACGCCCCTGCGAGCGCCGCCATCGAGCTGGCGCTGCTCGGCGTGACCGCGCTCTGCGTGGCCGACATTCACTGTTGCTGACGCCCGCCCCGGCGAGTGCGTCGCTCTTTCCAGTACCAAGTCCTTTCTGGAACCAGGCCCGACCCAGGTCGTGTGGCCGCGTTCAACGCTGCCTCTTTCCGCCTCTCCCGGGGTGAGCTCCGCTCATTTCCCCTTTTTCACGCCGCCTTAGCGCGGCGTTCCTTTTCCGAGAGGCCTTTTTCCGATGCGTCGATCGTCCGTCACAGCCCGCCGCGTGGCAGCGGCATCCGTCAGCCTGGTCCTGGCCGCGGGCGCCGCGGCCTGCGCGGGCCCGCAGGGCAACGACACCGGGAGCGGCGGCGACGGCAAGCCCGCCGAGGGCGGCACGCTCACCGTCCTCAACAGGGACCCGCAGACCGACTTCGACCCGGCGCGGCTGTACACCTCCGGCGGCGGCAACGTGCCGAGCCTCGTCTTCCGCACGCTGACCACCCGTAACCGCGAGGACGGCGCGAAGGGCGCGGAGGTCGTGCCGGACCTCGCCACCGACCTGGGCAGGCCGAGCAAGAACGCCACCGTGTGGACGTACACCCTGAAGAAGGGCCTCAAATACGAGGACGGGACGCCGATCACCTCCGCGGACGTCAAGTACGGCATCGAGCGGTCCTTCGCGGCCGAACTCAGCGGCGGCGCGCCCTACTTGAGGGACTGGCTCATCGGCGGCGACCGGTACGAGGGCCCGTACGAGGACAAGAGCGGTAAGGGGCTCGCCTCGATCGAGACGCCGGACGAGCGGACCATCGTCTTCCATCTGAACAAGCCCGAGGGCGAGTTCCCCTACCTGGCGACCCAGACGCAGTTCACGCCCGTCCCGAAGGCCAAGGACAAGGGCACCAAGTACGAGGAGCACCCGCTCTCCTCCGGGCCCTACAAGGTCGTCGAGAACCAGAACGACGGGGAGCGGCTCCGCCTGGAGCGCAATCCGCACTGGTCGGCCGGGACCGATGCCGAGCGCAAGGCCTACCCGGACCGGATCGACGTGCGCTCCGGGCTCGACTCGTCCGTCATCAACCAGCGGCTCTCCGCGGGCCGGGGCGCGGACGCCGCCGCCGTCACCACCGACACCAACCTCGGCCCCGCCGAACTCGCCAAGGTCACCGGCGACAAGGAGCTGGCCTCGCACGTCGGCACCGGACACTTCGGCTACACGAACTACCTCGCCTTCAACCCGAAGGTGAAGCCCTTCGACGACCCCAGGGTGCGCCAGGCCATCGCGTACGCGGTCGACCGCTCCTCGGTGGTCAACGCCGCGGGCGGCTCCTCGCTCGCCGAGCCCGCGACCACCTACCTGCCGAACCAGAAGTCCTTCGGATACACGAAGTACGACCACTTCCCGGCGGGCGCCTCGGGCAACCCGAAGAAGGCCAGGGAACTGCTGAGGAAGGCCGGTCACAAGGACGGCCTGACGATCACGCTCACCCACTCCAACGCCAAGGACTTCGAGACCAGCCCCGAGATCGCGACCGCGATCCAGGACGCGCTCAAGAAGGCGGGCATCACCGTCGAGCTGCGGGGCCTGGAGGAGAACGACTACAGCGACAAGATCCACAGCGCCGAGGACGAGCCCGGCCTCTTCCTCGCCCACTGGGGCGCCGACTGGCCCTCCGGCGGCCCCTTCCTCGCCCCGATCTTCGACGGCCGGCAGATCGTGCGGGACGGCGCCAACTTCAACACCGGCTTCCTCGACGACAAGGCGGTCAACAAGGAGATCGACGCGATCAACGAGCTGACCGACCTGGACGCGGCCGCCGAGCGCTGGGGCGCCCTGGACAAGAAGATCGGCGAACGCGCCCTGACCGTGCCGCTCTTCCACCCGGTCTACAAGCGTCTGTACGGCAAGGACGTCAAGAACATCGTGATCAGCGACTGGACCGGCGTCCTCGACGTCTCCCAGGTCGCAGTGGAGAGCAAGTGACGACCGGGCCCGGCACCGGCTTCTGGCGGCGACTGCGCGGGCAGCGCGCCGCCCTCGGCGCGGCGGCCGTCGTCGCGCTGCTCGTCCTCGTGGCGCTCGCCGCGCCGCTGCTCACGGCCCTGGAGGGGCAGGACCCGACCACGTACCACCCGGACCTCATCGACTCGGCGCGGGGCGGTGTGCCGGTCGGGCCGCTCGGCGGGATGAGCGGCGAGCACTGGCTCGGCGTGGAGCCGCAGACCGGGCGTGACCTCTTCGCGCGCCTGGTCCACGGGGCGCGCGTCTCGCTCGGCGTCGCGCTCGCCGCGACCGTCGTGCAGGTGTTCATCGGCGTCGCGGTCGGCATCGCCGCCGGGTTCGGCGGCCGCCGGCTCGACCAGGTGCTCAGCCGGGCCACCGACGTCATCGTGGCCCTGCCGCTGATGGTCCTCGCGCTCGCGCTGCTCGCCATCGTGCCGAGCGGCTTCCCGCGGCCCGTGCTCGTCGCCCTCGTCATCGGCCTCGTCGCCTGGGGCAACGTGGCCAGGATCGTGCGCGCCCGGACGGTGACGCTCAAGGAGCTCGACCATGTGGCCGCGGCGCGGCTCAGCGGCTGGAGCTCCGCACAGATCGCCCGGCGCGAGCTGCTGCCCGCCCTCGCCGCGCCCGTCATCACCTACGCCGCGCTGCTCATCCCCGTGAACATAACGGTCGAGGCCGCGCTGTCGTTCCTGGGTGTCGGCGTGAAGCCGCCGACCGCCTCGTGGGGACAGATGCTCACGGCCGCCGACGTCTGGTACCAGGCGGCGCCGCAGTACCTGCTGTACCCGGCAGGCGCGCTGTTCGTGACCGTGCTGGCCCTCACCGTCCTCGGGGACGGCATTCGCACGGCGCTCGACCCGCGGGCCGCGTCCCGGCTGCGGATCGGGACGGGCCGCAGGCGGGAGGCGCGGGCATGAGGAGACTCGCCGTACGCTCCCTCTCCGGGTTCGGCGGATTCGGCGGATTCGGTGGCTTCGTGCTGCGACGCCTGATCGGTGCCGTCGTCACCCTGCTCGCCATATCCGTCGTCATCTACGTGGTGTTCTACGCCGCCCCCGGCAACGTCGCCCAGATCACCTGCGGCCCGCGCTGCTCTCCCGGCCAGGTCCAGCAGGTCGCCGAACAGCTCCGGCTGAACGACCCGCTGTACCTGCGCTACCTGGAGTTCCTCAAGGGCCTCCTCGTCGGCCACGACTACTCCACCGGCACCGGCGTGGAGCACTGCGGCGCCCCCTGCCTCGGCGTCTCCTACCAGAGCGACCAGCAGGTCACCGCGCTGATCATCGCGAAGCTGCCGGTCACCGCGTCCCTCGCGCTCGGCGCCATGGTGATGTGGCTGCTCCTCGGCGTGGGCACCGGCGTGCTCTCCGCCTGGCGGCGCGGCAGGCTCAGCGAGCGGGTCCTCACCGCCGTCACGCTTGCGGGCACCGCCACGCCCGTCTTCGTGATCGGACTGCTGCTCATGATCGTGGTCTGCGGACAGCTCCAGTGGCTGCCCTTCCCGAGTTACGTCGACTTCGGCGACGACCCGACGCAGTGGGCCTGGAACCTGCTCCTGCCCTGGCTCTCGCTCGCCCTGATCGAGGCCGCCAAGTACGCGCGGCTGACCCGCTCCTCGATGCTGGAGACCCTCGCCGACGACCATGTGCGGACCTTTCGCGCATACGGCGTCGGGGAGCGCTCCATCATCGGCAGGCACGCGCTGCGCGGCGCGGTCGCGCCCGTCATCGCCCTGACCGCCAACGACTTCGGATCGATGTTCGGGGGCGCCGTGCTGAGCGAGACACTGTTCGGCCTGCCGGGCATCGGGCGTGAACTCGTGCACGCGGTCAAGGTCGTCGACCTGCCGGTGGTCGTCGGGATGGTCATGGTCACCGGCTTCTTCGTGGTGCTCGCCAATGCCGTCGCGGACGTCCTGTACGCGGTGGCCGACCGAAGGGTGGCCCTGTCATGAGCCTCGTCGAAGTCGATGACCTCAGCGTGGGGTTCGGGCGGGCCGGGTCGGAGATACGCGCCGTCGACGGCCTCTCCTTCTCCCTGGAGGCGGGCGCCGCGCTCGCCCTCGTCGGCGAGTCGGGGTCCGGCAAGTCCTCCGTGGCCTCGGCGCTGCTCGGGCTCCACCGGGGCACCGGCGCGCGCGTCGGCGGATCGGTGCTCGTCGACGGCGTCGATGTGCACGAGGCGTCGGAGGCGGAGCTGCGGCGGCTGCGCGGCGGCCGGGCCGCGATGGTCTTCCAGGACCCGCTCTCCTCCCTCGACCCTTACTACGCGGTGGGCGACCAGATCGCCGAGGTGTACCGGGTGCACACCGGGGCGTCCCGGCGTGCGGCACGCGCGCGTGCCGTGGAGGTGCTCGACCGGGTCGGCATCCCCGACGCCGGTCGCCGCTCGCGCTCGCGCCCGCACGAGTTCAGCGGCGGCATGCGCCAGCGCACCCTGATCGCCATGGCCCTTGCCTGCGAACCCGCCCTCCTTGTCGCCGACGAGCCGACCACGGCGCTCGACGTCACCGTGCAGGCCCAGATCCTCGACCTGCTGCACGCGCTGCGGCGGGAGACCGGCATGGGGCTGCTCCTGGTCACGCACGACGTGGGCGTCGCGGCGGAGAGCGCCGACGAGGTCCTGGTCATGCGGGACGGGCGAGCGGTGGAGCGCGGGACGGTACGGGACGTCCTCGCCGGGCCCCGCGAGGCGTACACCAAGGAGCTGCTCGGGGCCGTGCCGCGGGTGGACGCGCCGCGCGCGGCCTCCACGCGCGAGGCCGGTGACGTGGTGCTCGAAGCCACGGGTCTGCGCCGGGAGTTCGGGCGCGGCAAGCGGCTGGTCACCGCGGTCGACGGGGTCTCGCTCACCGTCCGCGGCGGGGAGACCCTCGGCATCGTCGGCGAGAGCGGCAGCGGCAAGACCACGCTGGGCCGCATGCTCGTCGGGCTCCTGGAGCCGAGCGCCGGGCGGCTGCGCCACGGGGGCGCGCGGGAGCCCGGCGGCCGGGTGCGGCCCGATGCGCAGATGGTGTTCCAGGACCCGGTGTCCTCGCTCAACCCGCGGCGCTCCATCGGCGAGTCCATCGCCGACCCGCTGCGGGCGCGCGGCGAGGACGACTCCTTCGTACGGGGGAGAGTGCGTGAACTACTTGAGCGCGTCGGGCTCCGACCGGAGTATTACGGCCGCTACCCGCACGAGTTCAGCGGCGGGCAGCGGCAGCGCGTCGGCATCGCGCGGGCGCTGGCCGCCGAGCCGCGGCTCATCGTGTGCGACGAGCCGGTGTCGGCGCTCGACGTGACGACACAGGCGCAGGTGACCGCGCTCCTGGCCGAGCTCCAGGCCGAACTGGGGCTCGCACTGGTCTTCGTGGCGCACGACCTCGCCGTCGTACGGCAGGTCAGCGACCGGGTCGCGGTGATGCGGGGCGGCCGGATCGTCGAGCAGGGGACCGTGGACGAGGTCTACGGCTCGCCCCAGGACCCGTACACGAAACGGCTGCTCGCGGCCGTGCCCGCGCTCGATCCCGATGCGGCGGCCCGGCGGCGCAAGGCCCGCGAGGAGCTGGCCGCAGCCTGACTCTCCGTAGCGAAAACGGGCTCTGAAGGGGTTATAGCGCGACGGAACGCTACCGGCCCGAGAAAGTTACGACCGTTCACCCCTTTTGGTGGCGCGATGGACAACCGTCCGTCGCGCCACCGCCATGACCGCATACGTTCGTCCCGCTGCGAGCCGCCGGACCAACGGCGGCTCCCCAAACGGGAGATCGGGGGTGCACTCGTGCGCGTCGCGCTGCTTACGGAGGGTGGCTATCCGTATCTGAGTGGTGAGGCAAGGCTCTGGTCCGACCGGCTCGTACGCGGTCTCGAACAGCACGAGTTCGACGTTTACGCGCTCAGCCGCAGCGAGCGCCAGGAGGCGCGGGGGCGCGTCGAACTGCCGCCCAACGTCGCCCGGGTGCGGACGGCACCGCTCTGGACCGCCGACGACCGGGCGCTCCATGGGGCCGGTCCGCGGGGCGGGCGGGGGCGCAGGGCGCGGCGGCGCTTCCTGGAGTGCTTCTCGGAGCTGGCGGACGTGGTGTGCCGCGGCGACGACCCGGGCTCCGGCTCCCGTTCGGGCTCGGGCTCCGCTTCCGGCTCGGGCTCCGCTTCCGGGGCGGGCTCCGCTTCGGGCACGGGCCCCGGCGCAGGCTCCGGCTCCGGTGGCTCCGACGACATGGCGGACCGTTTCAGCAACGCGCTGTACGGGCTCGCCGAGCTGGCCCGTACGCAGGGCGGCCTGGTAGACGCCCTGCGCTCCGAGGTGGCCGTGCGCGCGCTGGAGCGCGCCTGCCGTGCGCCCGGCGCACTGCGGACCGCCCGCGCCGCCCGCGTGCCCGACCTGCTCGCCGCCGCCGGGCACATGGAGCGGGCGCTCCGGCCGCTTTCCCTCGACTGGTACGAGGACGAAGCGCTCGGCTCGGCCGACCTCTGCCACGCCACGGCGGGCGGCCCGGCGGCGCTGCCCGGCCTCCTCGCCAAGCACTTCGCGGGAGTGCCGCTCCTCGTGACCGAGTACGGCGTGCAACTGCGCGCGCACTACCTCGCCGCGGGCGGGACGGACCTGGGCGCACCGGCGCGGGCCCTGCTCGCCTCCTTCCACGGCCGCCTCGCCGCCGAGGTGTACCGCGAGGCCGCGCTCATCACCCCGGGCAACACGCACGTCCGGCGCTGGCAGGAGCGGTGCGGCGCCGACCGGGCCAAGCTGCGCACGGTCCACCCCGGCATGGCGGCCGACCGCTTCGCCGAGATCGGCGAGCGGGGCTACGACGACCTTGCCGCCGGCCCCGGCCCGCTGCTCTGGGTCGGCCGCGTCGAGCCCGCCAAGGACCTGATCTCGCTGCTCCACGCCTTCGCCGAGGTCCGCGCGGCGGAGCCCGGGGCGCGCCTGCGGATCGTCGGGGCGCCGGCCGAGGGCCGCGAGGCCGAGGAGTACCTCGCGCAGTGCCGGGCGCTTGCCGCACAGCTCTTCCCCGACGAGGCGGACGGCGCGCATGCCGTCGGCGACAACCCCGTCTCCTTCGAGGAGATCGGCGGACCCGAGGTGCCCGACCTCGCCGACGCGTACGCCGCGGGCGGTGTGGTGGTGCTCTCCAGCGTCGTCGAGGGCTTCCCGATCAGCCTGGTCGAGGCCATGTTCTGCGGGCGCGCGACTGTCTCCACGGACGTCGGCGCGGTCGTGGAGGTCATCGGAGGTACGGGACTCGTCGTGCCCCCGCGCAACCCGCGGGCGCTCGCGGAGGCGTGCGTGGCGCTCCTGCGCGACCCCGCGCGGCGCGAACGCCTGGGCGCGGCTGCGCGGGCGCGCGCCCTCGAACTCTTCACCGTCGAGCAGAACGTCGCGGCATTTCGCGGCATTTACCTGGAGATCGTCTCGCACTGCCCGGTGCGCCGTGACGCCGTGGACGAGACGGGCGAGCCGGTGCCCTTCGCCAACCCGGCGGAGGCCCACGTGCCGGGCCGCTGGGCGAGCTCGGCGTCCGCCCCGGAACCGGCCGGGGTGCCCAGCTGGGCCGAGCGGGAGGACGACGAGCGCGAGCAGTTGAAGGGGGCGACCGTATGACGGGCCCGGAGGGTACGGGCGGCGCGGTCGACGCACGGCGGCCCCCGGCGGGGGTCTCGCAGGCGCCGGGTTCCCCGGACGCCGGGCGGCGCGCCGGGAGTCCCGGCAAGGCCCCGCGCCGCGGTGCCGCCGACCCCGTGAAGGCGCTCATGCACCAGCACCACGAGCTGTGCGCACGCGCCGTCGACCCGCTGGAGATCGCGGCCGGCCTGGAGGCGCGCGGCCTGAGTGACCGGGCTGCCGCGCGCTACCGCCACCGGGACGTGTTCTCGCTGGCCGAGGAGATGTACGCGCGCGTGCCCCGCGACGACGACACAGAAGCCGCCCCTTCCGGCGCCGGAGCCGACGTACGCCATGGGCCGGAAGCGGCGCGCGGATGGGCCCTTCTCGCACTGCTGCCCGGCGGCGCGGCATGCGCGGCGACGGTGGCCGCGCCGCGGGTGGGCGAGGGCGCCGCCCGGCTCGCGGTGGTGCTCGGCGGCGCGCTCGCCGTGACCCTGGCGCTGCGGTGCGCCCTGCGGCGCGGACCGCTGCGCGTCACCACCCGCCGGGCGTCGGCCACGCGCGCGTGGCCGCGTCGGTTCGTCACGCCCACACGCGTGTGGGCGTGCTGGCTCATCGCGTACGGACTGCTCGGCGACGCACTGCTCCGTGGCGCCCTCTCAGGCGGTCCCGACGGGCTCCGTGACCTCTGGGAGCCGCCCGCCGTCGCGCCGGTCCTCGCCCTGACATGCGCCGTCGCGCCCGCGGCCTGGTGCGCCCGGCTCTTCGCCGTACGGGCCGGACGGCGGCTCCGCGCCAGCCGCGGCCTCGACGAGTTCACCGCCTCCGTACGCCCGTTGCTGTTCGGCGTGGTCACGCTGTTCCTCGGCGCGCTCGCGGGGCTGCTCGCGGCGGCCTGGGCGGTGCTCGGCGAATCCCGCCCGGGGCTCGCCGGGGCCGGGGCGCTCGGCGCGCTGCTGTTCCTCGCGCGCCTGCTCGCCGTGCACGGCTTCCACCGCGCCCCGGCCCTGCTCCTCGCGGCGGCGGGCGCCTGCGAAGTCACCGCGCTCGCCCTGGTGTTCGCGGGCCGGCTGCCCGGCTGCGACGTCCTGGCCGAGCCCGTCACCGCCGCCGTCGACTCCTGGGGACCCGGCGTCGTACCGGCCGCCGCGTGCGGTGCCGCCGCCCTCGTCCTGCTGGCCCACGCGGCGAGAACCCTGACCCTGGCCTCGGCCCACGCACGCTCCGGCATCGCGCCGTGAGCCGGCCCACCGGCCACGACAACTCCCGCGGGGCCGACACCGCGGGCCCCTTACCCCGTGATCCACGGCACCATCCCGAAGGAGAAAGCCAGATGACCACCCGCAGTCGCCTCCGCCCGCGAGCGGCCACCCCGGGAGGCGCCCGATGAGAGTGCTGCTGATCGGAGCCAATGGATACCTCGGCCGCTTCGTCGCCGACCGGCTGCTCGCCGACCCGGCGGTGCAGCTCACGGCGCTCGGCCGCGGCGACGACTCGGACGTACGGTTCGACCTCGCCAGCGGCAGCCCAGGTGCGCTCACCCGGTTCCTGAACGCCGTCCACCCGGGCGTAGTGATCAACTGCGCCGGCGCGACCCGGGGCGGTGCCCGCGAGCTGACCAGGCACAACACCGTCGCCGTCGCCACCATCTGCGAGGCCCTGCGGCGCAGCGGCTGCGGGGCACGGCTGGTGCAGCTGGGCTGCGGCGCCGAGTACGGCCCGAGCCAGCCGGGGTCGTCGACCGCGGAGGACGCGGTGCCGAGGCCCGGCGGGCCGTACGGCGTCAGCAAGCTGGCCGCCACCGAGCTGGTGCTCGGCTCCGGGCTCGACGCCGTCGTCCTGCGGGTGTTCTCGCCCGCGGGGCCCGGCACGCCCGCGGGCTCGCCGCTCGGGCGGCTCGCCGAGGCCATGCGCCGGGCGATGCAGTCCGGGGACGGCGAGCTCAAGCTGGGCGGCCTCGGTGTGCAGCGGGACTTCGTCGACGTACGCGACGTGGCGAGGGCCGTGCACGCGGCCTCGCTCTCCGCCGCGCAGGGCGTCGTGAACATCGGCGCGGGCCGTGCCGTACGGCTGCGCGAGGCGGCCGCCGTGCTCGCCCGCGTCGCGGGGTACGGCGGAGCCCTGCACGAACTCGACCAGGTGCCCGTACGGGCCGTCATCGGCCACCCCCGAAGCGAGCCGGACCACGGCGGCCCCGCCGTGTACCCGTACCCGGACGGCTGCGGAAGCTGGCAGCAGGCCGATGTGCGCACCGCCCGCGACCGGCTCGGCTGGCGGCCCCGCATCAACCTGGAGGAGTCACTCGCCGACATCTGGATGGAGGCCGCATGCCGCATCTGACCAGGACCGCCACGAGCGCCGCCCGCACCGACATCCGCGTGGGATTCGGCATCCCGGGCTTCGCGCACCCCCTCGTCGCCCCCGTCGAATGGTCGGAGCTGACCCGGCCGGGCACCCCGGTGAAGTGGGTTGTCCTGAATGTCGCCAACGGCCCGGGTGAGCGGCCCGATCCGCACTGCCTGGAAGCGGCGGGCCGCCTGCGGAACGCGGGCATCCGGGTGCTCGGCCACCTCGACCTGAGGTACGGCGCCCGCGGCTTCGGGGAGCTCGTCTCCGACGCCCACCGCTACCTCGACTGGTACCGGGTGGACGGTTACTCGCTCGACCGCTGCCCCACCGAGCGCGCCGGGCTTCCGGAGGTGCGGCGGACCGTCGCCACGCTGCGGACGCTGGTCGACGACGCGCACATCGTGCTCGGCCACGGGACGCATCCGTATCCCGGATACGCCGAGACGGGCGACCAGTTGGTGACCTTCACCGGGCCCTGGAGCGATTACCGCTGGTCGCAGGTGGCCGAGTGGACGGCCGAGTATCCGCCCGAGCGGTTCTGCCACTTCGTGCACGGCATGCCGCGCGGACACCTGGAGGAGGCACTGCGCATCGCGCGCTGGCAGGGTGCCTCGACGATCTACTTCACCGACCGTGTCGACGGGGACGGCCGGAACGACCCCTGGCAGTCCCTGCCCGGCTACTGGGACGAGATCGTCTCGCGTATCGGAACAGGTATCTCGGAATGAAGAAGGGCGTGGCAGTGTTACGTGCAGAACAACCGTTCCGCACAACCGACCAACGGAGTCCCCGTGTCGCTGCCACCCCTGGTCGAGCCAGCCTCTGAGCTCACCGTCGACGAGGTCCGCAGGTACTCCCGCCACCTGATCATCCCCGACGTCGGGATGGACGGGCAGAAGCGGCTGAAGAACGCCAAGGTGCTGTGTGTCGGCGCCGGTGGCCTCGGGTCGCCGGCGCTGATGTACCTGGCCGCGGCCGGTGTGGGCACGCTCGGCATCGTCGAGTTCGACGAGGTCGACGAGTCCAATCTGCAGCGCCAGATCATCCACAGCCAGGCGGACATCGGCCGCTCCAAGGCGGCGTCCGCCAAGGACTCGGTCCTCGGCATCAACCCGTACGTGAACGTGATCCTCCACGAAGAGCGGCTCGAGGCCGAGAACGTGATGGACATCTTCAGCCAGTACGACCTGATCGTCGACGGCACGGACAACTTCGCCACGCGCTACCTGGTCAACGACGCGTGCGTGCTGCTCAACAAGCCGTACGTCTGGGGCTCGATCTACCGCTTCGACGGCCAGGCCTCCGTCTTCTGGAGCGAGCACGGGCCGTGCTACCGCTGCCTGTACCCGGAGCCCCCGCCGCCCGGCATGGTCCCGTCCTGCGCCGAGGGCGGCGTCCTCGGCGTGCTCTGCGCGTCGGTCGGCTCCATCCAGGTCAACGAGGCCATCAAGCTCCTCGCGGGCATCGGCGAGCCGCTCGTCGGCCGCCTGATGATCTACGACGCCCTGGAGATGCAGTACCGCCAGGTCAAGGTCCGCAAGGACCCCGACTGCGCGGTCTGCGGCGAGAACCCCACCGTCACCGAACTCATCGACTACGAGGCCTTCTGCGGCGTCGTCTCCGAGGAGGCCCAGGAGGCGGCGGCCGGTTCGACGATCACTCCCAAGCAGCTCAAGGAGTGGATCGACGACGGCGAGAACATCGAGATCATCGATGTCCGGGAGATCAACGAGTACGAGATCGTCTCCATCCCCGGTGCCAAGCTGATCCCGAAGGACGAGTTCCTCATGGGGTCCGCGCTCGGCAGCCTTCCGCAGGACAAGAAGATCGTCTTGCATTGCAAGACGGGTGTCCGCAGTGCGGAAGTCCTCGCCGTGCTGAAGTCCGCGGGCTTCGCGGACGCGGTCCACGTGGGCGGCGGCGTGATCGGCTGGGTCAACCAGATCGAGCCCGAGAAGCCGATCTACTGACTGGACGCGGCACAGGTAACTGAACGTGGCACAGGAGGGGCCCCGCACCTGACGGTGCGGGGCCCCTCCTCGCGTTCACGACTCGCAGACCTTGCCGTCCTTCGGGGCCTTGCCGTTGAGGAGGTAGTCGTCGACCGTGTCGTCCACGCAGTCGCTGCCGTTGCCGTACGCCCCGTGGCCCTCGCCCTTCCAGGTCACATGGATGCCGACGCCCTTGCCCAGCTCGTCCGCCATCTTGCGGGCGCCCTCGTAGGGGGTGGCGGGGTCACCGGTGTTGCCGACGACCAGGATCGGGGCGGCGCCCGGGGCGCTCACCTCGGGGGAGTCGTGCAGCCCCGCCACCGGCCATTCGTAGCACCAGCCGGCCGTGTCCCAGCCCAGGAACTCCCCGAAGACCGGTGAGATGTCCCGGAACTCGCCGAGGCGCTTCTTCGCCTGGGCGGGAGTCGTCCGCGCCTTGGCGTCGCGGCAGGAGATGGCCCGCTGCGAGTGGCTCTGCGTGCTGTACCGCCCGGAGGGGTCGCGTTCGTTGTACGCGTCGGCGAGCTGGAGCAGCGACGAACCGTCGCCCTTGTCGGCGTCATCGAGGGCGCGGGTCAGCGTGGGCCAGGTCTGCTTGCTGTAGAGCGTGACCAGGATGCCGGTGCCGGCCAGCGACTCCGTCAGCTTCCTGCTGCCGGAGGCACGCATCGGCTCGGCGTCGAGCTTCTCGAAGAGCTTCGCGATCTTCGCCGTGCCCTTCTCGGGGTCCTGGCCGCGGGACCTGAAGTAGTTGTCGAGGGCGCGCTGGAAGCCCCTCGCCTGGTTCTTGGCGTGGCCCACGGAGTCCGCGCTCGGGTCCACCACCGCGTCGAACGCGAGGCGGCCGACGCGCTTGGGGAACAGGTGCGCGTACGTACCACCGAGCTCGGTTCCGTACGACACGCCCATGTAGTGCAGCTTCTCGTCGCCGAGGACCTGACGCATGAGGTCCATGTCGCGGGCGGCCTCGACCGTCGACACATGCCCGATGACCTTCTTCGCACCGCGCGCACAGCCGGCGCCGAAGTCCGCGGCGTCCTCGAAGTACGTCTTCTCCTCGGCCGCGGTGTCCGGCGTGAGGTCGACCTTCTGCTCCGCGGCCTGCGTCGCCCTGTCGTCGCGGCACCGCACGCCCTCACTGGCCGCCACCCCGCGCGGGTCGAAGCTCACCAGGTCATACCGCTCGCGCAGCGAGCCGTACATGTCGGCGAAGGAGGGCAGACCGGAGACGCCCGAGCCGCCGGGGCCGCCGAAGTTGAACAGCAGGGAGCCGATGCGCTTGCCCTCGCCGGTGGTACGCCCGCGGATCAGGGCGACGCCCATCGTGTCGCCGTCCGGCTCGGCATAGTCCACCGGGACCTTCAGCGTCGCGCACTGCCATCCCGAGCCCGGCGCCGTCCCGCCTTCGGGCGCCTCGCAGCGGTCCCAGTCCAGCTTCTGCGAGGTGAGCGAGGCGGGCAGGGTGGAGGAGGGGTCGGGCTTCGGCCCCGGGTCCGGGGCGGACGCCGACGGGTTCTTCGCGTCGTCCTCCCCGTCGTCGGACGAGCCGCCGCAGCCGACGGCGAGCCCCGCCGTCAGCACGCCGACGGCGGCCAGGGCCACGGACCGTACGAAACGCTGCATAGCGCGCTTCCCCCCCTTGTAAGACAGTCAAGCCATAGTAGGCGGGGCCACTGACAGTGACCCAATCTCAGGAGCAGACCGTTCCGCTCTTCGGGACCGTCCCGTCCAGCAGGTAGCCGTCCACGTTCTTCCGTACGCACGGGTCCTTGCTGTCGTACGCCCCGTGCCCCTGCCCCTTGTACGTCAGCTCGACGCCGACGTCCTCGCCGAGGGCCCGCGCCATCTCGCGTGCGCCCGCGTACGGCGTGGCGGGGTCGCCGGTGTTGCCGATGACGATGATGGGCGGCGCGCCGTCGGCGCCCACGTCCGGGTGGTCGGCCTGGCCGTCGACAGGCCAGTCGGTGCAGCTGGTCATGCCCCACGCAAGGTAGTCGCCGAACAGCGGGGAGGCCTCGCGGAACTCGGGGAGCTTCTTCTCGACGTCCTCGGTGGAGTAACGCTGTTTGTCGTCCGCGCAGTTGATGGCGACGTTCGCGGCCTGGAGGTTGCTGTACCTGCCGTCCTCGTTGCGCCCGTTCATCGAGTCGGCGAGCGCCATCAGGACCCTGCCGTCGCCGGCGTAGGCCTCTTCGAGCCCTTGGGTGAGGTACGGCCAGAAGTCCTTGGAGTACAGGGCCTGCGCGATGCCGCTGGTGGCGGCGGTCTGGGTCAGCTCGCGCGGCGGGATGCCGCTGATCGGCCTGTCGTCCAGGTCCTTGAGGAGCTTCGCGATCCGGTCCTTGACGTCCTTCGCCGAGTCGCCGACCGGGCACTCGTCCTGGGAGGCGCAGTCCTCGGCGAAGTTGTCGAGCGCGAGCTGGAACCCCTTGGCCTGGCCCAGCGAGCTCTGCTCGGCATCCTGGGTGGGGTCGACGACGGCGTCGAAGACCGCGCGGCCCACCTTGTCGGGGAACAGGTGCGCGTAGACGCCGCCGAGTTCGGTGCCGTACGAGATGCCGAAGTAGTGCAGCTCGTCGTCGCCGAGCACCTGCCGCATCAGGTCCATGTCGCGGGCGGCGTCGGTGGTGCGGACGTGGGGGAGCGTACGGCCGGAGTTCTCCTCGCACGCGTCGTTGAAGGCCTTGACGTTGGCCATGAGCTTCTTGCGCTCGTTCTCGTCGTCGGGTGTGGCGTCCTGCTGGAAGTACTCGTCGAGCTGCTCGTCGTTCTCGCATTTGACGCCGGCGCTGCGGCCGACGCCGCGCGGGTCGAAGCTCACCAGGTCGTAGCGGGTGCGCAGCTTGGCGTACTCCTCGCCGAAGGCGGGCAGTGTGGTGACGCCCGAGCCGCCGGGCCCGCCGAAGTTGAAGATCAGCGAGCCGATGCGCTTGTCCTTCGCACCGCTGGCGGCGGCTCTGATCAGCGCGATGTCGAGCGTGTCGCCCTCGGGCTCCGACCAGTCCAGGGGCGCCTTCATGGTGGCGCACTGCCACTCGGCCCCGCCCGGCAGCGGGGACGGGGCGTCACCTCCGCCCTCTGAGGCGCTGGGCGACGGGCAGTCCTTCCAGCTCAGCTTCTGCTTCGACAGGTCCTGGTCCTTGGCCTCCGAGTCGCCGCCACAGGCCGCGAGCGTCGAGGACAGGAGCAGGGCTGTGGCCAGAGCGGTGGCGCGTGGCTGGGTCCGTGTGAGCATGTGCCCATCCTGCGGCGGCTCCTTACGGGGCGCTCGGGGCGCGGGCCGTGCGGGTGAGGAACCGTGCCTCTACGAAGGGGCCGCTTCGGACGCGGTGCGTCTACGAGGGGGCCGTTTCGGGCGCGGTGCCTCCGTAGGAGGGGTGTGTCACAGCAGCCCCTTCCTTGTGAGGTGGTTGAAGAACAGCCATCCGGGGAGCACCGGGAGCCACAGGGTCAGGAGCCGGAAGAGCAGCACCGCGGGGGCCGCCACGTCCTTGGGCACGCCGACCGCGATCAGGCCGAAGGTCAGCGTGGCCTCGACCGCGCCCACGCCTCCGGGGGTGGGGGCCGCCGAGCCCAGCGCGTTGCCCGCGAGGAAGACCACGGCGACACTCGCGAGGCTCAGCGTCGTCATCTCCTCGCTGCCGAACGCCCGCACCGACGCGTCCAGGCAGAGCACGAACATGAGGGTGAGCAGCAGCATGCCGCCGATGCCGGTGAGCAGCTTCTGGGGGCGCTGGAGGACGTCCAGCATGCGCGGCACGACACCCGCGAAAAGCGACCGCACGCGCGTGACGACGAATTTCCGCAGGAACGGGATGGCCGTCACCACGAGCACGAGCACCGCGACGGAGAGGAGACCGGCGATGACGGTCCGGGACGGCGTGAACGACGGTGTCTTCTCCGTCCCGGTCAGATAGCCGAAGATCAGCAGCAGCAGGATGTGCGAGCCGAGGCCGAAGAGCTGCGAGGCGCCGACGCTCGCCACCGCGAGCCCGGACCGGACGCCCGAGCGCTGAAGGAAGCGTGTGTTGAGCGCGACACCGCCGACGGCCGCCGGTGCCACGATCTTCACGAACGACCCGGCGACCTGCGCCGCCACCGCCCGCAGGAACGGCACCCGTTCCGGCACGAAGCCGAGCAGGCTCATCGCCGCGGCGAAGTAGCTCAGCGCGGAGAAGCCGACGGCCGCGGCCACCCAGCCCCACTGGGCCTCCTGGAACAGCGTGCCGAACTCGACGTGGGTGAGCTGCGACAGCAGGAAGTACGCGCCGATGGCTCCGGCGATGAAACTGATCAGCGTGCGGGGCCTGATCCGCTCCAGCTGTGCCGGCTCTACGGGCGCCGTCGGGCGGATGAGCAGCACCTGGTGGCGGATCTGGGTGAGCAGGTCTTCCTCGCGGGCCTGTTCCAGGGCTTCGTCTATGGCCTGCTTCTCGGCCTGCCGCTCCTGCTTGGCGGCCTGCTTCACCTGCTTCTGGGCCTGCTTGTCCGTGCGTACGTCCGTGTCTTCCGCGACGTCCGCGCGGACGCTCTGGCGGGACTTGCGGGAGGCTTCGAGGACCGCCTCGCGCTCGCGCTGGGAGCGTTCGCGGGCCAGCTTGCGCAGCGTGCCGCGGGTGGAGCGGGTGAGAGCGATCGGCTGGAGCAGCGGCAGACAGTCGGCCACCGCGTCGGGGCCGAGGACCTCGACGGCGGTCGCGACCGAGCGCTCGGCGCCCACGCGCAGGCCGAGGGCGGTGAGGAGCTGGGCGGTGTCCATGCGCAGGACCAGGTCGCCCGCGGCGATCTCGCCGCCGCGCAGGTCCGTGAGGATCACCGTGCCGGAACGATCCACCAGGATCGCGTCGCCCGCCAGCCTGCGGTGCGCGATCCGCCGGGACTGCAGCGCCTGCACCTGCCGCCAGGTCTCCAGCAGCAGGTCGTCGGTGATCGCCGCGTCGTCCAGCATGTCGAGCGAACGGCCGCCCGTGTGCTCGTAGACGAGCATCACCGCGTCGGGGCCGAGCTCGGAGGTGGCGATCAGCTTGGGCGCGTGGGCGCCGGCCGCGATCGCCGCGTAGGCGAGGAGGGCCTCCTGCTCCAGGGCCTGGCGCAGCGACTGAAGGCTGCGCCGCTGGGTGATGCCGCGCAGGGTGAGCCTGCGCCAGACGCGGTAGAAGAAGCCCTGCGCCTGCTGCTCGCGGTCGATGACCGTGACGTCGAGGGGCGGGCCGTCCTCCAGGGTGACGAAGTAGCGGCGGCCCCGGTCGCCGTGCTCGCTGTCCGGGGACTCCTCACGGGCGGCGCTGACGGGGTGGAAGCCGACGTGCCGCAGGCCCGCGAGGAGCGTCTGCCCGGTGGGCCGTACGTTCGGCGAGCCGACCGCGTAGAGCGTGCCGTAGGCCACGGTCCAGCCGATGAGCACCGTAAGGAGGATCGAGAACGGCGTGGTGTAGCCGGTGACGAGCATGGTGAACGCGTCGAGCAGCAGCACCACGAAGAGCACGAGGCGCCAGCGCGGTCTGCGCGACATCCCGACGGCGGTCATGTACGCGATGACGGGCGCGAGGTAGCCGTGCACCGGGTCGGTGAACGCGTGGAGGTCGGCGGGGGACGGCTTGGTGAGGGCGTCCTGGATGGAGCCGGGGGCGGCCTTCGCGACCCAGAGGTCGGTGGCCAGGGTGACGCCGTGCGCGAGGACGGCGGCGAGGACACCGTCGGCGATGCGGAGGCCGTCGCGTTTGACCAGCCGTTCGATCGCGAAGGCGACGGGGACGAGCAGGACGCCGATGCTGGCGACCAGACCCGCCACCTTGATCAGCAGGTCGGGCGCTTGCTCCGTCCCCTTGTCGATGTCCTGTTCGAGGCCGGACGTCGTGCCGTGCGCGAACGCGGCGATCGCGAGGAGCACGACGACGGCGAGGACGCCGACGAGCAGCCGCATGAGGTCGGAAGGGCGGTGCACGCGCGCGGAGAGGAGCGGTTCGTCGCGCTCCACGCGGTCGGTGTGGGCTCCTTCGCCGTCCATGCCGGGGTCGAAGCCGGCGTCGATCCCGATGTCGCCGTCGGTCTTCGGGCTGGGGTCACCGGTGTCCGGGTGTGACTCGGACGCAGAGGTGCCCGCCTTCTCATCGGGATGCACGCCCTGCCGCTCCGTCGTCTCTTCTTGATCTCGTATCACCAGTCATCGCCCGCACGATGGTGGCATGCCGGATCACTACAGGGGGGCATCAGGGGGCAACGCAAGGACGCGAAGTGGTCACGAAACGACACTTGTCGCTCCCTCGGACGCGCTGCCGCACGCTCCCTCGCGGGCCGTCCCCGGTGTCGGTGGGGTGCGGCAGGATGGGCCGGATGAGCGAGGAGAGCAGAACGGGACGGGTGCCGTCCGACCATGCCGCACCCGAGCTTCCGGAGTACGCGGAGCGGGTCCTCGAGGTCGCGGAGCTGATCCCTCCGGGCCGCGTGATGACGTACGGGGACATCGCCGAGTGGCTCCAGGAAGGGGGCCCGCGCCAGGTCGGGCGCGTGATGGCGCTCTACGGAGGAAGCGTGCCGTGGTGGCGTGTCGTGCGCTCGGACGGCGTGCTGCTGCCGGGCAGCGAGCTGCGGGCCCTGGACCGGTACCGCGCGGAGGGCACGCCCCTGCGCGAGGCTTCGCGCGCCGCCCAGGGGCATGTGCCGAAGCTCGACATGCGGCGGGCGCGGTGGGACGGGGGCGAGGTGACGGGCGTGGTGGATGTGATGAATATGACGGATGTGGTGCATGTGACACATGTCGCGCCGGTCGGTGACGCCGAGGCGTCCGGTCGACGTCGTACGGGCGGCCTCGCGGGCGGCGGCGCGGAGGGCGACGCTGCGGAAAGCGACGCCGAAGGCGGCGATGCCGCGGAGGGCCACGCCGCAGGGATCGCTCGTCCGCAGGCTCCGGAGGCTCACATCTGACAGCTTCCGGCATCGGGAGGCCCGGCGGAGGACCGGTGACCCGTACGGGGGAAGCCACGCGTCCCCCGCACGCACTGGCGTAGCGTCGACAGCACACATCCCCGTCACCCCGCGGCCACCGTGAAGCCGCTCTTCGACCAGCACACCCACCAGGACCGGCGACCCACGTGAGCTCCCCTTCTTCCGCTCGGCACCTTCAGCACCCGTCGCACCACCAGGTACGACAGGGGCCCCCGGGTGCCTACCGGCTGGTGCGTACGCCGCCGGCTCCGACGGAGCCCCCTCGCTTGGACGCAGGTCAGCGCGCGGTGGTTGACCACAGGGCGGGACCGCTCCTCGTCCTCGCGGGTCCCGGCACGGGCAAGACCACCACTCTCGTGGAGGCCGTCGCCGCGCGCATCGCCCGCGGGGCCGACCCCGCGCGGATCCTGGTCCTCACCTTCAGCCGCAAGGCCGCGGTCGAACTGCGCGACCGCATGGCGCTGCGCATAGGTCAGGCGCGTGCCCCGCAGGCCACGACATTCCACTCCTTCTGTTACGCCCTCGTGAGGGCCCACCAGGACGCCGATCTCTTCGTGGAGCCGCTGCGGCTCCTCTCGGGTCCCGAGCAGGACGTGGCGGTACGTGAGCTGCTCGCGGGCCAGATCGACCTGGCGAAGGAGGGCCGTGGCCACGTCCGCTGGCCCGACGAGCTGCGGGCCTGCCTCACCACCCGCGGCTTCGCCGACGAGGTGCGTGCCGTGCTCGCCCGCAGCCGTGAGCTGGGCCTCGGGCCGGCCGCCCTCGACGACTTCGCCCGCCGCAGCGGCCGCCCCGACTGGGGGGCCGCCGCGGCCTTCCTCGCCGAGTACCTGGACGTGCTCGACCTCCAGGGGACGCTCGACTACGCGGAACTGGTCCACCGCGCGGTGCTGCTCGCACACCGCCCCGAGGTGGAGCGGGCACTCGGCGCGCAGTACGACGCGGTCTTCGTGGACGAGTACCAGGACACCGACCCGGCGCAGGTGCGGCTGCTGCACGCGCTCGCCGGGAACCAGGGGCCGCGGCGTTCCCCGCGCGCGCGGAGCGAGGACGGTGACGGCGCGGGCCGGACGCTCGTCGCCTTCGGTGACCCCGACCAGTCGATCTACACCTTCCGGGGCGCCGACGTGAACGGCATCCTGGAGTTCCCGTACGACTTCCCGCGCGCGGACGGCGATCCGGCACCGGTCGAGGTCCTGACGACGTCGCGCAGGTCGGGCGCGGAGCTGCTCGCCGCCACCCGGCTGCTCACCCGCCGGATGCCGCTGACCAGGCTGCCCGCGGAGAAGGTGCGGGCCCACCGGGAGCTGACGCCGGTCAGGGACGGCGGCCGGGCCGAGGTGTACACGTACCCGACGGCCGGTGCGGAACTGGACAACATCGCGGACATCCTGCGGCGCGCGCACCTGGAGGACGGCGTCGCCTGGGGCGACATGGCGGTCCTGGTCCGCGCCGGCGCCCGCACGATCCCCGCGGTCCGCCGCAGCCTCAGCGCGGCGGGCGTCCCCCTGGAGATCGACGGCGACGACATAGCCCTGCGCCACGAGCCCGCGGTGACACCACTCCTGACGGCGCTGCGGGTGGTGGCCACGGCAGTGCTGTCGGAGACAGAGCCGGAGGCGGCAGCGGGGGCTGGAGCGGGGCCTGGGGCGGACGTCGCGTCAGAGCCGGAGGCCGGGCCGGAGCCTGAAGCCAGGCCGGAGCCTGAAGCCGCATCAGGGCCCGAGGGCGGGCGGGAGCCCGAAGCCGCCCCTGACGTGGCTGGTGCCTCCGGGGCCGTCGCCGCCGCCGAAGCCGGGCCTGCGCCCGAGGCCGCGTCGGAGCCCGAAGCCGGGCCTGGGCTGGTAGGCGCCTCGGGGCCCGAAGCCGGGCCTGATGGCGCAGCCGCCGAGGCCGAGCCTGGTGCCGCTCCCGGGATGGAAGGTGCTGCGGAGCTTGAAGCTGGGGGGAAGTCCGAAGCCGGGCCGGAGGGCGTCGCCGAAGCTGCGGGCACCCCCCGCACCACCCCCACCTGGCTCGACACCGAGACCGCGCTGGCTCTGCTCAGCTCGCCGCTCGCCGGGATGGACGCCGCCGATCTGCGTCGGCTCGGCCGTGCCCTGCGCGAGGAGGAGCGGGCGGCCGGCAACCACGTGCCGCCGCCCTCCGACGAGCTCCTTGCCCGCGCCCTCGCCGAGCCGGAGCGGCTCGTCGCGCACGACCCCACGTACGCCCGTGGCGCCCAGCGCCTCGGCGCGCTGCTCCGCAAGGCCCGTGAGCATCTCGCGGGCGGCGGTACGGCCGAGGAGGCCCTGTGGGAGCTTTGGGACGGCACACCGTGGCCCAGGCGCCTCGAACGCGCCGCCCGGCGCGGCGGCGCGGCGGGACGCAACGCCGACCGCGACCTTGACGCGATCTGCGCCCTGTTCGCCGCCGCGGCCCGCGCCGAGGAACGCACCGGTGGCCGCGGCGCCCTCAACTTCCTGGAGGAGACCGAGGCGCAGGACATCGCCGCGGACACCCTCACCCGCCGGGCGGCGCGCCCTGACGCCGTACGCCTGATGACGGCCCACCGCTCCAAGGGCCTCGAGTGGCGGCTCGTCGTGGTCGCGGGCGTCCAGGAGGGCCTCTGGCCCGACCTGCGACGCCGCGGCTCCCTCCTGGAGGCCGACCGCATCGGGCGCGACGGCCTCGCCGAGCCGCTCACCCCCGGAGCCCTCCTCTCCGAAGAACGCCGGCTCTTCTACGTGGCCGCCACGCGCGCGAGAGAACGCCTCGTCGTGACCGCGGTCAAGGCACCCGCCGCCGACGGTGACCAGCCGTCCCGCTTCCTCACCGAACTCGGCGTCGAGCCGAAGGACGTGACGGGACGGCCGCGCCGCCCCCTGTCGGTCGCCGCCCTGGTGGCGGAGCTGCGGGCCACCACCGTCGACCCGCGCGTCTCCGAGCCCCTGCGCGAGGCGGCGGCCCAGCGCCTGGCCCGGCTCGCGGCGCTGAGCGACGCGGACGGCAGGCCCCTCGTGCCGTCCGCACACCCCTACCGCTGGTGGGGCATGTACGAGCCGACGGCGAGCGAGGTCCCCCTGAGGGACCGCGACAAGCCCGTCGTGCTCTCCGGCAGCGCGCTCGACCAGCTCGCCAACACCTGCTCCCTGCAGTGGTTCCTTGGCCGCGAGGTGAAGGCGGACGCGCCCTCGACCGCCGCCCAGGGCTTCGGCAACGTGGTGCACGTCCTCGCCGACGAGGTGGCCTCCGGACGCACCCCCGCCGACCTCGCGGTCCTCATGGAGCGCCTCGACTCCGTGTGGGACGCGCTCGCCTTCGACGCGCCGTGGAAGTCGGCGCAGGAGAAGGAGCACGCGCGCGTGGCGCTCGAACGCTTCCTCCAGTGGCACGTCATGGACCGCGCGAGCCGCACCCCCGTGGCCAGCGAGCACGGCTTCGACGTGACCCTCGAAGCGGGTCCCTACGAAGTGCGCGTACGGGGCTCGATGGACCGCGTCGAACAGGACGCGGAAGGCCGTGCCTACGTAGTGGACTTCAAGACAGGCAAGCAGGCGCCGACCGCCGCCGAGGTCGCCCGCCACCCGCAGCTCGCGGTCTACCAGCTCGCGCTCCGCGAGGGCGCCGCCGACGACGTCCTCGAAGGCGTACGACCGGAACCGGGCGGCGCGGAACTGGTGCAGCTCCGCCAGGGCGCCGCCAAGAAGAACGGCGGCGACTCCCTCCCCAAGGTGCAGGCCCAGCAGGCCCTTTCGGGGGAGTGGATAGGCGACCTGCTCGCGACGGCCGCGGGCAAGGTCCTCGACGAGCGCTTCACACCGACCGCGGGCCAGCACTGCACACACTGCTCGTTCCGCGCCTCGTGCAGCGCACGGCCGGAGGGCCGTCACGTCGTGGAGTAGCCCCGGGGGACACAGCACCCACATGGCCGAATTAAAGTCACGGTAAGAACTTGCTGTGTGCCGACCCTGGCGCACCTTTTTGAGGAGTACGCGTATATGGCAGCCAACCGGAAGCTCCTGGCAGTGGCCGTCGTCTGTGCCGCCGCCGTCATCGGCGTATCGGGCTGCGGCAGCGACAGCGGCGACTCGGACCCCTTCGACGGCATGAGCGCCGACAAGATCGCCGAGAAGGCGTCCAAGGCCTCCAAGGACGCCGGGTCCTACCGGATGAAGGGCCAGATGAAGCAGAAGGGCGAGGTGAGCGACATCGAGTTCGCGGTCGCCGAGTCCGGCGACTGCAAGGGCACGATGGGCTCGGCCAAGACGGGGAAGGCCGAGTTCCTGTCCGCGGGCGACGCCTCGTACACCAAGGCCGACGACAAGTTCTGGGAGAGCAGCGGCGGCGGTTCCACCGCCGAACTCCTCAAGGGCCGCTGGGTGAAGCAGCCCAACAAGGGCGGCAAGGCCATCTGCAACCCCGACGACATGTTCAGCAACAAGAATCTCAAGAAGCTGAAGCGCGGGGACGACTCCGAGGTCGGCGGCGCGAAGGCGGCCGTCCTGACCCGCAAGAAGGGCGACGAGACCACCACCTTCTACGTCGCGATGGAGGGCAAGCCGTACTTCCTGAAGGTCGTGAACAAGGGCGCCGACGGCCCCGGCACCGTGACCTTCAGCGACTACGGCAAGACCGTCGACGTCAAGGCTCCGCCGGCCGGCGAGGTCGTCGACCCGGAGAAGCTGGCCTCGGGTTCCTGACCCCACGCCTCGCATGAGCGGGCGGTGGCCGTCCGCAGCCGGGTCCGCCCCGGTTGTCAGTGGCCACCGCTAGCCTCTCTGACGTGCCACCTCGTATCACCGACCCCGAGCAGCTCAAAGAGCTCCTCGGCATCCCGTTCACCCCGGAGCAGACGGCCTGCATCATCGCGCCGCCCGCCCCGCAGGTGATCGTGGCCGGAGCCGGTTCGGGCAAGACGACGGTGATGGCGGCGCGCGTGGTGTGGCTGGTCGGCACCGGCCAGGTCGCCCCCGAGCAGGTCCTCGGCCTGACGTTCACGAACAAGGCGGCGGGCGAGCTCACCGAGCGCGTCCGGCAGGCGCTGATCAGGGCCGGGGTCACCGACCCCGAGGGCCTGGCCCCGGCAGGACCCCCGCCCGGCCACCACCCCTCGACGACGCCGCGCGCCGACCCCGACCACTCCCCGGGCGAGCCGGTCATCTCCACGTACCACGCCTTCGCGGGCCGGCTGCTGACCGACCACGGCCTGCGCATCGGCCTGGAGCCGACCTCCCGCCTGCTGGCCGACGCCACCCGTTTCCAGCTCGCCGCGCGCGTGCTGCGCGAGGCCCCCGGTCCCTATCCCGCGCTGACCCGTTCCTTCCCCGACCTCGTCAGCGACCTCCTCGCCCTCGACAGCGAGCTCGCCGAGCACCTCACGAGCCCGGAACGCCTCCGGGCGTACGACACGGAGCTGCTCCGCGCCCTGGACGGCGCCAAGCTCACCAACCCCGACCTGCGCAAGGTCCCCGAGACGGCCGCCGCCCGCCTTGAGCTCGCCGAGCTCGTCGGGCACTACCGCGCGGCCAAGCGCTCCAGGGACCTCCTCGACTTCGGCGACCAGATCGCCCTCTCCGCGACGCTCGCCCGCACCCGTGCGGAGGTCGGCGAGATCCTGCGGGACGAGTTCCGCGTCGTCCTCCTCGACGAGTACCAGGACACGTCGGTCGCCCAGCGCGTCCTCCTGTCCGGTCTCTTCGGCGGCGGGACGGGCCACCCCGTGACCGCCGTCGGCGACCCCTGCCAGGCGATCTACGGCTGGCGCGGCGCCTCGGTGGCCAACCTCGACGACTTCCCCGAGCACTTCTCGTACGCCGACGGGCGCCCCGCGGCCCGCCACGCGCTCAGCGAGAACCGCCGCAGCGGCGGCCGGCTCCTGGAGCTGGCCAACGGCCTCGCGGAGCCCCTGCGCGCGATGCACGCGGGCGTGGAGGCCCTGCGGCCCGCGCCCGGCGCCGAGCGCGACGGCGTGGTGCGCTGCGCCCTGCTGCGCACCCACGCCGAGGAGATCGACTGGCTCGGCGACTCGATCGCCCACCTCGTGCGCACCGGCAAGGCCCCGGGCGAGATCGCCGTCCTGTGCCGCACGGCGACCGACTTCGCCGAGATCCAGGGCGCGCTGGTGGCCCGCGACATCCCCGTGGAGGTCGTCGGCCTCTCCGGGCTCCTCCACCTCCCCGAGGTGGCCGACCTCGTGGCCGTCTGCGAGGTCCTCCAGGACCCGGGGGCCAACGCCTCGCTCGTGCGGCTGCTCACCGGCCCGCGCTGGCGCATCGGCCCCCGTGACCTGGCCCTGCTCGGCCGCCGTGCCCGCATGCTCGTCCGCCCCGGGCACACCGCCCCCGACGACCCCGACCGGCGCCTCGCCGAGGCCGTCGAGGGCGTCGACCCGGCCGAGGTGATATCGCTCGCGGACGCGCTCGACACGTTCCTGGAGTCGCCCCTGGACGCGGGCGCCTCCTCCGGAGGCGACGACGGGCTGCCCTTCTCGGCCGACGCCAGGGTCCGCTTCGCCCGGCTCGCCGCCGAGCTGCGCGACCTGCGCAGGTCGCTGTCCGACCCGCTGATGGACGTCCTGCACCGCGTGCTCGCCGTCACAGGACTCGAAGTGGAGCTCTCCGCGTCGCCGGGCGCCCTCGCCGCCCGCCGCCGCGAGACGCTCTCCAACTTCCTGGACGTCGCCGCCTCCTTCGCCGCCAACGAAAACTCCGCCACCCTGCTCGCCTTCCTCGGCTTCCTGCGCACCGCGGCGCAGTACGAGAAGGGCCTCGACAATGCCCTGCCCGGCGGCGAGAACACTGTTAAGGTGCTCACCGCCCACCGCTCCAAGGGCCTGGAGTGGGACGTCGTCGCCGTCCCCGGCCTGGTCAACGGCACCTTCCCCAGCGGGCAGGGCCGCGAGAAGTGGACCGCGCAGGCCAAGGTCGTCCCGCACGAGCTGCGCGGCGACGCGGCCACGCTGCCCGACATCGAGGCGTGGGACGCCAAGGGCATGAAGGCCTTCCACGAGGCCATGAAGGACCACCAGCGCACCGAGGAGCTGCGCCTGGGCTATGTGACGTTCACCCGCCCCCGCTCGCTCCTTCTGGGCTCCGGACACTGGTGGGGGCCCTCCCAGAAGAAGCCGCGCGGCCCCTCGGACTTCCTCCAGGCGCTGTACGAACACTGCGCGGCGGGCCACGGCGAGATCGAGGCCTGGGCGGACGAGCCGGCCGAGGACGAGGAGAACCCCGCCCTGCACGAGGCCTCCGCCGACCAGGCGTGGCCGCTGCCCCTGGACGACGCCGCGCTGGCCCGCCGCCGGGCCGCCGCCCGCACCGTCCTCGACCACCTGGACCGCCTCACGCGCGAAGGCGTGCCGGAGCCCGCCCGCTCCCACGCGGAGGCCCACCCGTCGGCAGAGGACGACGTGCCCCCGGCCGACGACCCGGAGTGGCCGCCGCCCCCGGAGGACGAAGAAGCGCTCCCCGAAGAAGCGCTCCACGAAGAGGCCTTTTACGAGGACGCCGTCCACGGAGACGCCGATCTCGACGCGGTGGACTGGGACGACCTCGCGACGGAGCGCCCGACGCTCCCGCACCCGGCGGACGACGGGGCGGCCCATGTCCAGGCCCCGGCGCGGAATCCGGCGGCAGCTCCAGGGGTGGGAAACAGCCCCGCCCACGCGCGCGTGCCCCACCAGGCGCCGCCCCCGGAAGCCCGCCCGCACCCCGCCGACCGCGCCTCAGGCGCCGAACCGGCCCCGGCGGGCCCCGGCACCCGCCTCACCCCGGAGGAGGCCCGCACCCTCGCTTCCTGGGACCGTGACCTCGACGCCCTCACCGGAGAGCTCCTGCGCGCCCGCGCGGCGGTCAGGGACGTCCCCGTGCCCGCCTCGCTCACCGCGTCCGAGCTGATGCGGCTGGCCGCCGACCCGGACGGCTTCGCGCAGGACATCGCTCGCCCCATGCCGCGCCCGCCGCAGCCCGCGGCCCGCCGAGGCACCCGGTTCCACGCTTGGGTCGAGTCCCGCTTCGAGGAGCTGCCGCTGCCGATGCTCGGCCCGGAGGACCTGCCGGGCGGGGAGCCCGGCGAGGCGGAGATCGCCGACGAGCGCGACCTCGAGGCACTCAAGGAGTCCTTCGAGCGCACCGAGTACGCCCGCCGCACCCCCTACCGCGTCGAGGTCCCCTTCCAGTTCGTCATCGCGGGCCGCGTGATCCGGGGGCGCATCGACGCCGTCTACAAGGAGGGTGACGGCGACGACGTGACGTACGAGATCGTCGACTGGAAGACCAGCCGCACCCGCAGCGCCGACCCCCTCCAGCTCGCCGTGTACCGCCTCGCCTGGGCCGAGCAGCAAGGTGTCCCCCCGGAGTCGGTGAAGGCCGCGTTCTGCTACGTACGCAGCGGAGAGACCGCCCGCCCCCGGGACCTCCCGGACCGCGCCGACCTCGAACGTCTGCTGCTCGGAGAGCCGCCCCCAGGCGCGGAACGCTATGTTCCGCTTGCTGTGGCGGCCGATCACTCCGGCGGCGAACCGCCGGACGAATCCACCCCGGATGGCGGATAGGCTCGTGACCATGAGCGAGACACCGGACAGCGCCGTCCGTACGTACATCGAGAACCACCGCGCCGCCTTCCTCGACGAGCTGGCGGAGTGGCTGCGCATCCCGTCCGTGTCGGCCCAGCCCGAACACATCGGGGACGTGCACCGCAGCGCCGAGTGGCTCGCCGCCCAGCTCAAGGAGACCGGCTTCCCGGTCACGGAGATCTGGGAGACGCCCGGGGCGCCCGCCGTCTTCGCCGAGTGGCCCTCGGACGACCCGCAGGCCCCCACCGTCCTCGTCTACGGCCACCACGACGTGCAGCCGGCGGCCCGGGAGGACGGCTGGCACACCGACCCCTTCGAGCCCGTCGTCCAGGGAAACCGCCTCCACGCGCGTGGCGCGGCCGACGACAAGGGCCAGGTCTTCTTCCACACCCTCGGCGTCCGCGCCCACCTCGCGGCCACCGGGCTCTCCGCCCCCGCCGTGCACCTGAAGCTCCTCGTCGAGGGCGAGGAGGAGTCGGGGTCCCCGCACTTCCGCGCGCTCATAGAGGCCCACAAGGACCGCATCGCCGCCGACGCGGTGATCGTCTCGGACACCGGCATGTGGTCGGAGGACACCCCGACCGTCTGCACCGGCATGCGCGGCCTCGCCGAGTGCGAGATCCAGCTGCACGGCCCGGACCAGGACATCCACTCCGGTTCCTTCGGCGGCGCCGTGCCGAACCCCGCCACCGAGGCCGCCCGCCTGGTCGCGGCCCTGCACGACGAGCACGGGCGCGTGGCGGTCCCCGGTTTCTACGAAGGCATCGTCGAACTGACCGACCGGGAGCGCGAGCTCTTCGCCGAGCTGCCCTTCGACGAGGAGCGCTGGCTGCGCACGGCCAAGTCCCACGGCACCCGCGGCGAGGCCGGATACACCACCCTGGAGCGCGTCTGGGCCCGCCCGACCGCCGAGGTCAACGGCATCGGCGGCGGCTATCAGGGAGCGGGCAGCAAGACGATCATCCCGTCGTCGGCCGTGGTGAAGCTCTCCTTCCGCCTGGTCGCGGGCCAGGAGCTGGACCGCGTCGAGCAGGCCGTACGCGCGTGGGCCGCGGCCACCGTCCCCGCCGGAATCCGGCACACCACCACCTTCAGCGCGGGTACGCGCCCGTGCCTCACCCCGCTGGACCACCCGGCGCTGCAGTCGGTGGTCCGTGCCATGGGCCGCGCCTTCGAGCAGCCGATCCGCTTCACGCGCGAGGGCGGCTCGGGGCCCGCGGCCGACCTCCAGGACGTCCTCGCCGCCCCCGTGCTCTTCCTGGGCATCTCCGTGCCCTCCGACGGCTGGCACGCGCCGAACGAGAAGGTCGAGATCGACCTGCTCCTCAAGGGTGTGGAGACGACCGCCTACCTGTGGAGCGATCTCGCCCGGAACTGGCGCGATGCACACTGATCCACGGACCGCCGAGCACGCCGCCGCCCGCCCTGCCGAGCCACCCATTCCATCGGGGGAGTTGGAAGCACCTGTGACCACCTGGACCGACCACACCGCGGACCGTCCGATCTCGCTGACCGCGCTGAGCGGCATCGACCGGGCGGCCCACCACCGCATGGACGAGGCGTGGCTCGCGGCAGCCTGGAGCCACCCGACGACCCGCGTCTTCGTGGTCTGCGGCGGCCAGGCGCTCATCGACGAGACGCCCGAGGGCCGCACCGAACTGTTGATGACCCCGTCCTTCGAAGCGCCGCTCACCGAGGAGCACCGCTACTTCCTGGGCACCGACGAAGACGGTGTCAGCTACTTCGCGCTCCAGAAGGACTCCCTGCCGGGCCGCATGGACCAGTCGGCGCGCCCCGCCGGGCTGCGCGAGGCGGGGCTGCTGCTCTCACCGCGTGACGCGGGTCTGCTGGTGCACGCCGTGGCCCTGGAGAACTGGCAGCGCCTGCACCGCTTCTGCTCGCGCTGCGGCGAGCGCACCGTCATCGCGGCGGCCGGCCACATCCGCCGCTGCCAGGCCTGCGGCGCCGAGCACTACCCGCGCACCGACCCGGCCGTGATCATGGCGGTCAGGGACAGCGAGGACCGCATCCTGCTCGGCCGCCAGGTGCACTGGCCCGAGGGCCGCTTCTCGACCCTGGCCGGCTTCGTCGAGCCGGGCGAGTCCATCGAGCAGTCGGTGCGGCGCGAGGTGTTCGAGGAGGCGGGCGTCACCGTCGGCCATGTGGAGTACGTCGCGAGCCAGCCCTGGCCGTTCCCCTCCAGCCTGATGCTCGGCTTCATGGCCGACGCGACCTCCGCGGAGATCAACGTGGACGGCGAGGAGATCCAGGAGGCCCGCTGGTTCTCCCGGGAAGACCTGCGGGCCGCATTCGAGTCCGGGGAGGTCCTGCCTCCCTACGGAATCTCGATTGCGGCCCGTCTGATCGAGCTCTGGTACGGCAAGCCCCTGCCGAGGCCGGGCACCGTCGGCTGAACCGTTAGGCGGCCAGCTTCTGCTTCACCTGGGCCAGCGAGGGGTTCGTGAGCGTCGAGCCGTCCGGGAAGAGAACGGTGGGAACCGTCTGGTTTCCGCCGTTCGCCTTCTCGACGAAGGCCGCCGAATCCGGGTCGTGCTCGATGTTGACCTCGTTGTACGTGATGCCCTCACGGTCCATCTGACCCTTGAGGCGGCGGCAGTAGCCGCACCACGTGGTGCTGTACATCGTCACAGTGCCCGGCATGTCGTTTGTGCTCCTTTGTCGCTCGGGGTGCGTCATCGCAATTGAAGGAACGTACGCGATCCCGCCGCCATTCCCGCATTAATACGACCGCAGCCGCCTCCCTGTGGACAACCGGCTCAGCCGCCCCCGGCGACCTGGCAGCATGAAGGGGTGACATCAGCAACGCACTCCACCCTCTTCCCGCAGGTCCCGGACTCTGCCGACGCGGTGCTCGCCGGGCTCGACCCCGAGCAGCGCGAGGTGGCCACCGCCCTGCACGGGCCGGTGTGCGTGCTCGCGGGCGCCGGTACGGGCAAGACGCGGGCGATCACCCACCGCATCGCCTACGGCGTGCGCGCCGGCATCCTCCAGCCCGGCAGCGTCCTCGCCGTCACGTTCACCAACCGCGCCGCGGGCGAGATGCGCGGCCGCCTCCGCCAGCTCGGCGCCTCCGGCGTCCAGGCCAGGACCTTCCACTCCGCGGCCCTGCGCCAGCTCCAGTTCTTCTGGCCGAAAGCAGTCGGCGGATCACTGCCCAGGATCGTCGACCGCAAGATCAAACTCGTGGCCGACGCGGCGGCCGCCTGCCGCATCCGCCTGGACCGCAACGAGCTGCGCGATCTGACCAGCGAGATCGAGTGGTCCAAGGTCACCCAGACCGTCCCCGCGGACTACGCCGCCGCCGCGGCCAAATCCGGCCGCGACGTCCCGCGCGACCCCGCCGAGATCGCCCAGCTCTACGCCGCCTACGAAGACCTGAAGCGCGACCGGGCCGTCATCGACTTCGAGGACGTCCTCCTGCTCGCCGTCGGCATCCTCCAGGACCGGCACGACATCGCCGACCAGGTCCGCTCCCAGTACCAGCACTTCGTGGTCGACGAGTACCAGGACGTGAGCCCGCTCCAGCAGCGCCTCCTGGAACTCTGGCTGGGCGACCGCGACAGCCTCTGCGTCGTCGGCGACGCCAGCCAGACGATCTACTCCTTCACCGGAGCCACCCCCGACCACCTGCTGAACTTCCGCACCCGCCACCCGGGGGCGACCGTCGTCAAACTGGTCCGCGACTACCGCTCCACGCCCCAGGTCGTGCACCTCGCCAACGGTCTGCTCTCACAGGCCCGCGGCCGCGCCGCCGACCACCGGCTCGAACTGATCTCCCAGCGAGACCCCGGCACGGAGCCGGTCTACACGGAGTACGCGGACGAGCCGGCCGAGGCCGAGGGCGCCGCCCGCCGCATCCGCGCCCTGATCGCCGACGGCGTCCCCCCCAGCGAGATCGCGATCCTCTTCCGTACGAACTCCCAGTCGGAGATCTACGAACAGGCCCTGGCCGACGTCAACGTGCCCTACCAGCTGCGCGGCGCCGAGCGGTTCTTCGAGCGCACAGAGGTGCGCGAGGCGGGCGCGGCCCTGCGCGGCGCCGCCCGCTTCGGGGGCAACGACGCACTCCTGGACGACGTCGTCGACCTGCCCTCCCAGGTGCGGGCCGTGCTCTCCACGAAGGGCTGGACGTCGGAGCCGCCCGCGGGCTCCGGCGCGGTCCGTGACCGCTGGGAGTCGCTGGCCGCGCTGGTCCGTCTCGCCGAGGACTTCGCGCGGGCCAGAGGCGACGCGACCCTCGCCGACCTCGTGGCCGAGCTGGACGAGCGTGCGAACGCCCAGCACGCCCCGACCGTCGAAGGCGTCACCTTGGCCTCGCTGCACGCGGCCAAGGGCCTGGAGTGGGACGCCGTCTTCGTCGTCGGCCTCGCCGAGGGCATGATGCCGATCACCTACGCCAAGACCGACGAGCAGATCGAGGAGGAGCGCAGGCTCCTCTACGTGGGCGTGACCCGGGCCCGCGTCCACCTCAGGCTCTCCTGGGCGCTCTCCCGCTCGCCGGGCGGCCGTCCCAACCGCCGTCCCAGCCGCTTCCTGGACGGCCTGCGGCCGGGCTCCGGCGGGGGATCGGCGGCGCGCGCGGTGGGCGGCGGCCCCGGCGGCGTCGAGCGCGGCAGCGCCGGCGAGGCGGCGCCGGGCGCGGTATCCGGCCGCCGGCAGCGCAAGAGCCGCACGCCGGCCCGCTGCCGTGTCTGCGGCCGGACGCTCACCGACGCGGGCGAGATGAAGCTGATGCGGTGCGAGGACTGCCCGTCCGACATGGACGAAGGGCTCTACGAACGGCTGCGGGAGTGGCGGAGCGTCCAGGCGAGGCGCCTGGGACAGCCCGCGTACTGCGTCTTCACGGACAAGACCTTGATCGCCATCGCCGAGGCCGTGCCCGACGACGAGGGCGAACTGGCGCGCATCCCTGGTGTCGGCGTGCGCAAGTTTCACCGCTTCGGCGCCGAAGTCCTCGCTATCTGCGCAGGTCAGGACGGTGTAAGGGGCGCCAACGGCGAGTGATTCAAACTCGACGAAAAAATAGTTTGCGCATGCGCAAGGAAGACCCATAGGTTCTTAGGCACGGGAACGGCGGCTTCTCCGAAGCCCTGGCCCCGTGCTGTACTTGTTCCGCAGGATCGATTCAGGTCGATCCCTTAGACGCCGAGAGGAGGCGAATTCCAGTGATCAGCATTACCGAGAGCTTCATCAGCACCGCCAAAATGACCGATCGCTCGGTCGTCGCTTCCTGCCTGCTCGGCTTCTCGAACCAGGGCACCGGTCTGTCCGGCGGCACCCCCGCCGTGCGTCCGATGTCCGTCTCCCTGCCTCTCTCCGGTCTTCCCGTTCGCGAGGCCAATGAGGGCAATGAGCGACCGACCAAGGCACCGGAAGCAGCAGTAGCGAAGGCGCAGGCCCAGGCCTATGCCTTTGCGGCAGCCGGTGCCGGATTCCGCAAGCAGACGACGCAGCATCACCTGATGTGGGCCTTCCGTGGGCTCGAACCCTGGAGTGATCCAGTCTGATCAGCGATCAGACAGGCGCCTTCAGGGCCGCGGAACCCCACCCGGGATCCGCGGCCCTTTTGTTTTCCCCGAAACAGGAAGACAAGCAGAAGGGGCCACCAGCAAGACCCGGTACCAGCCGCCAACCGGCCGACCCAGGCCGGCACGACCAGACGAGGAAAACCACACCGTGCAACTCGAAGCGCACGCCCCGTCCGTACCACCTGCACAAGCGATCGCCCCGCCCACTCCCACGGAGGACCCGACCTTGACCCCCCTGACCGCGCTCACCGCGCTCGACGACGCCATCGAGAACCTCGGCGTACCCGTCCCCTGCCGTGCGTACGACCCCGAGGTCTTCTTCGCGGAGTCCCCGGCCGACGTCGAGTACGCCAAGTCGCTCTGCCGCACCTGCCCGCTGATGGAGGCCTGCCTCGCCGGCGCCAAGGAGCGGCGTGAGCCGTGGGGCGTCTGGGGCGGCGAGCTGTTCGTCCAGGGCGTCGTCGTTGCCCGCAAGCGGCCCCGTGGCCGCCCGCGCAAGAACCCGGTCGTCGCATGAGCATCACCGGAACCATCGATCGCCCCCTGACGCACGACCCCAAGAAGCAGGCCCCGATGAAGGCAGCCACCAGCGAGCCCGCCGGCTCCGCCACCCCGGACTTCACCACCACCGGCGCGCACGCCTCGCGCCAGAACAGGACCCGTGAGATGCAACTCATCCCAGAAGCCATGGCTCGTGCGCATATGCACGAACGACTGCGTGAAGCCGAGGCCCGGCGCCCGGCCGATCGCTTGCTGGCGGCCCGCCGCATGCAGCGCCGCGCGGAGCGCGCATCGCTGCGTGCCCGGCGCGCGCTCGCCATAGCGGTCATGCAGTAAGAGCCCAGGCGCAGCAAGAGCCCAGCGCAGCGTAAGAAGCGAAGAAACGAAGAAGCGAAGAAACGAACGGGGGTCGGTCCGCACGGACCGGCCCCCGCAGTGCGTTGTACCCCACGCACGTCCGGAAAGCGGGCGATAGGGTCACGGGGTGGACCAGCAGAACCCTCCGCCCGCGGACGCCTCCGCGCCCGCCGCGAACCCGGTGTGCTCCCTCTGCGGCACGACCGCCGACGGGACGCCGCTGACCTGGACCTACTCGGTCGAGAACGGCGTGCGCCGCTACTTCTGCGACACCTGCGCGCGCGACAACATCAGAGCCATCGAGGGGCGCCTCGACTCCGACCTCTGGTAGGCGCCGGGGCCGCTCAGGCCTCGGCTACCGCTGCGGCCTCGGTGTCCACATCCGGCTCCGCCACGAAGCCGGGCAGCCACTCCTCAAGCTCGTCCCGCATCCGGACCGTCGCCCCCAGCTGACACAGCACTCCGATGGTGCTCAACGTCACACGGTGTATCAGCAGATACGACGGAGGCAGGTTCAGCTGCTTGCCCAACTGATGGGCGGGGGAGCGGGGATCGGCCACGCGCGCCGCCTGGCTGCGCATCCAGCCCCGCGTGAACGTGAACTCGTCCACCAGCATCGGCTCGATGATCGGCAGCAGATAGTCGAGCACCGCGTCGGGTTCGAGCTCCACGGACTCCCTGACGAAGCCCTCCTCGCACAGCATTGCGTGGACCGCGTCGGCCTCGCCCTCCAGCGTCATCCGCAGGGCCTCGCCGATGGTCACCGGCAGGCCGCCGGGGAGCCGGTCCACCGTGCCGAAGTCCAGGACACCGAGCCGCCAGCCGTCCTCACCGTCGGGCACCAGCCGGAAGTTCCCGGGGTGCGGGTCGGCGTGCAGCAGGCCCGTGCGCGCCGGGCCCGAGAAGAGGAAGCGGGCCAGCAACTGTCCCGCCCGGTCACGCTGCTCCTGCGAGCCGTCCGCGATCACCTCCGACAGGGGAGTCCCGTCCATCCACTCGGTGACCAGGATTTGATCGCTCTGGTGCACCACTTCCGGCACCACCACGTCCGGGTCGTCCGCGAACTCCTTGGCATGCGCCTGCTGCGCGTGCGCCTCCAGGGCGTAGTCGAGCTCTTCCGAGACACGGTCACGCAGCTCGGTGATGAGCGGCTTGATGTCCATGCCCGGGATGAGCGGGCCGAGCAGCCGGGCGAAGCGGCTGATCTGGTTCAGGTCGGACAGCAGCGCCTCGCCCGCCCCTGGATACTGCACCTTGACCGCGACCGCGCGCCCGTCCTCCCAGACCGCCCGGTGCACCTGACCGATCGACGCGGCGGCCGCGGGCTTGTCCTCGAACTCCAGGAACCGGTCGCGCCAGTCCTCGCCGAGCCGCTCCGCGAGCACGGCGTGCACCGTGCGGGTCGGCATCGGAGGCGCCGCCTCCTGAAGCTTCGTCAGCGCCGCGCGGTAGGGCCCCGCGACCTCCTCGGGCAGCGCGGACTCGAAGACGGACAGCGCCTGCCCGAGCTTCATGGCGCCGCCCTTCAGCTCCCCGAGGACCTTGAAGAGCTGCTCAGCCGTGCGCTGCTGCAACTCACGCCCGACGATTTCCGCCGACTTGCCGCCGATCCGCTTGCCGAGCCCCCAGGTCGCGCGTCCCGCGAAGCCGAGTGGCAGCGCGGCCAGTTTGGCGGTCCGTGTGACCGCCTTCCGGGGAAGATCAGACATTCGCCCCTCCAAATCCCAGACAGCCGCGCCTTCTCAGGCGGTTACCCGGCCATTGTTGCGTGCGGCTCCTTGTCGGTGGTGAGCCGATCCCCCTTAACGCGCTCAGCCGCCCCACAAGGACAGGCAGGATGCGCCCAAACCGGGCGCGCGTGCCAATCGAAATTGGGCACGGACGCCTCCCATCGCGCGTTCGTACAGGCCGATGGTGCTCCGTCCAGAAACACGAGGGCATGCCCCGCCACCAGCCCCGCGACGGAGGTCGACAGCGCCAGATCGCATGCGGGCACATGCCGGGCGCGCCCCGAGCGCCACTGGGCCAGCATGCGCGGCCACGTGGGATCGCGGTCCGCGCGCTGCCGGAAGAGACATCCGGCACACGCGGTCGCTCCGGGCAGAACCAGCGGCCCCACCACGCCCGTGCCCTCGATCACACCGGCATAGAGATGAGGGGTGCCGGCGGCCAGGAACTCCTGCGCGGTGGTGGCGTCGGGAGCATAGGCGTGCAGGCCGTCCCGCGGAGCGATGATCACGAGGGAGAGCCCCGCGTCGCCCTCAGGACCCGAGGGCACCCCGACCGGACGGCCGGCGGCTGTGGAGCGCTTCGGAGGCGCGGCGCGGGGCGGCCGGTCCGGCGCCGACCCGCGGACGAGGCGTCGTGCGGTCGCGTCCCTGCGCTCCCCGATCGACTCGGCGGGCAGCCCGCCCGGTGCGACGTCCCATGGCTCCACGTGCCCGCCGTCCAGCACATCGACCCGGCCCACGCCCGCGCCGGCGAGGACCGAGGCCACCACGGCGCCCACCCGGCCCGCGCCCTGGACCCGCACGCGCATGGACCGGCGCGCCGCCAGCTTCCCGATCGCCTCGCCCGGCTCCGACGAGGAGAGCGACAGCGAGGCCAGGTCGGCCCGCAGCCGGTCCATCACGCCGCTCCGCTTGCGCAGGCCGTCGGCGGCAGGCCCGCCGCCCGTCGAGTCGTCGAGGAGTCCGGCCCGCGACAGCTCGCCCACGAGACGGTCCACATGTCCGTCGGGCAGGCCCATCCGCTGCGCCTCCTCGCGCAGGAGCGGCAGCCCGCGGGTGCCGTCCAGGAGGCTCAGGAAGCTGCTCGTGGCCGTGTCCATCGGGCCGAGCACCAAGGCGTGCGCGGGTGCCACCCCGAACTGCACGGTGCTCAGGTCCCGCCAGCCGCGCCGCAGCGCGGGCTTCAGCGTCGGATGCATGGTCGTCCCCCGTCGTCCGGCCGGCGCCGCCCGTCCGCGGCACCGATCGACTGCCAGAGTGCCCGCCCCGCCGAATCTCCGCCTCGCGTTGTCCACAGGCAGGGGGTATTCGTCGTACTAATAGGCCGGACTCGTCAAACCGGCCGGTCCTATTAGTCAAACGGACGGGGAGCGGAACAGCGCCGAACCGCCCCGGAGGCGGGACTTCCCCCATGCCCAGCGGGTAACGTCGGGGCGTGCCCGCAGACCCGTTCCCTCGCGTCGCTGGGGAGACCTCGGCGCGCCGCGCAGGGCCTCCACAGCGCAGCACGACCAGTCCGCCGCAGCCCGGCGCGAAAACCAGTGCCAAAGCCAGCGCGGTCGAGGTCAGACGCAGCGCCCGCCGGCGCAGAACGGTCTCGGCCTACCGGGAGGGCGACCGCACCGTGGTCCTCATCCCCGCCCGCATGTCGGAGGCGGAGGAACAGCGCTGGGTCGGCGTGATGCTCGACAAGCTCGCGGCGCAGGAGAGCAAGCGGCTCCTGGGTGACGCGGAGCTCTCCGAGCGCGCCGAGCAGCTCTCCGAGCAGTACTTCGGGGGCCGGGCCAGGCCCGCTTCCGTCCGCTGGGTCACGAACCAGAACACCCGGTGGGGTTCCTGCACCCCGTCGGAGGGCAGCATCCGTCTTTCGCACCGGCTCCAGGGCATGCCCGAGTACGTCGTGGACTACGTCCTCGTCCACGAGCTCGCCCACCTTCTCGTCCCTGGACACGGGCCCAGTTTCTGGCGTCTTCTGGAGGCCTATCCGCGCACCGAGAGGGCCCGCGGGTACCTCGAAGGTGTGGTCGCGGCCGACCGGCTGCCTCATCTGCCCGCCGCCCGCGAGGAGTGAACGTCCGCAGTCGCGGGCGGTTGTGTAGCGGGTCTGTACCGGCTTGGTCCGTTGTCCGACTTTGCGGTTAGCCTGGCGCGACGCAATCACTCGGGATGGGGGACGGTCGTTACGTATGGCCAGGGAATTCCAACGAGGCCACAAGGCCAAGATCAGTGACCTCACAGCGGGGACCGATCTGTACGTAGGTGTGCAGATCTCCGCCCCCGGACTGTCCTTCGACATCAGTTGCTTCGGCCTCGACGCGAGCGAACGGCTGTCGGACGATCGCTACTTCATCTTCTTCAACCAGCCGAAGTCGCCGGAGGAGTCGATCCAGCTCCTCGGCGCGCAGGCCGGCGACACCGAGTCCTTCCGCGTCACGCTCGACCGCGTCCCGCAGCAGATCCAGCGGCTGTCGTTCACGGCGACGATCGACGGCGCCGGGCAGATGTCGCAGGTCGTATCGGGATATGTCCGCATCGTCGCGGGCGGCGAGGAAGTCGCGCGCTATGCCTTCAGCGGCGCGGAGTTCTCCACGGAGCGCGCCGTCATGCTGGGCGACTTCTACCTGAAGGACGTCTGGCGGTTCGCCGCGATCGGACAGGGATTCGACGGCGGGCTCGACGCCCTCCTGAAGAACTTCGGCGGAGAGGTCGCCGAGGAGGAGCCCGCGCCCGCGCCGCCGCAGAGCGGTGCCGCGCCCTCCTTCGCGCCGCCCGCGCAGGCCGCCGCCCCACCGGCGTTCGGCGCCCCCGCCGCAGCAGCGCCCGCACCGGCTCCAGCGCCCGTCCCGGCCCCCGCGCAGCACTTCGCGCCGCCGCAGGGCGCCACGCCGCCGCCCGCTCCCGCCGACCCGTCGGTGCACGCCGCGCAGACGATCGCGGCCCCCATGAGCCAGCCTCCCGGCGGCTCCATGCCGCCCCCGCAGGCGCCCTCGCCGTACGGCCAGCCAGGTCAGCCAGGCCAGCCCGGTCAGCAGCAGCCTCCGCAGCCGCCCCAGTTCGGCCAGGTGCCCGGTCAGCAGCAGGCTCCCGGCCAGACCGCGCCCCCGCCTCCGGGCTACGGCCAGCAGCCGCAGGCCCCGATGCCTCCTGGTTACGGCCAGCCGCCGGCCGCGCCCATGCCTCCCGGTTACGGTCAGCCGCAGGGCGGCCAGTTCCCCGGCCAGCCCGCTCCTCAGGGCGTGCCTCAGGGCGCCGCTCCGCAGGGCGCCGGTGTCGCCGCCGCGCTGCAGAAGTACCGCGAGGCGCCCACCGGCCAGCGCTGGACCCAGCAGAACGAGAAGCTGGTCCGCGTCGACCTCGGGGTCAGCGAGCAGCCGATCCTCGCCCGCCAGGGCAGCATGGTGCTCTACCAGGGCAAGGTCGAGTTCAGCTACAAGGGCGCCGGCTTCGCGGGCCGCATCGTGGGCAATGCCACCGGCCAGGAGATGCAGCTGATGCGCTGCTCCGGCCGCGGCCAGGTCTTCCTCGCCGAGGAGGGCACCCACCTGCACCCGATAGAACTCCAGGGCGACGCGATCTGTGTCTCCGCGGAGAACGTCCTCGCGTTCGACGAGACCCTCCAGCACGAGGTGCGCAGGATCGAGGGCCACGGCATTCCCGGCGGCGCGCTGTTCGTCATGCAGTTCCAGGGCACCGGCACGGTCATCGTGAAGACGCACGGCGTGCCCGTCGTGCTGCCCGTCACGCCGACGACGTTCGCCGACTGCCACGCCGTCGTCGCCTGGTCGGCCGCCGCCCAGGCGATCGTCTCCAGCCAGGTGCGGATGCGCAGCAACGCCTACGCCGGCTCCACGGGGGAGAGCGTCAACCTCCAGTTCCGTGGTGCGCCCGGCAACTTCATCGTCGTCCAGCCGTACGAGGTCTGAGGGAGCCCGTCATGAACCAGCAGCTCGCGGGCTTCGCTCCCGCACCCGTCGCCACCCGCATGGAGAACCACGGCCACCACATGGTCAAGGTCGCCATGCAGACCGGAAACGACCTCTACGCGCGCGTGGGCTCGATGGTCGCCTACGAAGGCTTCGTGCAGTACGAGCCGAATCCGCCCGCAGTCCGTCAGGTCGCACGCGAGTGGATGACCGGCGAGGGCGCACCCCTGATGAAGTGCTCCGGAGACGGCCTGCTCTATCTCGCCGACTACGGAGCGGATGTCGTCGTCATCAACCTGGCGGGCGACTCGCTCTCGGTGAACGGCACCAACCTGCTCGCCTTCGACACGTCCCTCCAGTGGGGCGTCGAGCGGGTCAAGGGCATGGCCAAGTTCGCCGGGCAGGGCCTGTGGAACATCAAGATCTCCGGTCAGGGCTGGGTCGCGCTGACCTCGCGCGGGACCCCCATCGTCGTCGACTGCGGTCGCGGCGAGGACGAGACGTACGTCGACCCGGACGCCCTGATCGCCTGGTCCCCGAACCTGAAGGTGAAGGGCAAGCGCAGCTTCAAGGCCGGTTCCCTCATCGGACGCGGCAGCGGCGAGGCCTACCAGATGGGCTTCTCCGGAGAGGGCATCGTCGTCGTACAGCCGAGCGAGGACAGCACCGACCGTCTCCGGGCGCGGGGCTGAGGGGGAACACCAACACCATGCAGAGCTCACTTTTCGCGCATGCCGAGCAGCAGACGCACGAGCGCTACAGCGTCCAGAACCCGCAGCTCCTGCGGGTGGCCCTGGAGGGGCACGACGACGTCCTGGCCCGCAAGGGCGCCATGGTCGCGTACCAGGGCCTGATCGAGTTCGACGCCGAATACCAGAGCCGGGGCAACCAGCGGGCACGCGCGCAGACGGGCGAGGGCCTCGACCTGATGCGGTGCCACGGCCAGGGCACCGTCTACTTCGCCAACCTCGCCCAGTACATCCATGTGGTGGACGTGGACCAGGACGGGCTGACCGTGGACAGCAGCTATGTCCTCGCCATGGACTCGTCGCTGACCCACCAGGTCATCGCCGTGGACAGCCAGTACGGCATCTCCGGCTCCGGCAAGTACCAGCTCAACATCTCCGGACGCGGCAAGGTCGCCCTGATGACGTCGGGCCAGCCGCTGATGCTCCAGGTCACGCCCGACCGGTACGTCAACGCCGACGCGGACGCGATCGTCGCCTGGTCCAACGGCCTGCGCGTGCAGATGCAGGCCCAGACCCACTCCTCGGGCGTCTGGCGGCGCCGCGGCAACACCGGCGAGGGCTGGGAGCTCAGCTTCATGGGGCAGGGCTACGCGCTCGTGCAGCCGAGCGAGATGCTGCCGCCCCAGAACGCGGTCATCGGGCAGGGCGCCGGGGCTCAGTTCGGCATGGGCCAGCAGGGCGCCAGGGGGCAGAACCAGGGCAACGTCTGGAGTTAGCCACCGGAACCAGAACCGGACCCGGAGCTGAGGGGCGCGGGGACTGCGGACCGTATGTGGCTGGTCGCGCAGTTCCCCGCGCCCCTTCGGCAGCCCCTGCGGGGCGCCTCGAAGCGGTCCCTACAGGCGTGCCCTCGTGGCTTCGACCAGGCGTACGACCGACTCGTCCGCGACGCCCGCCACCTCTTCGTACGAGAACCAGCGCAGGTCGAGCGACTCGTCGCTGATCGCCTCGATGGCGTCCTCGGGGGCGAGCGCGGCGTACTGCACGTCAAGGTGCTGTGTGCACGGGCCCGGGATGGGGTGCCTGTCCAGGCGGACGGGGCCGCCCTGGAGGAGCGTCAGGCCCGGTACGCCGGACTCCTCGGTGGCCTCACGCAGGGCGGCGCCGGCCAGCGTCGTGTCGCCCGGCTCGCAGTGGCCGCCCATCTGGAGCCACATCCGCAGCTTCTTGTGCAGGGTGAGCAGCACACGCCCGCGTGCGGGATCGACCACCAGGGCGCTCGCCGTCACGTGGCCCGCCGTGCAGGCCTTCCACATGCCGTCGTCGCCGTGCGTGGACAGGTGGTCCAGATAGGCCTGGCGCAGCTCGGACTGGTCCTCGTACCCCTTGAGGACGAGGACCGTGTCGTCGTACAGACTCACTTGCCGTCGTCCTCCGGGGACTCCTTGCCGGAATTGTCGGACTGCTGGTCGTCGCCCTTGCCCTCGTCGCCCTTGTCCTTCCGCAGGTCGGGCTTGGCCGAGGAGCCGCCGCCCGCCGCCTCGCCGAGCATCTTGTCCAACTCGGAGAAGTCCATGTGCTCGCGGTGGACGAAGCCGTCCGGGTCGTCCAGGTCGGACGCCGTCGGCAGCATGTCCGGGTGCTCCCAGAGGCCGTCACGGCCGTCGACGCCGCGCGCGTCCGTGAGTGAGGCCCACAGGCGAGAGGCGTCCCGAAGCCGGCGCGGACGCAGTTCGAGGCCGATCAGCGTGGCGAACGTCTGCTCGGCAGGGCCGCCCGTCGCCCGGCGGCGGCGCAGCGTCTCCCGGAGCGCGTCGGCGGACGTCAGACGGGGCTTGGCCGCGGCGTGCACCACGGCGTCCACCCAGCCCTCCACGAGCGCCAGAGCCGTCTCCAGGCGGGCCAGAGCGGTCTTCTGAGCCGGGGTGTCCTCCGGCTGGAACATGCCCTGCTGGAGCGCCTCCTGAAGCTGCTCCGGGTTCTGCGGGTCGAGCTGGCCGACGACGTCCTCCAGCTTGGCCGTGTCGACCTTGATCCCGCGGGCATAGCCCTCGACGGCGCCGAAGAGGTGCGAGCGCAGCCACGGGACGTGGGCGAAGAGCCGCTGGTGGGCGGCCTCGCGCAGCGCCAGATAGAGCCGCACCTCGTCCTTGTCGATGCCCAGGTCCTTGCCGAAGGCCTGGATGTTCAACGGGAGGAGCGCGGCCTTGCCGGCCGGGCCGAGCGGCAGGCCGATGTCGGTGGAGCCGACGACCTCACCCGCGAGCACGCCCACGGCCTGGCCGATCTGCTGGCCGAACATGGCGCCGCCCATGGAGCGCATCATGCCGATCAGCGGGCCCGCCATGGCCTGCATCTCCTCGGGCAGCACATCGCCCATGGCGAGGCCCACCCGCTCGGCCACCGGGTCGACGAGCTCCTTCCAGACCGGCAGGGTCGCCTCGACCCACTCGGCGCGGCTCCATGCCACGGCCGTGCCGGACCCGGACGGCAGCGACGTCGCGTCGTCCAGCCACAGGTCGGCCAGGCGCACGGCCTCCGCGACGGCGGAGCGCTCGGCCGGGCCCACGCTGGCGTCCTTGACGCCGTCCGCCGTGCCCTGGGAGACGGTCTGCCGGGCGATGTCCTTGGCCATGTCCCAGTTCACCGGGCCGCCCTCGTACGAGAGCATCTGGCCGAGCTGCTGGAACGCGGCGCCCAGGTCGTTCGGGTTCATCGAACCGAACATCGCGGCGAACGGATTGTCACCGCCGCCGGGGCCGCCGGCCCCGGGGAAGCCCCCGAAACCGAACGGGTTCGCGGGGCCACCAGCGCCCTGTCCCCCTCCGGGGGTGTCCTTCTTCTTGCCCTCGTCGCCGTCTTCCGGCTCCTCCGGCGGAAGGCCGAATCCGAATGGGGTGTCACTCACGGGATTCCTCGGCTCGTCAGGCCACCGGTATCGTTCCGGCGGCGGCTGCCCTACAACACCACCCAGCGTAGACACCATGACGGGTTCGGGCCTCGATGCTTCGCCCACTGATGGCCTGCGGCAGGATGGATGCCACCTGGTACGTACGCGTCATTCGGGTACGTACTGAAGACAACCGCTGGAGACGCCCGGTGAGTTCCCCAGATCCACAGGTTCGCGCAGCGCGAAACCCGTCAGCCTCCTCGTCGCCCCTGCGCGGGCCGGTCGTCGCCGTCACGGGCGCCGCCTCCGGCGTGGGCGCGCTACTGACCGAGCGCCTCGCCGCTTCGGAGCAGATCAAGCAGGTCATCGCCATCGACGAGCGCCGCGGCGACTGTACGCAGGCCCAGTGGCACATCCTTGATGTCCGGGACCCCGCGATCGCCGAGAAGCTGCGCGGCGCCGACGTCGTGGTGCATCTCGCGCTCGATCTCGACCTGGAGACCGATGGCGCGGCCCGTACCGCGTACAACGTACGCGGTACCCAGACCGTCCTGACCGCTGCCGCCGCCGCGGGCGTCCATCGGGTCGTCCTGTGCACCTCGGCGATGGTCTACGGAGCGCTGCCCGACAACGAACTGCCCCTCTCCGAAGACGCCGAACTGCGGGCGACCGCCGAGGCCACCGGTGTCGGCGACCTCCTGGAGGTCGAGCGGCTCGCCCGCCGGGCACCCCGCGCCCATCCCGGTCTCAACGTCACCGTCGTACGGCCCGCGACCTTGGTGGGCGGCACCGACACGGCCCTCACCCGCTACTTTGAGTCGCCCCGCCTCCTGGTCGTGGCCGGTTCCCGGCCGGCCTGGCAGTTCTGCCACGTCGAGGACCTGTGCAGCGCCCTGGAGTACGCCGTCCTGGAGCAGGTCGACGGGGAGCTCGCCGTCGGCTGCGACGGCTGGCTCGAACAGGAGGAGGTCGAGGAGCTCAGCGGGATCCGGCGCATGGAGCTGCCCTCCACGGTCGCCCTCGGCGCCGCCGCGCGGCTGCACCGCATCGGTCTCACGCCGTCCCCGGCCGGTGATCTCGCCTACACGATGTACCCCTGGGTGGTGAGCGTGAGCCGGCTGCACGACGCCGGGTGGCGGCCCCAGTGGACCAACGAGGAGGTCCTCGCGGAGCTGCTCGAGGAGGTCGCGGGGCGGCGGACCGTGGCAGGACGGCGGCTCGGCCGGAAGGACGCGACGGCGGCGGGTGCCGCGGGCGCGACGGTCGCGCTGCTGGGCGCGGCCGCGGTGGTGCGGCGCGCACGCAAGGCCCGCCGCCGGATCTGAGCCCCCCGGGGCCGCCCGGAGCGAAGCCGACGGCCCCGGCCCCCGCCGGGCACGCTTCCCCCGCGGGTAGGGAGCGTCGGGCGCAGCCCGCAGGAAACGCCGGGCGCGCCCCGCAGGGAACCCCAGCTGCCCCCGTAGGGAACCGGAACCCCGGGCGCACCCCCGCAGGGAACCCCGGGCGCACCCCCCCCCCGCAGGGAACCCCGAGCGCACCCCCCGCACCGACCCCCGGCACCGCCGCCCTGTAGAGATCTCCAAGGACCCACGCGCGCGTGCCGGGCGAAAGATCTATTCCGTGATGTCCGTGCCGTGCGGCACCATGGCCGCATGGCACGCACCACGAACGACCACCCCGGCGAGCAGGCCGCCCAGGACCCGATCCGCCTGCTCGCGATCCGCGACACCCCGCTCTCCCTGGACGAGGTCTTCCGGGCCGTCGGCGACGACGCGGCGGGCGGCACGGCGCTCTTCGTGGGGACGGTGCGCAACCACGACGGGGGCGCGGACGTCGACGAGCTGGGCTATTTGACGCACCCCACCGCCGAGGCCGAGCTGCGCCGGGTGGCCGAGAAGGTCACCGCGGAGTTCCCGGTGCGGGCCCTGGCGGCCGTGCACCGCGTCGGTGACCTCAAGGTCGGCGACCTCGCGGTGGTCGTCGCCGTCTCGTGTCCGCACCGGGCCGAGGCCTTCGACGCCTGCCGCAGACTCATCGACGACCTGAAGCACGAGGTGCCCATCTGGAAGCACCAGCGGTTCTCCGACGGCAATGAGGAGTGGGTCGGCGCCTGTTGAGGCGGGAGCGGGCCGGCGGGGCCGGTTGACCCGTGTGGCTCCGGTTGCGTAACCCGACCCCTGCCGTGAGCGTTGACCGTACGGATGGTTAATCTGCTGATCAGTCAGTCGCGGGTCGCACAGGGGTCGGGAGGTCGACATGGCATCACTTGCCTGGTTGCTGATTCCGTTTCTGGCGGCCGTCGGTGCGGGGCTGTGGGGCACCTGGGCCGCCCGTAACCGCAAGTCGGGCAAGACCGGCGACGACACCGAGCTCAACGGCTATGCCGCGTTCCGCGAGGCCATGGAGAAGTCCCACACCGGCACGTGAGCCCGCACGGCGAGCACCACGTGAGCCTGCCCGCCCGGCGAACGCCACGCGCGTGGCACGGCCTCGGACGGACCGGCCCCACAGGTTCCCTGACAGGCCGGTCCCGTACTGTCGTTCCATGCCACGCCGCACCGCGACGATGCTCGCCTCCACCCTGATGCTGATCGCGCTGCTCTGCGCCGGAGTGCTCATCAAAGTGCCGTATGCCGAGATGTCCCCGGGCCCCACGGTGAACACCCTCGGCGACCACGACGGCGAGCCGGTGCTGCAGATCTCCGGGCACAAGACCTACCCGACGACCGGCAACCTCAACATGACGACGGTCAGGGTCACCAGCGCCGACTTCAACATGAACCTGGCGGAGGCCGTCTACGGCTGGCTGGCGCACGACAACATCGTGGTGCCGCACGAGACGCTCTACCCGGACGGCAAGACCGAGCAGCAGTCCTCGCAGGAGAACGCCGAGGAGTTCAGCCAGTCCCAGGAGAGCGCCAAGGTCGCGGCGCTCCGGGAGCTGAAGCTGCCGGTGCGGTCGCAGGTCGTCGTCTCCACCGTCTTCAAGGGCGACCCGGCGGAGGGCAAGCTGCACGCGGGCGACGTCATCAAGAAGGTCGACGGCAAGTCCGTCAAGGAGATGACGGACGTCGCGAAGCTCGTCACCCAGCGCAAGCCCGGCGACAGCGTCACGTTCACGATCGTCCCGGTCAAGGAGGCGGCGACCGCCGAGAAGGCGGGCAAGGAGCCGACGCGGACCGAGGACATCAAGATCACCACGAAGAAGGCCGACGACAGCGACCGTGCCGTCGTGGGCATCCAGGCGGGGACCGACCACACCTTCCCGTTCACGATCGACATCAAGCTGGCCGACGTGGGCGGCCCCAGCGCCGGACTGATGTTCGCGCTCGGCATCGTCGACAAGCTGACCCCGGACGACCTCACGGGCGGCAAGTTCGTGGCCGGCACGGGAACCATCGACGACCGGGGCAAGGTCGGCCCGATCGGCGGCATCGAGATGAAGACCGTCGGCGCGCGGGAGAAGGGCGCCCAGTACTTCCTGACGCCCAAGGGCAACTGCGGGGCCGCCGCGAGCGACGTGCCCGACGGGCTCACGCTCATCAAGGTGGACACCATCGCCGACGCCGTGAAATCCCTGAAGAAGATCCGCGAGGGCGACACGGCCGGCCTGCCCCAGTGCAGCGCGAGCTGAGCTGACGGAAGTACGCGGGTGAGGAGGCCCCCACCCGCGTACGGGAATCAGAAGACGGCCCCCACCCGCGTACGGGAATCAGAAGACCGCGGACACGGTGGGCGTCGCTACGCGAACGTCGCCGCCAGCGCGTCCGCCAGGCCCGGCACCAGGTCGGAACCGGTGAGGACCTCGGTCGGCGAGTCCTTCTCGCGCAGCCGCAGCGCCGACTCGCGCGCGCCGTCACGGAGCACCGCCACCGTCATGCGGACCTCCTGGCGCTCCGGGTGCGCCGCCACCCAGTCGGCGAGCTTGGCGTCGCTCAGGCCCTCCGGGACGGACGTCTCGGCGGACGGGGGCAGCATCTGGCGCTCCACGGTGAGGGCGCAGCCCACCACCGCGTCGGGCCAGGCGATGGTGCCGAGGAACTCGTCCAGCGGCTTGTTCGCGGGGATCTCTTCCTGCTCGATGGGGGTGAGGCCGGCGTGTTCCACGCCGTCGTCGAGGCCGAGCTGCGAGGCGAGGCCGGGTTCCTGGGTGCGCAGTCGCGCCGTGTCGACGAGCGCGAAGAGGCGGGCGGGCCGGTCCCAGCCGAGGCCGGAGACGTACTCGTCGATCTCGAGGACGGCCCGGGTGAGGGGGCTCGCTGCCATGGGAGTGTTGGACATGGTCACAATCCTGCCTCGTTAGTCCCGAGAAACGGGAACCGAGTAAAGCGTGAGTAAGTTGCATAGGTGTGGCTCCACGATCTCGGGGGCCTGACGTATCAACAGCGAACTTCGAGGTGCGCACCTTGGCTTTCCAGATGCCGGACCGCGGCGGAGGCCCGACGGGGCCACGGATCAGAGTGGGCCGACCCTCCCGTCGTGTCCGGACCCTGCTCATGACCTTGGGGGTCCTGGCCGTACTGGCCATGGCCTTTGTCATGTTCTCCGGGTTCTGGACGGACTGGTTGTGGTACCGCTCGGTCAACTATTCATCGGTCTTCACGACGACCCTGTGGACCAAGATCGGCCTCTTCTCCGTCTTCGGCCTCCTCATGGCGGTCGCGGTCGGAGTGAACATCTGGCTGGCGCACAGACTGCGCCCGCCACTGAGTGCCATGTCGATGGAGCAGCAGAGCCTCGACCGGTACCGCATGGGCATCGCCCCGTACAAGAAGTGGCTGCTGATCGGGATCACCGCCCTGGTGGGCCTGATCGCCGGCGCGTCCGCCTCGGGGCAGTGGCGCACGTGGCTGCTGTGGGTCAATGGCGTGCCCTTCGGCCAGAAGGACCCGCAGTTCCACATGGACGTGGCGTTCTTCGCGTTCGACCTGCCCTGGTACCGCTTCCTGCTGGGCTTCGGCTTCGCGGCGACGGTGCTCTCCCTGGTCGCCGCCGCCCTGACGCACTACCTGTACGGCGGGCTGCGGATCACCAGCCCCGGCGCGCGGGCGACCGCGGCGGCCACCGGCCACCTCTCGGTGCTGCTCGGCGTCTTCGTCACGCTCAAGGCCGTCGCGTACTGGCTCGACCGGTACGGCCTCGCGGTGAAGTCCAGTGACTTCAAGGCGACGGGCAACTGGACCGGCCTGCGGTACGTGGACGCCAACGCCTATCTGCCGGCGAAGACGATCCTCTTCTGCATCGCGGTCATCTGCGCCCTGCTCTTCTTCGCGACGCTGTGGCGGCGCACCTGGCAGCTCCCGGTCATCGGCTTCGGCCTGATGGTGCTCTCGGCGATCCTCATCGGCGGGCTCTACCCCGCGATCGTCCAGAAGTTCCAGGTCCAGCCGAACGAGCAGGCCAAGGAAGCGCCGTACATCCAGAAGAACATCAAGGCCACCCGCGACGCGTACGGAATCAGCGACGTCAAGCCCGAGGCCTACGAGGGCGCGGGCAGGGTCGACGAGGAACCCGAGAAGAAGCGCGACGACGCGGAGTCGGCGGCGAACTACCGGCTGAACGACCCGAACATCGTCTCGCCGACGTTCCAGCAGCTGGAGCAGGAGCGCAGTTACTACCAGTTCCCGAGGACGCTCGACGTCGATCGCTACAACGGCCAGGACACCATCGTCGGCCTGCGTGAGATCGACGTGAAGAAGCTCGACAAGCGGAACTGGATCAACGACCACTTCGCCTACACCCATGGTTACGGCATGGTCGCCGCCAAGGGCACGGAGACGAAGAAGGGCTCCAAGGGCGCCCCGGCGTTCACCGAGTCCGGTCTGCCCACCAACGGTGAACTCGGTGAGTACGAGCAGCGGATCTACTACGGCGAGAAGACGTCGCAGTACTCGATCGTGGGCGGGCCGCAGAAGGAGCTCGACTACGAGGAGAACGGCGGCGGCCAGAAGACCTACAGCTACAAGGGCGACAGCGGGGTCAACCTCTCCAACCCGATCAATCGCGCCGCGTACGCGGTGTCCTTCGGGGAGCCGCAGATCCTGTACTCGGGCGCGATCGGCGAGGGCTCGCGGATTCTCTACAACCGCACACCCAAGGAGCGCGTCGAGGCGGTGGCCCCCTGGCTGACGATCGACGGCGACGTGTACCCGACGGTGGTAGGCAACCGCATCCAGTGGGTGGTCGACGCCTACACGACGTCAAACGGCTATCCGTACGCCTCGCGGACCACGCTCGGTGACACCACGGCCGACTCGCTGTCGCAGGCCGACAGCCAGCGCACGGTGATCGCCCAGCAGAACCGGGTGAACTACATCCGCAACTCGGTGAAGGCGACCGTCGACGCGTACACCGGCGACGTCAAGCTCTACACCTGGGACGAGAAGGACCCCGTCCTCAAGACCTGGAAGAAGGCGTTCCCGGGCACGGTCAAGGACAAGAGCGAGATCCCGCAGGCGCTGATGGACCACCTGCGCTATCCGCAGGACATGTTCAAGGTGCAGCGCGAGCTCCTGACGAAGTACCACGTCACGGACCCCGGCCAGTTCTACAACGCGAGTGACGCGTGGCAGGTCCCGAACGACCCGACGAAGAAGGACGACAGCGCGGTCCCGCCGTACTACCTGTCCTTGAAGTCGCCGGGCCAGGACCGGCAGCAGTTCTCGCTGACGACGACGTTCACACCGAGTGAGCGGCCCAACCTACGGGCCTTCATGACGGTGGACGCCGACGCCAGAAGTGCGAACTACGGCAAGATGCAGCTCCTGAGAGTCAGAGGCGACGTCGACGGCCCTGAACAGGTGCAGAACAAGCTGAACTCCATGACGGAGGTCGGCAACTTCGTCCGGGACATGAAGGGCGCCGACTCCGACGTCCTCTACGGCAATCTGCTGACCGTGCCACTGGACGACGGCTTCCTCTACGTGGAGCCCGTCTATGTGCAGGGCCGCAAGTCGGCGTACCCGCTCCTGAAGAAGGTGGCCGTCTCGTACGGCACGGAGACCGCCTTCGCCGACAGCCTGAGCGAGGGCCTCAACCAGGTCTTCGGCGCCGGCGCGTCCACCGAGCCACCGGGCGAGGACCAGGACGAGGGCGAGCCGACCAAGCCGCCGAAGGCGAGCGACCCGACGGTCCAGGCCGCGCTCGATGACGCCCAGACGGCGTTCGAGGACGGCGAGAAGGCCCTGAAGGACGGCGACTGGAAGAAGTACGGCGAGGCCCAGGAGCGGCTCCAGGAGGCGCTCCAGCGCGCCGAGGAGGCGTCGGCCAAGGCCGCGGAGAAGGACGGCGACAAGAACGCCGACAAGAACGCGGACAAGGCAGGGGAGAAGGACGCCGACGAGGCGGCGGACAAGAACGCCGACAAGGACGGCGACAAGAACAGTGGCTGAGTAGCTGGTCAGGAGGCCCCCTCGCGCCGTGGTACGGTTTGAACACAACGGCGCGGGGTGGAGCAGCTCGGTAGCTCGCTGGGCTCATAACCCAGAGGTCGCAGGTTCAAATCCTGTCCCCGCTACTGCAAGGTGAAGGCCCGGATCCTTTTGGATCCGGGCCTTCGTCGTGTGCGGTGCGGCCTGCCCGGAGGCGGCGGTGCCGCGACGCGCCCGGGCGGTCGTCAACAGAGGGTTCGCGAAGCGGCGGTGAACTGCGTGTGCGGGTGGCCTATGCCAAGAAATGTGAACCGTGTCTGCGCGGGGGAGAGTTGGGGGATCTGTGTTTGACTTATCTCTCTGTGGGCATGTCGACAAAACGCTGAAGTGACCTCACTGGCTGCGGTATACCAGGTGTACCCAGGTTGCAGGTGGTGCGACGATGGACGTTATGGGGGATAAGGCAACTCTGTTGGAGACGGGGCGGTTTGTGCAGCCGGCCGACCGGGAGGATCCCGGGGCGGCCGCCGAGGAGTTTCGCCATCGGCTGGCCGCCGAGTCCGGCGACGTCGACGCCATGAGCGTCCTGGGAAGCCTTCTGCTGCGCCGCGGCGACCTCGACGGGGCCGAGTCGATGCTGCGCGCGGCGACGGCCGAGGGCGACCGTGCCGCGGCCAACAACCTCGGTGTCCTCCTGCACCAGCGCGGTTACGCCGACGAGGCGGCCGGCTGGTGGCGGGTCGCCGCCGTCGCCGGTTCCGCGGCGGCCGCGCACGCGCTCGGCAGGCACCACCGCGAGCGCGGCGACGAGCCCGCCGCCGAGTACTGGCTGCGGCAGTCCGCCGAGCAGGGCCACACCCTGGGGGCGTACGCGCTCGCCGATCTCCTGGAGCACCGCGGGGACGTCGGGGCCGAGCGCTGGATGCGGGTCGCCGCCGAGCGGGGCCACCGCGAGGCCGCGTACCGCCTGGCCCGCGCGCTCGACCGGCGGGCCGCAGCCGAGCGCGGCGAGGGCGCCGAGCCGGGCGAGGACCCCGTACGGGCGATCCGCGACGCCGCCATGGACGTACGCGCGGGCAAGAACCTGCGCGCGGACAGGAACGCGCGCGCGGACAACGGCGTACGCGCCGCCAAGGACGTACGAGGACCGGCCGGTGAGGCCGAGCAGTGGTACCGCCAGGCCGCCGCGCGCGGGCACCGGCGGGCCGCCCTGCACCTCGGCGCGATCCTGGAGCAGCGCGGCGACCTCAAGGAGGCCGGCCGCTGGTACCTCAACTCCGCCAAGGACGGCGAGGCCAGGGCGGCCTGCGCGCTCGGGTTCCTGCTGAGGGACGCGGGCGACCAGGAGAGCGCCGCCGTGTGGTGGCTCAAGGCCGCCCAGGACGGCGACGGCAACGCCGCGAACGCCCTGGGGGCGCTGCACGCCGAGCGCGGCGAGAACCAGACGGCCGAGCGCTGGTACCGCGCGGCCATGGACGCGGGCGACGTGAACGGCGCGTACAACCTCGGGCTGCTCTGCGCCGAGCAGGGCCGCACCGCACAGGCCGACCAGTGGTACCGCAGGGCTGCCTACGCCGGGCACCGCGAAGCGGCGAACGCGCTGGCCGTGCTGCTGCTCCAGGGCGGCGACGCGGCCGGGGCCGAGCCGTGGTTCTCCAAGGCGGCGGAGGCGGGCAGCGTCGACGCGGCGTTCAACCTCGGCATCCTGTACGCGAGCAGGAACGACGAGGCGTCCGCCCTGCGGTGGTACGAGCGCGCGGCGGCCGCCGGGCACACCGACGCCGCCCTCCAGGTCGGCACCGCGCGGCTGCGCGAGGGCGACGACCAGGAGGCGGAGCGGCATCTGCGGTGCGCGGCGGGCGGCGGCAGCGCGGAGGCGGCGTACCGCCTCGGCACGGTGCTCGACGCGCGGCGCCCGGCGGAGACGCCGCCCGCGCTCGGTGAACCGGCCGCGGAGAAGACCGAGTGCGAGGAGTGGTACGAGCGGGCCGCCGAGCAGGGCCACCGGCGGGCCCAGGTCCGGGTCGGCATGCTGGCCGCGGGGCGGGGCGACGTCGTCGAGGCCGCGCGATGGTACCGCAAGGCCGCGGAGGCGGGCAGCAGCAACGGCGCGTTCAACCTCGGCCTGCTGCTCGCCAGGGAGGGCAGCGAGCCCGAGGCCGCGCTCTGGTGGACCCGGGCGGCCGACGCGGGCCACGGCAGGGCGGCGCTCCGCCTCGCGCTGCTCTACGCACGGCACGGGCAGCTCGCCCAGGGCCAGCGCTGGGCCACGCGCGCGGTCGAGCTCGGCCCGGCGGAGGTCGCCGAGCGGGCGGGACGCCTGCGGGAGGCCCTGCGTCAGGAGCAGTCCGCGTAGGCCTTCCGGGTGAGGCGGACACGTCGGACCGGGGCGGGTGCCGAGGGGCTCCCGCCCCGCTCCATGGGCGGCGGAGAACGGATTTGCGCTGGTCGTAGCCTTGAAGTACTGTTGTGTTTACCGACGCGGGGTGGAGCAGCTCGGTAGCTCGCTGGGCTCATAACCCAGAGGTCGCAGGTTCAAATCCTGTCCCCGCTACTGAAGGCCGAAGGCCCGGAACCGACAAGGTTCCGGGCCTTCGGTGTTTTCCCGTGGCGTGACATGACGCCGGTGCTACTCGTGTCCCACCGCCTCCTCGTACAGCTCGCGGTCGACCGCCTTCGACTCCGGGACCACCTCGTCTCCCTCGATGACGCCCGCCGCGCGGTACGCGGCCTGGAGCCGGTCCGTGGTGCCCGCGCGGATCTCCCAGTCCATGCGGAGCGACGGCGTCGAGAGCAGCACGTCCTCGTCCGTGTCGAGCAGATGGGCCAGCTCCTTCGTGAAGGACTCGTCGGCCTTGTAGTCGCCCGCGAAGTACGTGTTGACCGTACGGATGTACGCGCGCAGCAGCGCGACGCCCGCGTCCGGGTCCTTCTTGAGGAGGTTCGGGCCGAAGAGGAGCCCGCCCAGGGGTTCGCCGAGCGGCTGGCCGCCGAGGAACGCGTACCGCTTGTCGCCGTCGATCTTGCGCCAGACCGGGTCGAGCAGCCAGGCCGAGTCGGTGCCGCCGTTCTCCAGCGCGGTGAGCACGTCCGCCGAGCCGAGTTGCTGGAACCGGATCTCGTCGAGGCGGCCGCCGTGCTTCTTGAGGGCCTTGTTCATCGGGTAGGCGATGACGGAGCCCTTGCCGATCATCGTGCCGAGCTTGCGGCCGGCCATGCGGACGTGGCCGGCGCTCTCGCCCTTCCTCAGCCGCACCCACAGGCCGCTCCTGGACCGGGGGTCGGGGGAGAAGTTGCCGGCTGTCCACCTGATGTCGAAGCCGCTGGTGATGCCGTTCAGCACGGCGGCCTCGGGGGCCGCCCACTGGGCGTCGATGTCGCCCTTGGCGAGGAGCGGCAGGGCGTCGGGGGTGGGCAGGACCTTCAGTTCGACGTCCAGGCCCTCCTTCTTGAACTCGCCCTTGTCCACCGCGACGCGCAGCGGAGCGACGTACTCGGCGCTCAGGGTGCCGGTCGCGATGGTCACGCTGCGGCGCTCGGCCAGCGGTTTCGGGGCCGGGGTGTCGCGGGCGCAGCGGGCCGGTCGGCGGTCGGGGGCGAGATCGGCGGGGTCGGTCCAGCTTCCCTTGCCGCAGCCCGCCACCGGGGTGACGGCGCGGGGCTTCGCGGGCTCGGCGGGCGGCTCGTCGTTCTCCTTGGCGCAGCCCGCCGCCGCGAGCAGCGAGCCCGCCATGAGCAGGGCCAGAGCAGTGGTGCGGGTACGGGTGCGCATGGGGCCTCCCGAGGGCGGATGGTTCACGACTGGCTCCGGCCCCGGTCGCGAGGGGCCCACGGTGTGAGCAGCCGGCCCACGAGCCGCACCAGTTCGGAGAAGACGACGCCGAGCACGGCGACGCAGACGATGCCGACGAACATCACGTCGTTCTGGAAGAGCGCGCGCGAGTCGAAGATCAGGTGCCCCAGGCCGTCCGCGGCGGCGATCTGCTCGGAGGCCACGATCACCAGGACCGCGACGCCCGCCGCGATCCGCGCGCCGACCAGGACGGCGGGCAGCGAGGCGGGCAGCAGGACGTGGCGGAACATCTGCCACGGCGACGCGCCGAAGACCTGGCCCGCGTCGCGGTGCCCGGACGGGACGGCGAGGACCGCGGCCATCGTGGAGATCCACACGAAGAAGAAGACGGTGGCCGCCACCAGCGCGATCTGTGGTCCCTCGCCGAGGCCGAACATGTTGAGGAAGACCGGGAGCAGCGCCAGCTTCGGGACGACGTACAGCGCGTCGAGCGTGGGTTCGAGGGCGGCGCGCAGGACGGAGAGCGAGCCCATCAGCAGGCCGAGTACGTAGCCCGCCACCGTGCCGATCGCGTATCCGGCGAGCACCCGCTTGAGCGTGGCCCGGACGTCCGGCCACAGGTCGCCCTCGGCCGCCCGGTGCCAGCCGTCCTCCAGGATGGTCTGCGGGGCGGGGTAGACGCGGTCGTCGATCCAGCCGCTCACCGCCGCGAGCTGCCAGAGCAGGACCAGTACGAGGGGCACACCGGCGGCGAGCGACAGCTCCAGGGCGCGGCGCCTGCGGTGGGCGCGGGCGGGGTGCAGCTCGTGCGGGCCGGGCCTGCGTACGAGTACGCCGTCCTCTTGCGGCGCCTTGTCCGTGAGGGCGCTCATGCCGCCGCCCCCGCGCCGACCTCGCCCCGCAGCAGCTCCCACAGCTCGCTCTTGAGGGCGGAGAACTCCGGGGCCGCGCGGACCGTGCCCGTGCGGGGCCGGGGGAAGGGCGGGCGCCGCTCGGCGATGACGCGCCCGGGGCGGGCCGACATCACCAGTACTCGGTCGCCGAGGACGATCGCCTCTTCGAGGCTGTGGGTGATGAAGAGGGTGGTGGTGCGGGTGGTCTGGGTGAGGTCGAGGAGTTCGTCCTGAAGGATCGTGCGGAGCTGGGCGTCCAGTGCCGCGAAGGGCTCGTCCATCAGGAGGATCTCGGGCTCCACGGCGAGCGCGCGGGCGATCGCCACGCGCTGGCGCATGCCGCCGGAGAGCGCCGCGGGATAGGCGTCGGCGAAGCCGGCGAGGCCCATGCGGTCCAGCCATCGGGTGGCCCTGGCGTCGGCCTCGCGGCGGGGGACCTTCTGGATGTCGAGGCCGAAGCGGATGTTGGCGAGGACGGTCTTCCAGTCGTGGATGCCGTAGTCCTGGAAGATCATCGCGGCCGGCCGCCGGACGCTCGTACGGATGCGCAGTTCGCCGGTGCTGGGGCGGAGCAGCCCCGCCGCGATGCGCAGGAGCGTCGACTTCCCGCAGCCCGACGGGCCGACGACGCAGGTGAACTCGCCGGGGGCGACGGCCAGGTCGACGGGGCCGAGGGCGTGCACCGCCTTGGCGGCCCGGCCGAACGTGCGCGTGACCGCGTGGGCCTCTAGTTTCGGGTGCGGATCTCCCACGGTGGTCTCCTCGCGGAGGGCGTACGGACATGGGACCCGCCGACGATATGACGCACCGTCAGATTCCGGAAGCCCCCGGGGAGCCCTCGGGTGCGCGAAAGCCTCCGGAAGCCTCCGGGCACGCGAAAGCCCCCGGCGCCGCGGACGGCACCAGGGGCTTCGTGGACGTACGAGAGGCGCCGCTACGCCGACGCGCAGTTCGGGCAGACACCCCGGTAGGTGACCTCGACGCCCTGGACCGTGAAGCCGAAGCGCTCCGCGTCGGGCAGGTCGGTCAGGGGGTCGCCCGTGGGGTGGACGTCCCGGATGGCTCCGCACTGGGCGCAGACCAGGTGGTGGTGGGGGCGGTGCGCGTTCGGGTCGTACCTCTTGGCGCGGCGGTCCGTGGAGACTTCGAGGATCTCGCCGAGGGACACCAGCTCGCCCAGCGTGTTGTACACGGTGGCCCGGGAGATCTCGGGCAGCTTGCCGACGGCGCGGGCGTGCACCTCGTCGGCCGTCAGGTGGACGTGGTCCCCGTCGAGGACCTCGGCCACGACGCGCCGCTGCGCCGTCATGCGCCAACCGCGTCCGCGCAGTCGTTCCAGGAGGTCACTCATGAAAACCAGCCTAACAGGCGAGGGAACAAGTCCCGAACGGGTGTGACTTTGGATGATTGCTTGACTTAGACAATGTCCATTGTAGGATCGGACTCATCGCAAGCCAAGGGACAGGACCCGCAGGAATGACGCAGGAGGCGCACGTGACGCAGGGACCGCTCACCACGGAGGCCGGAGCACCGGTCGCCGACAACCAGAACAGCGAGACCGCGGGCCTCGGCGGTCCGGTGCTCGTGCAGGACCAGCTCCTGCTGGAGAAGCTCGCCCACTTCAACCGCGAGCGCATCCCGGAGCGTGTCGTGCACGCCCGGGGCGCGGGCGCCTACGGCACGTTCACGCTCACCCGTGACGTCTCGCAGTGGACGCGGGCGAAGTTCCTCTCCGAGGTCGGCAAGCAGACCGAGACGTTTCTGCGCTTCTCCACCGTGGCCGGCAACCTCGGCGCGGCCGACGCGGTGCGCGACCCGCGCGGCTGGGCGCTGAAGTTCTACACCGAAGAGGGCAACTACGACCTCGTCGGCAACAACACCCCGGTCTTCTTCATCCGGGACGCCATCAAGTTCCCCGACTTCATCCACACCCAGAAGCGGGACCCCTACACGGGCTCGCAGGAGGCGGACAACGTCTGGGACTTCTGGGGGCTCAGCCCCGAGAGCACCCACCAGGTGACCTGGCTCTTCGGCGACCGCGGCATCCCCGCCTCGTACCGCCACATGGACGGCTTCGGCTCGCACACGTTCCAGTGGAACAACGAGGCCGGCGAGGTCTTCTGGGTCAAGTACCACTTCAAGACCGACCAGGGCATCAAGAACCTCACGCAGGACGAGGCCAACAAGCTTGCCGGTGAGGACCCCGACTCCCACCAGCGCGACCTGCGCCAGTCGATCGAGCGCGGCGAGTTCCCGTCCTGGACCGTGCAGGTGCAGATCATGCCGGCGGCCGAGGCGGCCACGTACCGCTTCAACCCGTTCGACCTCACCAAGGTGTGGCCGCACGCGGACTACCCGCCGATCGAGATCGGCAAGCTGGAGCTCAACCGCAACCCGGAGAACGTCTTCGCGGAGGTCGAGCAGAGCATCTTCTCGCCCGCCCACTTCGTGCCCGGCATCGGGCCGTCCCCGGACAAGATGCTCCAGGGTCGTCTCTTCGCGTACGGCGACGCCCACCGCTACCGCGTCGGCATCAACGCCGACCACCTGCCGGTGAACCGCCCGCACGCCACCGAGGCGCGCACCCACTCCCGTGACGGCTTCCTGTACGACGGCCGCCACAAGGGCGCGAAGAACTACGAGCCGAACAGCTTCGGCGGTCCCTTCCAGACCGACCAGGCGCTGTGGCAGCCCGTCCCCGTCACCGGTGCCACCGGCAACCACGAGACGCCCCGGCACGCCGAGGACAACGACTTCGTGCAGGCGGGCAACCTCTACCGCCTGATGACCGAGGACGAGAAGGGCCGCCTGATCGACAACCTGGCGGGCTTCCTCGCCAAGGTCTCGCGCGAGGACATCGTGGACCGCGGGATCAACAACTTCCGTCAGGCCGACGGAGACTTCGGCAAGCGGCTGGAGGCCGCGGTCCAGGCCCTGCGCGGCTGACCCAGCATCACTTGTCGTAGCGAGACGGCGGGCCGGTTCCCCTTCGGGGGGCCGGCCCGCCGCCGTTCCTTCACCCCGTCAGCTGGGCCGCCGCGCGCCGCTCGGGCGCCCAGCAGCGGATGATGTCGCGCACCGAGACGATCCCCGTGGGCTCGTTCCCGTCCATGACGATCAGGTGCCGGAAGCCGCCGTGCGCCATGGCGTCCGCCGCTTCCTCCAGGGTCCACGACGGGGTGGCGAAGACGACCTCGGTCGTGGTGTGGGTGCCGGCTATCTCGGTGTCCGGGCTCTGGCCCAGGGCGAGCGAGTTGAGGACGTCGCGCTCGGTCAGGATGCCGAAGCCGTAGGTGTCGGGGTCGAGGACGACGGCCGCGCCGACATGGCGCGCGGACATCAGCCGGGCTGCCTGGCGCAGGGTGTGGGTGGGGCCGATGGTCAGGACCACCGTGCTCATGGCATCGCGGACGATCATGGGCGTGAGCCACCTCCTTGGTGAAACCGCGGCCTCCCGGTGGGCGAAGGATTGCCTCCGCTACCTGCTGGAGAACGGATTCACAAGTTCACAAGTGGGGGGACTCATAGAGTCGCAGCCGAGCAGGGCGCCAACAAGGGGTCGCGGGCGGTCAGTTCAGGGCGTACGTCGCCCTGCTCGCGGTACGGGCGACTCGTCAGCGCTGGTCGAGCCGTCCCAGCAGCTCGTCGTGGAGGAGGCCGTTCGACGCCGCCGCGTTGCCGCTGTGCGGGCCCGGCCTGCCGTCGAGCCCGGTGAAGGTGCCGCCCGCCTCGGTCACGATGATCGCGGTCGCCGCCATGTCCCAGAGCGAGAGCTCGGGCTCCGCGCAGATGTCCACCGAACCCTCGGCCACCATCATGTACGGCCAGAAGTCGCCGTAGGCCCGCGTGCGCCACACCGACCGCGTGAGGTCGAGGAAGCCGTCGAGGTGCCCCCGCTCCTCCCAGCCGGTCAGCGAGGAGTACGCGAAGGAGGCGTCCGCCAGCCGGGAGACCTGCGAGACCCGCAGCCGGCTCGCCGACGTGAGGCTGCGCCCCGTGTAGGCGCCGCCGCCCTTCGCCGCCCACCAGCGGCGGCCGAGCGCGGGCGCGGAGACGACGCCGACCACCGGCTGGTAACCGCCCTCACCCGCCTCCATCAGGGAGATCAGGGTGGCCCAGACGGGGACGCCCCGTACGTAGTTCTTGGTGCCGTCGATCGGGTCGATCACCCAGCGGCGCGGGCCCGTCCCCTCGACCCCGTACTCCTCGCCGAGGATCGCGTCACGGGGCCTCGTGCGCTTGAGCGAGGTACGGATCAGCTCCTCGGCCGCCTTGTCGGCCTCGCTCACCGGCGTCATGTCCGGCTTGGTCTCGACCTTGAGGTCGAGAGCCTTGAACCGGCTCATGGTCTGGGCGTCGGCGGCGTCCGCGAGGACATGGGCGAGACGCAGATCATCGTGGTAGTCGGGCATGCATGAACAGTATCGATCTCGAAAGTGACGAGCCACCACCCCGTATCGGACGGGCACGGCCGCCTCGCGCCAAAGCTATTGACAGTGCCCTCCAGCCCGTCAACTCTGACACCCGGAGCCGATTCGGCCCGGGGAGGCGACAATGCCTGCGGCACGGGAGTCATTGCTCGACGCGGCCTACACCGCGCTCGCCCGGCGGTCCTGGCCGGGTGTCCGCATGGTCGACGTCGCGGCCGTCGCCGGAGTGTCCCGGCAGACCCTGTACAACGAGTTCGGCAGCAAGGACGGCCTCGCCCGCGCGCTGCTGAGGCGCGAGACCGACGGCTATCTGCACGGCGTCGAGCGCGCACTCGCCGAGGAGCGCGAGCCCGCCGACCGGCTCGCGGCGGTGGCCGCCTGGACGGTCGGCGCCGCCCGCGGCAACCCCCTGGTGCGGGCCGCGCTCACCGGCTGCTGGGGCGAGCGGCTGCCCGCGCCGAGCCGTGTCGCCGGGTCCTCGTCGCCCGTGCCCGCGCAGCGCCGCGCGGACGCCGGGGTGCCCAGCTCCGCCGAGCTGCTCGCACTGGTGCGCGACCGGGCAGTGGTCGCGCTCGGCGGCCGGGGCCGGGCCAGGGAGCCCGAGCTCGCCCTGGCCTGCGAGAGCGCCGTCCGCCTCGCCCTGTCCTACGTCGTCGCGCCCGCCGGGAACGACGACGACCCCGCGGAAGTGGTGCGCGGGGCCATCGGACGGTGGGTGGAAGCCGTATAGACCGGCGGGGTCAGTGCGCGGAGCCGGAGAGCTGGAGGCCGACCACGCCGATGATCACGAACGAGATCGAGACGATCTTCAGCGTGGAGACCAGGTCACCGAGGAAGACCATGCCGTAGATCGCGGTGCCCGCGGCGCCGATGCCGGTCCACACCGCGTACGCGGGCCCGACGTCCAGCTTCTTCAGCGCGAGCGTGAGCAGACCGAAGCTGCCGAGCGCGAAGCTGGCGAACGCGATCGTCGGCCAGAGTCTGGTGAAGCCGTGCGACAGCTTCAGACAGACCGCGAAGCCGGTTTCGAGGATTCCCGCCACTATGACCAGCAGCCACGCCATGACCTGCCTCCCGCACTACGTTCGGTGACCGCTCAGCCCGGCCGGTTCCGGCTCGGTGCGATTATGCCCTTACCGGTCCCGCGAAGCCGCAAACAACGGGGAGGTCAGTCGTCTTCGCGCCGCTCCCGCGTGGCGAGCAGCCGTCGCAGGGAGTACAGCCGCGCCGGGTCCGCGTGACCATCCGTCACCCAGGCGTCCAGGGCGCAGTCCTTCTCGTCGTGGCTGCATCCGCGCGGGCAGTCCACCGTCCCTGGCTCCAGATCCGGGAAGGCGAGGATCACGCGGGAGGGGTCGACGTGGTGCAGCCCGAAGGACCGCACGCCGGGAGTGTCGACCACCCAGCCGCCCGAGCCCGCGAGCGGCAGCGCGAGCGCGGAGGTCGTGGTGTGCCTGCCGCGGCCCGTGACCGCGTTGACGTGCCCGGTGGTGCGCCGCTGCTCCTCGGGCACCAGCGCGTTCACCAGCGTCGTCTTGCCCACGCCCGAGTGCCCGACGAAGGCCGTGACCTTGCCGTCCAGGAGCTCGTGGACGCGCGCGAGCTCCGCGCCGTCGGTGAACTCCTCGCGGCTGGTCACCACGTAGGGGATGTCGAGCGTCGCGTAGATCTCCAGGAGTTTGTCGGCCGACGCGAGGTCCGACTTGGTCAGCACGAGGATCGGTTCGAGCCCGCCGTCGTACGCGGCCACCACGCACCGGTCGATCAGCCGCGGGCGCGGCTCGGGGTCGGCGAGGGCGGTGACGATGGCGAGCTGGTCGGCGTTGGCGACGACCACCCGCTCGTACGGGTCGTCGTCATCGGCGGTGCGCCGCAGGACGGAGGTGCGCTCCGCGATCCGCACGATCCGGGCGAGGGTGTCCTTCTTGCCCGACAGGTCCCCGACGACGGCGACCCTGTCGCCCACCACGGCGGCCTTGCGGCCCAGCTCGCGGGCCTTCATGGCCATGATGACCCGGTCCTCGACGAGGACGGTGAGCCGGCCGCGGTCCACGGTCAGGACCATGCCCTCGGCGGCGTCCTCGTGCTTGGGCCTGATGTGGGTGCGGGGGCGGTTGCCCTTGCGGTTGGGGCGGACGCGGATGTCGTCCTCGTCGGGGTTCTTGCCGTAGCGGCGCATGGTTCTCTCTCCGCCCGTCAGCCGTTTCCGAGCATGCCGGTCCAGAGGTCGGGGAAGTCGGGGAGCGTCTTCGCCGTCGTCCCGACGTTCTCGATCCGCACGCCGTCGACCGCGAGGCCGATGACCGCGCCCGCGGTCGCCATGCGGTGGTCGTCGTAGGTGTGGAAGACGCCGCCGTGCAGCGGGCGCGGGCGGATGTGCAGGCCGTCGGCGGTCTCGGTGACGTCGCCGCCCAGTTCGTTGATCTCCTTGGTGAGCGCGGCGAGGCGGTCCGTCTCGTGCAGCCGCAGGTGGGCGACGCCGCGCAGCGTGGAGGGCGAGTCGGCGAGGGCAGCCACGGCCGCGATGCCGGGCGTCAGCTCGCCGACCTCGCTGAGGTCCACGTCCAGGCCGTGGATGGACCCGGAGCCGGTGAACACCAGGCCCGCCTGCGTCAGTTCGCAGGAGCCGCCCATCTCGGTGAAGATCTCCCGCAGCGCGTCGCCGGGCTGCGTGGTGTGCGCGGGCCAGTCGGGGATGGTGACCGTACCGCCGGTGACCAGGGCCGCGGCGAGGAACGGCTGCGCGTTGGAGAGGTCGGGCTCGACGGTCAGGTCACGGCCGAGCAGCGCGCCCGGGGTGACCCGCCAGACGTCGGGCTCGCCGCCCGCCTCGGGGGTGTCCACCTGGGCGCCGACCGCGCGGAGCATGTCCACGGTCATCCGGATGTGCGGCATGGAGGGCAGGGCGCCGCCCACGTGCCGCACCTCCACGCCCTGGTTGAAGCGCGGGGCCGAGAGCAGCAGGGCGCTCACGAACTGCGAGGAGGACGAGGCGTCGATCTCGACCTGGCCGCCGTCCAGCGCGCCGGCGCCGTGCACGGTCAGGGGCAGCGCACCGCGGTTGTCGTCGTCGATGCGGGCGCCGAGCACCCGCAGCGCGTCGATCACACCGGTCAGGGGCCGCTCGTACGAACGAGGGTCGCCGTCGAAGCGGATCGGGCCGTCGGCGAGGGTGGCGACCGGGGGCAGGAAACGCATGACCGTACCGGCGTTGCCGACGTCGACCGTGGCCGGGCCGTGCAGCCCCGAGGGGATGATCCGCCAGGCCTCGCCGGAGACCTCGGGGGCGCCGGCCACGGTGGAGCTCGACGAGACGGTCTCCTCGATGCCGACGCCCATGGCGCGCAGGGCGTCCGCCATCAGGAGGGTGTCGCGGGAGCGCAGCGGGCGGCGCAGCCAGCCGGGCTCGGCGGCGAGCGCGGCCAGGACGAGCGCGCGGTTGGTGACCGATTTCGAACCGGGTACGTGGACCGTCGCGGTGACGGCTCCGCTTGCGTGCGGGGCTGGCCAGAGGGCGGTGTTCGCCGGGGTTTCGGTCATGCCCTCACTTTAGTGGCTGGCAGGGACCCCGCTCAGACGTCGAGGAGCCAGCGGGCCCCGCCCATCAGGGAGCAGAGCGAGACGGCGTGGAAGAAGAAGAGCCAGAGGCCCGCGGGGACGTGCGTGAGCCGCGAGAGCTGGTCCGCGTCGGAGTCGCCCGCGCCCCCGCGCCTGCGCTTGGACTGGAGCTCGAAGGCGGGCCGCACACCGCCGAGGAGCAGGAACCACACCACCGCGTACGCGAAGGCCGCCTGCACCTCGGAGCTGGTCAGCCAGGAGACGAGCAGGAAGGCGCCGCCGGTCAGGACGACCGTCAGGGCGCCGTACGCGTTGCGGATCATCACCAGCATCGCGACGAGCAGCGCGGTGGCGATCCACAGGAGCGCCGTGATGCGCCCGGAGGCGAGCAGCGCCGCGCCGCCGAGGCCGAGCAGCGGCGGGGCGGTGTAGCCCGCCGCCGCGGTGAGGATCATGCCGAGGCCGGTGGGCCTGCCCCGCGAGACGGTCAGGCCGGAGGTGTCGGAGTGCAGCCGGATGCCGTCGAGGCGCCGCCCGGTGAGCAACGCCACAAGGCCGTGCCCGCCCTCGTGTGCGATGGTCACGGCGTTGCGGGCGAGCCGCCAGACGCCGTGCGGCACCACGACGGCGAGCGCGACGACGCCGGTGGCTATGACCAGCCACGTCTCGGGCGCCGCCTGCGTGCCGAAGATCCGGTCCCAGAGGTCGGTCAGGCTGGCGTCGGCGGCGGTCTCGAGTCCTTGGTCCATTACTGCGACTGACTCCTCTGGGAGGGCAAGGAGGTGCTGCGCGGAGCGCACCGTTGAGGGGTGGTGGTCGGGCGGCGGGTGGGCCTGGCAGTCTGGCACGTATGTGCGGACGGTATGCATCGAGTCGTGGGCCCGAGGACCTCGCGGGGATCTTCGAGGTCGAGAAGTACGAGCCGGAGGAGTCCTTGGCCCCCGATTTCAACGTGGCGCCCACCAAAGAGGTCTACGCCGTCCTCGACCGTCCACTGAAAGACGCCGAGGACCCGGCTCCGGTTCGCCAGCTCCGCACACTGAAGTGGGGCCTGGTGCCCTCCTGGTCCAAGACGCCCGAGGGCGGCGCGCGGATGATCAACGCCCGTGCCGAGACCGTGCACGAGAAGCCGTCCTACCGCCGCGCCTTCACCTCCCGGCGCTGCGTCATCCCGGCCGACGGCTACTACGAGTGGGTCACCGCGCCCGAGGAGCGGCAGCTGGAGGTCGAGGGCAGGAAGAAGCGGCCGCGCAAGCAGCCGTACTTCGTGACGCCCGCCGACGGCTCGGTCTTCGCCATGGCGGGGCTCTACGAGTTCTGGCGGGACAGGACCCTCCCCGACGAGCACCCCCTCGCCTGGTGGGTGACCTGCACGGTGATCACCACGGAGGCCGAGACCTCGCCGCTGGCCGTCGCCCCCGACGAGGGCCCGCGCTCGCTCGCCGACATCCACCCGCGGATGCCGCTGATGCTCACCCCGGACCGCTGGGACGCCTGGCTCGACCCGTCCCGCACCGACGTCGAGGACCTGCGCACCCTCCTGGAGCCGCCGCCGCACGGACTGATGCGGGCCTTCCCGGTGTCGACGGCCGTCAGCAACGTACGCAACAACGGCCCGGAGCTGCTGAAGGAGCTGGACGGGCCGGAAGAGGGCACACTCTTCTGACGTGACGCACGAGACACACATCGAAACGGTCCCGACCGACACCGGTACGGCGAGGATCACCTGGCATCCGGCCCAGGAGGCGAGCCTGCTGCTGGCCGTCAGCCACGGCGCGGGGGGCGGGATCGAGGCCAGGGACCTCCGGGCGCTCGCCGCCGCGCTGCCCGCCCACGGCGTGAGCGTGGCCCTCGTGGAGCAGCCCTGGCGGGTGGCGGGCAAGAAGCTGGCGCCCGCGCCCAGGGCGCTGGACGCCGGATGGCGGGGCGTCTGGCCCGCGCTGGCGGAGCGGGGGCTCCCCGTGGTCTCCGGGGGCCGCAGCGCGGGCGCCCGGGTCGCCTGCCGGACCGCGGCCGAGCTGGGCGCCGCCGCCGTGCTCGCCCTCAGCTTCCCGCTGCACCCCCCGGGCAAGCCCGAGAAGTCGCGCGCCGACGAGCTGCTCGCGGCCGGCGTGCCCACGCTCGTCGTGCAGGGCGGCAACGACCCGTTCGGCAGGCCCGCCGAGTTCCCCGACAACGGCACGTACGAGCTGGTGGAAGTCCCGTACGCCGATCACGGGTTCGCCGTGCCCAAGCGGGCGGAGATCGGCCAGGACGAGGCCGTGAAGCGCATCACTGACGCCGTGGCGCGCTGGACGGGAATGTTGGACGCGTGACCTCTGTTGTCGCGAACAGACGGTGAACACCGTCGCCGACCTGTTCGTACGAGAGGGAGTCCGCCGCATGGGTTCGACCATCTGCCCGAACCGCTCCAGCGCCGCTGACCTGGAGTGGACGGTGTTGAGCGCACCCAAAAACGCAACTATTCGGGCGGCGCGCGGAGCGGATCGTCGTCTATCCTCCGATTCGAGTGGGGCTGCTTTCGGCCTCGCCACATCGTTGGAGGAGGTGGGTCCGGTCACTGGGACCGACGCAGGGACCGAGCACGGTCAGGCGGAGCAGCCCCGAGAGAATCCGGAGAGGCCGGAGACGGCCGCGGAGCGCACGGCCCGCTTCGAGCGGGACGCGCTGACCTTCCTGGACCAGATGTACTCGGCGGCGCTGCGCATGACGCGCAATCCGGCGGATGCGGAGGACCTGGTGCAGGAGACGTACGCCAAGGCGTACGCGTCGTTCCACCAGTTCCGTGAGGGCACCAATCTCAAGGCCTGGCTGTACCGCATCCTCACCAACACGTTCATCAACTCCTACCGCAAGAAGCAGCGCGAGCCGCAGCGCAGCGCCGCCGAGGAGATCGAGGACTGGCAGCTCGCGCGTGCCGAGTCGCACATGTCCACCGGTCTGCGCTCGGCCGAGTCACAGGCGCTCGACCACCTGCCCGACTCGGACGTGAAGAGGGCGCTTCAGGCGATCCCCGAGGAATTCCGCATCGCCGTCTATCTGGCCGACGTAGAGGGCTTTGCGTACAAGGAGATCGCGGACATTATGGGGACACCCATCGGCACGGTGATGTCCCGTCTGCACCGTGGCCGCCGCCAGCTGCGCGGCATGCTGGAGGACTACGCCCGTGACCGCGGGCTCGTCCCGGCCGGTGCAGGAGAGTCGAACGGAACGAAAGGCTCGGGCTCATGAGCTGCGGAGAGCCGCACGAGACTGACTGCAGTGAGGTCCTGGACCATCTCTATGAGTTCCTGGACCACGAGATGCCGGACAGCGACTGCACCAAGTTCGAGACGCACTTCGAGGAGTGCTCCCCGTGCCTGGAGAAGTACGGGCTCGAACAGGCCGTCAAGAAGCTGGTCAAGCGCTGCTGCGGCTCGGACGACGTACCCGTCGACCTGCGGGCGAAGGTCATGGGCCGCATCGATCTGATCCGCTCCGGGCAGACCGTGCCCGAGCAGGACGTCATCCAGGACGTGACGGCCTCGGAGGCGTGAAGCCCCGGGCGGTGCCCGGTGGTTGGCAGTGGGAGCAGGCCTCGCATTGTGCGCGGCCTGTTTCGCTGTTCGACCCTCTTTTCCCTCCCGTCACCCGAAGGTGCTAATTCCCCGCTGACGGGAACCGGGCCGATGGGCCGCGCACCTAGTCTCCGACCTGGACGGGGAGGAGACCTCCATGCGGTCGGTGCCGGTGTGGGCCCGTGCTTACATCCTGTGCGTCGCCCTGGGCGGCGCCTCCTGTGCCGCGCCGGCCCTGGGCGCGCACACCCCTTGGCCCGCGGTCGCGCTCCTCGCGGTGCTCTACGCCGGGTGCGAGCGCAACGCCCTGCTGGACCGCCTCAGGGGCAGGACGGGCGCCGCCGCGGGACGCCGCGCCCCGCGCAGCCTCGGCACCCTCTTCCCCGTGCTGCTCGCCGGGGTCTTCCTGCTGCCGCCCGCCGCCGCCGCGCTCGTCGCCGTGCCGGGGACGCTGCTCGCCCGCGCCGACCGGAGCCCCCGGTGGGTGCGGCGCGTCTGGCGCGCGGCGCAGCTCGCCCTCGCCTCCTGGAGCTCCGCGCGGGTGTACGCGGCGCTCGGCGGCCCCGCGGCCACCTCCGCGCCGGACTTCCCGTACGTGCTGGGGCCCGCGGGCGCCGCCGTGCTCGCCTTCGCGGCCGTGCTCACCGCCCTGGACGGCGGCATCCTCGCCACCGCCGAGCGAGTGCCCGCGCGGGCCGCGTGGCGGGGGCTCTTCCTGCGCTCGCTCGCGCCCGTGGCCGTGCACGGCCTCGCCGGGCTGATGATGGCCGTCCTGTGGACCAGCCCCTACGGGCCCCCCGCGGCGCTGCTCGTCCTGCTGCCGATGGGCGTCTCCTGCTGGGCCTTCGCCCAGTACCACCACGAGCGGGCCGCCCACCAGGCGACGATCAGGGCGCTCGTCCAGGCCGTCGACCTGAAGGACCGGTACACCCGCGGGCACAGCGAGCGGGTCGGCCGCGCCTCCGTGCTGATCGCCCGGGAGCTGGGCATGGACGACGACCGCGTCGAGGTCCTGCGGTTCGCCGGCATCCTGCACGACGTCGGCAAGCTCGGCGTGCCGACCCGGCTGCTGCGCAAGGACGGCCCCCTGACGCCCGAGGAGCGGCGCGTCATCGAGCTGCATCCCGAGTACGGCCACGAGATGGTGCGCGGCATCGGCTTCCTCGGCGAGGCGCGGGCGGCGATCCTGCACCACCACGAGCGGATCGACGGCAGCGGATACCCCTACGGGCTCGCCGGGCGGCAGATCCCGGAGAGCGCCCGGGTGGTGGCCGTGGCCGACGCCTTCGACGCGATGACGTCCACGCGGTCCTACAGCCGGGCCAGGCCCGTCGAGGTGGCGCTGGAGGAGCTGGACCGGTGCGCGGGCGCCCACTTCGACCCGGTGATGGTCGCCGCCCTGACGCGGGCGCTCGGCCGGCACGGCTGGCACCCCGGGGTCACGTCCGACCTCCCGGGCCAGACCCTCGACCTCGGGTCCGGCCGGCCCCCGGACCAGCGCGGAAACGTACCGCCTGCGCTGCCCGGGCCCGCGCCCGCGCCCTCGGCGTCCGGCTCGGCCCCCGGCCCCGCGTCCGGACCGGCGGCCCGGTGACCGCCCCCTCGGTGGCGCCCGGCGGCCCGGGACGCGCCGAAGCCGCCCCTGACGCCGAGCCGCGTACGAGCGAGGAGCGGCCCGGCGGTCTGCCCGCGACGCTCGCCCAGGCCGTCGCCGCCCTCCTCGCCCTGACCGCGCTCGCCTGGACCCTCTGGCACGGCATCACCGAGGGGCGCACGGCCCTCGCCTTCGGGGTGCTCGTCGCTCTGGGGGAGCTCGCCAGGTGGGGGAGCGCGCGGACCAGGGAGCCGGCGCCGCTGGGGGCCGCGGGAGCCCTGGCGTACGCCCTGCTGGGGGAGAACGCCGGGCACGACACGCACCACGGGGCGCCGCAGGTGATCGCCGTGGTGGTCGCCGCCTCGCTGGCGGGGGCCGTGCCGCACGTGGCCAGGGGGCGCGGCCCCTCGCCCGACCAGGTGGCGCGGCGGCTGCTGACCGTCGGCTTCGCCGCCGTCTGCTTCCAACCGCTCTACAACAGCGGCCTGTTGAAGGAGTGGGTCGGCCACGGCCCGTACTTCGCGCTCGTCATCGTCGCCGTGCTCGTCCTCACCGCGCTCTGCGGCGCCGTCCTCGCCGCCGCGACGGCGCACGCCCGTACCCGGTGGCCCTTCGGACCGCTGCTCCGCGACGAGCTGCGGGCGCTGCTCGGCATCGGCTCGGCCGTGTGCGCGACGGGGGCCGTCATGGCGCTCGCGGTGGCCGTCGCGGGGCTCTGGGCGCTGCCCGTGTTCAGCCTCCCGCTGCTGCTCACCCAGCTCTCCTTCCGGCGCTACGCGGCGGTGCGGGCGACCTACCGGCAGACCATCGCGTCGCTGGCCAGGGCCACGGAGATCGCCGGGTGCACCCCGCAGGGCCACGCCCACCGCGTCGCGCGGCTCAGCAGGGCGGTCGGCCGCGACCTCGGGCTCTTCGAGCCGGACCTCACCGTCCTTGAGCACGCGGCGTTGATGCACGACATCGGCCAGCTCTCCCTGGTCGACCCGGTGCCGCAGGGGGCGACCGCCGGTCTGCCCGAGGCGGAGCAGCGCCGTATAGCCCTGCTGGGCGGCGCCGTCGTACGGCAGACGGGGGTGGACCCCGCGGTCGCCGTGGTCGTGGAGCGGCAGGCCGACCCGTACCGCGAGCAGCCGCTGACCGCGCGCATCGTGCGCACCGCGAACGCGTACGACGAGATGGCGCGGGCAGAGGGGCCGTCGGGGGCGCTGGGCGGTCCGCTGTACGCCCTGGAGCGGCTGCGTCTCGCCACCGGACGCGACCACCAGCCCGAGGTGGTGGAGTCCCTGGCGAGGGTCCTCGCCAGGGAGCGGAGCGGGCCGCGGGACGCGGCCCGGGGGTGAGGGCGAAGGGCGGGCCTTAGCTCGTCCCCGGCTGGGTAACCCATGGGTAATGAGCGGCCGTCCGACCGTACGTGGTTGGATGCGAAGAAGAGGGTGCACGGGGGCATCGCCCCGACGCCGCGCCCCTCGCAGATGGGAATTCCGAATCGTGACAGGCGGGAATCAGGCGGGAATCGTGAGGATCTTCGGCAAGGGACGGCACCGGCCCTCCGCCTCATGGCGGCAGGCGACCGACCGCGCGTTCACGCTGATCGGCGACGGCCGGTACGAGGACGCGGGAGCGCTGCTCACGCGCGCGGCGGACCTGGAGCCCTGGCTTTCCGAGTCCTGGTTCAACCTCGCGCTCCTGCACAAGTTCCGGCACGACTGGGAGCAGGCGCGCGCCGCGGGGCTGCGCGCCGTCGCGCTCCTCGACCGCTCGGCCGGCGCCCCGGACTGGTGGAACGTGGGCATCGCGGCGACCGCCCTCCAGGACTGGCCGCTGGCCCGCCGCGCCTGGCAGGCGTACGGCCTGCGGGTGCCCGGCGGGGTCGCCGCCTCCGGTGAGCCCACGGGCATGGATCTCGGCAGCGCTGCGGTGCGGCTCTCCCCCGAGGGCGAGGCGGAGGTCGTGTGGGGCCGCAGGCTCGACCCGGCCCGCATCGAGCTCCTGTCCATCCCGCTGCCCTCCTCCGGGCGCCGCTGGGGCGAGGTCGTGCTGCACGACGGCGTCCCGCACGGAGAGCGGACGACGGCGGACGGGCACTCGTATCCCGTGTTCGACGAGATCGAGCTCTGGGCCCCCTCTCCCGTGCCGACCTGGGTGGTCCTCCTGGAGGCCGCCACCGAGGAGGACAGGGACGCCCTGGAGCGGCTCGCCGCCGACGCGGGCTTCGCCGCGGAGGACTGGTCGTCCTCCGTGCGGCTGCTGTGCCGCATGTGCTCCGAGTCCCGGATGCCGAGCGACGAGGGCGACGGGGAGCACCTCGACCCGCACGACCACAGTGAGCCGGGTCACCCGGGGCCGCTGGGCCACCGCAGCCCCGGCGCGATCTGGGTGCCGGAGCGTGAGTGCGGTCTCGCGGCGCCCGCCGCCCTGGTGCGCGGGCTCCTGGACAGCTGGGTGGCGGACAGCCCGGACTCCCGTGACTGGCGGGACCTCGAAGAGGTCTGCTGACCCGTGGGGCGCCGCCCGCCGTTCGCCGTAGGCTGTACCGGCACAATCTCTTGAGGGTTCCAAGGAAGGCGTACGGCGGACATGGCGCAGGACACTGAGCAGCAGGCTTCCGGCGGGGTGCTCCCCGTCGACGACGAGGGCTTCGTCATCGACACGGAGGACTGCGAGGAGCGGGAGACGGCCTACCGCGAGCGCGGCACGTCCCGGCCCATCACGGTCGTCGGCAACCCGGTCCTGCACAAGGAGTGCAAGGACGTCACGGCCTTCGACGAGGACCTCGCGAAGCTGGTCGACGACATGTTCGCGACCCAGCGCGTCGCGCAGGGCGTGGGCGTGGCCGCCAACCAGGTCGGCGTCGACCTGAAGGTCTTCGTGTACGACTGCATGGACGACGAGGGCGTGCGCCACGTCGGTGTGGTCTGCAACCCCGTCCTGCACGAGCTGCCCGCCGACCGGCGCCGCCTCGACGACTCGGGCGAGGGCTGCCTCTCCGTGCCGACCGCGTACGCCCCGCTGGCCCGCCCGGACTACGCCGAGGTGAGCGGCCAGGACGAGAAGGGCAACCCCATCAAGGTCCGCGGCGGTGGCTACTTCGCGCGCTGCCTCCAGCACGAGACGGACCACCTGTACGGCTACCTCTACATCGACCGGCTCTCCAAGCGCGAGCGCAAGGACGCGCTCCGGCAGATGGAAGAGGGCACCCCGCGCTACCCCGTGGTCGCGAACGACTGACGCACGCGCCGCCCGAGCGGCGCGGGAACCGCGTGACACCAACGGCCCCTGGCCGGGAACTGTTTCCCGGCCAGGGGCCGTTGGCGTGAGCAGCCCGCCCGCGTGAGCGGATCCGACTTCCGAAGATCCATATTCAGTCACGTAAGGGGAGGTTCTCGGCGCGGAGGGGTAGTGAATGGCGCAAAACTGTTCCCTGATCGGTCAGTTGTGGTGCTGAATGGAAAGCGCGGGGATACACGACGGCGCGCGCCCGGTACGGCGGGAGGGGCGCGCGCACTCAGGCGCTGAAAGGGGTTCGTTCGTGCCTGCATATTCCAGGAGCACTTCACAGACACAGCCAAGCACACCGACGGCAATGGTCCCTCCGGCACTGGCGGTGCCGGTGATCGAGAGGTCTTTCCCCCGCCGTCTGCACCCGTATTGGCCAAAACTTCAGGAGAAGTCCAGGACCTGGTTGCGCGAAATGCGTCTGATGCCGCCGGACAAGGTCGATCGGTACGCGGACGGCCTCTGCTACACCGACCTGGTGGCGGGGTACTACATAGGGGCGCCCGACGAGCTGCTCACCGCGATAGCGGACCTCAGCAGCTGGTTCTTCGCCTGGGACGACCGGCACGACCGGGACTCGGTGCACGGCAGGGCGGGCCAGTGGCGGCGCCTCTGCCGGGGCCTGCACGACACCCTCGACGACCCGAGGCGCCACCTGCGGCACGACGACCCGCTCGTCGCGGGGTTCGCCGACTGCGTCCTGCGCCTGTACTCCTTCCTGGGCCCGAGCTGGAACGCCAGGTTCGCCCGGCACTTCCACCCGGTCATCGACGCGTACGACCAGGAGTTCAAGAACCGGCGGTGCGGCACCATCCCGCCGGTCGACACGTACATCGAGCTGCGGCGCCTGACGTTCGCGCACTGGGCGTGGATCGATCTCCTGGAGCCGACCGCGCGGCGTGAACTGCCGCGCCACATACGCAGGCACCCCGCGTACCGGCGTGCGGCACTCGCGACCCAGGACTTCTCAGCCTGGTACAACGACCTGTGCTCGCTCCCCAAGGAACTCGCGGGAGACGAACTGCACAATCTCGGGATCAGCCTCATTCACCACGAGGGACTGACACTCGAAGAAGCCGTGAGGGAAGTGCGCAGGCGGGTCCTCGGCTGCGTCACGGAATTCCTTCGGGCCGAGAAAGAAGTGCTGGTGTTCGCCGGGAAACTGGCGGACGGCACGGAGAAGGGGGAGAAACTCGCGGACGCACTCGAATCATGCGTCTTCAATATGCGGAACTGGTTCTCCTCCGTGTACTGGTTCCATCACGAATCCGGACGCTATCGGGTGGACAGCTGGGACGACAGGTCGATGCCCCCGTACGTGACCGAAGAAATCATGGCGGAAAACGAACTGGTAGGTGAGGAATGAGCGTCGAATCCGCGGTACCCGCGCCCGCCGCGTCAGGCCCCGGGCCGCTGCGCACCCCACCGCTCGTGAAGGGCGGCGTCCCCCTGCTCGGGCACGCCTGGAACCTGGTCCGCGACCCGCTCGGGTTCCTCTCGGCGCTGCGGGACCACGGAGATCTCGTACGGATCAGGCTGGGGCCCAAGACCGCCTACGCGGTCTGCGATCCGGAGCTCGTCGGCGCCATGCTGAAGAGCCCGGAGTACATCGTCGGGGGACCGCTCTGGGACACCCTTGAGGTGCTCCTCGGCAAGGGCGTGGCGACCAGCAACGGCCGGCTGCACCGGCGCCAGCGCCGCATGATGCAGCCCTCGTTCCGGCCGGAGCGGATCGCCGACTACGCCAAGGTGATGGAGGAGGAGGCCCGCGCCACCGCGGCCCGCTGGCAGCCGGGCGCCACGGTCGACGTCGGCGCCGAGATGTTCCGCACGGCTGTGCGCATCGTCTCGCGCTCCCTCCTGGAGGTCGAGTCGATAGGCGCCAAGGCGGACCGCATCGCCGACTCGCTGCACACCGTCTTCGACGGCCTCTACCGCCGGATGGTGCTCTCGGCCGGCCCGCTCCACCGGGTGCCGACCCCCGCCAACCGGCGCTTCGAGAGCGCCCTGGCCGATCTGCACACGCTCGTCGACGAGATCATCGCCGAGCGCCGCGGCGCGGGGCCCGGGGGCCCCGACGACCTTCTCGCGGAATTGCTGCGGGCCACGGACGAGTCGGGGAATCCTCTGGCCGATCAGGAGATCCACGACCACGTGGTGTCACTCGTGGTCGCGGGCGCGGAGAATGTCGCGTCGACACTGGCGTGGACGTTCCATCTGCTGACCGAACACCGGGAACAGGAAAGGCAGTTGATTGACGAAGTAAATTCCGTGGCCCCGGGCCGCGCGATCACTTTCGCCGATCTCGGTGAGCTGCGGCACACCCGCAATGTGGTGACCGAGGCCATGCGTATCCGCCCGGCGGCCTGGATATTCACGCGCAGGTCCGTGGCCGAGACCGAACTGGGCGGCTATCGCATTCCGGCTGACGCGGACATCGTCTACAGCGTCTACGCGATGCAGCGCGACCCGCGTTCCTTCGAGCGGCACCTGGAGTTCGACCCGGACCGCTGGAACCCGGAACGCGCCTCGGAGGTCCCGGAGTTCGCGATGATGCCGTTCGGCGTCGGTAACCGTAAGTGCCCGGGGGACCATTTCAGCCTGGCCGAACTGACGCTGATCCTGGGGACGGTGGCGCCGAAGTGGCGCCTGGAGCCCGTCGCGGAGACCGACACGGACACCCGCGTCGGCATCACCCTGCACCCCAAGAAGCTCCTCATGCGGGTGCGGTCCCGCTGAACCGGCGGGTGTGCCCGCCCCACCCCCGTGACGGGGGCGGGCACACCCGGACCGGTCCGCGCAGGCGTCAGAACTCGTCGTCGAAGGAGACCGAACCCTCCACCGCGACCTGGTACGCCGAGGGCCGCCGCTCGAAGAAGTTGGTCAGCTCCTGCACGCCCTGGAGCTCCATGAAGGAGAACGGGTTCGACGAGCCGTAGACCGGCGCGAAGCCCAGCCGCTGGAGCCGCTGGTCGGCGACGCACTGGAGGTACTCGCGCATCGAGTCGGTGTTCATGCCCGGCAGGCCGTCGCCGCACAGATCACGGGCGAACTGAAGCTCGGCCTCCACGGCCTCCTTGAGCATGTCCGTGACCTGCGTCTGCAACGCGTCGTCGAACAGCTCCGGCTCCTCCTTGCGGACCGTGTCCACCACGTCGAAGGCGAAGCTCATGTGCATCGTCTCGTCGCGGAACACCCAGTTCGTGCCGGTCGCGAGGCCGTGCAGCAGACCGCGGCTGCGGAACCAGTAGACGTACGCGAAGGCACCGTAGAAGAAGAGGCCCTCGATGCACGCGGCGAAGCAGATGAGGTTGAGCAGGAAGCGGCGGCGGTCGGCCTTGGACTCAAGGCGGTCCATCTTCTCGACCGAGTCCATCCACTTGAAGCAGAACTCCGCCTTCTCGCGGATGGAGGGGATCTCCTCCACCGCGTCGAAGGCCGCCGCGCGGTCCTCAGGGTCGGGCAGATAGGTGTCGAGCAGCGTCAGATAGAACTGGACGTGCACGGCCTCCTCGAAGAGCTGACGGCTCAGGTACAGCCGCGCCTCGGGGGAGTTGATGTGCTTGTAGAGCGTGAGCACCAGGTTGTTCGAGACGATCGAGTCACCGGTCGCGAAGAACGCGACGAGGCGGCCGATCATGTGCTGTTCGCCGGGCGAGAGCTTCGCGAGGTCGGTGACGTCGGAGTGGAGGTCGACCTCCTCCACGGTCCAGGTGTTCTTGATCGCGTCCCGGTAGCGCTCGTAGAAGTCCGGGTAGCGCATGGGGCGCAGGGTCAGCTCGAAGCCCGGGTCGAGGAGGTTCTTCGTGCTGTTGGTCGTGGTGCTCATTACTGGCAGGCCTCGCAGGACTCGGGGTTTTCCAGGGAGCAGGCGACGGCGTCTTCGGCCGTGACCTGCGCGGGTACGGGGGCGGGGGCGGCGGTGGTCGCGCCGGAGCCGGCCGCGCGGGCGATGCGGGTGGCGGGGCGCGAGCGCAGGTAGTACGTGGTCTTCAGGCCCTGCTGCCAGGCATAGGCGTACATCGAGGAGAGCTTGCCGATGGTCGGCGTCTCCAGGAACAGGTTCAGGGACTGCGCCTGGTCGAGGAACGGCGTGCGCGCGGCGGCCATGTCGATGAGGCCGCGCTGCGGGATCTCCCACGCCGTGCGGTACAGCGCGCGCACGTCCTCGGGGATCCAGCCGAAGCCCTGCACGGAGCCGCTGGCCTCGCGCAGCGCCTCGCGGGTCTGCGCGTCCCAGACGCCGAGCCGCTTCAGCTCCTTCACCAGGTAGGCGTTGACCTGGAGGAACTCACCGCTGAGCGTCTCGCGCTTGAAGAGGTTGGAGACCTGCGGCTCGATGCACTCGTAGACGCCCGCGATGGAGGCGATGGTGGCGGTCGGCGCGATGGCCAGCAGCAGGGAGTTGCGCATGCCGGTGGTGGCGATGCGCGCCCGCAGGGCCGCCCACCGCTCCGGCCAGGTCAGCTCGGCACCGTAGTGGTCGGGGTGCAGGACGCCGCGCGCGGTGCGGGTCTTCTCCCAGGCGGGGTGCGGGCCGTTCCGTTCGGCGAGGTCCGCGGAGGCCTCGTACGCGGCCAGCATGATCCGCTCGGCGATCCGGGTGGAAAGGGCGCGCGCATCGGGGGAGTCGAACGGCAGCTTGAGCTGGAAGAAGACGTCCTGGAGGCCCATCGCGCCGAGGCCCACCGGGCGCCACTTGGCGTTGGAGCGCCCGGCCTGCTCGGTCGGGTAGAAGTTGATGTCGACGACGCGGTCGAGGAAGGTGACGGCCGTACGGACGGTCGCGTCGAGCCGCTCCCAGTCGATGTCACCGGCGGCCGTGTCCACGAACGCGCCGAGGTTGACCGAGCCGAGGTTGCAGACGGCCGTCTCGCCGTCGTCCGTGACCTCCAGGATCTCCGTGCAGAGGTTGGAGGAGTGCACGGTGTGACCGGGCTCCGCCGTCTGGTTGGCGGTGCGGTTGGCGGCGTCCTTGAACGTCATCCAGCCGTTGCCGGTCTGCGCGAGGGTGCGCATCATGCGGCCGTACAGCTCACGGGCAGGGATGGTCTTCTTCGCGAGCCCGGCGGCCTCCGCCCCGCGGTAGGCGGCGTCGAACTCCTCGCCCCACAGGTCGACGAGGTCGGGCACGTCGGCGGGGGAGAACAGCGACCAGTCCTGGTCGGCGGCGACCCGGCGCATGAACTCGTCCGGGATCCAGTGCGCGAGGTTGAGGTTGTGCGTGCGGCGCGCGTCCTCACCGGTGTTGTCCCGCAGCTCGAGGAACTCCTCGATGTCGGAGTGCCAGGTCTCCAGGTAGACCGCGGCGGCGCCCTTGCGCCGGCCGCCCTGGTTCACGGCGGCGACCGAGGCGTCCAGGGTCTTCAGGAACGGCACGATGCCGTTGGAGTGCCCGTTCGTGCCGCGGATCAGCGAACCCCGGGAACGGATGCGGGAGTACGAGAGTCCGATGCCGCCCGCGTGCTTGGAGAGCCGCGCGACCTGGTGGTAGCGGTCGTATATCGAGTCCAGCTCGTCCAGCGGGGAGTCGAGGAGGTAGCAGGAGGACATCTGCGGGTGGCGGGTGCCGGAGTTGAAGAGCGTCGGTGACGACGGCAGGTAGTCCAGGCGGCTCATCAGGCCGTACAGCGCGGCGACCTCGTCCACCGCGCGGACGCCCTCGTCCTCCGCGAGGCCGCTCGCGACGCGCAGCATGAAGTGCTGCGGGGTCTCGATGACCTGGCGGGTGATGGGGTGGCGCAGCAGATAGCGGCTGTGCAGGGTGCGCAGGCCGAAGTAGCCGAACCGGAAGTCGGCGCCGTCCGCGAGAGCCGCGTCCACCAGCGCGTCGAGCCGGGCCGCGTGCTCCGTCACGAACGATGCCGTGCGGTCGGCGATCAGACCCTCGCGGTGGCCCACCGCGACGGAGTCGGTGAAGGAGCGCACGCCCTGCGTCGCCGCTTCCTCGCGGATGCCGATCGAGAGCAGCCTGGCCGCGAGCTTCGAGTACTCCGGATCCTCGGAGATGAGCCCCGCGGCGGCCTCGGTGGCGAGCTCCCGCAGCTCCGCCTCGTCGGCGCGGGCCGAGCGGCCCCGCAGCGCGGCGGCGGCGACCCGGCCGGGGTCGGCGTCGGGGAGGTCGGCGGTGAGGTCGGTCAGGGTGCGCAGCAGCGCGGTTCCCGGGCCGTCGGTTCCTTCGCCGCCCTCGGCGGTCGGCGGCTTCGTCGCTGACGCTGGTTCGGCAGGCGCGATGGTCACGTGGGGCACTCCCTCGCTCGGCTCTGGGCCAGGGGAGGGAAGGCGCACGGGCAGCACGCGCGCAGGGCGGTGCACCGCGTCCACCGGCCCACTCCGCGAGGCCCGGACGGTCGGCACCCGGGCCGGACGGCACGGGTGCGCTGCCGGCAGGTCTTCGGACTCCGCGTACGCCAAATAGGTACACGTACACCGTTGCGGGACAGTTCCGGACTTGCACCGGATTCCCCTGCGGCGACAGCGAGCATGAGCATACATCTTGTGCTGGCTCGCCGAAGCGGGCCCACATCTTGTGTCGGTACGCGGAGATGACGCAGGGCCGCCGGTTTCCCGGCGGCCCTGCGTCATCTCCGGAGAGGGCCCCTGGGGCCCTTGCGAGGGGTGTGGTCAGTGGGCGGCGCCCGCGGTGGCCGGGGGCAGTTCCTCGACGACGCCGGGGTCTCCCGCGTCCGCGGTGTAGTCACCGGGCGAGGTCTCGTCGATGCCGTCGGGGGCCTTCATGGCCCTCAGGACGAAGGTGAGGACCACCGTCACGACGACGTTCAGGACGAACGCGGTGAGGCCGATGTAACCGATCTCGCCGATGCCGGGGATCTCGTCGGAGGAGCCGCCGAAGTGCTTCTGCGAGGGCGAGGCGACGCCGTACGCGGCCAGGGTGCCGTAGAGCATGCCGACCGCCCATCCGGCCAGCAGCGCCCAGCGGTGGAACCAGCGCGTGAACAGGCCGCCGACCAGCGCGGGCATGGTCTGGAGGATCCAGATGCCGCCCAGGAGCTGGAAGTTGATCGCGACGGTCTTGTCCATGGTGAGGACGAAGGCGAGCGCGCCGACCTTCACCAGGAGCGAGACCAGCTTGGAGACCTTGGTCTCCTGCGCGGGTGTCGCGTCCGGCCTGATGAAGTCCTTGTAGATGTTGCGGGTGAAAAGGTTCGCGGCGGCGATCGACATGATGGCGGCGGGGACGAGCGCGCCGATGCCGATCGCGGCGAAGGCGACGCCCGTGAACCAGTCGGGGAACATGTTCTCGAAGAGCTGCGGGATCGCGAGCTGTCCGTTCTCCACCTTGACCCCGGCCGCGATCGCCATGAAGCCGAGCAGCGCGAGCAGGCCGAGCATCAGCGAGTACAGCGGCAGGATCGTGGTGTTGCGGCGGATCACGTTGCGGCTCTTGGAGGAGAGCGTCGCCGTGATCGAGTGCGGGTACATGAAGAGCGCGAGCGCGGAGCCGAGCGCCAGCGTCGCGTACGTCCACTGCCCGGTCTGAGCCGGAGCCAGGCCCGCGACGGGCTTGCCCGCGGCGTCGTTGGCGGCGGAGAACTTGGCGTCGGCCGCCCGGAAGATCTCGTCGAACCCGCCCAGCTTGATCGGGATGTAGATGATCGCCACGGCGATGACGAGGTAGATCAGGCCGTCCTTCACGAACGCGATCAGGGCGGGGGCGCGCAGACCCGAGGAGTACGTGTACGCCGCGAGCACCGCGAAGGCGATCAGGAGCGGCAGGTCCTTGATGAACCAGTTGGTGTCGGGGCCGCCGCCGACGCCCATGACGTCAAGGACGGCCTGGATGCCCACGAGTTGGAGCGCGATGTACGGCATCGTGGCGAGGATGCCGGTGACCGCGACCGCCAGGGAGAGCCCCTTGGAGCCGAAGCGGCCGCGCACGAAGTCCGAGGTCGTCACATAGCCGTGCTTGTGCGAGACCGACCAGAGCCGCGGCAGGAAGGTGAAGATCAGCGGGTAGACGAGGATCGTGTAGGGCACCGCGAAGAAGCCGGCCGCGCCCGCCGCGTAGATCGCCGCGGGCACGGCGACGAAGGTGTACGCGGTGTAGAGGTCGCCGCCGAGCAGGAACCAGGTGACCCAGGTGCCGAACGAGCGGCCGCCGAGGCCCCATTCGTCCAGGCTCTCGGTCTCGGCCTTGCGCCAGCGCGCGGCCAGGAAGCCCATCGCCGTGACGGCGACGAAGAAGAAGATGAAGACGGCGAGCGCGATGCCGTTGACACCGCCGGTGCCGGCTGCGAGGACGTTCATCGGCCCGCACCCCCCTGAACCTGCTCGGCCTTGCGGGCGCGCTGGTCACGCTGCCACAGCTTGTAGGCGATCATCGTGAGTACCGTGGAGATGACCACCCACAGCATCTGGTACCAGTAGAAGAACGGGATGCCGATGAAGGTCGGATCGACCTTGGCGTACGAGCTCACCCAGAGCATCGCCACGAACGGCGCGACAAGGCAGACGGCGATGACCACGCGGACCGGCGTGACCACCGGTCTGTTCACTTCAGGCGCATCTGACATATCGCGGCTCCGTTCACTCACTTATCCCATGCTTAACGTGCGGGAAATCTAAGCGAGAGTCTCGCGCTATGGAACCCCTGTCCGAATAACGGACGGGAATCGAAGCGGCGACATGCCTGTTCAGCAGCAGCGGAAGCCCTGCCGGGGGTCCGACTCCTGTGTCTGTGTCCGCATCCGCTCGAAGGCCCGGCGGTCGGGCACGGCCGCGGCCGGATGCTCCTTGCGTACGTGCGCCACGTACCGCTCGTACGCCGACTCGTCGGTGAGTTCGCGGACGTACCAGCGCATCCAGCGCAGTCCGCGCAGCAGCAGTGCGGTCATGGGCGAGCCGCCGGTTCCTGCCGCGAGGCCTCCTGTTTCTCCTCGCGGGTGGGGAAGAGCCCGGCGGGTGCCGTCAGCTTCGACTCCACGTAGGGGGCCTCGCTCAGCCGCGAGGCCCACGGGTCGCGGATGTGCCGGACGCAGACCCGTGCCGCGTCCACGATCACGACGACGATGAGCAGGGCGAGGACCGCCGAGATCACCCCGTCCACCGTGGAGTTGGTGACCACCGTGTGCATGTCGTCCATGGACTTGGCGGGCGGCAGGATCTTGCCCGCCTCGATGGCGTCCTGGTAGTCGGAGCGCTGCTGGAAGAAGCCCACGCGGGGGTCGCCGGAGAACACCTTCTGCCAGCTCGCGGTGAGCGTCACGGTGGCGTCCCAGGCGAGCGGGACCGCGGTGATCCAGGCCCACTTGAGGCGCCCCGACTTCACGAGCAGCGTCGTGCAGACGGCGAGGGCGACGGCGGCGAGGAGCTGGTTGGCGATGCCGAAGATCGGGAAGAGCTGGTTGATCCCGCCGAGCGGTTCGTGCACGCCGACCCAGAGGAAGTAGCCCCACAGACCGGTGACGGCGGCGCTGGTCAGGATCAGGCCGGGCTTCCAGCTCACGTTCCTGAACGGCTTGTACACGTTGCCGAGCATGTCCTGGAGCATGAAGCGCCCCACGCGCGTGCCCGCGTCGAGCGCGGTCAGGATGAACAGCGCCTCGAACATGATCGCGAAGTGGTACCAGAAGGCCCGCATCGAGCCGCCGGTGACCTTCGAGAAGATCTCGGAGACGCCGACCGCGAGCGTGGGCGCGCCGCCGGTGCGCGAGAGCAGCGACGACTCCTCCACCTGCTCGGCGGCGCGCGCGAGCTCGGCGGGGGAGATGGAGTACCCGAAGCCCGCGACGGCCTTCGACGCCTCCTGGACGGTGTCGCCGACGACGCCCGCGGGCGCGTTCATCGCGAAGAAGAGACCGGGGTCGATGATGGACGCGGCGACGAGCGCCATGATCGCGACGGCCGACTCCATCAGCATGGAGCCGTAGCCGACCATCCTGACCTGCGTCTCCTTCTGGATCATCTTCGGTGTCGTGCCCGAGGAGATCAGCGCGTGGAAGCCGGAGAGCGCACCGCACGCGATGGTGATGAAGACGAAGGGGAACAGCGAGCCCGCGAAGACGGGACCGTCGCCGCGGGAGGCGAAGTCGGTCACCGGGTCCATCTTCAGCGTCGGCAGGGTGAGCACCACGCCGAGGGCGAGCAGCAGGATGGTGCCGATCTTCATGAAGGTCGAGAGGTAGTCGCGCGGCGCGAGCAGCATCCACACCGGCAGGATCGAGGCGATGAACCCGTACGCGACCAGCCAGATGACCAGCGTCGACGGCGCGAGGGTGAAGGTGTCGGCGAGCGAGGACTCCGCGACCCAGCGCCCCGCGACCAGCGCGAGCAGCAGCAGCGCGATGCCGATGAGGGAGACCTCGCTGACCCGTCCCGGCCGCAGCACCCGCAGGTAGAAGCCCATCAGCAGGGCGATGGGGACGGTCATCGCGATGGAGAAGGTGCCCCAGGGCGACTCGGCGAGCGCGTTGACGATCACCAGGGCGAGCACGCCGAGCAGGATGATCATGATGGCGAAGGCGGCGAGCAGCGCGGCGGCCCCGCCGAAGGGGCCGATCTCCTCGCGCGCCATCTGGCCCAGCGACTTGCCGTCACGCCGGGTGGAGAAGAACAGCACGACCATGTCCTGCACGGCCCCGGCGAAGATCACGCCGACGATGATCCAGATGGTGCCCGGCAGATAGCCCATCTGAGCGGCGAGCACCGGGCCGACCAGCGGGCCCGCGCCCGCGATCGCCGCGAAGTGGTGGCCGAGCAGGACGCGGCGGTCGGTCGGGTGGAAGTCGATGCCGTTGTCGAGCCGCTCGGCGGGCGTCGCCCTCGTCCTGTCGACCTTCAGGACCCTGTGCGCGACGAACTTCGAGTAGAAGCGGTAGGCGATGGCGTACGAGCCGAGGGCCGCGGCCACCATCCAGGCGGCCGACACCTCCTCGTCGCGCGCCAGCGCGAGGACACTCCAGCCCGCGGCGCCGACCAGCGCGACGAGGCTCCAGACGACGATCGTTCGGGGATTCGCTCTGCGCACCGGGCCGTCCTCCCGTTCATCATGCGATGACGTCAGGAACGTAGGGCAGTGGAGTGCCGTGCGCCAGACCGCGTACGGGACTCGTGGGGAGGGCGGGGCGCGCTCAGTCCGTCGGCCGCTTCAGGCGGGCCACGAACTTGTAGCGGTCGCCGCGGTAGACCGAGCGCACCCACTCCACGGGCCGGCCCTCGCCGTCCAGGGAGTGCCGGGAGAGCAGCAGCATGGGCAGGCCGACGTCGGTGCCGAGCAGGCCGGCCTCGCGCGGGGTGGCCAGCGACGTCTCGATGGTCTCCTCGGCCTCGGCGAGGTGCACGTCGTAGACCTCGGCGAGGGCGGTGTAGAGCGAGGTGTACTTGACCAGGGAGCGGCGCAGCGCGGGGAAGCGCTTGGCCGAGAGGTGCGTGGTCTCTATGGCCATCGCCTCGCCGTTGGCCAGGCGCAGCCGCTCGATGCGCAGGACTCGGCTGCCCGCGCCGATGTCGAGCAGCCCGGCGAGGGTGTCGTCGGCGGTGATGTAGCCGATGTCCAGGAGCTGCGAGGTCGGCTCCAGGCCCTGGGCGCGCATGTCCTCGGTGTACGAGGTCAGTTGCAGGGCCTGCGACACCTTCGGCTTGGCGACGAAGGTGCCCTTGCCCTGGATGCGCTCCAGGCGGCCCTCGACGACCAGCTCCTGAAGGGCCTGGCGGACCGTCGTGCGCGAGGTGTCGAACTCGGCGGCGAGTGTGCGCTCCGGGGGGACGGGGGTGCCGGGCGGCAGCGTCTCCGTCATGTCGAGGAGGTGCCGCTTCAGGCGGTAGTACTTCGGTACGCGCGCGGTGCGGCCGATGCTCGCGGCGCCCGTGCCCTCCGTCGCCGCGGGCGCGCCCGCGTCGGTCCTCGTGCTGCCCGCCTCGGTGCCCATGGCCCGCCCACCCGTCTCCCGGCCGCCGCTCTTCAGCGACTGGTTCGGCTCCTGTGCTGCTGCCGTCACCGGCTCCTCCGTCTGTCGCGGCTCACATCGTGGCACGGTACGGCCCTGGGTCCCCCTGCTCGAACGAAAGTCGCCCGAACGAAAGTCGCCCGCCGGAAATCCGGGGTGCGAAGTCGAGGTGCGAAGGGGGAGTCCCGCTCCTCAGGTGTCGGTCCGATAACGGACGTGACAGCCCTTCTTATACACCCTTGACACCCCTAAAGGTCTAGGCCAAGCTCCCCGTACTGGTCTACACCATTAAAGACCAGGTTCCAGTCCCACGGGCAGATCTCGGTCCATTCGGTCGCTGCGGGTGGGGGGTTGACTGGCATCCCTTGAGGAGGGTGACGTGAAGCGCAAGCTCATAGCGGCCATTGGTGTCGCGGGCATGTTGGTCTCGGTCGCGGCATGCGGCGGCGACAGCGACAGCGACGACAACGCCGGAGGGGCCGACGGCTTCAAGGGCCAGACGCTGACGCTGTGGGCGATGGACGGTTCGACGCCCGACCAGTGGCAGAAGGACGTCACGGCCGCCTTCGAGAAGAAGACCGGCGCGAAGCTGAAGTTCGAGGTCCAGCAGTGGAACGGCATCCAGCAGAAGCTGACCACGGCCCTCTCCGAGGAGAACCCGCCGGACGTCTTCGAGATCGGTAACACCCAGACCGCCGCGTACGCCAAGACCGGCGGCCTCGCCGAGCTCGGTGACCTCAAGGAGTCCATCGGCGCCGACTGGACCGAGTCGATGAACAAGGCCTCGGTCATCGACGGCAAGCAGTACGCCGCCCCGTGGTTCGTCCTGAACCGCGTCGTGGTCTACAACAAGAAGATCTGGGCCGACGCCGGCATCAAGGAGCTTCCGAAGACCCGCGCCGAGTTCCTCAAGAACCTCAAGCAGATCGGCGAGAAGACCGACGCCGAGCCGATCTACATGCCCGGCCAGAACTGGTACCACTTCGTCGGCCTGACCATCGGCGAGGGCGCCGAGCTGGTCAAGAAGGACGGCGACAAGTACGTCTCCAACCTGGACGACCCCAAGGTCACCAAGGCGATGAAGACGTACAAGCAGTTCGCGGACCTCTCCAAGGCCCCCAAGAACAAGGACGAGGCCACCCCGCAGCAGGCCGAGGTCTTCGCCAAGGGCAAGACCGGCGCCTTCATCGGCATGAGCTGGGAAGCGCCCACCGCCATCAAGGCGAACCCGAAGATCGAGAAGGACATCGGCTTCTTCACGATCCCCGGCGCCACCGCCGACAAGCCCGAGGGCGTCTTCCTCGGCGGCTCCAACCTCGCCGTCGCCGCGACCAGCAAGAAGCAGGAGCTCGCCAAGGAGTTCCTCAAGATCGCGCTGTCCGACAAGTTCGAGGGTCAGTTCGCCAAGGAAGGCGGCACGATCCCGAACAAGAAGGCCCTCGAGTCCAACCTCAAGGGCAACCCGGCCGCCGAGGCCGCCGCTCCCGCCACCGCCGGCGGCGGCACCACCCCGCTGATCCCGGAGTGGGGCGCGGTCGAGAACCCGCCGAACCCGATCAAGAACTACATGACCGCGGTGCTCAACGGTAAGTCGCCTGCCGACGCCGCCAAGCAGGTCGAGGGCGAGCTCAACAAGCGCCTGTCGCAGAAGCAGTAAGGACGCCCCTCCTGCCGGGGGCGGCGGGTGACACGACCTCGCCGCCCCCGGCTCCCCTCTGCGTACCGCGATGCCCACGAAAGAGATGGCGAGCATGACCGTGCAGAAAACCGAACGGCCGCCCTCCGGCCCGACGGAGGTGCAGACACCGGCAGGCGGGCCACCGTCCGGTGCCCCGCGCGGGGGGCCAAGACGTCTCGCCGGGGTGGCGCCCTATCTGCTCCTCGCCCCCGCGATCGCCGTCACCCTGCTGCTGCTCGGCTGGCCGCTGGTCAACAACGGGGTGCTGTCGTTCCAGAACCTCAACATGCGGCAGTTCATTCTGCACTTGACCGAGTGGAACGGATTCGACAACTACAAGGAGGTCCTCACCGGCGAGGACTTCTGGCGGGTCACCGGCCGCTCGGTCGCCTTCACCGCCGTCAACGTCGTGCTGATCATGGCCCTCGGGACGCTGGTGGGACTGCTCCTCGCCCGCCTCGGCCAGAAGATGCGCACGTTCCTCCTGCTCGGCCTCGTGCTCACCTGGGCGATGCCCGTCGTCGCGGCGAGCACGGTCTACCAGTGGCTGTTCGCGCAGCGCTTCGGCGTCGTCAACTGGGTGCTCGCCAAGATCGGCTTCGAGTCGATGGCCGACCACGACTGGCTGGCCACGCAGTACTCGACCTTCTTCGTCGTCCTGCTGCTGGTCGTCTGGATGTCCATCCCCTTCGTGGCGATCAACCTGTACGCCGCCACGACCACCATCCCCAAGGAGCTGTACGAGGCCGCCGCGCTGGACGGCGCCGGCGCCTGGAAGCAGTTCACCCAGGTCACACTGCCGTACCTGCGGCCCTTCCTCTACGCCACGACGTTCCTGGAGATCATCTGGGTCTTCAAGGCGTTCGTCCAGGTCTTCACGATCAACGAGGGCGGCCCGGACCGGCTGACCGAGATCCTTCCCGTCTACGCCTACATCGAGGGCATGGGCAACCAGCACTTCGGCATGGGTGCCGCCATCGCGCTGCTCACCATCATCATCCTGCTGGCCATCACCTCGTTCTACCTGCGGATCGTGCTCAAGCAAGAGGAGGACGAGCTGTGAACCGCTCGCTGCTGGGCCGGCTGTGGCCCAACCTGGTCGCCGTCGTCATCTTCGTCCTCTGCGTCTTCCCCGTGTACTGGATGTTCGCGACGGCCTTCAAGCCGACCGGCGACATCATCGCCGAGGACCCGGTCTGGTTCCCGACCGACGCCACTCTTGAGCACTTCAAGACGGCCATGGACGCCGACCACTTCTGGACCATGGTCGGCAACTCCCTGACCGTGACGGTCCTCGCGGTCCTCTTCTCCCTCATCATCGGCGTGACCGCGGCGTTCGCCCTCGCCCGCATGCGGTTCAAGGGCCGGCGCGGCTTCATCATCGGCTTCATGCTGGCGCAGATGGCGCCCTGGGAAGTCATGGTCATCGCGATCTACATCATCGTGCGCGACGCGGACATGCTGAACAGCCTGATCCCGCTGACCCTCTTCTACATGGTGATGATCCTGCCCTTCACCCTCCTCACGCTGCGCGGCTTCGTCGCCGCGGTGCCCAAGGAGCTGGAGGAGTCCGCCATGGTCGACGGCTGCACCCGCATGCAGGCCTTCCGCCGGGTGATCCTGCCGCTGCTCGCGCCCGGCCTGATGTCGACCTCCCTCTTCGGCTTCATCACCGCCTGGAACGAGTTCCCGCTGGTCCTCGTGCTCAACAAGGAGGCCGAGGCCAAGACCCTGCCGGTCTGGCTCTCCAGCTTCCAGACCGCCTTCGGCGACGACTGGGGCGCCACCATGGCCGCCGCCTCCCTCTTCGCCATCCCGATCCTGATCCTCTTCGTCTTCCTGCAGCGCAGGGCCGTCAGCGGCCTCACCGACGGCGCAGTGAAGGGATAACGCCTGATGACGACACTTACGACGCCCGCCGGTGACACCCTCACCCGCAATGCCCTGGCCGTGCTCCAGCCAGGCTTCGACGGCACCACCGCCGCACCGGACTGGCTGCGCCGCCGGATCGGCGAAGGCCTCGCCTCCGTCAGCCTGTTCGGCCGCAACGTACAGACCGCCGAGCAGGTGGCCGCCCTCACCGCCCAGCTGCACGCCGAGCGCGACGACCTCCTGATCGCCATCGACGAGGAGAGCGGCGACGTCACCCGCCTGGAGGTGCGCACCGGCTCCTCCTACCCGGGCAACCACGCGCTCGGCGCCGTCGACGACACGACGCTGACCCGCGAGGTCGCCGCCGACCTCGGCCGACGCCTCGCCGCCTGCGGCATCAACCTCAACTGGGCGCCCTCGGCCGACGTCAACGCCAACCCCGACAATCCGGTCATCGGCGTACGTTCCTTCGGCGCGGACCCCGCACTCGTGGCCCGGCACACCGCCGCCTACGTCGAGGGCATGCAGTCCTCCGGCGTCGCCACCTCCGCCAAGCACTTCCCGGGGCACGGCGACACGGCGATCGACTCGCACCACTCCGTGCCGGTCATCGACGTCGACAGGGACGTCCTGAACTCCCGTGACCTCGCGCCCTTCCGCGCGGCGATCGCCGCGGGCACGCGGGCCGTGATGAGCGCCCACGTCCTGGCCCCGGCCCTCGACCCGGACAACCCCGGAACGCTCTCCCGCCGCATCCTCACCGGCCTGCTCCGCGAGGAGTTCGGCTACGAGGGACTCATCGTCACCGACGGCATGGACATGCAGGCCATCGCCGGCACGTACGGCTTCGAACGCGGCTGTGTCCTCGCCATCGCCGCCGGCGCCGACGCCATCTGCACGGGTGGCGGACCCTCGGACGAGGGGACCGTGCTGCGGCTGCGGGACGCCTTCGTCGCGGCGGTGCGCTCGGGCGAACTGCCCGAGGAGCGCCTCGCCGACGCGGCCGACCGCGTACGGGCCCTGGCGGGCTGGGCCGCAACGTCAGCCGGTCGGGGCGCGCCCGACCGTTCGGGGAGCGCACCCGACACCGGGATCGGCCTGGTCGCGGCCCGCCGCGCCCTGACGGTCACCCGCGGCGAGACCTACGCCGCGCCGCTCACCTCGGCGCCCTACGTCGCCACCTTCAGCCCGCTCCCGAACATCGCGGTCGGCGACGAGACCCCCTGGGGCGTCACGGCCGAACTGGAGCGCAGGTTCCCCGGCACCGGGGCGGGCACGTTCTCCGGCGGCGCGGCGGGCACCGAGGCCCTCGCGGCGGCGGGGGAGCGGCGCATCGTCGCGGTCGTCCGCGACGCCCACCGCCACGGCTGGATGTCCGCGGCCCTGGACACCCTGCTGGCCGCCCGCCCCGACACCATCGTGGTCGAAATGGGCGTCCCCCAGTCCGCCCCGACCGGCGCCCTCCACATAGCGACCCGCGGCGCGGCCAGGGTCTGCGGCGAGGCGGCGGCAGAAATCATCACCGCGGGCTGAGGCACCCCCGAACGGCCCGAGCCAAGGGGCCTGCCGAACCAAGGCCCGCCGAGCCAAGCCTCACCGAGCCAAGGCCCGCCGAACCAAGGCCCACCGAACGAAAGGGGCGCCCCCAGCGGGGGCGCCCCTTTCGGCACGACCTGAGCCAGGCCCCTCTTTACAGCCCCTGCCAGGCAGGCTTGTCGGCGAAGGTGTGCCGGAAGTACTCCGCGAGCTTCAGCTTCGACGCGGCGGCCTCGTCCACGACCACCGTGGCGTGCGGATGCAGCTGCAGGGCCGACGCGGGGACGATCGAGGCGACAGGGCCCTCGACCGTCGCGGCCACCGCGTCGGCCTTGCCCTCACCCGTGGCGAGCAGCACCAGGTGCCGCGCCTCCAGGATCGTCCCGATCCCCTGGGTGATCACGTGGTGCGGGACCTGCTCGATGTCCCCGTCGAAGAAGCGCGCGTTGTCCACCCGCGTCTGCTCCGTCAGCGTCTTGATCCGCGTACGCGAAGCGAGCGACGAGCACGGCTCGTTGAACCCGATGTGCCCGTCCGTGCCGATCCCGAGGAGCTGGAGGTCGACGCCACCGGCCTCGGCCAGCGCCTTGTCGTACTGCACGCACGCCGACTGCACGTCCTTGGCACTGCCGTTCGGGCCCATGAACGAGGCCTCGCTCAGCCCGAGCGGCTCGACGACCTCGCGCAGCACGACCGAGCGGTACGACTCCGGGTGCCCGGCGGGCAGGCCCACGTACTCGTCGAGCTGGCAGATCCGCACCCGCGACGCGTCCACGTCACCGGCGGCGACCTTGGCGGCCAGCGCCTCATAGATGGGCAGGGGGGTGGATCCGGTGGCGACACCGAGCAGGGCGTCAGGCTTACGGCGCACCAGGGCGGCCATGGCCTCCGCGATGAGCTCGCCGCCTGCCGTGGCGTCCGGGACGATGACAACTTCCACGCTGGGCCTGCCGATCTGGAGAGGGCTCTATGAAGGTGGTATAGACCAATCTAGCAGAGCCGCGCCCCGAGAACAGTCCTTTCCCCCAGCCCATGCTGACCCCTCCGACCGCCCCGCGCCCGCCGAACTTTCCCGGGCCCGTGCGACGCCGGCCGTGGCCGTCGCCAGTCCCGCCCATCGCCCGCCGCTGGTCCCGCCCGTAACCCGCCGCTGGTCCCGTCCGTCGCCGGTCCGTCCGTCACAGCCCCAGCGCGGAACCTCCCGTCGCGTCGATGTACTGGCCGGTGATCCATCGCGCGTCGTCCGAGGCGACGAAGGAGACGATGTCCGCCACGTCGGCGGGCTGTCCTATGCGGCCGAAGGTCGAGTACCCCGCCATCTCCGCCCGCTGCTCCTCGGGGGCGCCCCGCATCATCTCCGTCTCGACGATCCCCGGCGCCACCGCGTTGACCGTGATCCCGCGAGGGCCGAGCTCCTGGGCGAGCGTGTGCGTCAGTACGTTCACCGCGCCCTTCGTCATGGAGTACGCGATGGTGACCGGGAAGGCGATCCGGGTGACTCCGGAGGAGATGTTGATGATGCGGCCGCCGTCGCTCAGCCGGCCGAGGCCCTTCTGCACGATGAAGTACAGCGCCTTGGTGTTGACCGCGAACGCCCGGTCGTACTCCTCCTCGCGCACTTCGTCCACCCTGCCGTACAACCCGATGCCCGCGTTGTTCACCAGGATGTCCAGGCCGTCCGCGTGCCGGTCGAACTCCGCCCAGAGCGCCTCGGCGTCGCCGGGGACGCCGAGCTCGGCGCGGATCGCGAAGGCGGAGCCGCCCGCGGCCTCGATCGCGGTCACCGTCTCCTTCGCGGCCGTGTCATTGCTGCCGTAGTGCACGGCGACCCGCGCCCCGTCCCGCCCGAGCCGCTCGGCGATGCCTCGCCCGATGCCCCGGCTCGCCCCCGTGACCAGCGCCGTCTTTCCCGCAAGCCTGCCCTCGGACATACCCATGACAGACACCCCCTCTTTCTCCGTGGATCTCTCCGACGGATTTAGCTAGTGGTCGCTACAGAAAGAACCGTAGCCCGCGCCGCCTCTATTTACTAGCGCCCGCTATACAATTCACTCCATGGCGACGAAACAGCGCGGCCGCCCCCGCTCCTTCGACCGCGAGACGGCGCTCGAACAGGCGATCAAGGCCTTCTGGGAGCACGGGTACGAGGGCACGTCCGTCTCCGACCTGACCCGCGTCATGGGCATCGGCGCCCCCAGCCTCTACGCCGCGTTCGGCGACAAGCGCACGCTCTTCGACGAGGTCGTCGTGCGGTACGGCGCCAGGTACGGCGTCTTCGGCGGACCCGCCTTCGACGAGGAGCCCACCGTGCGCGGCGGTGTGGAGCGGATGCTGCGCGAGGCCGCGGCCGCGTTCACCGACCCCGCCCATCCGCGCGGCTGCCTGGTCATCACCGCCGCCACGAACTGCACGACCCCGGAGGTGGAGGAGGCCCTGCGCGAGCGGCGGAACGCCAATATCGCGGACATCGAGGCCCGCGTCGCCGCGGCCGTCGCGGCGGGCGAGCTGCCGGAGAGTGCCGACCCCTCAGCCCTCGCCCGCTATACGGGAGCGGTCTTCCAGGGGATGTCCCAGCAGGCCAGGGACGGCGCCACCAGGGAGGACCTGGAAGCGGTGGCGGATCTGGCGATGTCGGCGTGGCCGGGAAGTGGACTGCCGGAGAACAGGGGCTGATCCCCCGTGGGCGCGCCCCTCGGGGGAAGCACCGAGAAGCGACGAGAACAAAGATCCGTCGACGCGTAGACATCCGAGAATGGTCTAGTCCACAATGCGAGGGTAAAGCCTCCGCTCTCCCCGCACAGGCGAGCGGACCGAGGAGCCGGCGCTCTCTGCCCTGACCGCGCCGGACCCTCCTGATCGGCCGTCCAGTACCGCACATTCTGGCGGCCGATGCACCTGAAGGGCTGCGGTGCCGTGGCGGGTCGAGGGTCCCGCCCTGGCGCCGCGGCTCGTCGGGAGCCGCCGTGCGCGAAAGGTACGCTCGCACTCGTGCCCTCCATGAACGACCTCGTACGCCAGCACACCGCCCTCGGTGACTCCGACCTCGAGTGGCTGCATCTGCTGGTCTCGGAGTGGCAGCTGCTCTCCGACCTCTCCTTCGCCGACCTCGTGCTCTGGGTTCCCACCCGTGACGGCACCCGCTATGTCTCGGTGGCGCAGATGCGGCCCAACACGGGCCCCACCTCCTACCAGGACGACATGGTCGGACACCTCGTACCGCGCGGCCGGCGCCCCCTTCTGGACGCGGCCCTGGACGAGGGCCGCATCGTCCGCGAGGGCGACCCCGAGTGGCGCGAGGAGGTCCCGGTGCGGGTGGAGTCCATCCCCGTACGACGGGAGGGGCGTGTACTGGGAGTGATCGCCCGCAACACCAACCTGCTGACGGTCCGCACGCCTTCGCGTCTTGAGCTGACCTACCTTCAGTCGGCCTCCGACCTCGCGCAGATGATCGCCGCCGGATCGTTCCCGTTCCCGGGCCAGCAGGTGGACATGGACGCGTCCCCGCGCGTGGGAGACGGTCTGCTGCGGCTCGACGCCGACGGCGTCGTCCAGTACGCCTCACCGAACGCCCTCTCGGCCTACCACCGCCTCGGCCTCGCCGCCGATCTGGTCGGTCATCACCTCGGCCGGGCCACCGCCGAACTCGCGCCCTCACGTGGTCCGGTGGACGAAGCCCTGGCCAAGGTCGCAAGCGGCTGGGCGCCGCGTGAGTTCGAGATCGAGGGCGGAGACGGGGTGATCCAGCTCCGCGCGATCCCGCTCAAGCCCAAGGGGCCGCGCATCGGTTCACTCGTACTCCTGCGCGACGTCACGGAACTGCGCCGCCGGGAGCGGGAGTTGATCACCAAGGACGCGACCATCCGGGAGATCCACCACCGGGTGAAGAACAACCTCCAGACGGTCGCCGCGCTGCTGCGTCTCCAGGCCCGCCGCATCGACTCGGCCAAGGGCCGGGAGGCGCTGGAGGAGGCGGTGCGCCGCGTGGGCTCCATCGCCATCGTCCACGAGACGCTCTCCCAGAACCTCGACGAGCGCGTGGAGTTCGACGAGATCGCCGACCGGGTCCTCGCGATGGTCGCCGAGATCTCGCCGGGCAAGGTCACGGGCCGGCGCACCGGACGCTTCGGCATCCTCGACGCGGAGGTGGCGACACCGCTGTCGATGGTGCTCACGGAGATCCTTCAGAACGCCCTGGAGCACGGATTCCGCGAGGGGGACACCGGCACGGTCGAGGTCTCGGCGGTGCGCGGCGGCACCAGCAAGGACGTGCGGCTGCTGATCACCGTCCAGGACGACGGCGTCGGTCTGCCGGACGACTTCGACCCGCAGCGCTCCGGCAACCTCGGCCTGCAGATCGTCCGCACACTCGTCGAGGGGGAACTCGGCGGCGGCTTCGACATGGTCCGCGCCCCCGAGCGCGGCACGCAGGTGCTCCTCGACATCCCGATCGACGGCGACAAGTAACGGCGGCTACAGGCAGCGGCGCCCGACAAGCGATGACAGTGGCGCCGGCCGCGAACCGGGCAGCGCACAGCAGTGAGCCCCGGACCGAAATGGTCCGGGGCTCACTGCTCACGTTGCGATGCGCATCGGGGGTACTGCGCGGCTGCGGCTCGGGGGCGGGAGATGCGTACACGCTGTACGCGCCGCCAAGCTCAGGCTCGTCGGGGGTGTGGGCGTCAGGCGCTGGCCTGGCGTGCACGGTTGCGAGCGGCGCGGCGCTTCATTGCGCGGCGCTCGTCCTCGCTGAGGCCACCCCAGACGCCGGAGTCCTGGCCGGACTCGAGCGCCCACTGCAGGCACTGCTCCATGACGGGGCAGCGGCGGCAGACGGCCTTGGCTTCCTCGATCTGCAGCAGCGCAGGACCGGTGTTGCCGATGGGGAAGAAGAGCTCGGGGTCTTCTTCGCGGCAAACGGCGTTGTGACGCCAGTCCATGGCTGCTACCTCTCCTTGGTATTACATGCAGGTTGCTTGTGAATGTGAACGCTTTCACGAATCCCCCCGCACGGGAAGGGCCGACTCCCAGTTGCCTGGTGTGGACCTGTGGTGGAGGAGGGGTTCTGGCTCTCTGATGGGGCCGATGTTGCGGGCCGTCCCGATCGCCATGTAGAGATTCGCAAACCTCGGCGGCGGATACAACCCCTTCCGGGAAGTTTTTTTTGATTCCTCAGTGTCGGCTGGGTCACAGCCGTACTTCCATGGGGTGGATCCTGGTCTAAACGTTCGAGTGAAAGGACTTTAGGCCCTTCTACTCACACAATCACACGCAGTGCACGGCGAACGCCTGTGAACGTCACGCTCGTGCGCAGTCCCAAGTGGTCACCGTCCATCTGGAGGGGTAGTGGAACCTTTGAATGCAAGGTGAAGTCCGTGAGGTCGTGGAGTGTGACCGCGTGCTTACCGTGCGGTCCCCGCTCCGGCGTCGACGTCAGGAGCTGCGTGCCGTAACGAGCCACCGCGGCCGTCGAGAGCTTCTTCAGGCCCAGTACGTCCAGCGCGGTGTCGAAGGACGCCCGCGGGGACGCGTACAGCGGGCGATTGCCCAGGTAGGAGTAGGGCGAGGTGTTGCAGACTATCGACATCACCAGGTCCGTCACCGGGTCCTCGCCGGGCCGCTCCAGCGTGATCATGCCGTGCCGGCGGTGGGGCTCGTCGATGAACTGCCGCAGCACCTGGCGCACGTACAGCGCGTGCGTGGAGCGTCTGCCGAGCTCCCGCTGCTGTTCGACTCTGCCGACCACGCCGCCGTCGAAACCGAGTCCCGCGCAGAACGTGAACCAGCGCGAGGGCACCGCCTCGTCCTCCGTGCCCGGCGTGCCGCCCGCGATGCCCAGGCCCACCGTGCGCTCGCTGCCCTCGCGCAGGGCGTCGAGCAGGGCGCCGGTGGCCTCCACCGCGTCGTTCGGCAGCCCCAGGGCGCGCGCGAAGACGTTGGTCGAGCCACCGGGGACGACGGCGAGGCGGGGGAGATGGTCGGGATCGGGGCCGTGGTGCAGCAGTCCGTTGACGACTTCGTTGACGGTGCCGTCGCCACCGAGAGCGACGACCAGCTCGATGTCCTTGCTCTCCGCGGCCTGCCGGCCGAGGTCTCTCGCGTGTCCCCGGTACTCCGTCGTCACCGCATCGAGCTTCATCTCGCTCGCCAGTGCGTGAACCAGGACGTCACGCGTACGCGCACTGGTGGTGGTTGCCGCCGGGTTGACCACGAGAAGTGCACGCATGCTCAGCAGGGTACCTAGCGCTCGGCGGGCGGCCCAGACCGAGGTGCCGGGGGACGGACACGCGGAGCTACCCTGCTGGAGTGAGTACTGAGCGGAAAACCACCCCCGAAGCCCCGGAGCCGCCCGCGCCGGGCCCGCGCCCCGGGCGCCTCACCGCCGCCGCGGCCCTGTCCGCGCTGGAGGGCCTCGCCCTCTTCGCCGGGGGTGTGTACATGCTCGTGATGGGCCTCGCGGGATCGCCCGACGACCCGCGGCAGGCCGAGACCGGCGGCATCACGCTGATCGTCCTCGCGCTGCTGCCGCTGCTCGCCGCGCGCGGACTGCTCAAGCTGCGCCGGTGGAGCCGGGGGCCCGCGATCATCACGCAGATCATGGCGCTGCCGGTGGCCTGGCAACTGCTCCAGGCCGACAGCGCCGCGATCCCCGCGGGCATCGCCCTCGCGATCGTGGCGATCGCCTCGCTGGTGCTCCTGGTCCATCCGGTGACGACCGAGGCCCTCGGCATCCGGGGCCCCGGCAGCGTGCAGGACCAGAAGTAGCGCCTGCCTCCGTGGGGGCGGCCTACTCCTCCACGAGGAGCTTCTCGCGGAGCTGGGCCAGCGTGCGGGCCAGCAGGCGCGAGACGTGCATCTGGGAGATGCCGACCTCCTGCGCGATCTGCGACTGCGTCATGTTGCCGAAGAAGCGCAGCAGCAGGATCCGCTTCTCGCGCGGCGGCAGGTCCTCCAGGAGCGGTTTGAGCGACTCGCGGTACTCGACGCCCTCCAGGGCCTCGTCCTCGGCGCCCAGGGTGTCCGCCACGGCCGGCGACTCGTCGTCCGTGTCGGGAACGTCCAGGGACAGCGTGGAGTAGGCGTTCGCCGACTCCAGGCCCTCCAGGACCTCCTCCTCGGAGATGGCCAGCTTCTCCGCGAGCTCGTGCACCGTGGGGGAGCGGCCGTGCATCTGGGACAGCTCGGCCGTCGCCGTCGTCAGCGAGAGACGCAGCTCCTGGAGGCGCCGCGGGACGCGGACCGCCCACCCCTTGTCGCGGAAGTGCCGCTTGATCTCGCCGACGACCGTCGGGGTCGCGTACGTGGAGAACTCCACGCCGCGCTCCGGGTCGAACCGGTCGACGGACTTGATCAGGCCGATCGTGGCGACCTGGGTGAGGTCGTCGAGCGGCTCGCCGCGGTTGCGGAAGCGGCGGGCCAGGTGCTCGACGAGCGGCAGGTGCATGCGCACGAGCTGATTGCGCAGCTCCGCATACTCCCGACTGCTGTTCTCCAGGGCGCGCAGCTCGACGAACATCGCGCGTGCGCTGGTCCGGTCCCGTGGATCGTGACGGCTGTGCTCGTGCTCGCTCATGATTCCCGCCCGTCGCCCGCCGCCCCGGCCGGAGAGCTGCTCGAGCCCGTCCTTGGCGGTCGGCTCTGCCTGCTCCGACACATCGGCCTCGGCCACCGTCGCCGGACCCGGCTGCTCCGGGTCCTCCGGGTGCGGTTTGGCCTGCTGCTCGGGGATTCCGGTGGTCATACGAGGCATCCCCTCCCTGCCGTCGACGGGCAGACTCTCTGTGCCGCGCTCTTCGTCCCGCACCGGCCCGTCTCCGTTCACGCCGGCCCGGGTCCCGCGCCGCGCTTCTTGTAGAGGCTGATCGAGACGGTGTTGTCCTCGGCGACGGTGGAGTCCACCTGGCCCGCGAGGGCCGACAGCACAGTCCAGGCGAAGGTGTCCCGCTCCGGGGCCCGGCCGTCGGTCGTGGGCGCCGAGACCGTCACCTCCAACGAGTCGTCGACGAGCCGGAAGACGCAGCTGAGCACCGAGCCGGGCACGGCCTGTTGCAAGAGGATCGCGCAGGCCTCGTCGACCGCGATGCGGAGGTCCTCGATCTCGTCGAGAGTGAAGTCCAAACGCGCCGCGAGGCCGGCCGTCGCCGTCCGCAGCACCGACAGGTAGGCACCCGCAGCCGGAAGGCGGACTTCCACGAAGTCCTGATTTCCGGGCTCGCCTGCGATGTGGGACACCCTCACCTCCAAGGTGGTACAAGCACTTTCGGGGCTCCGGTCCACCGTCCGGCGGTCCGGCCTGCGTCACACGGGTAACGCGCCACGTAGTTATGCGGTGACGCTACCGCGATCCCCAGCTCCGTGTCCCGGGGGCCCCGCCCTGATGCTGTCACTCATAGTAAGCATATGAGTACACACAGTGGCTAGGGGTTCGGCGACCCCAATTGGAAAGAACGGGTGCCGGGTTGACGTACCCAGGCGTCAGACGATCGAACCGTCCACGAAGCACCAGCGCCAGCTCTCGCCCGGCTCGAAGGTCCTCATCACTGCGTGTGAGGTCTCCTCGAAGTGCGCCGTCGCGTGCCGGAACGGCGAAGAGTCGCAGCAGCCCACGTGCCCGCACTCCAGGCAGAGTCGCAGCTGGACGGGGTGACTGCCGACCGCACGGCACTCCAGGCACGTGTCGCTCAGGGGTGACACCTCGGGACGGGGCAGTGCGGCGACGTGCGGGCACTCGTTCATGATTGCCAGGTTACGTCGGGAAAACGGAAGGTGTAGGGGTCTGCCGATGGATGTACTGCCCCTGGTGGCATTGGTCGCGGCGAGCGCCGTGGTGGCGGGGGCGGCGCGCAGGACCCCCGTACCCGCACCGCTGCTCCTGGTCGGCGCGGGCCTCATCGCCGCGTACGTGCCCGGAGTGCCCGACTACCACCTCGACCCGCACATCGTGCTGCCGCTGATCCTGCCGCCCCTGCTGCACACGGCCGCCCTGGAGAGCTCCTACCTGGACCTGCGCGCCAACCTCAGACCCGTCGCGCTGCTCTCCGTCGGCTACGTGCTGTTCGCCGCGGTCGCCGTCGGCTGGCTCGCGTATCTGCTCATCCCCGACCTGCCGCTGACGGCCGCGCTCGTGCTCGGTGCCGTGATCGCGCCACCGGACGCCGTCGCGGCTACCGCCATCGCGCGCAAGGTCGGCCTGCCGTCGAGGATCACCACGATCCTCCAGGGCGAGTCCCTGGTGAACGACGCGACCGCGATCACCGCCTACAAGGTCGCTCTCGCGGCGGCGGTCGGCGAGGGCGCGAGCTGGTCGGGCGGCCTGCGGGAGTTCCTGATCGCCGCGGTCGGCGGGGTCGGCGTCGGACTGATCCTGATGGTGCCGATCCACTGGCTGCGCACGCACCTCAAGGAGTCGCTGCTGCAGAACACGCTGTCGCTGCTCATCCCCTTCGTCGCGTACGCCGCCGCCGAGCAGGTGGGTGCCTCCGGAGTGCTCGCCGTGGTCGTCGTCGCCCTCTACCTGGGGCACCGCTCCTGGCAGGTCGACTTCGAGACGCGGCTTCAGGAGGCCGCCGTGTGGCGGGTCGTCGCGTTCATCCTGGAGTCGGCGGTCTTCGCCCTCATCGGGTTGCAGTTGCCCGTCGTGCTCAAGGGGCTCGGCGAGTACAGCGTCGGCCAGGCCGCCTGGTACGCCGCCGGCGTCTTCGTGTTCGTCGTGGTGGTGCGTTTCGTGTGGTCCTATCCGGCGACGTATCTGCCGCGAGTCGTCTCCCAGCGGATCAGGGAGCGCGAGGACGACATGGACTGGCGCAGACCGCTGATCGTGAGCTGGGCCGGGATGCGGGGCGTGGTCTCGCTGGCGATCGCCTTCTCGATCCCGCTCGTCATGGAGGACGGGGAGCCGTTCCCCGCGCGCAACCTTGTCCTGTTCCTGACCTTCACCACGGTCATCGGCACGCTCGTCGTGCAGGGGCTCTCGCTGCCGTGGCTGATCCGTGTCCTGAAACTGCCGGGCCGGGACGCGCAGGCGCAGACCCTCGCCGAGGCGCAGGCGCAGAACGCCGCCTCACAGGCCGCGGAGGCGCGGGTGCGGTCACTCATGCGGGACGAGCGCAACTGCCTCCCACAGCCCCTCCAGGACCGTCTGAGCACCGTTCTGGAGCGGCGCCGCAACTCCGTGTGGGAACGGCTCGGCCAACCCAACCGCGTGACGGGTGAGTCGGCGGACGACACCTACCGCCGTCTGGCGCGCGAGGCGATCGCCGCGGAGCGCGAGGTCTTCGTGAAGATGCGGGACGAGCGGCGCATCGACGACGAGATGATGCGGACGCTGCTGCGCAAGCTGGACCTGGAGGAGGCGGCCGTCTACCGCGAGGTCGACGACTGAGCCCGGCCGTCCCGGGCGCCGGTGATCACCGCGGTGAGGCGGGTGCCGGGCGGGAAGGCGCCCTCTTCGGAGAGGGCGGTCAGCGCGTAGAGGAGCTTGGCGACGTAGAGCCGCTCCACGGAGAGGCCCATTTCCCCGCCGTGGCGCCGTTCGAAGTCCTCGGCGAAGGCGAGCAGTTCGGGCGGCGTACGGGCGTAACCCCCGCAGTGGAAGCGCTCGTCCAGGCTCCAGTTGGCGGTCGGGGCGCCGAGCGCCCGCTGCTGCAGCGCCCGTATCGCGGGGCCGAGGAAGCCGCCCTTGAGCACGGGTATGCCGAGCGCCCGGCGTTCCGGGCCGAGCCCCGCGGCGAGGCCCGCGAGGGTGCCGCCGGTGCCGCAGGCCACGGCCGCCACGTCGGTGTGCTCGCGCAGCTCCTCGCCCAGCGCGGCACAGCCCCGGACGGCCAGGGCGTTGCTGCCGCCCTCGGGGATCACGTAGGCGGCTCGCGCGTCCGTCGCGCGCAGGATCTCGTCCAGCGTCGCCGGATCACTCTTCGCGCGATACGTCGATCTGTCGACGAAGTGCAGCCGCATGCCGTCGGCCGTGCAGCGGGCCAGGGACGGGTTCAGGGGGCGCCCGGCGAGTTCGTCGCCGCGTACGACGCCGATGGTGGCGAAGCCGAGGAGGCGGCCCGCGGCGGCGGTGGCGCGCAGGTGGTTGGAGTAGGCGCCGCCGAAGGTGAGCAGGGTGTCGTGCCCGGCGTCGGCGGCGGCCGACAGGTTCAGCACCAGCTTGCGGTACTTGTTGCCCGGCAGGTCCGGGTGGATCAGATCGTCCCGCTTGAGCAGCAGCCGCACGCCGTGGCGCTCGAAGCGGTCGTCCTCGACGCGCTGCAACGGCGACGGCAGTCGTGGGCGCAGGCCGGCGGGCGGGGTGGGATGCACCCCGCCATTGTCCCCCGCGGCACGCCGTGCGGCGGGGGAGTCCTGTGCGCGGGGGCTCACCGGAACCCCGGAGCCCCCGGGGGCCTACTTGAGGCGCTCCTCGATGCGTGACCGCATGGCCTTCATGGTGAAGCCGCGTGGGTCCACCTTGCCCGGCTGCCACTCCAGGTGGCCGATCACCGAGCGTTCCGTCCAGCCGTGGACGCGGCAGACCGCCGCCGAGACCCTTTCGATGGCGTCGAGCTGAGCGTCGGGCCAGGGGTCCTCGCCGTCGCCGAGGTTCTCGCACTCGAAGCCGTAGAAGTGGCGGTTGCCGTCGGTGTTCGACTCGTTGTCCGGGGGCAGGCGCTTCTCGGCGATGACCGCCCGCAGGACGTCGTCGTCGCCGAGCCCGGCGTGGTTGGCACGGCCGTACCCCACGAGGTGGACGCGGCCGTCCTTGGTGATGACGCCGTGGCAGAGCGGACCCGGCAGCGAGGGGTGCCCCTTGCGGCAGATCTCGACCGTGCGCTCGCTGCCCTCGGTCACCGTGTGGTGGATCATGACGCCGTGCACGGGCCCCCAGGGGCCCTTGTGGTTGCGGTTGTGGTGCTCCCAGTCGCCTACCTCGACGACGGTGACACCCTCGTCTCGCAGCGCGGCCAGAAAGCGTCCCGCGGACATGGGTGGGGCCATGACCGCCTCCTTTGCGGGGCGCGACGGCCGCCGGTCGCGAACCGCCTCGTACGCCCTGCTTGTACCGGAACTCCGGTGCCCGGACCAGCCGTTCGGAAGCAATCCGGGGCGTGTTCGGGCACCGTGCGAGCCGATCCGGTCAGGTGCCGTGCAGGAACGCGTCGCCGTTCGCCGCGATGTGGGACTCCACGGCCTGCAGCGCCTGCGCGGTGGCCTCGGGGGAGCCCGAGCCCCGGCGCTCGGCGTAATACGCCGCGCCCAGCTTCTTCAGGAGCGCGTCGCCCGCCCGCTTCTCCTGGACCTCGTCGATCTTCTGCTTGCCCTGATTGAGGCCGCGCTGCGCCTGCTCCTTGGCGCGATCCAGGAAGCCCGCCATTGCTGTCTCCTGCCAGTCGGTGCGAAAGGTGCGAAAAGGTGAGAGTCGTGAGAGTGGTGCGAAAAGTCTGAAGGGTGCGGGCGGTGCGAATGCCCCGCATGCGGTTCAACGGGTGCCCCGACCTCCGAGTTCCCATGCGGCACCCGGCTGGGCCGAACGGGTGAAAACGCCTCCCATGCCCCGCCGACGCGTGATCCATTCCCGCTCTTTTGTGTAATGGCGCGGCCACGCGGCGTGCTGGAAAGGTGGTCCGCGAGATCGCCGCACGTATGCGGATCACCGCAGCCATGCGGATCACCGCAGTACTCGGGAGGGCACAGCCAATGTCGGTAGGCGAAGAGATCCGCGCCGAGTCGGACCAGCCGCAGCAGAGCCTCGGCACATCGGCCGCGCGGAACCTGGCCACCACCACCAAGTCGGCACCGCAGATGCAGGAGATCAGCTCGCGCTGGCTGCTGCGGATGCTGCCGTGGGTGCAGGTACAGGGCGGCACGTACCGGGTGAACCGCAGGCTGAGCTACTCGGTCGGTGACGGCAGGGTGACGTTCGTGAAGACGGGCGACCAGGTCCAGGTCATCCCGGCCGAGCTGGGCGAGCTGCCGGTGCTGCGGGACTTCGGCGACCAGGAGGTGCTGGGCGAGCTGGCCTCCCGCTGCGCGCAGCGGGAGTTCGCCGCGGGCGACGTCCTGACCTCCTTCGGCAGCCCTTCGGGCGAGGTCTTCCTGCTCGCGCACGGCAGGGTGGAGAAGGTCGGCACCGGTCCCTACGGCGACGACACGGTGCTCGGCACGCTCGCCGACGGCTCGTACTTCGGGGAGCAGGCGCTCCTCGACCCCGAAGCCATCTGGGAGTACACCACCCGCGCGGTGACGGCCTGTACGGTGCTCGTCCTCCCGCGACAGGCCCTCGAACAGGTCGCCGAGCGCAGCGAAACCCTGCGCGGCCACCTCCAGCGGCTGCGGTCCATCCCGGCCCAGCGCACCAACAAGTACGGCGAGGCGCCCATCGACCTCTCGGCGGGGCACGTCGGCGAGGCCGTACTGCCCGGCACCTTCGTGGACTACGAATCGGCGCCGCGCGAGTATGAACTGAGCGTCGCCCAAACAGTCCTGCGCGTCCACTCGCGCGTGGCCGACCTCTACAACCAGCCGATGAACCAGACGGAGCAGCAGCTTCGGCTCACCGTCGAGGCGCTCAAGGAGCGCCAGGAGCACGAGCTGATCAACAACCGCGAGTTCGGCCTCCTGAACAACTGCGAGTACGACCAGCGGATCCAGCCGCACGCCGGCGTGCCCGGCCCCGACGACCTGGACGAACTGCTCAGCCGCAGGCGCGGCTCCAAGCTCTTCCTCGCCCATCCGCGCGCGATCGCCGCGTTCGGCCGTGAGCTCAACAAACGCGGGCTCGTCCCCGAGACCATCGACATGGCAGGGAACCGCATCCCGACCTGGCGCGGCGTGCCGATCTTCCCGTGCAACAAGATCCCGGTCACCGAGGCCCGTACGACGTCCATCATCTGCATGCGTACGGGCGAGGAGGAGCAAGGTGTCATCGGACTGCGCCAGAGCGGCATCCCGGACGAGATCGAGCCGAGCCTGTCCGTACGTTTCATGGGCATCAGCGAGCAGGCGATCATCTCGTACCTGGTGTCGACCTACTACTCCGCGGCCGTGCTCGTCCCCGACGCCCTCGGCGTCCTGGAGGACGTCGAGATCGGCCGCTGGACGTGACCCCCGGTCCGTGTCCATGGCCGCGTCGCGGGGTACACCGTCTCCGTACGCGCCCACAGGCCGAGGAACCGCCACCGTCCACATCCTTACGCGGGGTGAGTCCATGACGGACACGACGACGGACACGGCAGGCGTGACACTGCCGGCGCAGGGGGTGGGTGAGGGCCATGAAGCCGCCGAGATCCTGGCCGCGGCGCGGGCCCACGTCGATCCGGAGCTGCGCACGGCGGTCGACTCACTGCCCACAGCCATGCGCGGGGTCGCGCGCTATCACCTCGGGTGGGAGCACGCCGACGGCACACCGGCCACGGGGAACGGCGGCAAGGCCATCAGGCCCGCCCTCGTGCTCGCGGCGGTCCGGGCGCTCGGCGGGGAGCAGAAGACGGCGGTCCGTGCCGCCGCGGCCGTGGAGCTGACCCACAACTTCACACTCCTGCACGACGACGTGATGGACCGCGACACCACGCGCAGGCACCGGCCCACCGCCTGGACCGTGTTCGGCGACGCCGCCGCGATCCTCACCGGTGACGCCATGCAGGCACTGGCGCAGCGGCTGCTCGCCGACGACCCCCACCCGCGGGCCTCGGAGGCCGCCACCCGGCTGGCCCTGTGCGTGGAGGAGCTGTGCGAGGGACAGTTCATGGACTGGTCCTTGGAGAGCCGCGCCCCGGACCAGGTGACGCTCGACGAGTGCTTGACCATGGCCGAGGCCAAGACCGGTGCGCTGCTCGGCTGCGCGTGCGCGATCGGGGCGCTGTACGCGGGGGCGGAGCCGGAGGAGGCCGACGCGCTCGACGGCTTCGGCCGCCAGGCAGGGCTCGCCTTCCAGCTCATCGACGACGTCATCGGCATCTGGGGCGATCCGATACGTACGGGCAAGCCCGCGGGCGCCGATCTCGCCGCCCGCAAGAAGTCCCTGCCGGTGGTGGCCGCGCTCGCCTCGGGCACCCCGGCAGCGGCGGAACTCGCCGAGCTGTACGGCGGCCCGCCGGGCGAGGACGACGAGCCGGCGCGGACGGCGAGCGCGGTGGAGCGCGCGGGCGGCCGCGACTGGGCCCAGGTGCACGCCGCCGACCGGATGTCCCGGGCCATGGGGCAGCTCGCCAGGGCGGTGCCGGACCCGGAGTCGGCGGGCGGGCTCCTCGCCCTCGCGGAGTTCGTGACGCGCCGTACGCACTGAGGCGCAGGCGATGGAGGGCCTGGCAGTTGAGGCCCTGACAGAGGGGGATAAGACGTACGCGGTGAGGCGTGTGCGACGGGCCCCGCGGGCGCCGGTTTCCGGCGGCCGCGGGGCCATCTCCATGCCCGTGAGGCGATCACTTAGGCTGCAACCGGCGTGCCGCCGAGTGCAGTTGGATGTTCGGTGCGGCGCGCCGTTCCGTTTGGGCGATCGGGGAGGGGCGGGCTGTGGGCGTGGCGATCCGTAGGGCCGGGGAGGGGGACCGGGCCGACGTGGTGCGGCTGCTCGACGAGGCGTTCATGGGGGACCCGGTGAGCGGGTGGGTCTTTCCCGGCGAGGAGCACCGCCGGCGCAGGCATGGCGCGCTGATGGGCGCCTTCTTCGACCTGGCCATCGCCGAGGGGTACATCGACGTCACCGAGGACGGCGCCGCCGCGGCCCTGTGGTGGTCCGTCCCCGCGGGCGGACCAGCCGACGACGGGCAGGGCGAGCAGGACGGGCCCGCGTTGCTGCGGCAGGCCGTCGATCCGGAGAACGAGCGGGTCGAGCTGATAGGCAGGTTGACGGACGCCTCCCATCCGACCGACCGGGCCCACCAGTACCTGCACATGATCGCCGTGCGGCCGGACCGGCAGGGCGAGGGGCTCGGCACGGCCCTCGTCACCTCCGTCCTCGAACGGTGCGACAGGGAAGGCGAACATGCCTATCTGGAGGCGAGCAACGCCCGCAGCCGTGAGCTGTACGAACGCCTCGGGTTCGCCTTCACGGGGACGCCGCTCGACCTGCCCGACGGGCCGAGGATGTGGCCGATGTGGCGTGAACCGCGGGACGCGGGGGCCTCGGCGTAGGAGGCGGTCCCGACGAGGACGGGAAACTGTCCAGGAGCCGTCGCCGCGGGTCTGCCCAGTGGCGTCCGGCGGGAATAGGCTGCGCGTATGGGCAGCGAAGGTCCACGATCAAGCCATGGTCAAGGCCAAGGCCCGCAGGACGAGCCGGTGTGCAAGGCCTGCGGATGTCCCGTCGGCACGACGATCCGGCGGCGCAAGGTGCTCGGGGTGTTCGTCCCCGTGTGGGACCCAGGGCCGTGCCGCAACGCGCGGTGCGAGGCCTGTGTGACCGACGAGGACGGTGACCGACGCCCCGGTGACCGACGCCCCGGCGACCGGGCGGCGGGCAGACGCGGTCGGTCACGTCACCGCAAGCGCTGATTTCGAGACCCGCCCGTCTCTGGTCCCGGCCCCGGGGTGGGGTGCGGCGATGCGGCCTGACCCGAGGCGCCCTCAAGGCCGGCGCGCCCTCGACTCCAGTGCCCCCGTAATCCCCAACTGCCGTGCGGGGTAAGGTCCGTCGGTCGACGGTGCGGTACCACTGGGGAGGGGCACGGGTACGTGAAGAGGCGGTGGGGTGGGCTCGTTCTGACGGGTCTGGTGCTGATGGGGGTGGCGCCGGCGGGGTGCGGGTTCGGCTCGTCGGCGGAGGACGACGCTCCCGGGTACGCGCGCGAGCCAGGTGTGCCCAGGGTCCGGAGCGAGAAGGACTTCCCCGCGTTGCCGCTGGACCGCTACGAGTTCAGCCGCCGCGAGTACGACCGTATCGAAGAGGCGCAGGCGCGGGTCACCCAGCGGTGCATGCGGTCCTACGGGTTCGACGACTTTCCGCTGCACCCCGGCCGGGCCGAGATGGCGACCTCGTTTCTCGCGGTGATGGTTTCCGTGTCTCCGTACGGGATGCTCGACCTCGGTCAGGCCCGGCGCTGGGGTTATGGCTTCGACCCGGAGAGCGTCGAGGCGGCGTCGGACGGCCGTGGCCCCAAGGGGCGGGTGCCGACGGACCGGGAGGAGAGCGTGCTGCACGGCTACGGCGCCCTGGACGGGCCCGCCGAGGTGGTGCGGGGCCGCGAGGTCCCCAAGGGCGGCTGTGCCGCGTTGGGGGCGCGGCGGGTCATGGGGGACGAGAAGGCGGCACGGCTGCGCGGCACCGTCGCCGAACGCGTGGAGAAGCTGGACAAGGCCGTGGCCAAGGACCAGCGGGTGCGCAGGGCCTTCCGGGACTGGTCGCGGTGCGTGCGGGGCAAGGGCTTCGAGCGGTACGAGAGCCCGACGCACGCCTTCCGCGACAAGGCGTGGCGCAAGGGCCGCGAGGACGGCAACACGGCTCGTACGGAGAAGGAGCTGGGCACGGCCGTCGCCGACATCGAGTGCAAGCGCGAGCTGAACACGGCCGGCGTGTGGTGGGCGGTCAGCGACGAGAAGCAGCGGGCGGACATCCGTGCCGACAAGGCCCGGTACGAGGCAGTACGGGCAGAACTTGACCGGGTACGGGCCACCGCACGCAAGGAGCTCGGCTAGCGCCTGCCTGCGGTGGGGTTCTCCTCCACACCTCCGGGGTCCCCCCCCACCTACACCCCCGGGGTCCCCCACCTCCCCGGACACCCCGCCAAGACGTGGCCCCGTGGTGATAGACACGTGGGATGACGATCTCCGGTCGGGCGTTTGACGCCGTGTTGAGTGACCTTGATGGTGTGATCCGTTTCTATGACATGGCGGACCTCGAACAGCAGGAGGCCGCGGCAGGGCTGCCGCCGGGCAGTACCGCCGCGGTCGGCTTCGCGCCCGAGAACGACCTGCCGCTGATGCGCGGGGAGATCACCAAGGAGCTGTGGGTCGAGTCGATCGCCCGCGGGCTCGCCGACCGCGTGCCGCTGGAGCGCGGGCGCGAGCTGGGCAACGTGCTGGCCGAGACCAAGTTCCGCGCCGACGACACGGTGGTCGGGCTGCTCCGCGGAGTCCGAGCGGCCGGGCTGCCGGTGGTGCTCGTGACCAACGCGACGCCATGGCTGGCCGAGGACCTCGCGCTGCTCGGCCTCACCGGCCCGGACGGGCTCTTCGACGCCGTGCTCAGCAGCGCGGACCTCGGCGTCACCAAGCCGGACCCCCGCATATACGAGGCGGCGGCGCGGCGGGCGGGTGTCGCCGCCGGCCGCTGCCTGTTCGTGGACGACCGCCAGGAGAACGTGGACGCGGCGGTGGCCCTGGGCATGCGGGGGCTCCTCTACCGCACCCCTGCCGACCTGGAAGCGGCGCTGGCCTCAGCCGGCTGAGCCGTGCTCCGCGTGATCCTCCAGTACGGCGTCCAGGTGCCGCAGCGCCGCCGTCACCCGCTCAGGGACCGCGAAGAACGGGTCGTCCGGCACTGGCAGCGACCCGGCGAGCGCGAGGCCGCGGGCCCGCGCCCAGGTGGCGTCGTCCATGCCGACCGCCGCCCGGAACGCGCCCCGCGCCTTCGCGGGCAGGAACATCCACATCGGGATGAGGTCGCAGGCGGGATCGCCCACGGCCAGCGTCCCGAAGTCGATGACCGCGCGGAGCCGCCCGTCGACGGCGAGGAGGTTGCCGGTGGCGAGGTCCCCGTGCAGCCAGACGGGATCGCGGTGCCAAGCGGGTGCCGCGAGCGCCGCCTCCCACACGGCCGTCACCGCCTCCGTATCGACGATGCCGTCCAGCTTCGCGATCTTGGCGCGGACGAGCGAGTCGGCCGCGAGCGAGTCGCACTCGGTGCCCACGCGCTCGCCGCGGAAGGCGTTGCTCAGCTCGGGCGCGGGCCCGCCGGCGGCGTCGATCCGCTGCAACGCCGCGATGAAAGCGGCCAGTTGCCCGGCGGCAGCCACCGGGTCGGCCAGCCCTTCCGTGGTCGCGGCCTCCCCGTCCAGCCAGCGGTAGACCGACCACGGGAAGGGATAACCCTGTCCGGGGCCGCCCCGCGCGACCGGCGTGGAGACGGTGAGCGGCAGATGCGGGGCGAGCCGCGGCAGCCACCGCTGCTCGCGCTCGACCTGGCCGGTCCACCGGGCGTAGCGCGGCAGCCGTACGGAGAGGTCGTCGCCGAGCCGGAACGTGGCGTTGTCCATGCCCGACTGCGGCACCGGCGCCACGGGCAGGCCGGCCCACCGCGGGAACTGCTCGGCCACCAACCGGTGTACGAGGTCGGCATCGATCTCGCCGAGTTCGTCGGTCTTCATACGAAACTCCTTACTGAGGCTCCTCGCGTGTCACGCAGGAGTGGGGAAGCTCCGTCACAGCGGTGGCGGAACGCGACGGGAGAATGTGACAGATGGATCAGAACCGTTCGGAACAGGCTGCCCTGGCAGCCGCGTTCGAGGAGCACAGGCCCCGTCTCAACGCGGTCGCGTACCGCATGCTGGGCTCGCTCGGGGAGTCGGAGGACGCGGTCCAGGAGGCGTGGTTCAGGCTGAGCCGCTCCGACGTGGCGGAGGTGCGGAACCTCGGCGGCTGGCTCACCACCGTGGTCGGCCGGGTCTGTCTTGACCTGCTGCGCTCCCGGCAGTCCCGCCGCGAGGACTCCCTGGACGTCTCCATGGAGACCCATGTGCCCGACCCCGTCCTGAGCCGCCTGGACGCGGTCGACCCCGAGCAGGAGGTGCTGCTCGCCGACTCCGTCGGCCTCGCCCTCCTCGTCGTGCTCGACACCCTCGCGCCCGCCGAGCGCCTGGCGTTCGTACTGCACGACATGTTCGCCGTGCCGTTCGAGGACATCGCGCCCGTGGTGGAGCGCTCGGCCGCCGCGACCCGGCAGCTCGCCAGCCGGGCCCGCCGCCGCGTGCAGGGCTCCGCCCCGGCTCCCGAGACCGATGTCGCCAAGCAGCGTGAGGTCGTCGAGGCCTGGATGGCGGCCACCAAGGCGGGCGACTTCGACGCGCTGCTCACGCTCCTCGACCCCGACGTCGTGCTCCGCGCGGACAGCGGCGGCCTCTCCTCCGACCTGTCGAAGCTGGTGCGGGGCGCGGCGACGGTGGCAGGGCAGGCGGCGATGTTCGCGCGGCTCGCCGACGTCCAGGCCATGGTGCTGGTCAACGGCCTGCCCGGCCTCATCGCGGCGCCCGGCGGCACGGTGTTCTCGGTCGGCGCCTTCACGGTCGTGGACGGCAGGATCACCGAGATCAACATCATCGCCGACCCGGAGCGCCTGCGGGGCCTGGACGCCGAGGCGCTGCTGGCCTGACCGCGCGGGCCCGGGGGCCGGGAGCCGGAGGCCGGGGGACGAGAGCCCGGAAGACCCGGAGCGAGGCAGCGGCCGGTCAGCCATGGCCGCCGCCGCCATTCCGGCCGCTGGCATCGCCACCACCGCCGCCATCCCGGCCGCTGCCACTGCCGCCGCCCCCGTTCGTCCTGCGCACCACCCGGAGCAGGTACTCCTTGCGGTGCAGCGGGTCGTCGTCCGTCCGCGCGCGGGTCGGGGCGGTGCCGCGCACCGGCTCGTAGTGGTCGAAGGCGGACTCCAGCTCGCCCTCGCCGCGCGTGAGCCCGGGCAACTGCTGCTCCAGGGCGTGCACCTGGTTCGCGGGGATGTCTCCCTCCAGGCGGTACGCGTCCTCGCTCGTCGTCGGTGTGTGCGGCACGGCCCGCAGCCGCGACAGGACCGGCAGCACCGCCCCGAAGGTGTCGGCGGGCAGGTCGAGCCTGAAGCGGTGCATCGGCTCGTGCACCGCCGTGCCCGCCCGGCGCAGCGCGTCCATCAGGACCAGCGGCGTCAGGTGCCGGAAGTCCCCCGCGGTGCTCGACATGCTCTTGTCGAACGTGCCGTGCGCGTGGCTCTGCCGCGGCCAGTACCCGGAGTGCGTCATCGTGACCGTGCAGTCGGGAATCCGCCAGCCGTACAGTCCCTGGCCCAGCGTCTCCCGGACCGTCTCCTCGACCGCGCGGAAGAACGCGTACGGCATCGAACCGAGCTCCACGCCGAGCCGGAACTCCACACCGGCCCCGACCGGCGCGGGCCCCACCCGCAGCCCGACCGTGGCGAGGAACGGGTTCGGGTCCTTGTCGATGATCTCGAACGCCTCGCCGGTGCCGACGACCCGCTCCACGCAGATCGTGGTCGTCTCGCGGAAAGTGACGTCCAGGCCGAAGTCGGCGGCGAGGGTCGCCTGGATGACCTCCTTCTGGACCTCGCCGTAGAGCGAGACGGACACCTCCTGCCGTACGTCGTCCTGCCGCAGGTCGATCAGCGGGTCCTGCTCGGCGAGCTGCGTGAGGGCCACGTGCAGGGCGCCCCGGTCGCCGGTCCTGACCGGGGCGACGACCGTCTCCAGGGTCGGCGGCGCGAAGAACCGCCCTCCGGCCCCCGCCCCTTCGGGCGGTACGCCGATCACGTCACCGATCCGCACGTCACCCAGGCCCCACAGCTTGCCGATGCGGCCCGCCGGGACCCGCGTGCCGCGTTCGTCCGTGCCGTGCTCGAAGACGCTGACGGCGGTGACCTTGCCCTCCCTGACGTCCGTACCGTCGCCCGCCGCGATGTCGAGCCGGTCACGTGTGCGGACCGTGCCCGAGAACACGCGTACGTACGCGATCTTCTCCCCGGCCGTGCCGCGCTCGACCTTGAACACGCTGCCGGAGAGCGGAGCTTCGGCGTCCCCCGGGTCGGAGGGCAGGAACTCCGCGATTCCGGCCGCCAGTTCGCCGACGCCGACGCCTGTCATGGCGGAGCCGAAGTAGACGGGGTGCACGAGGGCGCGCCGGGTCTGCCGGGCCAGTTCACGGCGCAGCCGCCCGTACGTGAGGGTGGCCGGGTTCTCCACGTACGCGGTGAGCAGCTCGTCGTCGTGTCCGGCGAGCAGTTCGGCCAGACCCGGGGCCGCGGTGGTGAACGGGGTGAAGCGCGCCTCGCGTGTGCCGAGTGCTTCGACCGTGCCCATCGGGGTGATGTCGGGGGTGAGCCGCCGGGCGATGTGTTCGAGGACGCCTTCGTGGCGGGCGCCGGTGCGGTCGGCCTTGTTCACGAAGATGAGCGTGGGGATGCGCAGGCGCCGCAGGGTGCGCAGCAGTACGCGGGTCTGTGCCTGGACGCCCTCCACGGCGGAGATGACGAGCACGGCACCGTCGAGCACGCTCAGGACCCGCTCCACCTCGGCGATGAAGTCCGGGTGCCCGGGGGTGTCGATCAGGTTGACCGTGACGTCGTCGTCGCCCGTGCCCCTGGGAGCGGCGATGGCGAAGGAGACGACCGCGGACTTGATCGTGATGCCGCGCTGCCGCTCCAGGGCGAGCGAGTCGGTGAGGGTGCTGCCGTCGTCGACGCGGCCGACCTCGTCGATGACGCCCGCGCCGTGCAGGAGCCGCTCGGTGAGGCTGGTCTTGCCGGCGTCGATGTGGGCGAGGATGCCGAGGTTCAGATATCGCGCGCCCGGCCCGGCGCCCGGTTTCGGGCCCGCCTCGGGGCCGGAGCTGGTGGCGGGGCTAGTGGCGGTGCTAGTGGCGGGGCTCGCGTGCGGGTTCAGGTTCGGAGCAGGTGAATGCGATTGCACGTACCGTCATGTCCTTGGAAGAGGGGTTAGTTCCTTCTGGGCGGGACATGCGCGAACGCCGCATTTCTTCTCCTTGGTGGGCCGCGCGTGGAGTGCGCGCGGGCCGCTGGTGACGTGTGCCGGCTGCTCGCCGACTCCGCCAGTGCAGCAGGCCGCCGCCGCGCGCGGCAACCGATTAAGCCGTCCGGGCGTCAGGCAGCGGCTGCCCCCGTGCCCACCGCTTCGACCTTCCGGCGCCGGGCCCACCACAGCACCAGCACCGCGTAGCCGCAGATCATCACGGCGTCGACGCCGACCGCCGCCGCGTCCATGTCGGCGGCCGTCTCGTCGGAGGCGAGCGCTCCGGCGACGGCGGCCGAAAGACCCATGGCGAGCAGGTTGTTGATCACGTGGAGTCCGATGGCCGCCTCAAGGCCCCCCGTACGCAGGGTCAGCACGCCCGCGACCAGCGCGAACACCACCAGGTCCGCGAAGCCCCACGGTGTGCCCCAGCCGTGGGCCGCCGCGAACAGCGGTGCCTGCGGCAGGATCGCCAGCCACGGCGAGCGGCACCAGGCGCCGACCGCCTGGGTGAGCCAGCCCCGGAACACGTACTCCTCGGCCGCGCTCTGGAACGGCACGAGCACGCAGACCATGGCGAGGCCGAGCAGGAAGTCGGGGAGCCCGGCCCACACCATGTCTTCCGTGCCGTCGCCCGACGACTCGGGGAGCAGCAGCATGGCCCCGATCGACGCGGCGACCAGCGGCACCGCGAGGAGCAGGCAGCGCACCAGCCAGTCCCAGCGCAGCCGTCCGACCACCGACGACACCGTCCCCGCCGGGCGCCCCTGGGACCAGCGGGCGGCGAGGAACACCACCGGGAGCAGCAGCGCCAGGGTGAGCAGGCCCTGCCCCGTCTCCCCGATGCCGCCCCAGACGTGGAGCCCGTCCTTGTCGACGGGCCGGTCGAGGGCCGCACCCGCGAGCTGCGCGCCGAGCAGCACGAGGAGCACGGCGGCGACCACGCCACCGAGCACCACGGCGGTCCCGGCCACCGGCCGCCACCAGCGGTGCGTGCCGGTGGACAGGGCGAGACGGTGGTACGGGAGCGGCGGCGGCACGTACGGGGGCTGGGGCTCGTAGGGGTACGGAACGGGGGGCGGGCCCCAGGGGTTCGGCGGTGAGGCGGGGGAGTAGGGGGAGTAGGGGGACGTCATGCGTCAAGGATTCCGGCGGTCCCGCGGCCTCGCGTCGGCCGCTCGTACGATCATCGCCTCCTCCCTGGGGCATACGCGCGGGCGGTGATCCTTCCCTGCGGGGACGGGGCGCGGGCGGCGAGCCCCCGGCCGGGGAGGCCTCCGCTCGGCCGCCGCCTGGCCACGCTTTCCGTACGATCGGGCCACCATGGAGGTGACCGGCCACCAATGGAGACCGCCGGGCCACCAATGGAGACCGCCGGGCCACCAAAGGAGACCGCCGGGCCAGCATGGAGACCGCCGGGTCAACAATGGGGCCGCCGGGCCACCATGGAGGCTGTCGGGCCAGCATGGGAACCGCCGGGCCAGCATGGAGGCTGTCGGACTGCCAATGGAGACCATCGGGCTACCAACGGAGGCTGTCGGGCCACCGGGGAGGCGAGGCGCGTGCCACGGCCCCGGCCGCTGCTCGGCCGCCGCCCGGCCGCCGATCGGTCGCTGCCCGTCCACCGGCGGCCCCGACGAACCGGTTTCTCTCCCCCACCCCCGAAGGAGCCGCACCATCAGCACCACCGACAACTCAGGGCTCGGCGCCCGGACCATCCGCGTTCTGGTCGTCGATGACCAAGCCGTCGTCCGGGCCGGGTTCGCCGCGATCGTCGACGCCGAGCCGGACCTCGATGTGGTCGGGGAGGCCGCGGACGGGGCCGACGCCGTGCGTCTGGCGGCCGAGCTGGCCCCGGACGTGGTCCTCATGGACATCCGCATGCCGGGGATGGACGGCCTCACCGCCACCCGACTGCTCACCGACGGGCCCGAGCCCGCACCGCGCGTCCTCGTCCTGACCACCTTCGACCAGGACGCCTACGTGCACGACGCCCTGCGCGCCGGGGCCTCCGGATTCCTGCTCAAGGACGCTCTGCCGCAGGAACTCCTCGCCGGTATCCGCGTCGTCGCCTCCGGCGAGGCGATGCTCGCGCCCACCGTCACGCGCCGCCTGATCGACGCCTTCGCCGACACGGCACCCGCCCCGGACCCCGCTCTCGTGGAGACCCTCACGCCCCGCGAGGGCGAGGTGCTGGCACTCGTCGCCGCCGGACACACCAACGGGGAGATCGCCGAGGCGCTCGGCGTGACCACCGGCACGGTGAAGTCGCATGTCAACGCCGTGCTCGGAAAGCTGGGCCTGCGCGACCGCGTGCAGGCGACGATCCTCGCGTACGACCTGGGCCTCGCCCGGCCCCGCGGCGCGGCCGGCTAGTCGGGACGGAACGCCGAAGGGACCCGTCCCGGGAACAGCGGACGGGCCCCTTCGGAAAAAAGCCTGGTTCAGGCCTTCTTGGTCTCCCAGAAGATCTTGTCGATCTGGGCGATGTAGTCCAGCGCCTTCTGGCCCGTGGCCGGGTCCGTCGACGCCTTGGCGGCCGAGAGGGCCTTCAGGGTGTCGTTGACCAGCTGGTGCAGCTCCGGGTACTTCTCGAAGTGCGGGGGCTTGAAGTAGTCGCTCCAGAGCACCGAAACGTGGTGCTTGGCGAGCTCGGCACGCTGCTCCTTGATGACCGTGGCGCGCGCCTGGTAGTGCGCGTCGTCGTTGGCGGCCATCTTCTCCTGCACGGCCTTGACCGACTCGGCCTCGATCCGGGCCTGGGCGGGGTCGTACACGCCGCAGGGCAGGTCGCAGTGCGCGCTGACCTTTACCGTGGGGGCAAACAGGCGGGAAAGCATGGAGCGGTCCTCCTCGTGATCGTCTTCTCAGGTGGGACATTACTCCGTGAGAGACCGGATTTCGCGAGTGCCCCCATGGGCTTAGGACAAAAGTCCAGGGTCAGACTGGGACTGGTGGACGATGGGACCGGGGAGGTGCCGGCGATGCCGGAGCTGTCGCAGGAGACCGAGGGCGGAAGGGCCGCGCTGCCATGGGGCGCGGCCGAGGTGACGGGCCCCTCCATGGTGCCCACACTGCTTCACGGGGACCGGCTGCTCGTCCGGTGGGGCGCACGCGTCCGCCCGGGTGACGTGGTGATCCTGCGTCACCCGTTCCAGCAGGACCTGCTGGTGGTCAAGCGGGCCAAGGAACGCCGTGACGGCGGCTGGTGGGTGCTCGGCGACAACACGTTCGCGGGCGGCGACAGCACCGACTACGGCGTGGTCCCCGAGGACCTCGTCCTCGGGAAGGTGTGGTTCCGCTACCGCCCGCCCACGCCGGGGCGCCGCTCACCGCTCGCGCTGGCGCGCTGGACGGTCTCGGCCGTGCGTCCCGTGCTCGCCGAGCGCTCCGTCTCCAGGCGCTTGCGGGCGCGGTAGGCGGCGACGTTGGCGCGGGTCGCGCAGCGGTCCGAGCAGTAGCGCCGGGAGCGGTTGGTGGACGTGTCGAGGTAGGCGTTGCGGCACGGTGCCGCCTCGCACAGGCCCAGGCGCTCCACGCCGTGCTCGGTGAGGTGGAAGGCGAGGCCCATCGCGGCGATGGCCGCGTACCCGGCGGTGGCGTTCGAGGGGTGGTCCGCCAGGTGCATGTGCCACAACGGGCGCCCGTCGTCGTCCCGGTGGTCGTGCCCCGAGATCTGCGGGCTCACCGGGAACTCCAGGAGCAGTGAGTTCAGCAGGTCGACCGCGAGCGTCTCGTCGTCGCCGTCCGCTGCCTCGAACACCGCACGCAGCCGCGCCCGGACCGACCGGAAGCGCGTGACGTCGGCGTCCGTCGCGCGGCGGGCCATCTGCGTGCTCGGCCCGAACAGCTCCCTGATCACCTCGACGGAGGTCAGCGTGTCCTTGTTGCGGCCCGGCTCCTCGCTGTTGACCAGGCGTACGGCGTAGTCCGAGTAATAGGCCAGTTCCACTTGTAGTCCTTACGAGGGCGGTCTATGGTCGACTCATCGGCAAGTAATAGCCGTCTGCGGTACCAGGGTATTACGGAGTGGAGGGGTTTCGATGACGGAGACGGGTACGGGAACCGGGCTCGGCACCGACTGGCGGGCCTGGCAGGACAGCTGGGACCGGCAGCAGCAGTGGTACCTGCCCGACCGCGAGGAGCGTTTCACGATCATGCTCGACATGGTCGAGGCCGTGGTCGGAACCGCACCGCGCGTCCTCGACCTCGCGTGCGGTACGGGAAGTATTACGGACCGGCTGCTCAAGAGGTTCCCCGAAGCCACCAGCGTCGGCGTCGACCTGGACCCCGCGCTGCTCACCATCGCCGAGGGCACGTTCGCCGGGGACGACCGGGTCACCTTCGTCACCGCGGACCTCAAGGACCCCGACTGGGCCGCCGCGCTCCCGCACGACAGCTACGACGCCGTGCTCACCGCGACCGCCCTGCACTGGCTCTTCAGCGAGCCGCTCGCCGCCCTCTACGGCCAGGTCGCGGGGCTCGTGCGCGACGGCGGCGTCTTCATGAACGCCGACCACATGCCCGACCCCGCCACCCCGCGCCTGAACGCCGCGGAGGGCGCCTTCCGCCACCGGCAGATGGAGCGCGCCAAGGCCGAGGGCGTCCTGGACTGGAAGGAGTGGTGGCGGCTCGCGGCCCAGGACCCGGTCCTCGCCGAGCCCACCGCCAAGCGGTTCGAGATCTACGGGGAGCACGCCGACGGCGACATGCCCTCCGCGGAGTGGCATGCGCGGACGCTGCGCGAGGCAGGCTTCGCCGAGGCCCGCCCGGTCTGGGCCTCGCCCGCGGACGCGGTGGTCCTGGGGCTGAAGTAGCCGTTGCGCAGGAAGGGGCGGTACGGATCACTTCCGTACCGCCCCTTTCCGTGCGTCCACGGGCGCGTCGTGGTCGCTCGCGCAGTTCTGCGTGCCCCTCACGGGGCGCCCTCGGTCAGGGCGTCAGAGCACCTTGGACAGGAACGACTGCGTCCGCTCCTGTTGCGGGTTCGTCAGGACGTCGCGCGGGTGGCCCGACTCGACCACCACGCCCTCGTCCATGAAGACGAGGCTGTCGCCGACCTCGCGCGCGAAGCCCATCTCGTGCGTGACGACGACCATCGTCATGCCGGACTCCGCGAGGTCGCGCATCACGTCGAGCACGTCACCGACCAGCTCGGGGTCGAGCGCCGACGTCGGCTCGTCGAACAGCATCAGCTTCGGGTCCATCGCGAGCGCCCGCGCGATCGCGACGCGCTGCTGCTGGCCGCCGGAGAGCTGCGAGGGGTAGTTGCCCGCCTTGTCGGCGAGGCCCACGCGCTCCAGAAGCTGTCCCGCGCGCTCCCGGGCCTGGGCCTTGGCGACGCCCTTGACCTGGACCGGCGCCTCCATGACGTTCTCCAGGGCCGTCATGTGCGGGAAGAGGTTGAAGCGCTGGAAGACCATGCCGATGTCGCGGCGCTTGAGGGCGACTTCGCTGTCCTTGAGCTCGTACAGCTTGTCCCCCTTCTGCCGGTAGCCGACCAGTTCCCCGTCGACGTACAGCCGGCCGGCGTTGATCTTCTCCAGGTGGTTGATGCAGCGCAGGAACGTCGACTTGCCGGAGCCGGAGGGGCCGATGAGGCAGAAGACCTCGCCCGTCTTGACCTCCAGGTCGATGCCCTTGAGCACTTCTACGCTGCCGAACGACTTGTGGACGTTCTCGGCCTTCACCATGGCGGTCATGCGGTGCCTCCCCGCGGGCTGTTGAGGGACAGCATGTTGGCCTTGATCTTCTGCCATGGAGTGCTCGGCAGGGAGCGCGACGAACCGCGCGCGTAGTAACGCTCCAGGTAGAACTGGCCGATGCTGAGGACCGACGTCATGATCAGGTACCAGCAGGCGGCGAGCAGCAGCGTCTCGACCGTCGCGCCCGACGAGGTGCCGATGTCCTGGGCGTACTTGAGGAGCTCGTAGTACTGGACGGCGGCGACCAGCGACGTCGTCTTCAGCATGTTGATGAACTCGTTGCCCGTCGGCGGCACGACGACGCGCATCGCCTGCGGCAGGACCACGCGGCGCAGCGTCTTGTTGTGGCTCATGCCGAGGGCGTGCGACGCCTCGGTCTGGCCCTCGTCGACCGAGAGCAGACCGGCGCGGCAGATCTCCGCCATGTACGCGGCCTCGTTGAGACCGAGGCCGAGCAGCGCCGTCAGGAACGGCGTCATGAAGTCCGACCACTCGTCCTTGTAGACGGGGCCGAGGTTCACGTAGTCGAAGACGAAGCCGAGGTTGAACCAGACGAAGAGCTGGACCAGGACCGGCGTACCGCGGAAGAACCAGATGTAGAACCAGGCGATCGACGAGGTCACCGGGTTCTTCGACAGGCGCATCACGGAGAGGATGACGCCGCCGACGACGCCGATGAGCATCGAGAGGAACGTCAGGATCAGCGTCTCGCGGACACCCTTGAGGATGCGGTCGTCGAAGAAGTTGTCGGGGATCGCGCCCCAGCTGATGTCGCCCTGCGAGAAGGCGTAGACGATGGAGGCGAGGACGCCGATGGCGAGGACCGCGGCGACGTAGCGGCCGAAGTGCCGGACCGGGATGGCCTTGATGGCCTCCGCCGGCCGTGCCTTCGGCACGTCGTCCCCGGGGCCCTTCTTGGAGATGTCGGTGGTCACGTCAGTGGCCTTTCAGCGACTAGGAGGAACGTCGGTCACTTGCCGCCGTTGACGGTGGCTTCCTCGACCGCGCCGTCCTTCACGCCCCACTTCGCGATGATCTTGCCGTACTCGCCGTTCTTGATGATCGCGTCGAGCGCGGCCTTGATCGCGTCGCGCAGCTCGGGGTTCTTCTTGGAGACCGCGATGCCGTACGGGGCCGCCTCGACCTGCTCGCCGACCAGCTCGAAGTCCTTGCCGCCGCCCGAGGTCTTCACCGCGTACGCGGCCACCGGGAAGTCGGAGGAGCCGGCGTCGGCGCCGCCGGAGCGCAGCCGCGCCTGGGCCTGCTGGTCGTTGTCGAACTGCTCGATCGAGATCTTCTTGCCGCCCTCGCACTTCTTCGACTCGGCCTTGGCCAGGTCGTGCGAGACGGTGCCGCGCTGGACGACGATCTTCTTGCCGCAGAGGTCCGCCCAGGTCTTGATCCCCTGGTCGTCGCCCTTCTTGGTGTAGATCGAGACACCGGCCGTGAAGTAGTCGACGAAGTCGACGCCGGTGCCGACCTTCTTGCCGGTGTCCTCGTCGACGCCTTCCTGGCGGTTCTTGGTGTCCGTCATGGCCGACATGGCGATCTGGTAGCGCTTGGAGCGCAGGCCGCCGAGGAGGGTGTCGAAGGTGCCGTTCTCGAACTCGAACTCCACGCCGAGCTGCTTGCCCAGCGCCTTGCCCAGGTCCGGGTCGATGCCGACGGTGTTGCCCGACTTGTCCTTGAACTCGACCGGCGGGTAGGCGATGTCCGACCCGACCTTGATCACGCCCTTGTCGCGTATGTCCTTGGGGAGCTTGTCGGCGAGCGGGGCATCGCTGGCCGTTTCGCCGCTCTTGTCCTTGGTCTGGTCGCCACAGCCGGACAGCAGCAGCGTGCCGGCGACCGCGATCGCGCCGACCGCCGCGATCCGGGACTTCGCGGACTTCGCTGCGGTCTTACGACAAATGGAGCCTGCGGTCATGGTGGGTCCTCCGGCGGATGAGGGAGTGGCCGATGAGTCGTGCACACACCTTCGGGTGTCGCGACCTCGTGTGATGACGGCATCTTGCCATTCGGACCGTCCGATTCTGGGTGCCCGTGATGTCAAAATCGGATAACGGGAAGAATCCGAATCCCAACAGGCCGGTGCAGTGCGGATGAAAAGGTTCCGGAGCCAATCCGCGCCAACCGGCCGATAGGCGGCGAATCTCGCCATCTGGACCCCGCGTGAGCGCGATACGGGTCAATTGGGGCACCCGGCGTGACGCCTCCCGGCTCCCGCGCTCCTCTGCGCCCGGCTGCAACCAATGTCACTCGCCCCTTCCTGCCGCTGTCGGGTAGAAAGAGTGGTTACACCCCTCATCCGGGGCTCAGGGCGCGTGTGCGGCGCGCCCGCGTGTCCGTACCTCCCTCCGCCGACAGGCGGAGAACGGACGCGGTGCCCGCCCGCTTCTCAACCAGGAGCGGACACCCTCAACGAATGATTAAGACTTAAGGGGTCAGACAAGTGGCAGCGGAGATCGTCAATCCTCGCAGCGACAGCAGTACGGATCACGAGGGCCCCGCGGATGCTGCGGAACCCTTCGATCCGGCGTTTGCGCTGCACCGCGGCGGCAAGATGGCTGTGCAGGCCACCGTGCCGGTCCGCGACAAGGACGACCTGTCCCTCGCGTACACGCCCGGCGTCGCGAAAGTGTGCAGTGCCATCGCGGAGCAGCCGGAGCTCGTCCACGACTACACGTGGAAGTCGAACGTGGTCGCCGTCGTGACCGACGGGACCGCCGTGCTCGGCCTCGGGGACATCGGGCCCGAGGCCTCCCTCCCCGTCATGGAGGGCAAGGCCATTCTCTTCAAGCAGTTCGGCGGCGTGGACGCGGTGCCGATCGCGCTCGCGACGACCGACGCCGACGAGATCGTCGACACCGTGGTGCGGCTCGCCCCGTCCTTCGGCGGCGTGAACCTGGAGGACATCTCGGCGCCCCGCTGCTTCGAGATCGAGCGCAAGCTCCAGGAGCGGCTCGACATCCCGGTCTTCCACGACGACCAGCACGGCACGGCCGTGGTGACTCTGGCCGCGCTGCGCAACGCGGCGAAGCTGACCGGGCGCACGCTCGGCGAGCTGCGCGCCGTGATCTCCGGGGCCGGTGCCGCCGGTGTCGCCATCGCCAAGTTCCTGCTGGAGGCGGGGCTCGGCGACGTGGCGGTCGCGGACCGCAAGGGCGTCGTGAGCCGGGACCGGGAGGACCTCACCCCGGTCAAGCGGGAGCTGGCCGAGCTCACGAACAAGGCCGGGCTCAGCGGCTCGCTGGAGTCCGCGCTCGCCGGGGCCGACGTGTTCATCGGCGTCTCGGGCGGCACCGTCCCCGAGGCGGCCGTCGCGTCCATGGCCCCCGACGCCTTCGTCTTCGCCATGGCCAACCCGAACCCGGAGGTCCACCCCGACGTCGCGCACAAGTACGCGGCCGTGGTGGCGACCGGACGGTCGGACTACCCCAACCAGATCAACAACGTGCTCGCCTTCCCCGGCATCTTCGCCGGTGCCCTCCAGGTCCGTGCCTCGCGGATCACCGAGGGCATGAAGATCGCCGCCGCCGACGCCCTCGCGGCCGTCGTGGGTGACGAGCTCGCCGCGGATTACGTGATCCCGTCGCCGTTCGACGAGCGGGTCGCCCCGGCCGTGACCGCGGCCGTCGCCGCCACGGCCCGCGCGGAGGGCGTCGCCCGCCGCTGAGCGCCCGTCGCCGGATGCCCGGCGCGCCGTCCGCGCCCCCTGCCGTGTTCCTCGCGGCGGGGGGCGCGGCGCGTGTCACCGTCGTACGAGGCGGAGCGCGGCGCGTGTCACAGTCGTACGAGGTTCCGCCGTGGCCCGGCGGCGGCCTAGGGTCGGCGGCATGTTCGCTGCCTATGCCGCCCGAATCGACCGTGACCAGCCGCTTTCAGGCCTGGAGTTGGGGGAGCGCCCGGCCCCCGACGCCCGCCCCGGCTGGTCGACCGTGAACGTCCGAGCCGCCTCCCTCAACCACCACGACCTGTGGTCGCTGCGCGGGGTCGGCCTCGGCGAGGAGAAGCTGCCGATGATCCTCGGCTGCGACGCCGCAGGGATCGACGAGGACGGCAACGAGGTCGTCCTGCACTCCGTCATCGGCCAGTCCGGCCACGGTGTCGGCCCGCGCGAGAGCCGCTCCATCCTGACGGAGAAGTACCAGGGGACGTTCGCCGAGCGGGTCGCCGTGCCCACCTGGAACGTGCTGCCCAAGCCCAAGGAGCTGTCCTTCGCGGAGGCGGCCTGTCTGCCGACCGCGTGGCTCACCGCGTACCGCATGCTCTTCACCAACGCCGGTGTACGGCCCGGCGACTCGGTCCTCGTGCAGGGCGCCGGCGGCGGTGTCGCCACGGCCGCGATCGTGCTCGGCAAGGCGGCGGGCCTCCGGGTCTTCGCCACGAGCCGGGACGAGGCCAAGCGGAAGCGGGCCCTGGAGCTGGGGGCGGTGGAGGCGGTCGAGTCCGGCGCGCGGCTGCCGGAGCGGGTGGACGCGGTGATCGAGACGGTCGGCGCGGCGACGTGGTCCCACTCGGTCAAGTCGCTGAAGCCCGGCGGCACGCTGGTCATCTCGGGGGCGACGAGCGGTGACCGGCCCGCGCACGCGGAGCTCACCCGGATCTTCTTCCTGGAACTGAAGGTCGTCGGCTCGACGATGGGCACCAAGGACGAACTGGAGGACCTCCTCGCGTTCTGCGCGGCCACGGGGGTGCGGCCCGTGATCGACGAGGTGCTGCCCCTCGACCGGGCGCGCGATGGCTTCGAACGGCTCGCCTCCGGCGATCTCTTCGGCAAGATCGTGCTGGAGGTCTGAGAGCCGCGTACGCCGGTGCCGCCTCCCCGTGTCGTCAACCATGGTTGACGAACGGCCGATGTCAACGTAAGTTGACATCCATGACCGAAGCAACGGATCTCGCCGAGCGCGCGGGCGATCGTGACCCCCGGGTCGGACTGCGGGCCGTGACCGCACTGCGGAAGCTGGTGGAGCAGTTGGAGGCCGTGCAGGTGCGCAGCGCGCGCATGCAGGGCTGGTCGTGGCAGGAGATCGCCGCGGAGCTCGGAGTGAGCAGGCAGGCCGTGCACAAGAAGTACGGGAGGCAGTGATGTTCGAGCGATTCACCGAAGACGCCCGCGCCGTGGTGCTCGGAGCGACCGGACAGGCGGAACGGGCGGGGGCGGCGGCGGTCGACGACGGGCACATGCTCCTTGCCCTGCTCGCGCAGCCGGCCGAGGGTACCGCCGGCCGTGCCGCCTTCGCGCTGACGGCCCTGGGCGCGGTGGACCGGCGGGAGTCGCTCGAAGCGGCCCTCGCCGAGGCGCGGCGCAGGGGCGGGCTCTCCCAGGCCGACACCGAGGCGCTCGCCGGGCTCGGCATCGACGTGGACGAGATCGTCTCCCGGGTCGAGGAGGCGCACGGGGCCGGGGTGCTGGCCGGTGCGGGGTCCGGCGGGGGCGCCCGGCGGGGCAAGGGGCTGCGCGGCTGGGGCTGGTCGGGGCATCTGCCGTTCACGCGCGACGCCAAGGAGGTCCTCGTCAAGTCCCTCCGCATCGCGACGGCCCGCCGCGACCGCTCCATCGGCGCCCACCACATCCTCCTCGCCCTCACGGTCCGCCCCGGCACGGTCTCCGAGGCCCTGGCGGAGCACGGGGTCACCTACGGAGAACTGGAACGGGTGCTGTTCGCGGGGGGTGACGGGGGGTAGCCGGCTTTGGCCGGCCTCGGCCAGCCTTGCCGCTGGGGGGCGGGGTCAGGGGCAGGGCGGGGGCCGGGGGAGGCTGGGGCCCGGGGACGGGAGGCCCGACCGCTGGGGCTCGGCGGTCGACCGGCTCTGGGGCTCAGTACGAGGCCTGGCCGCCCCCCGTGGCCTGCGGTGTGGGGCGGTGCTGGGGCCTCCGTGCCTCGCCCGGTGCTCGCAGGGTCCGTGAGCCGGGGGCCCGGCGGTCGACCGGCTCCGGGGCTTGGTGCGGGGTCTGGCCGCCCCCGGGGGCGGCGTCCGGTCCGCCTTGCAGAGGTGGCCGCCCCGGGGGAGCCACCCGTGGCCTCCGGTACGGGAGGCATGGGGGGCTCGGTGCCCCGTGGCGTGGCGTCAGGGGCCGGGCGTTCTCAGGGCCGCTGCGATATGTGCCGCCGCGGTGCTCAAGTGGCGGCGGGCGTCGCGGAACTGCTCGCCCGTCACGCCGTGGTCCCGGGCCGTGTCGCGGATGTCGTCCCGGAAGCGGTCCAAGAGGCGGTCCAGGTCGCGGGCGGGGTCACCGGTCGAGTCCTCCTTGGCCCAGTCGGGGACATAGCCGACGGGGACGTCCTCGGGAGCTGTGCTGAACGTGGCCCCGGCCTTGGTCCCGGACCCCGTCTCGGCGCCGCCACCGGCGTCCTTCGGCTCGGCCGACTCCTGCGTGCCGTCGGCATCCTTCGCCTCGGCGGACGAGCCGGACGTGCGGGACCCCGGCCATACACCGAAGTCCTTGCCGAGATCCATGCCGAACTGGCCGAACTCCTTGGCCAGCTTCGTCAGACCCTCCTCGACGCCCGTCGGCCAGTCCTCGCGGGGATAGTGGCCCTCGACCTGCTCCCGGATGCGCTGGGCGATGCGCTGGACCTCCTCCTGAGCCAGGCTCCGCGCCCGGTCCTGGGCCTCCTTGGCCTCGCGGCGCGCCCGCTGGGCCTCGTCACGGGCCCGGCGGCTCTCGTCCTTGGCCCGCCGCGCCTGCTCCCTCCACTCCTGCTTGGCGCGCTTGAACTCCTCCTTGGCCTGGCGCCAGCCCTCCTTGTCGCCCCAAGCGGCGTCGAGGAACTCGGCCGGGTCGGGGAAGGCGCCGGACCCCGCCCCGCCACCCGTACGCGTCTCCTTGGCCGCCGCCCGCATCTCGCGGCGCAGATCGCCCGCCACGCCCTGGACGCCGTCACGGATCTCCGCGGCCAGCTCGGCGACCGAGTCGCGGATCTCCAGCTCCAGGTCGGCCAGCTCACCGCTGCGCGCTGCCAGCTCGGCGCGGCCCGCGTCCGTGATGGCGTACACCTTCCTGCCGCCCTCGGTGGTGTGCCTGACCAGGCCCTCGGCCTCCAGCTTCGCCAGGCGGGGGTAGACGGTGCCTGCCGAGGGTGCGTACAACCCGTGGAAGCGCTCCTCCAGGAGGCGGATCACCTCGTAACCATGGCGGGGGGCCTCGTCCAGCAGCTTGAGCAGATACAGGCGCAGGCGGCCGTGGGCGAACACGGGGGGCATCTCAGAGCACCTTCTTGTCTGTCGGGCCGGTCGGGCCGGTCTGGTCGTCGGCCGCGGTGGGGTCCAGCGGGGGTTCGTCGTGCGGCTCCGGTCCGTGCGGTCCCGGGCCGTTCGCCGCCGGGTCGCTCGCGTTCGGGCCGCGTGGTGCCTCGCCCTGTGGAGGCTGCCCGTGCGGACCTTCTCCGTAAGGATCTTCGTCCATGGGCGGCCTGCGCAAAAGCGCGACGGAACCGGAGACCGTGGTCGCCTTGAGCCGGCCGCTGCCCGTGCCCAGGCGGCCCGTGACGCGCTTGGCGCCCCACTGGCCGCTCACGCGCAGATCCTCGAAGGCGTTCGACACCGCGCCGCTCGTGGTGTCCACCTCCACCTCCGCGTCCGCGGGATGCGGCAGCCGGACCGCGATCTCACCCGTGACGTTGGCCAGGGCCACCTTGGGCGCCTCGCCCGCCGGGGCGAGGTCCACGATCATCGAGCCGCTCACCGAATCGGCCCGGACGGAGGGCCCCGCGGCCTCGACCACGGTCAGGTCGCCCGAGACGGAGACGCACCGCAGCTCGCCGGTGACGCCCTGCGTCTCGATGCTCCCCGAGACCGTCTCGGCGTGGACCGGGCCGGAGAGGCCCACCAGTGTCGTGCCGCCGGTGACGCCTCTGACTTCCGTGCGCCCCTCGATGCCGGAGACCATGGTGGCCGCGCCGACCGTGCCCACCTCGACGCGCGCCCCGGCCGGCACGGCGAGGGTGACCGCCGCGCTGCGACGCCACCCCTTGAAGTCGAAGCGCTTGAGGAAGCCCTTCCACTGGAGGTCGTCATAGGCGACGGAGACCACGCCGTCCCGCTGGCTCACCGTCAGGGGAGGGCCCTCGATCTCGGACACCTCAAGGCGGGCGGAGTCCTCGCCCGTGCCCACCACGTTCACCGTGCCGTTGACGACGCGGACCCGGAGGGTGGTCACCGGGGCGTCGAACGTGAGCTTCTGCGGCTCGGCGACGGACCACTCAGGCATGGAGCTGACCTCCTCGACGGTTTGACCTCGACGCGCCATATCGCGTCTTCTGTCATTCACGATATATCGCGGTTCGGGGAAGTCAAGACACGCGAAAGGGTGAACGCGCGACCCGGCTCCCTTTGCGGGTTTATGAGCCGAATAGGGAGATCTGTCCTAGCGTAGGAACATGTCGTCCAAAGCCTCCGAGCGCACCAATACCGCCGGTGCGTTGCTGCTCTGCCGGGCCGAACCCGACACGGTCGGGCCCGTGGCCCAGTTGCTCCGTGAGCAGATGGTGCTCGCGCCCGCGGGCCGCGGCTGGAGCGTGCTGGTGCCCGAGGGGCGGCCGTGGCAGCGCGGCGAGGAGCCGGTCGACCGGGTGCTCACCGGCTGGGCCACGGCGCTCGCCGTGGGATCGAACTGGCCCGTACTGGCCCTGTGGTGGGACACCGACCGCTCCGGCTACACCCTCGCCGCCGGTTTCCGGCGCACCGTCGGCTACGAATGGCTGGCGAGCGGCACGGCGGTCGGGGAGGACGAGGCGATGCGGACGTTCGCCGCGCGGCTCGGCCTCGACCCCGTACTGGACGTGCAGTCCCTGTCCGCGCTGACCAGGCCGGACGCCGAAGCCGACGCGCGCGCAAGGATGCGGGGGCTCCTCGCCGTCCTCGTCCGCACCGGTCTCGCGCTCCCGCCCGGGCTCGACCCCGGTGAACCGGCCGACCGGCTGCGGGAGGCGGCACGGGCCGACCACGACGCGCGCCCGATCGAGTGGACCGGATGGCGGGACGCGGTGCGGGCGGAGTTCGACGTGGTCGAGAGCGGGCCGCTCGGCCCCTGGATGCGAGGCCCCCGGGCGCGGACGCTGGCCGCGGCGCAGGTGGCCGTGAGCCTCCCGCTGGCGGCCTGGGCGGTGCGGCACCGCAGCGCGGGCTGGGCCACGGCCGCCGGGGTCCTGCTGGCACAGGGCACACTCGGCCTGGCGTACGACAGGATGCGGGCGCACGGCTGAGGGAACACACCGCAAAGCCACCGGTCAGCCCGGCGCTGGGTTTCGCGGACATCAAGATGCGGACGCCGAGACGCCGGACGCCGAGACGCCGGACGCCAGGATGCCGGGCGCCAAGACGCGGGCGCGACGTCTACTCCTCGTCCTCGTCCTCGTCGTCCAGACGGGCCAGCCACGTCGCCAGGCGTTCGACCGGGACCTCGAAGTCCGGGTTCAGGTCCACGAAGGTGCGGAGCTGCTCGGCGAGCCACTCGAAGGTGACCTCCTCCTCGCCGCGCCGCTTCTCCAGTTCCTCGATGCCACGGTCGGTGAAGTACAAGGCGTTCTCCGTCAGAGGTGTTCAGGGGTGTTCAGGGGTGTTCAGGCAGTTCAGGGGCGTTATGGGCGTGCCCGCTCAGGATATCCGGCGGCGGCTGGACGCCGGAGGGCCCGGCCTCCGGGTGACGAGCACTCGGGGGCCGGGCCCACCTGCGTACGAACCGCTCAGGCTTACGCCTCGAAGACCTCGTTCAGGAGCTGCTCCTGCTCCTGCTCGTGGCGCTTCTTCGAGCCGACCGCCGGGGACGAGCCGTGCGGCCGCGAGATGCGGCGCAGGCGCTCGCCGTGCGGGATGTCCGCGCCGACCGCCAGGTCCAGGTGGTCGATGAGGTTGAGGGCGATGAAGGGCCACGCGCCCTGGTTCGCCGGCTCCTCCTGCGCCCACAGGTACTTCTCGGCGTTCGGGTACTTCGCGATCTCCGCCTGGAGCTCGGCACCCGGCAGCGGGTACAGACGCTCGATGCGGATGATCGCGGTGCCCGTGTCGCCGCGCTTCTTCCGCTCGGCCTCGAGGTCGTAGTACAGCTTGCCGGCGCAGAAGACGACCTTGCGGACCGCCGACGCCTCGACCGTGTCGTCGCCGATGACCGGGCGGAAGCCGCCCGTCGTGAACTCCTCCGTCTTCGAGGCCGCCGCCTTCAGGCGCAGCATCGACTTCGGGGTGAAGACCACCAGCGGCTTGTGGTGCGGGTTGTGCACCTGCCACCGCAGGAGGTGGAAGTAGTTCGACGGGAGCGTCGGCATGGCGACCGTCATGTTGTTCTGCGCGCACAACTGGAGGAAGCGCTCGATGCGGGCGGACGAGTGGTCCGGGCCCTGGCCCTCATAGCCGTGCGGCAGCAGCAGCGTGACGCCGGAGTGCTGGTTCCACTTCTGCTCGGCGGCCGAGATGTACTCGTCCACCACCGTCTGCGCGCCGTTGACGAAGTCGCCGAACTGCGCCTCCCACATCACCAGAGCCTCGGGACGGGCCAGCGAGTAGCCGTACTCGAAGCCCATCACCGCGTACTCGGAGAGCAGCGAGTCGTAGACGTTGTAGCGCGCCTGGTCCTCGGAGAGGTACAGGAGCGGCGTGAAGTCCTCGCCCGTCTCGCGGTCGATGAGCACCGCGTGGCGCTGACCGAACGTGCCGCGGCGCGAGTCCTGGCCCGACAGACGGACCGGGGTGCCCTCCAGGAGCAGCGAGCCGATGGCGAGGGTCTCGCCCATGCCCCAGTCGATCGTGCCGTCCTCGACCATCGTCGCCCTGCGCTGGAGCTGCGGCAGCAGGCGCGGGTGGACGGTGACCCGGTCGGGGATGTTGACCTGGGACTCGGCGATCCGCTTCACGATCTCCTGGGAGATCGCGGTGTCGATCTTGACCGGGAACTCGGCCTCGGGCGCGGGAACCTCGGTCTCGGTCGGCTGCGAGGTGGCCTCGCGGACCTCTGTGAAGACCTTCTCCAGCTGGCCCTGGAAGTCCTGGAGCGCCTGCTCGGCCTCTTCCAGGGTGATGTCGCCGCGACCGATGAGGGACTCGGTGTAGAGCTTGCGCACCGAGCGCTTCTTGTCGATCAGGTCGTACATCAGCGGCTGCGTGAACGCCGGGTTGTCCGACTCGTTGTGACCGCGGCGGCGGTAGCAGATGAGGTCGATGACGACGTCCTTGTTGAACGCCTGGCGGAACTCGAAGGCCAGGCGGGCGACGCGGACGACGGCCTCGGGGTCGTCACCGTTCACGTGGAAGATCGGCGCCTCGATCATGCGGGCCACGTCGGTGGCGTACATGGAGGAGCGCGACGACTCCGGGGCGGCGGTGAAGCCGACCTGGTTGTTGATGACGATGTGGACCGTGCCGCCGGTGCGGTAGCCCCGCAGCTGCGACATGTTCAGCGTCTCGGCGACCACACCCTGGCCCGCGAAGGCCGCGTCACCGTGCAGGGCGACGGGCAGGACCGTGAAGTCCGTGCCGCCCTTGTTGATGATGTCCTGCTTGGCGCGGGTGATGCCCTCGATGACCGGGTCGACCGTCTCCAGGTGGGACGGGTTCGCGGCGAGCGAGACCTTGATCTGCTCGCCGTCCAGGCCGGTGAAGGTGCCCTCGGCGCCCAGGTGGTACTTCACGTCGCCGGAGCCGTGCATGGACTTGGGGTCCATGTTGCCCTCGAACTCGCGGAAGATCTGGGCGTACGACTTGCCGACGATGTTGGCGAGGACGTTCAGGCGGCCGCGGTGGGCCATGCCGATGACGACCTCGTCCAGGCGCGACTCGGCGGCACTGTCGATGACGGCGTCGAGCAGCGGGATGACCGATTCGCCGCCCTCCAGGGAGAAGCGCTTCTGGCCGACGTACTTCGTCTGGAGGAACGTCTCGAAGGCCTCGGCGGAGTTCAGCCGGCGCAGGATGCGCAGCTGCTCCTCGCGCTCCGGCTTCGAGGCCTGCGTGCGCTCGATGCGGTCCTGGAGCCACTTGCGCTGCTTGGGGTCCTGGATGTGCATGAACTCGATGCCGGTGGTGCGGCAGTACGACTCACGCAGCACGCCCAGGATGTCGCGCAGCTTCATCATCGACTTGCCGGCGAAGCCACCGACGGCGAACTCCCGCTCAAGGTCCCACAGGGTGAGGCCGTGCTCGGTGATGTCCAGGTCGGGGTGCTTGCGCTGCTTGTACTCCAGCGGGTCCGTGTCGGCCATGACGTGGCCGCGGACGCGGTAGGAGTGGATCAGCTCGAAGACGCGGGCGGCCTTCGTGACGTCGTCGTCGTGCGAGGCGTCGATGTCCTTGAGCCAGCGGACCGGCTCGTAGGGGATGCGCAGCGCCTTGAAGATCTCGTCGTAGAACTCGTTCTCACCGAGGAGGAGGTTCGCGACGATCCGCAGGAACTCGCCGGAGGCGGCGCCCTGGATGACCCGGTGGTCGTAGGTCGACGTGAGCGTCATGACCTTCGAGATGCCGAGCTTGTTCAGGGTGTCCTGGGAGGTGCCCTGGAACTCCGCGGGGTAGTCCATGGCGCCGACGCCCATGATGACCGACTGTCCGGGCATCAGGCGCGGGACCGAGTGGACGGTGCCGAGGCCGCCGGGGTTGGTCAGGGAGACCGTGACGCCGGTGAAGTCGTCCATGCCGAGCTTGCCGTCGCGGGCGCGGCGGACGATGTCCTCGTAGGCCTGCCAGAACTCGAAGAAGTTCAGCGTCTCGGCCTTCTTGATGCCCGCGACGACGAGCTGGCGGTCGCCGTTGGGCTTCACGAGGTCGATGGCGAGGCCGAAGTTGATGTGCTCCGGCTTGACCAGGGTGGGCTTGCCGTCCTTCTGCACGAAGGAGTAGTTCATCGACGGCATGGCCTTGATGGCCTGCACCATCGCGTACCCGATGAGGTGCGTGAAGGAGATCTTCCCGCCGCGGGCGCGCTTGAGGTGGTTGTTGATGACGATGCGGTTGTCGAAGAGCAGCTTCACCGGGACCGCGCGGACCGACGTCGCCGTCGGGACCTCGATCGAGGCGTTCATGTTCTTCGCGACGGCGGCGCTCGGGCCGCGCAGCGTCACGTACTCGGGTCCTGCCGGGGCTTCCTTCGCGGGCTCCGCCTTGGCGGCGGGCTTCGCGGCGGCCGGCTTGGCCGCGAGGGCCGGAGCGGCTGCCGCGGGCTTCGCCGCGGGGGCGGCGGCCGGCGCGGCCGGAGCCTGCGCCTCGGGCTTCGCGGCGGGAGCCTGGGCGGCCGGGGCGGGAGCACTGGGGGCCGCGGCCCCCGCGGCCGTGTCACCCGCCGGCTTCGCCGGGGCGGCGGCCACGGAGGCGCCCGCCCCTGGCTTGTAGTCGGCAAAGAAGTCCCACCAGGCTCGGTCGACCGAATTCGGGTCCTGGAGGTACTGCTGATAGATCTCGTCGACGAGCCACTCGTTGGGACCGAAGGCGGCGGCAGGGTCCTTGCCCTGCCCGTCTTGGTCGGTCGAGATGCTCGAGTTACTGGGGGACTCTGACGACACGGCGGTAACCGCCCTCTTCCGCTTCACAAGGTGATGGACAGCGGAAATAAAGGCTACGCCTCCATCGGCGTGAGGTGCAGGCCGGGCCCGTCATCCGTCGCGTAAGTCACACCGGAACAATGGTTTCGGCGCTGTGAATGGCGGGAAACAAGCGAAGTTCCGCAACGCGAGATGGCCGCGCGGGTACGCCCGAAGGCCGTCTACGCGCGGCGGCGGCTGCCGAGTACCCCCGAAGAGGCCCGACTCATCGCTTCCGCTTCGAACCCTACGTCAACTTCATCCGTCGGACAGGCCCGGAAGAGTGACCTGGATGCGGCAGCCGCGAGGGGATTCGGCCACCCCGATCTGCCCGCCGTGCAGGTCCACCGCCCAGCGCGCGATGGCGAGGCCGAGACCCGTGCCCCCGTCGTTGCCCGCGTTCTGCGCGCTGGCACCCGCGTGGCTGCCGCGGTTGAAGCGCTCGAAGACGCGGTGCCGCTCGGCCTCCGGGATGCCGGGGCCCTCGTCGAGCACCTCCAGCTCCAGGGACTCGGGGAAGGGCCCGCGCCGGGCCTGGACCGTCACACGGCCGTGCGGCGGGCTGTGCTTGACCGCGTTGTCGATGAGGTTCGCCACGACCTGGTGCAGGCGCTCCGCGTCCGCGTGGGCCGTCAGCTCGGGGGGTGAGACGTCCAGGTGCAGATGGACGTCCGTACGCGTGTGGCTGCCGGAGCCCGAGGCGATGCCCGCGCGCGCGGAGGCCACCATGTTGGCCTCCTTGAGCACGCCCGACAGATACGGCCACACCTCGAAGCGGCGGGCCTTCAGCGGTACGACGCCGTTGTCGAGGCGGGAGAGGTCCAGCAGGGTCTCGACGAGCCGCCCCAGGCGCTCGGTCTGCTTCAGGGCGGTGCGCATCGTCTCGGGGTCGGCGGCGGAGACACCGTCGACGACGTTCTCCAGGACCGCGCGCAGGCCGGCGATGGGGGTGCGCAACTCATGGCTGACGTTCGCCACGAGCTCCTTGCGCTGGGTGTCCTGGGCCTCCAGGTCGTCGGCCATGGCGTTGATCGTGGAGGCCACGTCGCCCAGCTCGTCGCGGCGGTCGGCGCCGCGCGCCCGGCGTGTGTAGTCGCCGTGGCTGACGGCGCGGGCCACCGCGTTCATCTCGTCGAGCGGCGCCGTGAGGCTGTGCGCGACGAACTGCGTGATGAGGAGCGTGGCGATCACCGAGAAGACGGTGATGAAGCGGAGCTCGGTCTCGGTCTTCATGGCCACGAGGAGCAGGCCCGTGGTGATGAACACCGAGACGACCACGAGGGCGCCGAGCTTGGTCTTGATGGAGAACGGCCGCATCTCGCCGAAGGGCCCGCTCATGGCGAGGCCGGCCTCATGGCGTGGGGGTCTCGAGGGCGTAGCCCACGCCGTGCACGGTACGGATGCGCTCGGCACCGATCTTGCGGCGCAGCGCCTTGATGTGGCTGTCGACCGTACGGGTGCCGGACGCGTCGGCCCAGTCCCACACCTCGGCGAGGAGCTGCTCGCGGGAGAGGACCGCGCGCGGGGTGTTGGCCAGACAGACAAGGAGGTCGAACTCCGTGGGCGTCAGGTGGACGTCCTCGCTGCGCACCCGCACACGCCGCTGGGCGTGGTCGATCTCCAGCTCGCCCAGGCGCAGGATGCCGCTGCGCGGCGTGGTGGCGGCCAGCGCGGCCCGCTCGACCCTGCGCAGCAGGACGTGCACGCGGGCCGCGAGCTCCCGCATGGAGAACGGCTTGGTCATGTAGTCGTCCGCGCCGACACCGAGCCCGACCAGCATGTCCGTCTCGTCGTCGCGCGCCGTGAGCATGAGGACCGGGACGGGACGCTGGGCCTGGACCCGGCGGCACACCTCCAGGCCGTCGAAGCCCGGCAGCATGATGTCCAGAATCAGCAGGTCGGGCTGCCAGGCCTGGGCGGTGTCGACCGCCGAAGGACCGTCCATCGCCGTTTGCACGACGAAACCCTCGGCGCGTAGCCGGGCCGCGATGGCGTCGACGATCGTCGGGTCGTCCTCGACCACCAGCACCCGGCGCTGGGCGCCCGGCGTCGCCGCCGCCGCGCCGTTCTGGGAGGTGTGTGTCTGCTCCATCGCCCGCCCCTGACACTGATCGCTTGTGTTCGGTCAGCAGCGTACGGGGCGCGAAGGGGCCTCGGCTACGCAGCCCTGACGCCGAGGTGCACCACGTCGGGGACGCCTCGGGCAACGGGGATCTCTTGGGTGGTTACCTGACGGAACCCGGCATTCCGTAGAGCGTCGTCGAAAGTGGACGAGGGTCTGGCGGACCACACGGCGAGCACTCCGCCCGGGTTCAGCCGGGCTTTGCAGGCGGCCAGACCGGCAGGCGAGTAAAGGGAGTTGTTGCTCTCCGTCACCGTCCAGTCCGGGCCGTTGTCGATGTCGAGACAGAGCGCGTCGTACGTCTCGGCGGGCCCGGCAGCGGGGTCCACGGCCTCGGAGACGTAATTCACGAGGTCGGTGTGGAGGATTCGCGTACGCGAGTCCGCGAGCGCCGCACCGGAGAGTCCGGCCAGCGGTCCCTCCCGGTGCCAGTCGATGACGGCCGCCTCGCGCTCGACGACGGTGACGCGTCCCCAGCGGGGATCCGCGGCGGCGTGGGCCAGGGAGAACCCCACGCCAAGGCCGCCGATCAGGAGGCTGGGCTCCGCCCTGCCGTCGAGGGCGTCCCGCGCCGCGTCGACGAGCAGTCGCTCGGAGCGGCCGTCGGAGGTGTCCATCAGAAAACAGCCGTTGGCGATGATCTGCAGCAGCTCACCGTGGCGCCGCAGCACGACCTCGCCGTACGGGCCCTCGCGCCGGTCAATGACGACGGGGGCGGTGGTGTCGGTCCGCATGGCACTCAGCGTAGGGAACACGCCGCACGCGGCAAGTGAGAAAGCGCAAGCCCGGAGCCGGAAGCCGGAGGTTGGGTGCCGACGGCCGGCGCTCGGCAACGTGGTGACGCAGAAGTCACCCTCCGGGTTGCTGTGAATTGCGTCACGCGTGGCGTCGGTCGTTGGACAACGGCGGAAAAGAGAGCAAAGGGTGGGACGGAACGCCGGAAGGAGCCCCTCACCCGTGAACCAGAGCGTCGAGCCCCCGGACGTCGCCCGCGCGCGCCAGGGCCCGCGGCAGCAGCCCACCCTGAACGCGCTCCCCGGCCAGCGGGACCGCGGGCCCGCCAACTCATCCTCGTCCTCATCCTCGTACGAGTACGAGGATGAGGATGAGAAGGAACGGGCGCCGGCCTGGACCAGGTTTCCGCTCCGGCTCCGGAAGCTGCTCCCGGGGCCCAGGGCCACGCCCTTCACCTTCACGTACGCGCTCGTCCTCGCCGTCACGTCGCTCGTCACCCAGTACGCGGACCCGCGGCTCGTCTCCTCGCTGCTGCACGGGTCGAGCACCGACGTGGCCCACCTCGTGCACAGCCCCGCCCTCGTCCTGGTCGCCAGCGCCCTGTGGATCGCGGGCGGGATCACCTCGCCGTACGCGATCGGCTTCCTGCTGGTCCTGACCGCCCTCGAACGCCGCATCGGCGGCCTCCGCACGGCCGGGGTCTTCCTGCTCGGCCACGTCGTCGCCACGCTCGCCACGGAGGTCCCTGTCGGCCTCTCGGTTCTCGCGGGGCACCTGCCCGACAGCTCGCTGCACCGCCTCGACTACGGCATCAGCTTCGGCGTGGCCGCCAGCGTCGGGGCGCTCGCGGGGCTGCTGCCGCCCTGGTCAGGATGGACCGTCCTGGCCGGCTTCGGCTGGGTCCTGGTGGACGACCTGATCGCGTTCGAGGACCCGATGACCAACTGGGGCCACCTGCTCGCCCTCGCCATCGGCGTCGCCACCTGGCCGCTGCTCCGGCGCGCCCGCCGGTCACGTCACGCCGCCACCGCCTCGACGACCGAGGGGAACGCCGCCGTCGGCAGCACCCGCGTCAGCCTCAGCTCCGCCGCCGCGAGCAGCGCGGCGAACTCCTCCCGCGTACGCTCCTGACCGTCCACCACGGAGGCCATGGCCAGGTCCATGGCCTTGCCGGGGTGCGGGGCGTTGCCCCCGGACAGTACGGACTCGACGATGACGACGCGGGCGTCCGGGGCCATCGCGGCGCGGCAGTTGCGCAGGATCCGCAGGCAGCCGTCGTCGGGCCAGTCGTGCAGGACGTGCTTGAGGACGTAGAGGTCGCCGCCCTTCGGCACCTCGGTGAAGAAGTCGCCCGACTCGGCGCTCCACCGGCCCCGCACCGCTTCCTCGCCGCTCAGGACGTGCGTGCTGATCGCGGGCGTCTGGTCGAAGAGCACCCCCGAGAGGCCGGGGCGCCCGCGCAGGACCGCCAGGAGCAGGCCGCCGCGCCCGCCGCCGACGTCCACCACCCGGCCGTGCCCGGGGAAGGGGTACGTCTCCGCGACCACCGCGTCGACCCGGGCCGAGAGCGACGTCATCCCGGAGTCGAACAGCTCCCGCAGCTCGGGCTCCTTCGCCAGGTACGCGAAGAACGGCTCGCCGAAGAGCCGCTCGAAGGACGGGCCCGCCTTGCGCACGGTCTCCTCCAGACCCGCCGAGGTCCGCAGGAACGTCGGGTCGGTCAGCATCAGGACCGCCGCGTGCTGTGAGTACGGCACGTCCGTGCGCAGGGCGTCGCCGGCCGGCGTCAGGTGGAAGGCGCCGGTCCCGTCCTCGCGGAAGACGCCGCGCGTGGCGAGGTAGCGCAGCACGCGCCGCAGGTGCCCGGCGTCCGTGCCGGTCAGCTCGGCCAGCTCGCGCGCGGTGCGCGGACCGGCGGCCATGAGGTCGGCCACCCGGCAGCGCGCGGCCGTGCGCAGGGCCGCGGAGAAGAGATGGCCGAGCGCGTGCTCGACGAGCTGACCGGTGACGTCCTGCTGACCGGTGACGTCCTGCGCCTCAGGTGTGTCCACCGTTCCACCGTCCTGGCAGGACGCCGTTTCGTACAGGGGTGGGGTACGGCCCCGTGACGGGTTTTCGCCGATCGCTCAGAGCGAACATCACTTGGGGAACACTGAAGCGCTCATAAGCATTGAGCCGGTATAGCTCAACTTGAATGCCGAAGGGGAGATCATGGCTACTGAGTCCACCTCGTACACACCGCTCACTCTGCCCGTGCTGCCGCTCGACGACGAGGTGGTCCTGCCCGGCATGGTGGTCCCGTTCGACCTCTCCGACGCCGATGTGCGCGCCGCCGTGGAGGCCGCGCAGGCCGCCGCGGGCTCCGAGGGCGACAGCAAGCCGAAGGTGCTGCTTGTTCCGCGCATCGACGGGACGTACGCCGCCACCGGTGTGCTCGGCACCGTCGAGCAGGTCGGGCGGCTCGCGGACGGCGACCCGGGCGCGCTGATCCGCGGCCGGAGCCGCGTGCGCATCGGCGCGGGCACGACCGGGCCCGGCGCGGCCCTGTGGGTCGAGGGCCTGAAGGTCGACGACTCCGTCACCGAACCCCTGCCCGGCGCCGTCACCGAGCTGGTCAAGGAGTACAAGGCGCTCGCCACGAGCTGGCTGAAGAAGCGCGGCGCCTGGCAGGTCGTCGACCGCGTCACGCAGATCGAGGACGTCTCCACGCTCGCCGACAACTCCGGCTACTCACCCTTCCTCACCGTCCAGCAGAAGATCGCGCTCCTGGAGACCGAGGACGCGTTCGACCGTCTCCGGCTCGCCACCGAGCAGCTCCGCGAGCACCTCGCCGAGCAGGACGTGGCCGAGTCCATCGCCAAGGACGTGCAGGAGGGCGTGGACAAGCAGCAGCGCGAGTTCCTGCTGCGGCGCCAGCTCGACGCCGTACGCAAGGAGCTGCGTGAGCTGGGCGGCGAGAAGGAGGGCGAGGAGTCCGACGACTACCGCGCCCGCGTCGAGGCCGCCGACCTGCCCGAGAAGGTCCGCGAGGCCGCCCTCAAGGAGGTCGACAAGCTGGAGCGGTCGAGCGACCAGTCGCCCGAGGGCTCCTGGATCAGGACGTGGCTCGACACGGTCCTCGAACTGCCGTGGAACGAGCGCACCGAGGACGAGTACGACATCAAGGGGGCCCAGGAGATCCTCGACGCCGAGCACTCGGGGCTCCGGGACGTGAAGGAGCGCATCACCGAGTACCTCGCGGTGCGCAAGCGCCGTTCCGACCGCGGTCTCGGGGTCGTCGGGGGCCGTCGCGGCGGCGCCGTCCTCGCCCTGGTGGGCCCGCCGGGCGTCGGCAAGACGAGCCTCGGCGAGAGCGTCGCGCACGCCATGGGGCGCAAGTTCGTGCGGGTCGCGCTCGGCGGCGTACGCGACGAGGCGGAGATCCGCGGCCACCGCCGTACGTACGTGGGGGCGCTGCCCGGACGGATCGTGCGGGCCATCAAGGAGGCCGGGTCCATGAACCCGGTCGTGCTCCTCGACGAGATCGACAAGGTGGGCTCGGACTTCAGGGGCGACCCGGCGGCCGCCCTCCTCGAAGTGCTCGACCCGGCCCAGAACCACACCTTCCGGGACCACTACCTGGAGGTCGAGCTGGACCTCAGCGACGTCGTCTTCCTCGCCACGGCCAACGTCCTCGAAGCCATCCCGGAGGCGCTGCTCGACCGCATGGAGCTGGTCAGGCTGGACGGCTATACCGAGGACGAGAAGGTCGTCATCGCCCGCGACCACCTGCTCCCGCGCCAGCTGGAGCGGGCGGGCCTCGGCGCGGACGAGGTCACCCTCGACGAGAGCGCGCTGCGCAGGCTCGCCGGTGAGTACACACGCGAGGCGGGCGTACGCAATCTCGAACGCTCCGTGGCGCGGCTGCTCCGCAAGGTCGCGGCCCAGCACGAACTGGGCGACCGGGAGCTGCCCTTCACCGTCACGGACGCGGACCTGCGCGGCCTGATCGGGCGCCCGCACCACGTGCCCGAGTCCGCCCAGGACCCGGCCGAGCGGCGCACCGCGGTGCCGGGCGTGGCGACCGGGCTCGCCGTCACCGGCGCGGGCGGCGACGTCCTCTACGTGGAGGCCTCGCTCGCGGACCCGGAGACCGGCGCCTCGGGGCTCACGCTCACCGGTCAGCTCGGTGACGTCATGAAGGAGTCGGCGCAGATCGCGCTGAGCTTCCTGCGCTCGCACGGCGCCGAGCTGGAGCTGCCCGTGGGCGACCTGAAGGACCGGGGCGTGCACATCCACTTCCCGGCGGGCGCGGTCCCCAAGGACGGCCCGAGCGCGGGCGTCGCGCTGACGACCGCCCTCGCCTCGCTGCTCAGCGGGCGGCTCGTCCGCACGGACGTGGCGATGACCGGCGAGATCTCGCTGACCGGCCGGGTCCTGCCGATCGGCGGGGTCAAGCAGAAGCTGCTCGCCGCGCACCGCGCCGGGATCACCACGGTGATCATCCCGAAGCGGAACGAGGCGGACCTGGACGACGTGCCCGCCGAGGTCCTGGAGAAGCTCGACGTGCACGCCGTCACCGATGTGCGCCAGGCGCTGGAAGTGACGCTCGCGGACGCGGAGATCAAGGTCGCCGTGGCGGCCTGAGGCCGTGACGAGGCGGTGGGCGGGCCCGGATGCCCCGGGGTGGACACCACCGTGTACCCCGCCGTTGGTGAGCGCCCGGGCCCGGTGGAGGGTGCCGTTGAAAGTGTTGTGGTTGCCGACCATCTGCCCCCAAAAGGTGTACTGCC
>NZ_JBVJFF010000007.1:0-487169 GCF_055587985.1 Streptomyces sp. NPDC046335 | reverse complement strand
GGTGTTTCTTTTGTTCTTGCGTTTCCGACTCTATCAGACTCTTTCGTGTCCGACTTCCTCGGTGCCTTTCCGGTTCCCGCTCGGCCTTTCGGCTTTCGCGTTTCCCTTTCCGGCGGTTCAGACTTTATCAGCTCTCGTTCGTCTCTCTGACCACGGCCACCGCAGACATGCGGAACCAGACTCAGGGATAGGATCTGAACTGATGGGTGCCGCCGAGGCGGGGCGCTTGACCGCGCTCCATGGCCTCAGGCAGGACTACGACTCTACATCGCGTCCCCGGTGGGCGCAAATCGTTAGTGCTGTGCTCCTACGTCTGCCAACCGGGACCACTCATGCGGAACCGGGACTTCTTATGACTTACGCTTCGGAACAGCGCGTCGTCCAGGACAGGTAGCGACGACGGCTACGAATCTCCACCCCCTGGGAGGCTTGCCATGACCACCGTTTCGTCCCCGCTTGCAGGACGCGCCATCGGACTCCCGGCAGTACCGGATCCTGTGTTCTCGGGCGCGATGGTCGGCCCCGGCACCGCCATTGACCCCGTGCGCGAGGCCTCCGACGCCGTCTCTCCCGTGGACGGCATCATCGTCTCTCTTCACCCGCACGCGTTCGTGGTGGTGGACGAGCAGGGTCACGGCGTCCTGACTCACCTCGGCATCGACACGGTGCAGCTCAATGGTGAGGGCTTCGAGCTTCTCGTCAACAAGGGGGACACCGTTCGGCGCGGCCAGTCCGTGGTCCGCTGGGACCCGGCCGCCGTCGAGGCCGCCGGCAAGTCTCCGGTCTGCCCGGTCGTGGCGCTCGAGGCCACGGCCGAGTCCCTCTCCGGGCTCGTCGAGAGCGGCGACGTCAAGGCCGGCGACGAACTCTTCAGCTGGCAGTGACGTCATCGCCGTCGCTGACGGCGGACAGTACAACCACCGCGGCGGCCGAGTCCGCCGCACTATCGGAGACGGGTGAGATGCAGACAACGCTGCGAGGCGTCGGTGTGAGCCACGGTGTGGCGATCGGCGAGGTTCGGCACATGGGTACGGCGGTTCTCGAGCCGCCGGCCAAGCAGATTCCCGCGGAGGAGGCGGAGCGCGAACAGGGGCGCGCCCGCCAGGCCGTGGAAGCTGTGGCGGCCGACCTGATGGCGCGCGGCAATCTGGCCGGGGGCGAGGCGCAGGCGGTGCTCGAGGCACAGGCCATGATCGCCCAGGACCCGGAGCTCATCGCCGACGTCGACCGGCGGATCACCGTCGGCAGCACGGCCGAGCGCGCCATCTACGACGCGTTCTCCCACTACCGCGAACTTCTGGCCGGTGCCGGTGAGTACATGGCCGGCCGTGTGGCGGACCTCGACGACGTGCGGAACCGCATCGTCGCCCGGCTGCTCGGTGTTCCCATGCCGGGTGTACCGGACAGCGACGAGCCGTACGTACTGATCGCGCGTGACCTCGCGCCCGCGGACACCGCGCTCCTCGACCCGGCCCTGGTCCTCGGCTTCGTCACGGAGGAGGGCGGGCCCACCAGCCACAGCGCGATCCTCGCGCGGGCGCTCGGAGTGCCCGCCGTCGTGGCGCTGCCGGGCGCGGGCGAGCTCGCCGAGGGTTCCGTCGTCGCCGTCGACGGCAGCACCGGTGAGATCTTCGTGAACCCGAGTGCGGAGAAGCGGGCGCAGCTCGAGGCCGCCGCCGCCGCGCGCAAGGCCGCGCTGGCCGCGTCGTCCGGCCCCGGTGCCACGTCCGACGGCCACAAGGTGCCGCTCCTTGCCAACATCGGCGGTCCCGCCGATGTGCCCGCCGCGGTCGAGGCCGGCGCCGAGGGTGTGGGTCTGTTCCGTACCGAGTTCCTCTTCCTCGACGACAGCAGCAAGGCGCCGTCCGAGGAGGCGCAGGTCGAGGCGTACCGCAAGGTGCTCGAGGCCTTCCCCGAGGGCCGTGTCGTCGTGCGTGTGCTGGACGCCGGTGCGGACAAGCCGCTGGACTTCCTGACGCCGGGCGACGAGCCGAACCCGGCGCTCGGCGTACGTGGCCTGCGGTCGCTGCTCGACCACCCGGAGGTGCTGCGCACGCAGCTCACCGCACTGGCCAAGGCGTCCGAGGGGCTGCCCGTCTACCTCGAGGTCATGGCCCCGATGGTCGCGGACCGCACGGACGCCAAGGCGTTCGCGGACGCGTGCCGGGAGGCGGGCCTTCAGGCGAAGTTCGGTGCCATGGTCGAGATTCCGTCGGCGGCGCTGCGGGCTCGCTCGATCCTTCAGGAGGTCGAGTTCCTCTCGCTGGGCACCAACGACCTCGCGCAGTACACCTTCGCCGCCGACCGGCAGGTGGGTGCCGTGTCCCGTCTGCAGGACCCGTGGCAGCCCGCGCTGCTCGACCTGGTCGCACTCTCGGCCGAGGCCGCGCGTGCCGAGGGCAAGAGCTGTGGCGTGTGCGGTGAGGCAGCGTCCGACCCGCTGCTCGCCTGTGTTCTCACCGGCCTGGGAGTCACCTCTCTGTCGATGGGTGCGGCGTCCATTCCCTACGTGCGGGCGACGCTCGGGAAGTACACGCTGGCGCAGTGCGAGCGTGCGGCGTCGGCGGCCCGTGCCGTGGACACCGCCGAGGAGGCCCGCAAGGCCGCGCAGGCGGTGCTGTCCGGCGAGTAGCCGAGCGGTTGTCGTTGCCGAGGGGCGTTCCATCGATGTGGTGGGACGCCCCACGGGCGTTCAGTGCGGGCGTTCAGTGGGTGTGTCCCCCTTCGGGCATCTCGTCCTCGAGGGCGAAGGCCGCACAGTAGTCGACGCCGGACTCCGGGGAGATCAGCTCTCCTGTGATGGCGTCGGTGCAGTAGGCGTCGAAGACCTCGGCGGCGGTGAGGGGCTGGAAGCGTCCCTCGTGCATGCGCCAGCCCTGGACGCGGTCCCGGGTGTCGTCGGCGCTGGAGCGCAGCACCATGCCGGCCGCGCGCTGCGTGGCGATGCCGACCGCGAGGACCGTGGTGAACTCCAGGGCCCGGGTGTCGTCGAGCCGGGCGCTGCCGTCCGCGTCGATCTCGATGTGCAGGGCGGCGAGAAGGGTCTGGTTGTCGGCCGGGACGCTGCACACCAGGTGCCGGGTGCCGGGTCCTGAGGTGTCCACTGCGCGGGTGATCAGATGTGAGGCGCGGAGGAAGGCGGCCCGTCCGATGTCCTCGCCGCAGGTGGCGCACATGCCGCTGCGGGCGAGTGCCATTGTCGCGTACTCCCAGGTGGCCTTGCGGACCGCCTCGTCGACGAGGTCGGGCAGCAGGTCAGTGAGTGGCTGGCCCTCGTACGGGATGGTGGGGCCGCCCGATGCCAGTTCGGCCGTGAAGCGGGTGCGGCTGTCGGGGGTGTCGGGGTTGAGGCCCGCTTCCGCGCAGTACTCCTCGTACTCCCCGGGGTCGAAGAGGACGACGGCGGTGTGGCGGCCCTGTGCGGCGAGGGTTCTGAGCAGGGCTTCGACCTGCTTGAGGTAGGTGTGGTGGTCGTCGAAGGTGAAGGTGCGGTAGCGGCGCATGGCCGCGAAGTCCTCTTCGTCGGCCAACAGGCCGATGGTTCCGGCGACTTCGCGGCGCAGTGCGCGTCGCATCGTGTCGTGACGGGTTGGCGCCATCATGTCCCCCTGCGCTTCGGTCGATCAATGCTCACTCACAGTAACCAGCGGCACTGACAATCGGCGCTGAGCGGCGGGGATGGCCGTCAGGAGCGCTTGCGGGCGATGTCCTCGTAGAACCGCAGGAGGTCGAGGTCGTCGACCGAGCCGGCGTTGACCGCCTTGTCCAGCGGGGTGCCTTGCAGGAGGCGTTTGACCGGGACTTCGATGCGCTTGCCCGTGAGGGTGTGCGGGACGCCGGGTACTTCGATGACCTCGTCGGGCACGTGACGCGGGGACAGCTGTTCGCGGATGGTGCGCTTGATGCGGTCGCGCAGGGCGTCGTCGAGGGCGGCGCCCGGGGCGAGGTGGACGAAGAGCGGCATCCAGTAGCCGCCGTCGGGCTGTTCGACGCCGATGACGAGGGACTCGCGGATCTCGGGGAGGCGTTCGACGGCTTCGTAGATGTCGGCGGAGCCCATGCGGACGCCCTGGCGGTTGAGCGTGGAGTCGGAGCGCCCGTGGATGATCACCGAGCCGCGTGAGGTGAGGGTGATCCAGTCGCCGTGGCGCCAGACGCCGGGGTAGGTGTCGAAGTAGCTGTCGTGGTAGCGGACGCCGTCCGGGTCGTTCCAGAAGTGGATGGGCATGGACGGCATCGGGTTGGTGACGACCAGCTCTCCGACCTCGTCGACGAGCGGCTCGCCCTGGGGGTCCCAGGACTGAAGATCCGTGCCGAGGCAGGGGGCCTGGAGCTCCCCGATGTGGACCGGGAGCGTGGGCACGGCGCCCGCGAAGCAGGAGCAGACGTCGGTGCCGCCGCTGACCGAGGCCGTCCAGAGGCCGCCCGGGGTGTCGGCGAACTCGTCGTGCAGCCAGCGGAAGCCGTCGGGGGGCAGCGGGGAGCCGGTCGTTGCGACGCACTTGACGCGGGAGAGGTCGAAGTCGCGGGCGGGGTGGACGTCGGCCTTGCGGCAGGCCATGACGTACGCGGCCGAGGTGCCGTAGAGGGTGGCTCCGGTGCGTTCGGCGATGCGCCACTGGGCGCCGGTGTCGGGGTAGCCGGGGCTGCCGTCGTACAGGACGATCGTGGTGCCCGTCAGGAGGCCGGAGACGAGGAAGTTCCACATCATCCAGCCGGTGGAGGTGTACCAGAAGAAGCGGTCGTCTGGGCCGAGGTCGCAGTGCAGGCCGAGCTGCTTGAGGTGCTCGACGAGGATGCCGCCCTGGGACTGGACGATGGCCTTGGGCAGGCCGGTGGTGCCGGAGGAGTACAGCACCCACAGGGGGTGGTCGAAGGGCACCGCTTCGAAGACGGGCGTCACGTCGGCCGCCGTGAGGGCGGACCACTCCAGGGTGCCTTCGGGGGCGTCGGTGCCGAGCAGCGGGATGTGCACGACCGCGCGGAGGGTGGGCAGTTCCGAGCGGAGTTCGGCGACGGTGTCGCGGCGGTCGTGTTCCTTGCCGCCGTAGCGGTAGCCGTCGACGGTGAACAGGACGACGGGTTCGACCTGCTGGAAGCGGTCGAGGACGCTGCGTGCGCCGAAGTCGGGGGCGCAGGAGGTCCAGACGGCGCCGACGGCGGCGGTGGCCAGGAAGGCGACGACGGCCTGCGGGATGTTCGGCAGGTAGCCGCTGACGCGGTCGCCGGGCCGTACGCCGAGGTCGCGCAGTTCCGCGGCCAGGGAGCCGACTTGGCGGCGCAGCTCGGCCCAGGTGACGGGCTGCGGGTCGTGGCTCTCGTCGACGTGGAGGATCGCGGGGGTGTCCGCGCGCGTGGGGTCTTCCGCGGCGCGCAGGGCGTGTTCCGCGTAGTTGACGGTCGCTCCGGGGAACCACTGGGCGCCGGGCATGGTCCGCTCGCCCAGCACGCGCGCGTAGGGGGTGGAGAAGCGAACGTCGAACCAGTCGGTGACGGCTTTCCAGAACGCGTCCAGCTCGGTGACCGACCAGCGGTGCAGCGCTTCGTAGCCACCGTCGGCCGGGGCCCCGTGGTGCTCGGCGGCCCATGCCTGGAACCGGGTGACCTGCGCTTCCGCGATCCTCTCCGGGCTCGGCTGCCAGAGCGGCGCAGGGTTCGCTGAGGACGTCATGGTGCGGCTCCCGGACTGTACGCGTCGTATGCGTGTGGAGTGCGCACGTGCTGGATGTGCGCGTGAACACGGCCGAAGGGGACGATGCCATGTGATCGACTGCCGCACCAGGGTGTGCCTCACACAGTCGGCCCACCGCTCATGTATCTGCACCCCAGGTGAACGGCTGTTGAACGGAGCATACGCGCGGCCTTTTCGGTGGCAAGGTGAGCAGTATGGACGGTCGTGACCTGGTGCGTTCGGTGAAGGCGGTCGGCATGGTCGGCACGGCGCAGGGGTTGCGCAGGGTGCGCTCGTCGTGGCGCAGATGGCGGGCGGACGCGGTCGGCCTGTCCCCGCGGGGTGCCGAGCGCGCGCGGGTTCCGGGCCCTGTGACGAAGGTGGAGCCGGGCCCCGGCGGCGGTGTGGTGCGGTTCGCCCGGTCCGAGCTGCGGGTGCGGGTGACGGCCGGCGGGGCGGTCTTCTGGGGGTGGGACGGCGCGGAGCCCGAGCCGTCGTACGCGCTGGCTTGCGGGAGTCCTGAGCCCGACCCGCGGGCGGTCCTCGAACCCGACAAGGAGGGCGGCTGGCGGGTGGTGTCGGAGCGGACGACAGTCGTGGTGTCGCGGCACGGCTCCGTGGAGCTGCGCACCCCTGGTGGGGTGATGCTGCGGCGTGATCTGCCGCCCCGCTGGTGGGAGCCGGCCGGGGGCGGTGAGGCGCGCTGGGTGCAGCGGTCGGAGGTGGCGGCTGACGCGCGGTTCTTCGGTCTCGGCGGGCGGTCCCGCGGGCCCCGGCTGCGGAACGGCACGTACCGGATGTGGAACACCGATCCTGGTGGCTCCTTCGGGCCGGGGGACGATCCGCTGTACATCACGATGCCGGTGCAGATGGTGGTGGCCGACGCGGGTACGCATCTGGTCTTCCACGACAACACGTGGGACGGGGCCGTCTCGCTGCGTGAGGGTGCGGAGGGCGCGGGTTCGGGGCACGACCGGGCCGGGTCGTGCGAGGTGCGGATGGACGGCGGGCCGCTGCGGTGCTGGGCGATGGTCGGCACGCCCGCGCGCGTGCTGCACACCTGGGCCTCGCTCACCGGTCCTCCCGCGCTGCCGCCGTCGTGGGCGCTCGGGCATCAGCACGCGCGGGCGGGGTTCGGCAGCGAGCGGGAGGTGCGGCGGATCGTCGCGGGGTACCAGGAGCGCGGGCTACCGCTGGACGCCGTGCACCTGGGCATCGACCACCACGCGGCGCATCAGGTGTTCACGGTCGACAAGGAGCGCTTCCCGGCGCTGCCGGAGCTCGCCCGGGAGCTGCGTGAGAGCGGGATCAGGCTCGTCTCGGTCGTCGCTCCGGCGGTGAAGGCGGAGCCCGGCGTGGAGCTGTACGAGAGCGGGGTGGAGGCCGAGGCGTTCGTGCGGGACGCGGCGGGGCGGCCGGTGCGTGGTGTCGGGTGGCCGGGTGAGTCGGTGTATCCGGATTTCACCGACCCACGCGCGCGGAAGTGGTGGTCGGGGCTCTACGAGGAGCGCCTGGAGCAGGGGTTCGCGGGGTTCTGGCACGACATGAACGAGCCGGTGTCGTTCGCCGCGTTCGGTGAGGCGACGCTGCCCCGTTCTTCACGGCACTCCCTGGAGGGGCTCGGCGGGGATCATCGGGAGGCGCACAACGTGTACGGCCTCGCGATGGCTCGCGCCGGGTATGACGGACTGCGTTCGCTGCTCCCCGAAAAGCGGCCCTTCTTGTTCTCGCGTTCGGGGTGGGCGGGAATGCAGCGCTACGGAGGAACGTGGTCCGGCGATGTGTCCACGGGGTGGCAGGGGCTTCGGGCGTCGCTGTCGCTGGTGCTGGGGCTCGGCCTGTGCGGTGTTCCGTATTCGGGTCCTGATGTGGGCGGCTTCGACGGGAGTCCCTCTCGGGAGCTGTATCTGCGCTGGTTCCAACTGGGGGCGTATCTGCCACTGTTCCGTACGCACTCGGCAATCGGCGCCGGGCGGCGCGAGCCGTGGGAGTTCGGTGCGGAGGTGCTCGGGCACGCGCGCGTGGCGCTCGACGAGCGCAGGCGGCTGCTGCCGTATTTCGTGACGCTCGCCCATCTCGCGCGGCGTACGGGCGCTCCCTATGTGCGGCCCTTGTGGTGGGGCTCCCCCGACGACAGGGCGCTGCGCGACTGCGAGGACGCGTTCCTGCTCGGTGACTCTCTGCTGGTGGCACCGGTCCTGGAGGACGGGGCGCGGGAGCGGACGGTGCGGTTGCCGCGGGGACGCTGGTACGACACGGCGACGGGTGAGGCGTACGAGGGCCCTGGGCAGGTCCGCCTTGACGCGCCGCTGTCGCGCGTCCCGGTGCTGGCGCGCGCAGGTACGGTGCTGCCGGTGCGCTGCGGCGACGGCGACCGGGACGGTGACGGCATCGGGCTGGAGGTGTGGGCTCCGGTCCGGGGAGCCACGGGTGGCGGCCTGGTGATCGCCGACGCCGGTGACGGCTGGGAAGAGGCGGAACTCGAACGCTTCACGACCCGCTGGAGCGGGGGCCGCGTGCTCGTCGAGAGGGAGGGCACCGAGAACGGAACCCCCGTGGGCCGACCGGTGCGGGTGCGGGGGCTCGGCGATTAAACGGAGCCTTGGGCGGGCCGCAGGCCAGTAGCGCCTGCAAGGACCGCGGGCCGGTGTTCAGCCGAGCGCTTGGGCGGACCGCAGGCCGGTGCCTGGGGGCTCCGTGCGGGTCCAGACCCATGGTTGAATCCCTGCGCGGAGCCACAGACCCGTGGCTGAACCCCCGCACGGAGCCCCCAGCCGACGCCCCGCCCACATCGCATCCATGTCCCGGCCCGGGCCTGCGCAGAGGGGCCAGGGCACAGGCCTCAGATGTAGCGGCCCTCGAAGAACGCTCGCGCGGCCAACGTGTGCAGCGGGAAGGCCAGTTCGTCCGCGCGGCGCAGCACGTGCCAGCCCTCCGTCTCGTCCGTCGGCACGGTGGCCGGCAGGTCGGCTGTCGTGCGCTCGGGGAGGAGACCGAAGAGCAGGAGGTAACCGTCGGGTGCGCTCATGGCGTCGGCCAGGCGGACGTCACGGCTCTGGGCGCAGATGCCGGTCTCTTCCTTGAGCTCTCGCACGACGGCGTGCCGCCAGTCCTCCCGGTCGTCGATGAAGCCGCCGGGCAGGGCGATGCCCCCGCGCGCGGGAGCGATGGTCCGGGTCACGACGACCAGGCCGGTGCCCTGTGTGTCGTACACGGGCTGGAGGGCCACTGCCACGGGCAGCGGATTGCGGTAGGCCACGGCTCCACAGGCGGCGCAGGTGCGGGGCCAGGCGGAGACGATGCCTTCGTAGGGTGCTCCACAGCTCGAACAGTGAGAGCCCTGGACTGAGTTGGCGGGATGTGGGGATGCGGACACGCCGCGGACTGTATCCGATCTTCGGGCGTCGGTCTTCCCTGGTGGGCCGTGGTCCTGATAGACGCAGGGGGCATGACAGCTTTTGTCCCCGCTCTGCGGAATCTCGCCGTGTCCACCGCCGCTCTGCTGGCCGTGACCGCCGCCCCCTCACTCGCGCACGCGACGCCTGAGCCCATCCATGCACAGGCCGTACCCACCCACGCGAAGGCCGAGCCCACCCACGGCAAGGCCGAACCGAAGGCTCCGAAGGAGTTCGTGGCGCTGCGCGACGTCGATCCGACGATCATCCAGGAGATGCGGTACACCACCCCGCACAACTTCGTGGGTGAACCCATCGACGGCTACAAGAAGCCGATGTGCATCCTCACCGAACCCGCGGCGAAGGCCCTGCGCAAGGCCCAGCGTTCGCTTCTGCGCACGGGTCACTCTCTGAAGGTCTACGACTGCTACCGGCCCCAGCGGGCCGTCGATCACTTCGTGCGCTGGGCCGAGGACCTGGGTGATGAGCGCATGAAGAAGGAGTTCTATCCCCATGTCGACAAGTCCCGTCTCTTCGCGGACGGCTACATCGCCGAGAAGTCCGGGCACAGCCGCGGTTCGACGCTGGATCTGACGATCGTGCGACTGCCGGCCCTGCCCACTCGCCCGTACATCCCCGGAGAGCGCCTGAAGTCGTGCTTCGGGCCCCGGAGTGAGCGCTTCCCGGACAACTCCGTGGACATGGGCACGGGGTTCGACTGCTTCGACACGCTGTCGCACACGGACGACCCGCGCATCAAGGGCGAGCAGCGCACCAACCGGGACCTGCTGCGGAACGCACTGGCCGCGCAGGGCTTCGTCAATCTTCCCGAGGAGTGGTGGCACTTCACGTACAAGCCGGAGCTGTTCCCGGAGACCTACTTCGACTTTCCCGTCTCGCGGAGGTCGCTGCGGGGCAAGTAGCGGCTCCCTGGAGGATGGCCGGGCGGGGCCCTGACGGAATCCGGGCGCCCGTGGCACACTCCTGACGGTCCGTCAGTTGAACCGTGGGACGCCAGGAGGAGCCTTGTCGCGCACGCGCACACCCGTAGTGGCCAACTGGTTCGCCGGGGAGGGCCAGGAGTTCCGTCTGCTGGGCACGCGGTGCTCGGCTTGCGCCGCCGTGTTCTTCCCTCGCGAGGACGGCCATTGCCGCAATCCCGGCTGCGGGGGCGGGGAGCTGGCCGAGGTGCCGCTGTCGCGGCGCGGGCTCGTCTGGTCGTACACCGACGGCCGCTACCGCCCTCCCGCCCCTTACGTTTCCGATCCGGAACTTCCGTGGCGGCCCTACGCGTTGATCGCAGTGGAGCTGGAGGCGGAGCGCATGGTGGTGCTCGGGCAGGCGGTTCCCGGCGTCCACGTCGACGATCTGGAGGTCGGCATGGAGGTGGAGATCGTCCCCGGCGTGCTGCACGAGGACGACGGGACGACGTGGACGACCTGGCACTGGCGGCCTGTGGAGGTGAGCGCGTGACCGGCGAGGTGGCGGTGCTCGGCGCGGGCATGCACCCCTGGGGCAAGTGGGGGCGCGGCTTCGTCGAGTACGGAGTGGTGGCGGCCCGCGCGGCGCTCGCGGACGCCGGGGTCGACTGGCGTTCCGTGGGGTCGATCGTCGGCGCGGACACGGTCAGGGGCGGCTATCCGGGATATGTGGCCGGGGCCTCGTTCGCCAAGGCGCTCGGCTGGCAGGGGGCGCGGGTGGCGAGCGTGTACGCGGCCTGCGCGTCCGGTGCGCAGGCCGTCTCCACCGCGCGTACGCAGATCCTGGCGGGCATGGCCGACGTGGTCCTGGTGGTCGGTGCCGACGCGGCTCCCAAGGGCTTCTTCCGTCCCGCGGGCGGGGACCGGCCCGACGACCCCGACTGGCTGCGCTTCCGGGTGCTCGGTGCGACCAACCCCGCCTACTTCGGTCTCTACGCACGCCGCAGAATGGCCGTCCATGGCGACACCCTGGAAGACTTCGCGCAGGTCAAGGTGAAGAACGCGGCATCGGGCGCGCTCAACGAATACGCGCGCTACCGCAAGAGCGTCACGGCCGAGGAGGTCGCCGCCTCGGCCGTCGTCGCCGATCCGCTGCGGCTGCTCGACATATGCGCCACCTCGGACGGGGCGGCCGCCCTCGTCCTGTCCAGCATGGACTTCGCGCGGCGGCACGGGGCGCCGGACCCCGTGCGCGTCCGCGCGGTCTCCACCGTCACGCCGACCTATCCGAACACGGTGCTCGACCTGCCGGACATCGCCACGGACTCGGCCGCCGCCGTCGCCCCCGCCGACCGGACGTTCCGTGCGTCCATCGCGCGTGCGGCGTACGAAGAAGCGGGGATAGGCCCCGAGGACATATCCCTGGCGGAGGTCTATGACCTGTCGACCGCGCTGGAGTTGCAGTGGTACGAGGATCTGGGGCTCTGCGGCGAGGGTGAGGGGGCCAAGCTGCTGCGCGACGGGGTGACGGCTCCGGGCGGGCGTGTGCCGGTGAACAGCAGCGGAGGCCTCGCCTCCTTCGGAGAGGCCGTGCCCGCGCAGGCCATCGCCCAGGTGTGCGAGCTGACGTGGCAGTTGCGGGGTGAGGCAGGGGCGAGGCAGGTGGAGGGGGCCCGTGTGGGGATCACCGCGAACCAGGGTCTCTTCGGGCACGGGTCCTCGGTGGTCGCCGTACGGTGAGCGCGCCCGTGGCCGCCGTGCGTCGAGCCTCTCGGCAGAGGTCCGGGTCCGCCGCGCGGGCGTCGCGGGGGGAAGCCGTCGCACCGGTTAACCGTTGCCGTCCGCGACCTTGACGCTCCATCACCACCGGTGAACACTTCCGGGTGTCAGTCGGCGTCGCCGCACCTCGGCTCCGGCGCTCAGAGCCTCTGCGCGCGAAGGGTCCGTACGAAGACCCTGGTCAACGGGGTATCCCCCCATGGGCGATGCGACTGCCACGGCGCGCTTGTGATGGCCGCCGGGCGGAGTGCGGAGACTTTCGCCCTCGGCTCCGACAGCCGGGCCCATCCAGGCAGCAGTCGTGGGAACCGCACCGTGCACGGAGTACCGGGGCGCACCGCCCCGGGCGAGGGCCTAGGAGCCGCCATGTACTCAAACGGGGACATCTTCATCGGTGAGGTCATCGGCACCGCGATCCTGATTCTGCTCGGCGCCGGCGTGTGCGCCGCCGTCACGCTCAGCCATTCGAAGGCGAAGGCCTCCGGGTGGGTCGTCATCGCCTTCGGCTGGGGTTTCGGCGTGCTCGCGGGCGCCTACACCGCGGGCCCGCTCTCCGGCGGCCACCTCAACCCCGCCGTCACGCTCGGCATCGCCATCGACACCGACAAGTGGGACAAGGTCTGGATCTATGTGCTCGGCCAGATGGTCGGCGCGATGCTCGGCGCCGTGCTCGCGTACCTCGTGTACCTCGCGCAGTTCAACGCCAACGTCACGCGGAGCGCGAAGGACGAGGCGGCCGGCGCGGGCGCGCACGAACCGACGCCCACGCTGGGCATCTTCTCCACCATCCCGGAAATCCGGAACCCGGTCGCCAACCTCATCACCGAGGTCATCGCGACCATCGCGCTGGTACTGCCGATCCTCGCCTTCGGTCTCACCAAGGGACTCGGCGAATCGGGCATACAGACGCTGATCGTGGCCTTCCTCGTCGTCGGCATCGGTCTCTCGCTCGGCGGACCCACGGGTTACGCGATCAACCCGGCGCGCGACCTCGGTCCGCGCGTCGTACACACGTTCCTGCCGATCCCCAACAAGGGCACGTCCGACTGGAGCTACGCCTGGGTCCCGGTGGCGGGGCCGCTGATCGGCGGAGCCCTCGCGGGCCTCATCTACAACGCAGCCTTCTAAGTTCAAACGCAGCGTTCTGAGTCTTCTCTTCAAGGGTCATCAAGGGGTAGCCATGCCGGAGAGCTCCGAGAAATTCGTCGCCGCGATCGACCAGGGCACCACTTCGAGTCGCTGCATCATCTTCGACCAGGACGGCGCGATCGTCGCCGTGGACCAGCGCGAGCACCGCCAGATCTTCCCCAAGCCCGGCTGGGTGGAGCACGACGCCACCGAGATCTGGTCCAAGGTGCAGGCGGTGGTCGCGGGGGCGATCGCCAAGGCCGGGCTCCGCGCCGACCAGTTGAGCGCGCTCGGCATCACCAACCAGCGTGAGACGACCGTGCTGTGGGACCGGGCCACGGGCAAGCCCGTGCACAACGCCATCGTCTGGCAGGACACCCGCACCGCGGCGCTCTGCAACGAACTGGGCGGCTCGGACGGCCAGGACCGCTTCCGTGAGCAGACCGGGCTGCCGCTCGCCAGCTACTTCTCCGGGCCCAAGGCGGCCTGGCTGCTCGACAACGTGCCGGGGCTCCGGGCCCGCGCGGAACGGGGCGAGATCGCCTTCGGCACCATCGACTCCTGGCTGATCTGGAACCTCACGGGCGGCACCGACGGCGGCAAACACGTCACCGACGTCACCAACGCGGGCCGCACCATGCTGATGAACCTGGAGACGCTCCAGTGGGACGCGTCGATCCTGTCGGCGATGAACGTGCCCGAGGCGGTCCTGCCGGAGATCAGGTCGTCGTCCGAGGTGTACGGGACGGCCGTGGGGCAGCTCTCCGGAGTGCCCGTCGCCTCCGCGCTCGGCGACCAGCAGGCGGCCGTCTTCGGGCAGGCCTGCTACGACACGGGGACGGCCAAGAACACGTACGGCACCGGCAGTTTCCTGCTGCTCAACACCGGCAACCGGCCCGTGGCCTCCAAGAACGGGCTGCTGACCACCATGGGCTACAAGATCGGCTCCGAGGCGCCCGTGTACTGCCTCGAGGGGTCCATCGCGATCACGGGCGCCCTGGTGCAGTGGTTCCGCGACCAGCTCGGCATCATCCGCAGCGCGGACGAGATCGAGACCCTCGCGGCGAGCGTGGACGACAACGGCGGCGCGTACATCGTCCCGGCGTTCTCCGGCCTCTACGCTCCGTACTGGCGCTCGGACGCGCGTGGCGTCGTCACCGGCCTGACCCGGTACGTCACCAAGGCGCACCTGGCGCGCGCGGTCCTCGAGGCCACGAGCTGGCAGACCCGTGAGGTCGTCGACGCCATGTACCAGGACTCCGGGGTGCGGATCACCACCCTGAAGGTGGACGGCGGCATGACCAAGAACAACCTGCTGATGCAGCACCAGGCGGACGTTCTGGGAGTGCCGGTGATCCGTCCTAAGGTGTCCGAGACGACGTGCCTGGGCGCCGCCTACGCGGCCGGGCTCGCCACCGGTGTCTGGAACGACCTCGACGAACTCAAGGCGCACTGGCAGCAGGACGTCGAGTGGTCGCCGCGGATGGAGGCGACCGCGCGGGACAAGGAGTTCCACAACTGGCGCAAGGCCGTGGAACGCAGCTTCGGCTGGCTGGAGGACGGGGAGAGCTGAGCCGCGCGGAGCCGCGGCCCGTACCCCGGTCGGCGGGGGTACGGGTCGTGGACCGTCAGGTGGTGGCGGGCTCGCGGACGGCCGCCGCGGCCGCCATGGCGTGTTCGACGACACCGATGAGGACGTCCTTGACGGACTCGCGCTCACGGGCGTCGCACAGCACGACGGGTACGTCACCGTCGATGTCGAGGGCCTGCCGGACGGCGTCAGCCGGGTAGCGCGAGGCGTCGTCGAAGCAGTTGACGCCGATGACGAACGGTATGGAGCGCCGCTCGAAGTAGTCGACGGCGGCGAAGCAGTCCTCCAGGCGGCGGGTGTCGGCGAGGACCACGGCCCCGAGCGCACCGGTGGCCAGCTCGTCCCAGAGGAACCAGAAGCGGTCCTGGCCCGGGGTGCCGAAGAGATACAGGACCAGGTCGTCGCGCAGGGTGATGCGGCCGAAGTCCATCGCCACCGTCGTGGTGTGCTTGCCCGCCACGCCGCTCGTGTCGTCGATGGGGCGGCCCGCCTCGCTGAGGGTCTCCTCGGTGCGCAGCGGCTTGATCTCGCTGACCGCGCCGACCAGGGTCGTCTTGCCGACGCCGAAGCCTCCGGCCACCAGGATCTTCAGCGTGACCGGCTCGACGGGGGCCTTGCCGCGCTCAGAACGCCTGAAGATCATCGCTCACTTCTCCTGCATCAGTGGTGTCGCGCGGGGCCGGTCCGTTTCCGGTGCCGCCCCGTAACTGCCGGCCAGTCACGTCGTCTCTCCCGCTTCCGCGCTGATCAGAGCGCCCGGAGGCCGCTGATCACGTCGCGCAGAATACTCTCGTCCGGCAGCTCGGCGGGGGGCACGGGCCGGGTCACGTGCACCAGTTCGTCGTCGACGAGATCCCCGATCAGGACCCGCACCACCCCGATGGGCAGGTCGAGTTCGGCCGCCAGCTCGGCGACCGACTGAGGCGTGTCACGGCAGAGGTCGACGATGTCCACGTGCTCCGGGGACAGCGTCTGGTCCGCCTCGTGGTCGCCGGACAGCTGCGCCTCGGCGATCACGACCGCGATGAGATCGAGGCGGTGCTGACCCGGGCTCGTGGTGCGCCCGCGCGTCATGGCGTACGGGCGCACCACCGGTCCGGCCTCGTCGTCGAACCAGCGGTGCGTCTCCTGCGTCCCCGGGGTCCCGGCCGTTCCGGATGTCCCCCACAGTGCCTTGGTTCTGTGCGTTCCTCGACCGTCGTGGCTCATGCCCTCCCACTACCCTCCCGCATGCAGGTCCGTGCGCGGCGCCGTCCCCAGATGCACACCCACCCTCTTGACCAGCAACGTCATCTCGTACGCGACGAGGCCGACGTCGGAGTCGGCGTCCGCGAGGACGGCGAGACAGCTCCCGTCGCCCGCGGCCGTGACGAAGAGGAAGGCGTCGTCGAGCTCGACCACGGTCTGGCGGACCCTGCCCGCCTCGAAGTGCCTGCCCACGCCCTTGGCGAGGCTGTGGAACCCGGAGGCGACGGCGGCGAGATGCTCGCTGTCCTCTCTGGTCAGGTCCTTGGACACGCCGGTGGGCAGGCCGTCGCCGGAGAGCACGAGCGCCTTGCGGATGCTGGCGACGCGTTGCACCAAGTCGTCGAGGAGCCAGTTCAGCTCCCTGACCGCCCCGGTCCTGGCGATGCGTGCGTCGGCCTTCGGTGCGGTCATCGACCGTCCCCCTCAGATGTCGTTCCTGGTGCTGTGCCGTCGGTGGCGTCTTCGCCTGCGGCATTCTCGTCGCGGCCGCGCTGCCAGCCCCGCTGGAGCGAGGCCATGCGGCTGCGTACCTCCTCCGCGTCCCGTTCCTCCGGCCGGGTCTCGGCGCGGTCGGAGCGGCGGTCGGGGCCGTCCTTCAACTGCGGGGCGAGGTTTGCCTGCCGGACGCGGCGGGGCAGTCCGCCCGGGGCGGTCATGGGGGTGCTCCGGTCCTGGCCGGCGTCCGCGACGGGCACCGGGGCGGAGCGTGGCCTGCTCTCGGCCGGGGTACCGCGGCCCTGCGCGGGGCGGTCGGTGACGGCACCGCCCTGCGGACCGGTGCGGCGGGCGCGCCGGGGCAGGTCCGGTGCCGGGCCGCCCTCGGTGACGTCGCGGTGCGGCGGGGACAGGTCGGGCCAGGCGGAGTGCGGCCCGGACGCCCGCGGGGGCTCCGGGGTCTCGTCCGCCGCCGCGGGGGCCGGCGGGAAGCCGTCCGGGAACCGGCTGTCCTGCGACCGGCCCTCTTGCGGCCTGCCGTCTTGCGGCCTGCCGTCCCTGGACCGGTTGTCCTGGGGCCTGTTGTGCGTGACGGGACGGCCGTTGGACCTGACCAGCTTCGGGGTCCTGCGGCGCGGCAGCGGCACGAGGCCGCCGGTGTGGGCGTCCTCGTCGAGATCGTCGTCGCGGGTCTGCGCGGCGTCGGCGCGGGTGGGCTCGGCACGGCCGGGCTCCCGGACGTCGCGGGCCTGCTGGTGCTGCTCACCGGGCGTGCCGGCCACCCTGCGGCGCGGGCGGAAGAGGCCGCCGCGCTCACTGTCCTCGTCGCCGAGCGCCCCGGGGAAGGCGTCGAGGTCCGCCATTCCGACGGGTGCCTCCAGCTCCACGGGGCCGTCGAGCACGGAGGCGGGCAGTCCGGGCAGTTGTACGGGCACCTGGGCGAGGGCGGCCGCGCGGTCCGCGGCCTTGTCGGCGCTCGCCAGGGGCTCCTTGGCCTGGGGGCGGTCGAGCCGGAAGCCGACGCCGCCGGTGTCGGGGACGTCGTCGGTGAGCAGGGACTCGGGGATGAAGACGACGGCGGTCGTGCCGCCGTACGGCGAGGGCTGGAGGGAGACGCGGACCCGCTGGCGCTGGGCGAGCCGGCTGACCACGAAGAGGCCGAGCCGGTCGGTGTCGGACAGTTCGAACTCGGGGGTCTCGGCGAGCCGGAGGTTGGCGTCGAGCAGGGCGTCGGCGGTCATGCCGAGGCCCCGGTCGTGGATCTCCAGGGTGAAGCCGTTGGCGACGTGCTCGCCCAGGACCTGCACCGCGGTGTGCGGGGGCGAGAACACCGTGGCGTTCTCCAGGAGTTCGGCCATGAGGTGCGTGACGTCGGCGACGGCGGGTCCGGTGACCGCGATGCGGGGCAGCCTGCGGACCTCGATGCGCTCGTAGTCCTCGACCTCGGCGACGGCCGCGCGGACGACGTCCATGAGCTGGACGGGTTTGCGCCACTGCCGCGAGGGGGCGGCGCCGGAGAGGATGACCAGGCCCTCGGCGTGCCGGCGCATGCGGGTGGTCAGGTGGTCGAGGCGGAAGAGGTCGGCCAGTTCGTCGGTGTCCTCGGTCCTGCGCTCCATGGTGTCGAGGAGCGTGAGCTGCTTGTGCAGCAGGACCTGGCTGCGGCGGGCGAGGTTGACGAAGACCTCGGAGACGCCGCGCCGCAGGTCGGCCTGTTTGACGGTGGCCTCGACGGCGGCGCGCTGAAGGGTGTTGAGCGCCTGGCCGACCTGCCCGATCTCGTCCTTCTCGTACGTGAGCCGGGGCGCCTCGGTCTCGACGTCCACCTGTTCGCCCGCGGCCAGGCGGCGCAGCACGCCGGGCAGCCGGACGCCGGAGGCCTCGTGGGCCTCCAGGCGCAGGCGGCGCAGGTCGCGGATGAGGCTGCGGCCGATGCGTACGGAGACGATGAGCGACACCAGGAGCGCCAGCAGACCGAGCACGCCGGCCAGGACGAGGCGCACGACCACGTCGAAGGCGGCCGGTTCCACGCGGTCCTTGAAGCGGTCGCTGGCCGCGACGTCGCGCTCGGCGAGCTGCTTGAGCACCCGGCCCGCCGTCTCGTCCCAGTGGGCGGACGTCACCGTCTTCGGGGTGCCGGGCGTGGACGCGACGATGTCCTTCTCGGCCTTGCGCAGTTGCGTGGTCTCGGCGCCGTTCCAGTAGCGCTCGTAGCGGGCGCGTTCGTCCTGGGGAAGGGGCGCGAGATTCACCTCGTAGAGCAGCGTGCGCTGTGCCCTGAGCTCGGCGACCTGCTGGAGCTCGGACTTGGTGAGCCGCCGGGCGACGAGCGCCGAGCCGATCATCGCGTCCTCGCGGGAGAGCAGTTCACGCGCGCGTGAGACACCGACGAGCGCGCGGCCCTGCTGGTCGAAGCTCACGTCCTCAAGACCGGCGAAGCCGTTGAGGGTGGTGAGCAGCCCGAAGCAGGGGTCGATCAGCTTGGTGTACATCTTCAGGGCGCCGGCCCGGGAGATCGTGCCCTCCTCGACGGTGCGGCGCAGCGACTCGACGCCGTCGAAGGCGTCCACCAGCGCGGTGAGGCGGGTGTGCGAGTTGCCGTCGATGCTGTCGAGGACGCCGGAGTCCTTGCTGTTCTCGCGGACGTCGGCGATCACGTCGTCGGTCGCGGTCCGGCTGCGGCGCAGGGCCGCGAGGGCGTCGGAGGCGCGCGGGTCGGCGAGGTAGACCAGCGTCTGGCGGCGCTCCTGCTGGACCACGCGGATCGTGTCCTCGATCGGGTAACCGATCTTCTCCACGACGTTGGCGGTGTCGAGGAGCCTGCTCGCCTCGCGGCCGGTGATGACTGTTGCGAAACCCCAGATCGCTGTCAGGGAAACCAGCGGCACGAGCAGCAGTGCCACGATCTTCCGGCGGATGGACTTCCCGCGAAAGCGCATGGCCTCCCCCAGATCGGCCCCCTGCGACCATTGCATGGGCCAGGGGCACACATGTGCGTCAACAAACGGCGCGAGCCTACTACTGACTCACGAGCAACTCGAAGACGCATCCGAACACTTTTCGGCCGTGACGCGAAATGGGCGTCGCCAGTTGTCCCTTCATTCCGGACTATTGCGCCCCACCATGTGGTGCATGCCACCCGCGCCCATCCCCCGCGCCGGGCATGCCAGTTGGCCGATTTTCTTCGCTGTACGGAACAGACGGGGGAATCTTTCCGATCTCCCATTCGTCCTTCATGCAGAGGGCGGTCCGCCGGCAGGCGGTGTATAGCGCGGCAAACCGGGCAACCAGAGATGAGTTCAATCCATGGGGGCCTGCCCGGGGCCCGCAGTGCGTTGGTGAACGGCCGCGAAGCAGCGGGGGGAGTGACGAAATGATGGGCACGGCAGAGCGCCACAGGGCGTCGGAGGGCAGCGGGGCCACGAGGGCCGCGGAGGTCGGGGAGTCCACCCGGCGGGAGCGGGCGAGTGCGGCGCCACGTCCGCCGTTGTGGGTCGAGGAGCCCGCCCGCAGAAGGCGGCTGCCCGATCCCGTGCGGACGGCGGCCGTGCGGGCCGTGATCATAGTGGCGGTCACCCTGGTGCAGGCGATGGTCGCCGTCCTGGCGACGCTCGCCGGTTCCTGGCTCGCCTTCCCGATGGTGCTGAGCAGCGTGGCCAGCACGGTCGCGGCCACGTGGGGTGTCCTGGACGTATGGGTGACCCGCCAGGTGTGGAATCAGCGGCACGGCGTGGTGTCGATGCCGAGCAGTACGGCACGGCGGCTGCGGCGTGAGCGGCGCCGGGCCCGCAGGCAGGCCCGGATCGCGGCCCGCGGCAAGACCCGCATACGTATACGTGGGCGCGGTGGAGCGGGGCAGTTGTCGCACTCCTGAGCCGAGCCGTCGCACTCCTGAGCCGAATTGTCGCTGCCCTGAGCCGATCCGTCGCGACCCTGAGCCGCGGCGCCGCGGCGCGCCTCCCGGACCGGGTGAGCGGACCGACTCAGGTTCCCACGGGCTCCGCCGCGAAATCCGCGGCCGGGGCGGCGGCCGGGGCCGAGGCGGCCATGAGGTTCCTGCGCAGCTTCATGAACGGCCGGGCGCGGCCGACCCCGAGAGCCGCCACGGTGCGGCCCGCGCGTTCGTAGACGGCCAGGAAGCCCTCGTCCGGAGTCTCCAGGGAGCCTTCGACGAGGCGTACGGTGTCGCGCTCGCGCCGCCGCCCGGCGAACTGGATGCGGGTGCCGTACTGATCCGACCAGAAGTACGGCAGGGGGCGCGCCGTCTCGACCGTGCGTCCGGCGAGCAGGTTCCGTACGGCCACGCGGGGTTGCTCAGTGGCGCTCGTCCAGTGCTCGGCGCGTGTTCCGCCGGTGCGGGCGACATCGCCCACGGCCACGACGTGGGGCAGCGCGGTGACGCAGCCGTCGTCGCAGAGCACACCGTCGTCCAGGGAGAGAGGAGAGCCGGCGAGCCAGTCCGTGTTGGGTGCCGCCCCGATGCCGACGACGACCAGGTCCGCGGGGAGCACGCGATGGTCGGACAGTTCCACGGAGGTGATGTGGGCAGCGGCCGCGGGTCCCTGCGGAGCGCCCCGCAGCGCGGTCACGCCGACGCCCGTCAGGAGGCGCGCCCCGGCGTGCGCGTGGAGTTGGGCGCAGGCCAGCGCCTGTTCGGTGCCGAGCTGGGCGGCGAGCGGGGCCGGCGCGGCCTCGACGACAGTGACGTCATGCCCGAGCGCCACGCACGAGGACGCGGTCTCTGCCCCGATGAAGCCGCCGCCGATCACGACCACGCGGCGGGGGCCGGTGCCCGCGGTGAGCGCGGTCCGCAGGGCGCGGGCGTCGTCGAGGGTCCGCAGGGTGTGGACGCCATCGAGCGGGGGACCCGGGAGCCGGCGCGCCGACGCCCCGGTGGCGATGACCACGCCGTCGCTCGGCAGCGTCCGGCCGTCGTCGAGGACGACCGTGCGTCCGCGCGTGTCGAGGGCACGCGCGCGTACGCCGAGGAACCACTCGGCGGCCAGCTCCGCCGTTTCCTCGGCGTCGCTCAGGGCGAGTCGGCTCTCGTCCGTCCCGCCGGTGAGGAAGTCCTTGGAGAGCGGCGGCCGGTCGTAGGGCTGGTGCGGTTCGGCGCCGACGACGACCAGGCGCCCGTCGAAGCCCTGGGCGCGCAACTCCCGTGCGGCGTACAGGCCGGCGAGCGAGGCGCCGACCACGGTGACGGTGCGCATGCGGTCCCCGGCGGCTGCGCTCATGCGGCGGATCCCTCCTCGGCGGCGGCCAGGCTGACGAGGACCATGCCGTCCTCGACGTACACCTGGTGGGTGCGGACGGGCCTGCGGGCGGGCAGGCAGGTGGGGCGTCCGGTGCGAAGATCGAAAGTGGCCGCGTGGAGCGGGCATTCGATCAGGCAGCCCTCAAGCCACCCCTCGGACAGCGACGCGTCCTGGTGGCTGCACGTGTCGTCGACGGCGAAGAGTTCGCCGTCGGCGTTGAACACCGCGACGGGCGGTGTGGTGTCGAGGCGGACGGATTCGCCCGCGGGGAGGTCTTCGAGGCGGCATACGGGAATCATGGGCCCCCCTCTGGTGTCATTCGGCCCGGTCCCGACCCCTTCTGGGGTCAAGACCCTTCGGTAACATCATGTTTCACATGGCGCATGAGGGAGCGCTATACGCAACAGAATCCGGTCGGGGTGCCCGTCACGTCAAGGGCTCCCCGAAGACGCGGCTCAAGACAGCCGCCAGGTGGTGAGAGTCGAGATATGACCGGCACGCGGAAACAGGCTGATCACGGCAGTGAGCCGGACGGAGAGACACGGGAGAGGCAGCCGAGGGCGGCGGCCGGATCCGTCCAGTCCGTGGACCGCGCGGTGAGCGTCCTGGAGAGTCTGGCGCGCCACGGCGAGGCCGGAGTCACCGAGATCGCCGACGAGTTGGGGGTGCACAAGTCGACGGCCTTCCGCCTCCTCGGCGTCCTGGAGAACCGGGGCCTGGTGGGCCAGGCCAAGGACCGCGGCAAGTACTTCCTGGGCGCGGGCGTACTCCGCCTCGCGGGGGCGGCGGCGGTGCGCATGGACATCTCCCAGGAGGGAGCGCCGGTCTGCCGTGAACTCGCGGACGAGCTGGGCGAGACGGTCAACATCGCGGTCCTCGACGACGACGCGGCCGTCAACATCATGCAGGCCCGCGGCCCGGCCTCGGTGACCGCGCAGAACTGGCTCGGCCGGCGCACCCCGCTGCACGCCACGTCCAGCGGCAAGGTGCTGCTCGCGCACCTGCCCACGACGCTGCGCGAGGGCATGGTGGCGCGCACGCTGCCGCGCCTCACCGAGCAGACGGTGACCGGCACGGTGGCGCTCCGCGGCGAGCTGGAGACCGTCGTGGAGCGGGGCTTCGCCGTCGCCGTCGAGGAGCTCGAGGTCGGCCTCGCCGCCGTGGCAGCGCCGGTGCGCGCGCACGACGGCAAGGTCATCGGGGCGCTCAGCGCCTCGGGCCCGGTGTACCGGCTGACCGAGGAACGCCTGACAGAGGTCGCCAAGCGGACGGTGGCGGCGGCCGTGGAGCTGTCCCGGCGGATGGGGTACGGCTTCTGACGGCGGCCGCACGGGAAGGCATGCGCGGACGGGCGGGCGACCGGCCCCGAGCCGGCACAGGCCGCCGGGCGGACGGCCGGCCCGAGCCGGCATGAGCCGTCGGCGGAGAGCCGGCGCGGGTGGGCGGGGTCAGGGATTCCTGGCCCCGCCCACGCGCGTTCCCGCAGGGGAATCGGCCGGGTTCCACGGTTTTACGAACGCTTAACTCCACCCTCTTGACGCCTTCTTCATGGCGTTCCCACTATGTCTCTCATAGCGCAACCGATCGTGCAGTACGCAACAACGTCGTAGAGCAGCCGTACGTCCCCATGCCATCGAGCCATGCGCAACAGCAGAGGAGTCTGGCCGTGCCCCACGAGGTCCGTGCCGTCGTCGCCGTGAAAAGGGGCGCGCCCGTCGAGGTCCAGACGATCGTCGTGCCGGACCCCGGTCCGGGTGAGGTGCTCGTCTCCGTGCAGGCCTGCGGGGTCTGCCACACGGATCTGCACTACCGGGAGGGCGCCGTCAACGACGACTTCCCGTTCCTGCTCGGCCATGAGGCCGCGGGCACGGTCGAGGCGGTCGGCCCGGACGTCACCGGCCTCGCACCCGGCGACTACGTGGTCATCGCCTGGCGCGCCCCCTGCGGAGCGTGCCGTTCCTGTCTGCGCGGCCGCCCCTGGTACTGCTTCGACTCACGCAACGCCCGGCAGCCCATGACGCTCCTGGACGGCACCGCGCTGAGCCCCGCCCTGGGTATCGGGGCCTTCGCCGAGAAGACGCTGGTCGCGGCCGGGCAGGCCGTGAAGGTCGACCCGGCCGCGCGGCCCGAGGCGGTGGGCCTGATCGGCTGCGGCGTCATGGCGGGCTACGGCGCCGCGGTGCACACCGGTCAGGTGGGCCGCGGCGACACCGTCGCGGTCATCGGCTGCGGCGGCGTGGGCAACGCCGCGGTCGCCGGGGCGTCCCTGGCCGGGGCCCGCCGCGTCATCGCCGTCGACATCGACGAGGCCAAGCTGGACGGGGCGATGCGCTTCGGCGCCACGCACACCGTGAACTCACGGGGCACCGACCCGGTCGAGGCCGTCCGCGAGCTGACCGGCGGCCACGGGGTCGACGTCGCGATCGACGCGGTCGGCACCCCGTCCACGTACAAACAGGCCTTCTACATGCGCGACCACGCGGGCGTGCTCGTGCAGGTCGGGGTGCCCGATCCGGAGATGGTGGTCGAGCTGCCGCTGATCGATCTGTTCTCGCGCGGCGGCGCCATCAAGTCGTCCTGGTACGGGGACTCGCTGCCCACCCGGGACTTCCCGATCCTGGTCGACCAGTATCTGAGCCGCCGCCTCGACCTGGGCGGCTTCGTCTCCGAGACGATCGGACTCGACCAGGTGGAGGAGGCCTTCGCGAGGATGCGGCGGGGCGAGGTACTGCGGTCGGTGGTGGTCCTGTGAGCCCCGCGGTCGGTGGTGGTCCTGTGGACCCCGCCCGGAGCGAAGGGCCGCGCGTCGTCGTCATCGGCGCGGGCATCGTCGGCTGCTCCCTCGCCGACGAGCTGACCTCCCGCGGCTGGACCGACGTCACCGTACTCGAACAGGGGCCGCTGCCCGCGCCGGGCGGCTCCACCTCGCACGCGCCGGGTCTCGTCTTCCGTACGGGGCCCTCCCGGACGATGACCGAGTTCGCGAAGTACACCGTGGAGAAGTTCGGCTCCCTGGAGGTGGACGGGCTCCCCTGTTTCCATCCGGTCGGCGGCCTCGAACTGGCCACCACACCCGAGCGCTGGGCCGACCTGCACCGCAAGGCCGGTCTCGCCGCCTCCTGGGGCGTGCGCGCCGAACTCGTCGGCCCCGGGCGCTGCAAGGAGCTGTGGCCGCTGATCGACGAGGGCCAGGTGTACGGCGGACTCCACACGCCGGACGACGGCCTTGCCCGCGCGGTGCTCGCCTGCCGTGCGCAGATGGCACGGGCACGCACGCGTGGAGCACGTTTTCTGGACCGGCACACCGTGACCGGCATCGAGAGGGACGGCGACCGCGTCACCGCCGTCGTCACCGACCGCGGCACCTTCCCCGCGGACCACGTCGTCTCGGCGGCCGGTTTCTGGGGCCCGGTGATCGGGCGGATGGCCGGGGTGGACGTGCCCCTGCTTCCGCTCGCCCACCAGTACGCGAAGACGGCTCCCCTGCCGGAGCTCGCCGGGGTCGACGACCCGCGTACGGAGGCCTCGCGGCCCATCCTGCGGCACCAGGACCGCGACCTGTACTTCCGCGAGCACGTCGACCGCGTCGGCATCGGCTCGTACGCCCACCGCCCGCTGCCCGTCGACCCGTTCTCCGTCCCCGCCTTCGACGACGCCGAGTCGATGCCGTCCTCGTACCCCTTCACCTGGGACGACTTCGCGCCGAGCTGGGAGGACTGCCGCCGGCTGATCCCCTCCCTGCGGACGGCGGAGATCGCGGAGGGCTTCAACGGCGTCTTCTCGTTCACCCCGGACGGCATGCCCGTAATCGGCGAATCCCGTGCGCTGCGCGGCTTCTGGCTGGCCGAGGCCGTGTGGGTCACGCACTCAGCGGGCGTGGCCAGGGCCGTCGCCGAGTGGATGGTCGACGGCCGCCCCTCACTCGACCCGCACGAATGCGAGCTGACACGCTTCGAGGACGCCCAGCGCTCCCCCGCGTACGTGGCCGAGCGCGGCGCACAGCAGTTCGTCGAGGTCTATGACGTCATCCATCCGCTCCAGCCCCTGGACCGGCCGCGTCCCCTACGGGTCAGCCCCTTCCACGTCCGCCAGCGGGAGCTCGGCGCGGTCTTCCTGGAGGGCGGCGGCTGGGAGCGCCCGCACTGGTACGAGGCCAACGCCGCTCTCGCCGAGGACATCGAGGTGCCCGAGCGCGACGCCTGGGCGGCCAGGTACTGGTCCCCCGTCGCGGCGGCCGAGGCGCGCGCCACCCGCGAGGGGGTCGCCCTCTACGACATGACGCCCCTGCGCCGCCTGGAGGTCGCGGGGCCCGGCGCGCTCGCCTTCCTCCAGCGCATGACCAGCAACAACCTCGCCAAGCGGCCGGGCTCGGTCACGTACACCCTGCTGCTCGACGAGGCCGGCGGCATCCGTTCCGACCTGACCGTGGCGCGGCTCGGGCCCGACCGCTTCCAGGTGGGCGCCAACTCCCCCGCCGACCTGGACTGGCTGCTGCGGCACGCCCCCGCCGACGTACACCTCAGGGACATCACCTCGGGGACGTGCTGCGTCGGCGTCTGGGGTCCGCTGGCCCGCGCCCTCGTCCAGCCGCTGACCCGCGACGACTTCTCGCACGAGGCGTTCGGCTACTTCAGGGCCAAGGAGACGTACGTCGGGCACGTCCCGGTGACCGCGATGCGCCTGAGTTACGTCGGTGAACTGGGCTGGGAGCTGTACACCACCGCCGATCTGGGGCTCCACCTCTGGGACACGCTGTGGGAGGCGGGGCGCGCGCACGGCGTCGTCGCGGCCGGCCGCTCCGCCTTCAACAGCCTGCGCCTGGAGAAGGGGTACCGCGCCTGGGGCCACGACATGACCACCGAACACAACCCCTACGAGGCGGGTGTCGGCTTCGCCGTCCGCATGAACAAGGGCGACTTCGTGGGCCGCGCGGCGCTGGAGGCCATGGGCGCGCCGAGGCGCAGGCTCACCCCGCTGCTCCTGGACGATCCGGCCGCCGTCGTCCTGGGCAAGGAGCCGGTGTACGTCGACGGCGTCCCCTCCGGGTATGTCACCAGCGCCGCCTACGGCTACACGCTGGGCCGCTGCGTCGCGTACGCCTGGCTGCCGCCGCTGGAGGCCGGCGCGGGCGTCGGCATCGAGTACTTCGGCGAGAAGGTGCCCGCGACGGTCGCCGAGGAACCGCTGTTCGACCCGGAGATGACCCGCATCCGCCGCTAGGGCGTTTCCGACGTCCCCCGACCGACCACCTGCCTGGAGGCTTCCGGTGTCCCCCACCTACGACGTGATCGTGATCGGCCTCGGCGGCATGGGCAGCGCCGCGGCGCACCATCTGTCCGCGCGCGGTGTCCGCGTCCTCGGCCTGGAGAAGTTCGGCCCCGTCCACCAGCGCGGCTCCAGCCACGGCGGTTCGCGCATCACCCGGCAGTCCTACTTCGAGGACCCCGCCTACGTACCGCTGCTGCTGCGCTCCTACGAGCTGTACGACCGCCTCGAACAGGACACCGGCCGCGAGATCGCCACGCTCTGCGGCGGTGTGATGATCGGCCGCCCCGAGAGCCGCCCGGTCTCCGGATCGCTGCTCTCCGCCGAGCGGTGGGACCTGCCGCACGAACTCCTCGACGCGAAGGAGATCCGCCGCCGCTTCCCCACCCTCACGCCCCGCGACGACGAGGTGGCCCTGTACGAGGCGCGGGCCGGTCTCGTACGCCCCGAGAACACGGTCGCCGCGCACCTCCAACTCGCCACCCGGCAGGGCGCCGACCTGCACTTCGACGAGCCGATGACCCGGTGGGAGCCGTACCGGGACGGAGTGCGCGTGCACACCGCCGAGGACGTCTACACGGCCGGACAGCTCGTGATCTGCCCGGGTGCGTGGGCGCCGGGGCTGCTCACGGATCTGGGGGTTCCGTTCACGATCGAGCGGCAGGTCATGTACTGGTTCCAGCCGGACGGCGGGGTGGGGCCCTTCCTTCCGGAGAACCACCCGATCTACATCTGGGAGGACGCTCAGGGCGTCCAGGTGTACGGCTTCCCGTCCATCGACGGGCCCGGCCTCGGTGCGAAGGTGGCGTTCTTCCGCAAGGGCACGCCCTGCACGCCGGAGACCATCGAGCGGACGGTCCACGACCATGAGGTGGCCGCGATGGCCGACCAGGTGGGCCGGCTGATCCCGTCGCTGCCCGGCCGCTTCCTCAAGGCCGCGACCTGCATGTACTCCAACACCCCCGATGAGCACTTCGTCATCGCGCGCCATCCGGCGCACCCCGCTTCGGTGACCGTCGCGGCCGGTTTCTCGGGGCACGGCTTCAAGTTCGTGCCCGTGGTCGGCGAGATCGTCGCCGATCTGGCCCTGGACGGCACCACCGGCCACCCCATCGAGCTCTTCGACCCCAGCCGTCCGGCCGCCGCGCCCGCGTGAGGAGTACGAGAACCGTGACGACGACCCCCTTGCCGCCGAGCCTCATCGCCACCCTCCCCGGCCGCTACTACACCGATCCGGAGATCTTCCGGCAGGAGCAGGAACACGTCTTCGAGGCCCTGTGGTTCTGCGCGGCGCGCTGCGCCGACCTGGACGCGCCGGGCGCCTTCCGCACGGTACGGGTGGGCCGCGAGAGCGTGCTGCTCACCCGCTCCCGCACCGGGGAGCTGCGCGCGTTCCTCAACGTCTGCCGCCACCGGGGCGCCCGGCTGTGCACCGAGGAGTCCGGGCAGGTCCGCCGGTCCCTTCAGTGTCCGTACCACGCCTGGACGTACGACCTCGACGGCAAGCTGATCGCCGCGCCCAACCTGGTCAGGATGCCGGACGTGGACCGCTCCTCGTACGGCCTGGTCAAGGTGGCCCTGCGGGAGTGGCTGGGCTATGCCTGGGTCTGTCTCGCCGAGGAGCCGCCCTCGTTCGAGGAGACGGTCATCGGCTCGGCGGTCGAACGACTGGGCGACACGGCGTCCATCGAGCGCTACGGCGTCGAGCGGCTCGCGCTCGGCAAGCGCGTCACGTACGACGTGCGGGCCAACTGGAAGCTGATCGTCGAGAACTTCATGGAGTGCTACCACTGCGCGACCATCCACCCCGAACTGACGGACGTGCTCCCGGAGTTCGCGGAGGGGTTCGCCGCGCAGTACTACGTGGGGCACGGCGCCGCGTTCGCCGAGGAGGCCTGCGGTTTCACGGTCGACGGCAGCGCGGGCTTCGGCCGCCTGCCCGAGGTCGAGGACGACCAGGACCGCCGCTACTACGCGATCACCGTGAAGCCCACCGTGTTCATCAACCTCGTCCCCGACCACGTGATCCTGCACCGGATGTTCCCGCTGGCCGAGGACCGCACGACCGTCGAGTGCGACTGGCTGTACGCGCCCGACGTCGTCGCGTCCGGCGCCGACCTGTCGAAGTCCGTGGAGCTCTTCCACCGGGTCAACGCCCAGGACTTCGCGGCCTGCGAGCGCACCCAGCCCGCGATGGCGTCACGCGCCTACCGCGAGGGCGGGGTGCTCGTGCCGACCGAGCACCACATCGGCCTCTTCCACGAGTGGCTCACCGGGCGGCTCGCCGGCCGGTCGCAGCCGGGCGCTTGTACATCCGCGTCGCCGTGATCTCCCCGTGCACCGTCTCGCCGTCCGGGTCCTGCTGGGGCAGGCCCGGGCGCAGGTGCTCCTCGACGCTGATGTACTTCAGGCCCGCCCGCAGGTCCGCGTCGTTCCGCAACCTGATGACCAGCGGGAACTCCGCGAGCGCCGTCGTGTCGAACAGTCCGGTCGTGTAGAGGAGCTGCACCCCGAGCGCGTCGGAGACGGCCCGCTGGAGCTCCAGCAGATACGTGGCGTTGGCGCGGCCGATGGGGTTGTCCAGGAAGAGCGTGCCGGCGTGCCGGTGCTTGTCGCGGCCCCGGTCGTTGCTGCGCAGCGCCGCCATTGTGCAGTAGAGGGCGATGGCGGCGGTGAGCAGCTGGCCGCCGGAGAACACGTCGCCCATCTGTCCGACCGGCACGCGCTCGGCGCGCAGCACGGCGTCCGGCTTGAGGATCTCGACGGCGACGCCGCGCGGTTCGAGGGCGGCCTGCACACCGCGGAGCAGGAGGGACATGCCGTCGCGCCGCATGTCGGAGTTCTTCTTCACCGCCGCGCGTGTGGCCTCGTCGATGACCTCGCCGAGCCGCTCGACGAGCGTGGCCTGGTCGGGCTCCTCGAAGCGGACCCGCAGGAACTCCTGGCCCGACCACTCCCCGAGCCCCTCGGGCAGCTGGGACAGGCGCTGGGCGGACCGCAGCGTGGCGAGGGCCGACTCGACGAGGCCGCGCAGGCGGTCGACGATGCTGTCGCGGTTGCGCTCCAGCTGCTCCAGCTCGTCGGTGAGGACGCGCAGCCGGGGCGCGAACGCGTCCGCCCACTTCTTGGCGTGCTCGGGCAGCGCGGATGCGGGCAGCTCCCGGATCTGCTGCCGGGCGGGGGTGCGGACCTGCTCGTACCGCGTCGCGTTGGCATGCCGTACGAGGATGTCGCTCGCCTCGCGGACGGCGGACTCGGCGGTGGACAGGTCGGCGGCGCAGCCGCGCAGTGAGCGGCGTGCCTCGGCGGCGGCCTGGCGGGCCTCCTCCAGGGTGCCGGGGTAGGCCTCGGGCTCCTCCTCGGGGTCCTCGTGGTGCTCGCGCAGCAGGTCGCGCAGGAGGGCGGCGGTCTCGTCGAAGCCGCCCGTGGCGTCCTCGGTGGCGCGGTGGGTGCGCAGCAGCGCGGCGTGGGCGTCCTTGGCTGTGGTCAACGCCTCGGTGTGCGCGGCCAGTTCACCCGCGGCGGCGCGAAGGAGCGTCTGGGCCTGCTCGGCGTCGGCGGGGACGAGGTCCTCGGGGAGCTCGGTGTGCGCCTCGCCGTCCTCGGGGGCGTGCCGCTCGGCCTCGCCGCGCAGCCGGCCGAGCTGCTCGCTCGCGGTGGCGGCGCGTGCCTCGATGAGCTGGACCTGGGCCTCCGCGCGCGCGGCGGCGGCCTGCCGGGACGGGCCGTCGGAGCCGTCGGTGCCTTCGAGGAGCAGGGCCGCGCGGGTGCGGACCTTGTTGCTGAGCCGGTTCAGCTCGGCGAGGGCGGCGCTCTCGTCGCTCTCCGCGCGGGCCTGCTCGGCACGGAGGTCGGCGCCGACGCCCACCTTCTCGTAGAGCTGCGAGGCCGCGCGGTAGGCCTCGCGGAGCGCGGGCAGCGACGTCTTCGGGGCCTCGGGGTCGGCCGGGACGTCCTCCGGGGCGCCGGCGATCTCGGCGCGCTCGGCGCGCAGGGCGCGGGCGGTGCGGCGGGCGTCGTCGGCGGCGCGCTGGGCGGCGCGCCGGTCCTCGTCGGCGGCGCGGGCGCGGTCCAGGCAGGTCTGGGCGCGGGCCTCCGACTCGGCGGCGTCGTCGGCCAGTTCGCGCAGCTTGGCCTGCCAGCCGGCCCGCTCGCGGAGGCGGAACGCGAGGCCCGCCAGGGCGTCGGCGGCGCGTCGGGCGCGCTGGGCGGCCTCCTGCCGCTCGTCACGCACGCGTGCCGCCTCTCCGGCGGCCTCGTCGGCCTCGGCGCGTGCGGTGCGGGCCTCGGTCAGCTCGGCCTCGGCCTCCTCGGCGAAGGCGCGCGCCTCTTCGGCGGCGGTGGCGAGCTCCACGAGGCGTCCGCTCGGGCAGCCGCCGCGCCAGGAGGCGAGGCGGGCGGCCAGCTCGCGGTCCTTGCCGAGCCGCACGGCCAGCGCCCGGATCTCCTCGTCGCGCCGGGCGGCCCGCGCACGCAGGGCGTGGCGCTCCTCGTCGGCTGCGTGCTCGTCGTGCATGGCCGGGTTCGGCGGTACGAGGAAGACGCCGCTGTCCGCGGCCTGTTCGCCCGGGGTCGGGGCGAGGAGGGCCGCGGCGGTGCCGACGGCGACGGCGGAGCGGGGCAGCAGCGCGGCGTCGGCGAGGGCCTCGCGGGCGCGGGCGTGCGTGGCGGGGTCGGTGATGACCACGCCGTCGACGAGCTCGGGCCGCGCGGCGAGCACGCGCGCGTGGTCGGCGGGGTCGACGGCCTGCGCGAGGTAGCGCCAGCCGGGCAGGGCGGGGATGCCGTGCTCGCCGAGGAATTCGACGGTGGCGAGGACGTCGGGTCCCGGCGGGAGCAGTCCGCCGTCGCCGAGGGCGCCGAGGATGCGGGAGTCGTCGGCCGCCGCGGTGCGCAGGTCGAAGAGCTGCCGCTCGGCGGAGGCGACGCCCTCGTCGAGGAGCGCGCGCAGGTCGTCGGCGCAGCGGTCGAGCTCCGCCACGGTGAGGGTGTCCCCGCGCGGGACATCGGTCCCTCGGCGGGGTGCGGGCACGCCGCCGCCCCCCTGCTTCGCGGGCAGGCTGAGCAGTTCGGCGAGCCGCTCGTCCCCGGCGATGGACTCGGCGGCCCGGCGCTCGGCGTCGTGGGCGGCCTCGGCGGCGGTCGCGGCATCAGAGGCGCGGGCGGCCGTCAGCTCGGCCTTCGCTTCGACGGCGGCGGCCTCCTTGGCCTGGTCGGCGGCCCGGCGGGCGGCCTCACGCGCGGTGTCCCAGGCGGCGACCGCGGTCTTCTCGGCGTCGCTCGCGGCCAGGGCGGCGCGGGCCGGGTCGGCGTCGGGGGCGGTGTCGTCGAGCCAGCCCGCGCGGACGGCCTCGGCGGTCTCCTGCTCGACCTCGGTGAGGCGCTGGCGCAGGTGTCCCGCCTCGCTGCGGGCCCGCTGGGCCTCGGTGGCGGCGACGGTGGCGTCGCGGTGCGCGGTCTCGCCGGTCTCCTGGAGGGCGGCGGAGCGCTCCTCCTCTTCGTTGGCGAGGTTCTCGGCGCCTTCGGCCGCGGTGTGCAGGACCCGTACGAGATCGGACGCGGCCTGCGCGCGAGCGGCGAGCGCGGGCGCCGCGTCGCGCTCGGCCTCGCGGATCGCGGCGGCCACGCGCGCGGAGCGGTCGGCCGCGGCGCGGTGCCTGAGGACTGCTTCGGCTGCCTGCCAGGCGGAGTGCAGCGTACGGGCGTCGGCGAGCTCGCGGCGCTGGGCCGCGGCGGCCTTCTCCGCGGCGGTGAGCGCCAGCGAGGCGTGGCGGTAGGCCAGTTCGGCGGAGATGAGGGCGCTCTTGCCGCGGGCGCGCTCGGCCTCGGTGACGGTGTGGGCGGCGGCCGTGACCTGCTCGGCGAGCGTGGCCGCGCGGCCGCGCTCCTCGACGGCGCGGGCGGCGATCCTGCGGGCCAGGGTGCGGGTCCTGCGCTCGGCGCCCGCGTGTACGTCACGCGCGCGTGAGCGCGTCCCGGTGGCCTCCACGATGCGTCCGAGCAGATCCACGGAGCCCGCGGTGAAGTCCCTTTCGGCCATCAGCTCGGCGCGGCGGCCCAGTTTGTTGCCGAAGCCGTGGACGAGGTCGGCGAGGCCGTCGGTGTCCCGGGTGTCGGTGACGGCGCGCAGCAGCAGGTCGGTGAAGTCGGAGTCCTTCTTGACGGCGAAGAGGCCCGCGGCCTCGCCCTCGTCGGCGTTCATCTCGCGCTGGTAGCGGAAGAGTTCGGGGTCGAGGCCGAGGTCGCCGAGGTGTTCGTTCCAGCGGTCGTGGATCTCCTCCCAGTGCACTTCGAGGTGGGGGTAGACCTTGACCGCCTCGGTCAGCGCGTCGCGGAAGCCCTTCATGGTGCGCCGGCGTCCCCGTGCGCCCGAGGCGCCCTCGGCGGCGGGCCGGACCGCGGTGGACTCGGCGACCGGCAGGGAGTCCAGGCTCATGCCGGGTCCCGGCCGGAAGGAGTACCAGGCCTCGGCGAACTTCCGCGGGTCGTTGGAGACCTGCCGCCCGCGCCACTCGCTGACCTTGCCGACGACCACGCACTCGCCGGTCAGGGTGTGCTGCCACTCCAGGGCGACGTGCCCGCAGTCGTCGGCGAGGAGGAACTTGCGCAGCACTCCGGAGCTGGCGCCGCCGAGCGTGTTGCGGTGGCCCGGCAGCATCACCGAGAAGATCAGCTTGAGCAGGACGGACTTGCCGCCGCCGTTCTCCAGGAAGAGGACGCCGGCGGGGGCCGGGCGGCGCGGCGGACCGACGGGCTCGTCCTCGAAGAACTCCGCCTGCGTGGGTGCGGGGTCGGGCACCTCGGCGCCCACGCCGCGCAGGTCGAGCACGGTGTCGGCGTAGCGCGCACCGGCCGGACCGATGGAGTAGAGGCGGATCCGGGACAGCTCGTACATGGCGGCGGACTCTCGTCGTAAGTCGTGGGGAACGGCGGGGAGGTGAGGTGAACCGGCGCGTCGGGCCGGGCCTCGGGGCGGGGTCGCTCAGGAGTGGAAGGGCAGTCCCGCGTCCGCGGCCAGCTCCAGGTCGTCGGTGTCTTCGGGCGGCAGCAGCGTCGCCGAGCCGTCGGTGACGGGGACGACGCCCAGTTCGAGCAGTTCGGCCATGGCGGCGCTGCCCGCCATGTCGCGCACCTGGAGCTGATAGCGGGCCGTGGTGCGGTACGTCCCTCCGGAGTCGTCGCCCGTGCGCTGGAGGAACCCGGAGTCGGTGAGGAAGGCGACGGCCTTGGCGATGATGCCGGTGGTCGAACCGGCGAGGCGGCGGGCGTCCTTGGTGGCGCCGGTCGAGCTGCGCCGTGCCCAGATCCGCCAGGCGGCCTCCAGGCCGGGGGCGTCGGTGGCCGGGTCGGTGTTCTCGCCCTGCTCCTCGGCGCGCTCCTCCAGGCGGCGGCAGGCCTGGCGGACGAACGCGTCGACGCCGTTGACCGTGACCCGGCCGATGTACCCGTCGTCGGCGAGGTCCTCGGGGCGCGGGAAGGCCATGGCGGCGACGGCGAGGTGCGCGAGGCCGTGCAGGAACCGGTCGGTGGAGTCGGTCGCGGCGCGGCGGGCGTAGTCACCCATGCGGACGGCGAAGACGGAGTCCTCGGCGGCGGTGACGACCATGCCCGCGCGCGGGGACACCTCCAGGACGACGAGTCCGAGCCCGGCGGCCACGGCGTCGGCGAGGCGCGCGAAGGGCGGGTCCTCGCGGTAGCGGCGCAGGAGCTCGCCGTACTCCTGGTCGCGGGCGGGCTGGAGCTTGGGCTGGAGGCCGAAGGCGACGAGCCGCGCGGCGTCGGCGGCGTCCCCCGGGGTGACGGGCGCGGGGGCGGCGGGGGCCGCCGCGGTGTCCGGCTCGCCCCACGCGGCGTGCTCTGCGGGGTGGTCGGTCACGGCGTGTGCTCCTTGCTGGGGCTGTACGGGAAGGCGTTGCCTAGGTGGCACGGCGGGGTCCGGGTCGGGGTCATGCCGCCTCCGTCCGGCCGGCCGCCATGCCTGCGGCGTCCAGGAGGGCCGTGCCGACGATGAGGTCGGCGCCGCCGAACTCCTCGTCGTCGAGTTCGGTGCCGTCGTCCACGGCGAAGAGCAGCTTCTCCTCGCCCTGGCGGTAGGCGGTGCCGACCGGCGGGCTGGCCGCGTGGACGGCCAGGAGGGCCAGCAGATAGGGCAGTTCGGGGTCGCGCAGGCGGGCTTCGGCGAGCAGGCCGGAGAGTCTGCGGGGCGCGTCGGAGGGCAGGTCGAGCAGTTCCATGGCGCTCGCGAGCTGTTCCTCGCTGAAGCGGCTGTCGTCCGGGGTGGCGATCAGATCGGGCTCGGGCATCTCCATGCCGAGGTGTTCGCGCTCCACGGGGGGCGTGAGCAGTATGTCGACGAGGTCGCCGACGCGGACGGAGACGGGCGTGCGCAGTCCGGTCCCGCGGGCGAAGAAGGCATCCGTCACGCGCGTGGCCCGCTCGGCGGGGAGCGGCAGGAGCGGGGCGAGGAGCTGCCCGTACAGATCGAGTCCCGAGCGCGCGGTGGGCGCCGCGAAGGCCTGGCGGTCCTGCTCGGCGCGGAACAGCGGGCCCGCTTCCAGGAGACGGGACTGCAGTTGGGTGTGGCGGCGGATGCAGTCCTTGACGATGTCGACCAGCTCGGCGGCGCGGCGCTTGTGCTCGGGGTCCTCGGACTCGTCGCGGGCCTTGCGGATGTTGGTCAGGATCGCGTTCTCGTGGCGATAGCGGTCGGCGACGTGGTCGAGCGCCTCGGCGATCATGTCGGGGACGGCCTGGAGCCAGTCCACCGCGCGGACGTTGCGCCGGGTGGCGTCGAGGGCCTTGCGCAGCGTCTCCGAAAACTGCACGGTGCGGTAGCGCGCCTGCTCGGCGGCGAGCTGCGCGTCGGCGAGCCTGCCGCGGTTGATCAGGACCTCCAGCTTCACCTCGGCGGCGATCTGGGCGCTGGTGACGTCGGTGTCGAGGGCGCCCACCAGGACGTTGACCGCCTCGTCGGTCGTGCGCAGATAGACACTGCCGCCGTACCCGGGGACCTCTTCGAGGAGCTTGAAGTCGTAGTCCCTGCGGACATAGGTGCCGTCGGGCGCGAACGTGCCGTACACCGCGCGGAAGCCGCGGTCGACGCTGCCGACGTTGATCAGGTTCTCCAGGACCCAGCGGGCCACCCGCTCGTGCTCGGCGGCCGGGCGGCGCGGGGCCTGGGCGGCGACGCGTGGCAGCAGCCGGGCGACGATCTGCTCGTGGTCGGCGCCGGTGTCGAAGTCCATGTTGAGCGTGACGAGGTCGATGGCCGACAGGGCCACCTCCGCCATCGCGTACACCGTGTACTCGCCCGCGAGGTTGGCCTTGCGCACGTCGAGGTCGTGCAGCGGAGCCGTGCAGGCGAGGGCGCGCAGGCGGCGCGCCAGGCCCTCGTCGGCGGCCGGGCCCTGAGCGGGCCTCGGCCCCGCGCTGAGCTGGGGCGGAGCAGTGTCCGTAACGGCAGGCGAAGTCACGGTGCACAGACTAAGTCCTCGGTCTGACAACGGTCGAAACGGGCAGAACCCTCAGCGGGCCCGGCACCGCCGTCGCCGCTCAGCCGATGCTGCCCACCCGTCGCCCGTACACCTCGACCAGGCCCGCGAGGGAGTCCTCCAGGTAGGCGGCCAGGAGCTGTTCGGCCCGTGCGGCGCTGCCCGCCCGCAGCGTCCGGAGGATCTGCTGGTTGCGTTCGAGGTAGGGCTCGTGGAGGCGGCGCGGATCGTCCACGACGTGGAAGGCCAGGCGCAGTTCGGCGAAGACGCTGCGCATCAGCTCGTCGGTGCGCGCGCTGCCCGCGAGGGCCACGAGCTCGCGGTGGAAGTGGATGTTGGCGGTGGAGACGCCCTTCCAGCGCTCGTCCGCGGCGGCGGCCACACCGTCCGCGACGGCGCCCGCGACGCCGTCCAGCGCGTACGGGGGCTCGCCGAGTCCGCGGACGACCGCGCACTCCACGAGGCGGCGCGTGCGGTAGATGTCCTCGACGTCCTCGACCGTGAGCACCCGCACGAAGACGCCGCGGTTGAGCTGGTGGACGAGGAGCCGTTCGTGCGTGAGCAGCCGGAAGGCCTCGCGGAGCGTGTTGCGGGAGACGCCGAGTGCTCCGCCGATGGCGTCCTCGGAGAGCCGTGCGCCGGGCGGGAAGTACCCCTCGGCTATGCGGCTCCTGAGGATGTCGGACACCCGCTCGGCCGTGCTGGTGCGCCCGAGGAGCGCACGGTCGTCGGCCAGGCCGCGCACTCCAGTCATCGCCTCCGCCATGCCGGGATTCAATCGCAGATACAAGAACGAGACAACATGGGTATTGAGGGATCGTTCAACGATCCTCTACCTTGGCGGGCACGGCTCACCACCCGGCGGGTCCATCGCGCTCGAACCGCTCGCGTACGACCCGCTCCGGCTCGACCCGCTCCAGCACCCTCCGTCCCTCATCTGCGAGGTGCCCATGAGCACGACCCCTCCCGTCAAGGCCGCCCCGGCCGACATCGGCCCCGAGAAGGACACCGGCCCCGGAAAGGACATACGCCCCGACGACAGCGGCGCCTTCGGCTGGCTGCGCGCGCTCGGTCCGCGCGGCCGCCGGGCCTTCGCCGGGGCGTTCGGCGGCTACGCCCTCGACTCCTACGACTACTTCACGCTGCCGCTGAGCATGGTGGCGCTCGCCGCCTACTTCGGCCTCGACAGCGGCCAGACCGGGCTCATCACCACCGTGACCCTGGTGGTCTCCGCCGTGGGCGGCGCCATCGCGGGCGTCATGGCCGACCGCATCGGCCGGGTCAAGGCGCTGATGATCACGGTCATCACCTACGCCGTCTTCACCGTGGCCTGCGGCTTCGCGCCCAACTACGAGACGCTGCTGGTCTTCCGGGCCCTTCAGGGACTCGGTTTCGGCGGTGAGTGGGCGGTCGGCGCGGTCCTCGTCGCCGAGTACACCTCCGCCAAGAACCGCGGCCGCACGCTCGGCGCGATCCAGAGCTCCTGGGCCGTGGGCTGGGGACTCGCAGTGATCGTCTACACCGTGGTCTTCCAGTTCCTCGACGAGGACCTCGCCTGGCGCGTGATGTTCTGGACGGGCGCGCTGCCCGCCCTCCTGATCATCTACGTGCGCCGCAACGTGCAGGACGCGCCCGAGGCCGCCGAGGAGCGGCGCAAGAGCGCCGACAAGGGCTCGTTCACGGCCATCTTCAAACCGGGACTGCTGCGCGTCACGCTCTTCGCGGTGCTCCTGTCCACGGGCGTGCAGGGCGGCTACTACACGCTGGCCACCTGGGTGCCCACGTATCTGAAGAGCGACCGCGGTCTCACCGTCGTCGGCACCGGCGGCTATCTGGCCTTCCTGATCTCCGGCGCCTTCATCGGCTATCTGGCCGGCGGCTATCTCACCGACAAGCTCGGCAGGAAGCGGAACATCACGCTCTTCGCCTTCCTCTCCGCGGCCTGCATCCTGGCGTACACGAACATCCCCGACGGGGCCAACGGCCTTCTTCTGGTGCTCGGTTTCCCGCTGGGCTTCTGCATGTCGGCGATCTTCAGCGGCTTCGGCTCGTTCCTCAGCGAGCTGTACCCGGCCGCCGTGCGCGGCACAGGACAGGGCTTCACGTACAACACCGGCCGCGCGGTCGGCGCCGTGTTCCCCACCATGGTCGGCTTCCTCGCCGACAGCTGGGGCGTCGGCGGCGCGCTGGTCTTCGGCGCCCTCGGCTACGGCCTCGCCGTCGTCGCGCTGTTCGGACTCCCGGAGACACGGGGAAGGGAACTGCTGTGACGCGACAGACACACACCACGGCCCCCGAGTACCGCGGCGCCGCCGAGGCCCGTGCGGCCTTCCGCGCGGGCGAGACGCGGCCGACCGCGGGCTGCGCGGCCGGGTACACGCAGGCCAACCTCATCTCCGTCCCCGCCGACTGGGCGTACGAGACGCTGCTGTTCTGCCAGCGGAACCCGAAGCCCTGCCCCGTGCTCGACGTCACGGACGCGGGTTCCTGGACCACTCCCCTGGCCCCGGACGCCGATCTGCGCACGGATCTGCCGCGCTACCGCGTGTGGGAGCACGGGAAGCTCACCGACGAGCCCACCGACGTCGTCGAGCACTGGCGTGCCGACCTGGTGTCGTTCCTGATCGGGTGCAGCTTCACCTTCGAATGGGCGCTCGCCGACGCGGGCGTACCCCTGCGCCACATCGAGCAGGGCCGCAACGTCCCGATGTACGTGACCGAGCGCCCCTGCCGCCCCGCCGGGCGCCTGCACGGCCCCATGGTGGTCTCCATGCGGCCCGTGCCGCCCGAGCACCTGGCCGACGCCATCAGGGAGAGCTCCCTGATGCCCGCGGTGCACGGCAGCCCGGTGCACTGCGGTGACCCCACGGGGCTCGGCATCGCCGACCTGGACCGGCCCGACTTCGGTGACCCGGTGGCCCTGCGGCCCGGCGACATCCCGGTCTTCTGGGCGTGCGGGGTGACTCCGCAGGCCGCGGTGATGGCGTCCGAGCCACCCTTCGCGATCACGCACGCGCCCGGCCGAATGTTCGTCACCGACGCCCGGGACGCGCAGTACCGCGTGGCGTGACCGATGAGAACCACAGGAGACTTACCCGTATGAGCACCCCCTCCATCGACCTCAACGCCGATCTCGGCGAGGGCTTCGGCCGCTGGCACCTGACCGACGACGAAGAGCTGCTGTCCGTCGTCACCAGCGCCAACGTGGCCTGCGGCTTCCACGCGGGCGACCCGGCCACCATGCGCCGGGTGTGCGAGCGCGCCGCCGAGCGCGGAGTACGGATCGGGGCGCAGGTCTCCTACCGCGACCTGGCGGGCTTCGGCCGGCGCGCGATGGACGTGCCGGCCGCCGAGCTCGCGGCCGAAGTGGCGTACCAGATCGGCGCCCTGGAGGTGTTCGCGCGGGCGGCGGGCACGCGCGTGTCGTACGTCAAGCCGCACGGCGCGCTCTACAACCGCGTCGTCCATGACGAGGACCAGGCGGGCGCGGTCGTCGAGGGCGTCCTCCTCGCGAATGACTCGATGCCCCTCCTGGGGCTGCCCGGTTCGCGCCTCCTGGAGGCGGCGGACGAGGCCGGTCTCCCGGTCGTCACCGAGGCGTTCGCGGACCGCGCCTACACCGACGAGGGCACCCTGGTCCCGCGCGGCAGCGAGGGCGCGGTGATCACGGACGCGGACGCGGTCGTCGAACGCTCCCTCGGCATGGCCGGGCCCGGCGTCGTCACCTCGCTCTCGGGGCGCGAGATCGCGGTCCGCGCGCGGTCGCTGTGCCTGCACGGCGACACCCCGGGAGCCGTGGACCTGGCCCGGCGCGTGCGCTCCCGCCTGGAGTCGGCGGGCGTCCGCGTGGAGGCCTTCGTATGAGGGCCCTGCCGGTGGGCGAGCATGCCCTGCTGGTCGAACTGGCCGACGGTACCGAGGCCCAGGCGCTCCACGCCGAGCTGCTGCGCCGAAGGGCCACGGGCGCCCTGCGGGTGCGGGAGATCGTTCCCGCGGCCCGGACCGTGCTCCTGGACGGCCTCGACGATCCCGCACGCGTCCGGGCCGAGCTGCCGCACTGGGAGGTCCCGCCGCTGCCCCCGCGCGAGGGCGCCGTCCTGGAGATCCCGGTGCGCTACGACGGCCCCGACCTCGCCGACGTGGCGGCGCACTGGGGTGTGGGCGTGCCGGAGGTGGCACGCATCCACTCGGCGGCCGAGTTCCGCGTCGCGTTCTGCGGGTTCGCGCCCGGCTTCGGCTATCTGACCGGCCTCGCCGAGCGCTACGAAGTGCCCCGCCGGGCCACGCCCCGCACCACCGTCCCGCGCGGCAGCGTCGCGCTCGCCGGGCCGTACACGGGCGTCTACCCGCGCGCCTCGCCCGGCGGCTGGCAACTGATCGGCTCGACGGACGTCGTGCTGTGGGATCATGCGCGCGTGCCCGCGGCCCTGCTCTCCCCCGGCGTGCGCGTCCGCTTCGTCGCGGTCGGCGCACCGGAGGGCCCATGACCGACCGTGCCTTCGTCGTCGTGCGGCCCGGGGCCCTGACCACCGTGCAGGACCGCGGCCGCCCCGGCCACGCCCACCTCGGGGTGCCCCGCTCGGGAGCCCTCGACCCGCCCGCGGCGCGCCTGGTGAACCGCCTGGTGGGCAACGACCCCGAGGCCGCCGTCCTGGAGACCACCCTCGACGGCTGTGCCGTGCGCCCCCGCCGCCCCGTGACGGTCGCGGTCGGCGGCGCCCCCTGCCCGGTGACCGTGGACGGCCGCCCCGCTGCCTGGGGAGCCCCGCTGCGGGTGCCGGCCGGGGCGCTCCTGAACGTCGGGTCCGTCGTCTCCGGAGTACGGAGCTACGTCGCGTTCGACGGGGGCGTGGCAGCCGATCCCGTGCTCGGCAGCCGCTCGACGGATCTGCTCTCCGGGCTCGGCCCGCCGCCGCTCGCGACGGGCGCCGTACTGCCGCTCGGCGACCCGAGCGGTACGCACGCACGCGTGGACGCCGCTCCGCAGCCCGCGCCCCCCGAGGAGCTGGTGCTCGCGGTGACGCTCGGGCCTCGGTCGGACTGGTTCACGGCGGCGGCGCTGCGCACGCTGACCACGCGCGCGTACCGCGTGTCGTCGGCGAGCAACCGCATCGGCCTGCGCACCGAGGGGCCCGCCCTGGAGCGCGCCGCCGGGGGCGAGCTGCCGAGCGAGGGCATGGTCCTCGGCGCCGTCCAGGTGCCGCCCGACGGCAGGCCCGTCGTCTTCCTCGCCGACCACCCCACCACCGGGGGCTACCCGGTCGTCGCGGTCGTCCGCGAGGCGGACCTGGCGGCGGCGGCCCAGGCGCCACCGGGGACGCCGGTGCGCTTCGTCCGCGTCGGCCGCCGCTGACCCCGCCGGAGCCACGGCCCCGCGGCCGTGGCTCCGGCGGACTTCCGGCTACACCGCAGGAGCGTCAGGGCCGATCCGGCTGCGGACCGCGGTCTGCACCTCGTCCTCCTCGGCGGGGTCGGCGGCGAGCCTGCGGAGGCGGTTGACCACGCGGGCGTCACCGGTCTCGGCGTGCCGCGCGGCGACCTCGCGGGTGGACTCCTCGCAGTCCCAGAGGCACTCGACGGCGAATCCGGCGGCGAAGGAGGGATCGGTGGCGGCGAGCGCGCGGGCGGCGCGGCCGCGGAGGTGGGATGAGGCGGTCTCGCGGTAGACGTGGCGCAGCACGGGGGCCGCGCAGGCGATGCCGAGGCGTCCCGCGCCGTCGACGAGGCTCCACAGCGTCGGCGCGTCGGGGCCCTCGCCCCTGACCGCCTCGCGCAGCGCGGCGAGGACCGGCTTGCTGTCCTGTGCCCCGCCCCGGCAGGCGAGCACGCGCCCGGCGGCGGCCCCGAGTTCGTCCGGCCGGTAGGCCCAGCGTCGGGCGCGCTCGACGGCGGCGACGCTCCGCATCCGTTCGAAGGCCTCAAGGGCGGCGTCCACGACGACCCGGGAGGAGTCCTCCACGGCGTACTCGATGAGGTCGAGGACGGCCGGGTCCTGGGCGTCGGCCAGATAGCGCAGGGCGGTGCCGCGGGCCCCGTCGGAGCCGCCGCGGGCGGCCTCGATGATCTCGGTCCTGTCGTCGGGCCCCGCGACGGCGGACAGGCAGCGGGCGGCCGGCACGTGCAGCACGGCTCCGCGCTCCAGACCCTCCTGGGCCCAGTCGAAGACGGCCTGGACGCTCCAGCCGGGGCGCGGCCCGGACGGCCGCATCTGGCGCTGCCAGCGGTCGAAGGAGCCCTGCTCGCGCGCGGCTCGCACGCGGGCACCGACGTCGGGGCGCGGATCTTCTTCCCAGAGCCGCCAGGGGCGCGGTTCGTAGGCGTCGCGGACGACGGCGGCCAGCTCGGCCTCGCCCTCCGCGTCGGCGGGGAACCTGGCGAGCACGGGGGCGGCGAGGGCGCGCAGGCCCGCGTCGTCGTCCCGCAGGGCGAGCTCGTCGAGGGCCCAGGCCCAGTTGGCCCCGGATCGCGCGTACCCGCGCAGGAGTTCCAGGGCGTCGTCGCGGCCGTAGGAGGCGAGGTGGCCGAGGACCGCCAGGGCGAGCCCGGTCCGTGAGTCGTCGGTGTCGAGGACGTCCTCGGCGTCGAAGAGGTGCCGCTCGATCTCGCCGAGCCCGCCGTTCAGGTCGAGGTAGAGCCGTGCGTAGTACAGCGAACGGTTCTCCACCTGCCAGTCGTGGCGTGGATCGTTCAGCACGCAGTGGTCGATGGCGGCGAGCGCCTCGTGCCGGGGTGCCGTGAGGGCGTGCAGGGTGCCGTCGCCGCGGCCCCGCTGCAACAGGCCGAGCAGCGTACCGCTGGGCGCTATGACCGGATCGAACATGGGAAACAGCCTCACATCAAGCGTCGACGCAACCGGGAATCTCGCATTACCTGGCCGTGCGCCAACACGTCGGGCCGCCCGCGGTCTCTTGCTTGTCGAAGACCATTTTCCTCTGCCTCTCGTCAGTGGCCCCATGGGTCCCGGACGGGAGGTCCGGGGGCGGGCCGCTCACGGCCCACGCGGTGCGGCAGAACCTGCCCCGCCGTCGCGTCCGTGAATCACTTCGTCATGATGACCCGGCGGTCGTGCCCGCCGCGACCACATTTCCTGCGCCCCCGTCGTTGCTGGTCAGGTACCCGCTCAGGCGGCCCCGAACAGCTCGATCAGCTCGGTCTTCGCGAACATCCTGGCGGTGTCGATCGCCGACGGCGTGCCCGCGGCCGGATCGGCGCCGCCGTCGAGGAGAGCCCGGATCACCTCGTTCTCGCCCTTGAAGACGGCCCCGGCGAGCGGCGTCTGTCCCCGGTCGTTGGAGCGGTTGGCGTCGCCGCCGCGCTCCAGGAGCGCCCGGACGGCCTCGGCGTGCCCGTGGTAGGCGGCGAGCATCACCAGGGTGTCGCCGCTGTCGTTGGTGAGGTTCGCCGGGACACCGGCGTCGACGTATGCCGCGAGCGCCGCGGTGTCGCCCTGGCGTGCCAGATCAAAGATCTTGGTCGCCAGCTCCACGACCTCGGGGTCATGGGCTTCGCTCATGGGGGCGTCCGCCTTTCTGGGTGCGCTGCGTGTGCAGCCGTACGAGTGAATCGACAGGGTACTGCCCTCGCGGGCACATGGCGCGGTCCGGCCGATGCGGAGGCCATGACCACCGCCACGGATGGCCTGACCTGCTCACGAGTGGCCCTGGAGCCCTCCGCCGTTCGAGCGAAATCGTGAAGATTTCACCCATTTGCACCTTTTGTCGTATGGATACATGCTGTGAGCCTGGAACAACTCATGGTGACTGTCCCCTCGACCAGGAGAACGCTCATGATCCTGTCCATCTCAGGTGTCGTGCTGCTCGGAATCATCGTCTTCCTCTTCTTCCGCAAGGACGGACTCAAGGCCTCCCACGCCCTGGTCTGCGCCCTCTTCGGCTTCTACCTCGCCGGCACCGCCCTCGCGCCGAGCATCAAGGCCAGCGGCGCGAGCCTGGCGAGCCTTCTCGGCGGGATCAAGTTCTGACCGCCCCGCCCCCCGTACGCACCTCCAGGAGACAGACGTGGCCAGGCGCCCACTCCCCCGCATTCTGAGCAACGGCACCGCGTCCATCGCGCGCGGCCGGGAGATGGCACGGTCGGCCGCCGACAGCGCCACCGACGTCCTCCACCCGCTGATCACGATCACCCGTGGGCTGCGCCGCCTCGCCGGGGCCGGGCGGCGCAAGTGGTCGGACACGCCCAAGGACAGGCGCGGGCCCCTGCTGTTCATGGCCGCCTCCGTGGTCCTCGTGGTGGCCCTCGTGCCCTTCGGGGGCATGCTGGCCCTCATCTGCCTGATGGGAGCGGCCGCCTGGGCGGGCCGCGAGCGCACCGAACCCGTTCCGGAGGGCCCCGACGAGGCGCAGGCGCAGCGGCTCCAGTCCCTCTACGAAGCGCTCGTGCCCTACTTCTCCGTCCCCGAGGACCCCGCCCCGCTCTACGCCCACGGCGGCGACTGGGAAGCGGCCCTCATCTCGTACGACTTCGACGACACCGGCCGCGTCTCCTGCCTCGGCGTGCGTTATCCCGCGTACTTCGCGGACGGCGACCTGGAGTCCCGCGCGCGCGTGGAGGCGCTGCTGCACGCGAAGGCGGGGCGCGGACGCGAGTACCACTTCGCGTGGGACGAGGAGGCCAACGAACTGACGGTCACCGTCCTCGCGCCCCTGCCCACCGACATCGCGGCCCAGCGCTTCGTCACCGCCCCCGGCGAGACCGTCCTCGGCTTCACCGACGAGACCGGCGTGCAGCGCACCCTCCCGGTGGCCGACGGCGACGGCACGCGCGACGCGCCCCCCGTCGTGTGGCGCACGGGCATCCGCTCCACCGAGCCCCATCTGCTGATCGCGGGCCGGCCGGGCAGCGGCGCCACGACGCTGCTGCGGTCCATCGCCCTCCAGGCGCTCCAGTACGGCGACGTCCTGATCGTCGAGGGCGGCGGCACCGGTGACTACGCGTGCCTGGCGGGCCGCGAGGGAGTGCTCGCCATCGAGTGCGGCCTCGCCGGGGCGCGGGCGAGCCTCGAATGGGCGGCGCACGAGACCGAGCGCAGGCTCATCGCCGCCAACCGCGCCCGGCAGGCGGGCCATCCCCAGCCCGAGGACATCAAGCGCCCCCTGTGGCTGCTGATCGACCGCCCGAGCGCGCTCGGCCACCTCGCCGCGGCCGACGGCCGCGACGACCCGCAGTCACTGCTCCACGTCCCGCTGCGGCACGGCAGGGCGGCCAACGTGACGGTCGTGGTGGCCGAACAGCTCGACTGCCTGGACGCCCTGAGCGACGCCGTGCGGCAGCACACACGCGCGCGTGTCGTGCTCGGGCCCGCCGTTCCGTACCAGCTCGCGGAAGTACTCGGCACACCACCGCACACGACCCCAACCCCGGACGTCCCGCCGGGCAGGGGCTACGCGCGGCTCGGCACAGGACCGGTGCACCGCCTCCAGGTGCCCGCCACGCCCGACCCCTACGACGACGCCACGAGCGAGACGCACCGCTGGGCGGTCATGGAACTGCTCCCGCCGCGGAGCGCCCCGGCCGAGGTCGCCCACGCGGCGGAGGGCTGAGCCGCCCGGGGCGTCAGGCGACGAAGGAGTGCGTGGCCTGGGTGCCGGCGCCTGCGCCGCTCTCCACCAGGCGGGCCGCCGCGGCGAGCCGCACCGCGGCCTCCTCGGCCACCGCGCCGCCCACGGTGAACGGCAGTCGTACGTACCCCTCGAAGGCGCCGTCGACCCCGAAGCGCGGCCCCGACGGCACCCGCACGCCGACGCGCTCGCCCACTTCGGCCAGGCGTGACCCGGAGAGCCCCCCGGTGCGCACCCAGAGCGTCAGGCCGCCGCGCGGCACCTCGAACTCCCAGTCGGGCAGCTCGCGGCGGACGGCGGCGACCAGCGCGTCACGGTTCTCCCTGGCCTGGTCCTTGCGCAGGCCGACGGCGGACTGCCAGCCGCCGGTGTTCAGGAGCCAGTTCACGGCGAGCTGTTCGAGCACGGGGGTGCCGAGGTCGGCGTAGGCGCGGGCGGCCACCAGGCTGCGGATCACGTCGGGGGCGGCCCGCACCCAGCCGATGCGCATCCCCGCCCAGAACGCCTTGCTCGCCGAGCCGACGGTGATGACCGTGGAGCCCGCCGGGTCGAACCCGCAGACGGGGCGCGGCATGTCCAGGTCCGCGTCGAGCCCGAGCTCGCTCATGGTCTCGTCGACGACGAGGACCGTGCCCGCCGAGCGTGCGGCTTCGACGAGCTGCCTGCGCTGGTCCTCGTCGGCGAGCGCGCCGGTGGGGTTGTGGAAGTCGGCGACGACGTACGCGAGCCGGGGCGCGGCGTCGCGCAGGATCTGCCGCCAGCGGTCCATGTCCCAGCCGGTCAGCCCCTCGGCCATGGCCACGGGGACGAGCCTCGCCCCGGCCTCGCGCATGAGCTGGAGGATGTTGGCGTACGAGGGGGATTCGACGGCGATACGTTCGCCGCGCCCGGCGAAGAGATGGCAGATGGCGTCGATGGCGCCCATCGCGCCCGTGGTCACCATGATCTGCTCGGGCATGGTCGGGATCCCGCGCGCGGTGTAGCCCTCGGCGAGCATCTCGCGCAGCGCGGGCAGCCCGGCGGGGTAGTCGCCGTGCGTGTGCGCGTACGGCGGCAGCGCTTCGAGGGCGCCCTGGACGGCGCGGGTGAGCCAGGGCTCGGGCGCGGGCAGCGCGGCGCACCCCAGGTCGATCATGGAGCCGAGCGCCTCGGGCGGCAGCGGTTCGAGGCCGCGCGCGGGCAGCGGGTTCCCTGCGGGGACGGCCGTCCAGCTCCCCGCTCCCCTGCGGGACTCCAGGAACCCCTCGGTGCGCAGCGCCTCGTAGGCGGCGGCGACGGTGGTGCGGCTGACGGCGAGGGCCAGGGCGAGCTCCCGCTCGGCGGGCAGGCGGGCGGCGACCGGGACGCGGCCTTCGAGGACGAGCAGTCGGATACCGTCGGCCAGGGCCCGGTAGGCGGGCGGCCGTCGTGTGCCCGTGCCGCTCGGCCTGGCCTGCTGGGAGGCGAGGAGCCTGGCGAGCTGCGTCGAGCCCATCGCCGAAGTCCACTGAGCCATGATGACCGGTCCACCTTCCCCGAATTGGCCATGGTTGCGGCCTGCTTCCACGCCACAGGGTGTCACGTGTCCAGCCACCAGCACCACAGGGGGAGCTTTCCTTGTCCGGTAGGAAGTCCACTACGAAGCCCCGCACGCGGCCCGGTACGAAGCCTGGTCCGAGACCCCGCAGCGCGCCGCACCCGCGGTCCCTCCTTCCCCGACGGCTGATCCAGCTCTACGGAGGCCTCGTCCTGTACGGCGTGAGTTCCGGGCTGATGATCGAGGCGGGCTTCGGGCCCGAGCCGTGGAACGTGCTCAACCAGGGCCTGTCGGAACTGACCGGCCACTCCATCGGCATCGTGTCGATCGTGGTGGGCGCGGCCGTGCTCCTCCTGTGGATACCGCTGCGCCAGCGGCCCGGCCTCGGCACGGTGTCGAACGTCATCGTCTGCGGTGTGGCGATGGACGCCGTCCTGGCGCTGCTGCCGGACACCCACACCCTCGCCGTCCGCGTCCCGCTGCTGGCCGCCGGAGTCCTCCTCAACGGAGTGGCGACCGGGCTCTACATCTCCGCCGCCTTCGGTCCCGGGCCGAGGGACGGCCTCATGACGGGCCTGCACGCGCGCACCGGCCGCTCGGTCCGGCTGATCCGGACCTCGATCGAGGTGGCCGTCGTCGCCACCGGCTTCGCGCTCGGCGGCACCGTCGGCGTCGGCACGGTCCTCTACGCCCTGTCGATCGGCCCGCTCGCCCAGTACTTCCTGCGCCTCTTCGCCCTGCCCTCGCCGGCCGCCGGACATGCGGCGGCCTCGGGAGGGCCTTCGGAGCAGGCGATACTTCAGCCGTGACCTCGCGCGTACGCCATCCCTATCTCGATCACCCGGGGCCGCTCGCCCTCGCCCACCGCGGGGGCGCCGCGGACGGCCTGGAGAACACCGCCGCCGCGTTCCGGCGGGCGGTCGAGCTGGGCTACCGCTACATCGAGACCGATGTGCACGCCACGTCCGACGGGCGCCTCGTGGCCTTCCACGACGAGACGCTGGACCGCGTGACGGACGCGGCGGGACGCATCATCGACCTGCCCTGGAGCGAGGTGCGCCACGCGCGCGTGGCCGGCCATGAACCGGTGCCCCTCTTCGAGGAGCTGCTCGAAGCGTTCCCGGAGGTGCGCTGGAACGTGGACGTGAAGGCGGAGCCCGCGCTCCTGCCACTCCTTGAGCTGCTCCGCCGCACCGACAGCTGGGACCGCGTCTGCGTCGGCTCGTTCTCCGAGGCCCGGGTGGCCAGGGCCCGGCGCATCGCGGGCCCGCGCCTCGCCACCTCGCTGGGCACCCGTGGCGTGGCGGCGCTGCGCCTGCTCTCGTACGGCGTCCCGGTGGCCCCGCACCGCTCGGCGGTCTGCGCGCAGGTGCCCGAGACGCACGCCGGGATCCGCGTCGTCGACCGCCGCTTCGTCCGCGCGGCCCACGCGCGCGGGCTTCAGGTGCACGTGTGGACGGTGAACGACGCCGAGCGGATGGCCGCCCTTCTTGACCTGGGCGTGGATGGCATAGTTTCCGATCACATCGAGACGCTGCGCGAGGTGCTGAAGGACCGGGGGACCTGGGTCTGACCGCCACAAGGGCGGCACACCACGGGGAACAGCGAGGTCATGGGTGAGCACCGACACCGTGCGGGAGGCGGCGGCCGAGAGCGCCGGACGACGGCGCGAGCAGCAGGGCTGGTACGTGTACGACTGGGCCTGCTCGGTCTACTCCACGAGCGTCCTGACCGTGTTCCTCGGGCCCTATCTCACGGAGATCGCCAAGGCGGCCGCCGGCCCCGACGGGTACGTCCATCCGCTGGGCATCCCGGTCAGCGCCGGATCGTTCTTCGCGTACACCGTCTCCGCGTCCGTGCTGGTGTCGGTCTTCGTGATGCCGATGGCGGCCGCTTCCGCCGACCGCGGCGGCCGCAAGAAGCCGCTCCTCGCGGTGGCCGCCTATCTGGGCGCCGCCGCGACGACGGGCATGTTCTTCCTGGACGGCGACCGCTATCTACTCGGCGGCTTCCTGCTGATCGTCGCCAATGCCTCGCTCGCCGTCTCGATGGTGCTCTACAACTCCTACCTTCCGCAGATCGCCCTCCCCCACGAACGGGACGCGGTCTCCTCGCGCGGCTGGGCCTTCGGCTACGCCGCGGGCGCGCTCGTCCTGGTGGCGAACCTGGTGCTGTTCCTGGCTCACGACAGCTTCGGCGTCTCGGAGGGCACGGCGGTCCGCATCTGCCTGGCCGCGGCGGGCGTGTGGTGGGGCGCCTTCACCCTCGTACCCCTGAAGCGGCTGCGGGACCGGCGGGCCGCGCCGTCGGAGTCCGCCGCGCCCGGGGGGCTTCGGCAGCTCGCGTCGACGGTGCGTGACATGCGGCGCCACCCCCACACGCTGGCGTTCCTGCTGGCCTACCTGGTCTACAACGACGGCGTGCAGACGGTGATCTCGCAGGCGTCCGTCTACGGCTCCGAGGAACTGGGGCTCGGCCAGTCCACGCTGATCGTCGCGGTCCTGCTCGTGCAGGTCCTCGCGGTCGCCGGGGCGCTCACCATGGGCAGGCTCGCGCGGACCCACGGGGCCAAGAGAACCATCCTCGGCTCCCTGCTCGCCTGGACGGTGACGATCGGGGCCGGGTATTTCCTGCCGGCGGGGGCGCCCGTCTGGTTCTTCGTCCTGGCCGCCGGAATCGGACTTGTGCTCGGGGGCACCCAGGCGCTCTCCCGTTCGCTCTTCTCGCACCTGGTCCCGCGCGGCAAGGAGGCCGAGTACTTCTCCGCGTACGAGATCAGCGACCGCGGCATGGCCTGGCTCGGGCCCCTGATCTTCGGGCTCACCTACCAGCTCACGGGGAGCTACCGGGACGCGATCGTCTCCCTCGTGGTCTTCTTCCTGCTGGGTTTCGCCCTGCTCGCGAGGGTGCCGGTACGGCGTGCGGTGCGCGACGCGGGGAACCCGGTACCCGAGCGGATTTAGCAACTGAGGCCAAAGGCCGGTAGTGTACGCGTTTGGCCTGCCAGGCGGACCGTTACTGCGAGCTTAAGTGTCAAGAACGCTGGGTGACATCTGCTGCCAGAGGTGACAAACCGGGCACTGGTGGGTACAACAAGGGGCGGCATACGACGGCGACGCATGACCCTTAACGGGAATCTTTACCGCCGACCGGACGTTGACCGGATGACGACGACAGCGACACCTGTCCTGTGGGCGACAAGCCCGGGAGGCACGATTCATGAGTGAGCGAGCTCTTCGCGGCACGCGCCTCGTGGTGACAAGCTACGAGACCGACCGCGGCATCGACCTGGCTCCGCGCCAGGCCGTGGAGTACGCATGCCAGAACGGACATCGTTTCGAGATGCCGTTCTCGGTCGAGGCGGAGATCCCGCCGGAGTGGGAGTGCAAGGTCTGCGGGGCCCAGGCACTCCTGGTGGACGGCGACGGACCTGAGGAGAAGAAGGGCAAGCCGGCGCGTACGCACTGGGACATGCTCATGGAGCGGCGTACTCGAGAAGAACTCGAGGAGGTCCTGGAGGAGCGTCTCGCGGTTCTCCGGTCCGGCGCCATGAACATCGCGGTGCATCCGCGGGACAGCCGCAAGTCCGCCTGACAACGGACCCGGCGCACAACCGCACCACGCATCAAGCGCACCAAAGAGGTCCGGGGCCACTGCTCAGCAGTGGCCCCGGACCTCTTTCGCGTGCCTCCGGGAAGCGGACTTCCGCGTGCCTCCCGGAAGCGGCTTCGCGTGCCTCCGGGAAGCGAAACGCCTCAGCGCGGGAGCTGCGGGTCGTCCGGGCGCGGCCCGCGCGGCGGCTCGTCGTCCTTGATGACCTCACCGGGGACGACCTTGCCGTCGGGGCGGTGCATCCGGGCCTGCTGGAAGGCGTCCCCGAAACCGCCGGGCGTCGCCTCGCGGACCTTGCGCTCAAGGGTGCGCTCCGCATACCGCCCCAGCGCCTTCTGGACCGGCGGCACCAGCAGGATCAGCCCCAGGGCGTCCGAGATCAGCCCCGGCAGAATGATCAGCAGGCCGCCCAGCATCGTCAGGGCGCCGCCACCGCCCCGGCGCTCCTCGGTCGGAGCCATGCCGCTCTGCTGCTGTTGCACCGCCTCCTGGAGCTTGCGGAACGCCCTGCGCCCCGCCCGCTTGATCACCGCGGAGCCGAGCAGCAGGCCGCCGACAAGGAGCAGGAAGACCACGAGCCCGCTCGTGGCGCCCGCCACGACGGTGAGCAGCCAGATCTCCAGGACCAGCCACGCGGCGACGCCGAGCGGCAGGTACCTCAGCGGCCCGGAGCGCCGGGGTCTGTCAGGGCGGATGGGAGGCGGTGCGCCATTCGTCATGCTCCCAGTGTGCCTGGAGCGGCCTCAGGCCGGGATAAGGGGGATGATCAAGAAGTGCGGGCGCGGGCGGCTCCGCCCGCCGGGATCAGGGCTGCTTGCGGCCGATGACCCGGCCCACGCGCTCCCCGACGCCCCAGGCCGTGACCCGCCACAGCGCCTCGACCACGATGTTCTGGCTCATCTTGCTGTCGCCGAGCTCCCGCTCGACGAAGGTGATGGGCACCTCGACGACGTGGTAACCCGCCTTGACGGCGCGGCGCGCGAGGTCGACCTGGAAGCAGTAGCCCTGCGACTCGACCTCGCCCAGGCCGAGGCCTTCGAGGGTCTCGCGGCGGAAGGCGCGGTAGCCGCCCGTGACGTCGCGGATGGGCACGTCGAGCAGGAGGCGGGAGTACGTGCTGCCGCCCCGCGAGATGAGCTCCCGGTGCTTGGGCCAGTTGACGACCCGGCCGCCGGGCACCCAGCGCGAGCCGAGCACGAGGTCGGCGCCCTTGAGCGCGGTCAGCAGGCGCGGCAGCTCCTCGGGCTGGTGGGAGCCGTCCGCGTCCATCTCGATGACGACGCCGTAGTCGTTCTCCAGGCCCCAGCGGAAGCCCGCCAGATAGGCGGCACCGAGCCCTTCCTTGCCCTTGCGGTGCAGCACGTGCACGTGGTCGTCGTCGGCCGCGAGCTCATCGGCGATCTTGCCGGTGCCGTCGGGGCTGTTGTCGTCGGCCACCAGGACGTGCGCGTCCGGGACCGCGGCCCGGACCCGGCCGACGATGGACTTGATGTTCTCCGCCTCGTCGTAGGTCGGAATGATCACCAAGGCCGTGCCGAGCGAGCCGAACTGCCTCCCCTGGTCCCCCGCTTCGGAGACCCGACCGCCGTCGTTCACTACTGCCCCTTCGTTCGTACGCAGAGGACCACCATAGTGGCCGCGGCCTGCGCCGCAGCGTCCGCACGGGGGTCGGGGCGGGCAGGACGTGCGGATCGGGGCCCGGCGCCCTTCGGGCCGGCCTGGGACCCGCTGGCTGCGGATCGACCGAGTGCCGTTGTCTACTGAGCGTCCGGGCCCCACCCGAGTTCCACCTGCCGGCCGGCTGTGACGTTCCCTCTCCTCCGCGTCGCGGGCGCTGGACCTGGCTCCCGGTGGTGGTGCGCCGGTGCGGCACACCGCCCGTGACCCAGCGGCGTTCGACGACCGCGTGGAGGTTCGCCGGTCGGACGTCCTGTGGTGGACCCGGCCGAACCTACCGGCCCGCGACGGCTTCCTGTCAATAGCCCCGTGAACTGCGGTGCCGTCACGGACCGCCAGGTCAGCGCCCGGGATTCCCAGGTCGTACGGAGCCACGCCCGGCCGGGACCGGCGCCGCGCACCGCCGTGACATCACTCTTGTGGCCGCACGTAGACCGTTCGACCGGCCACCACCGTGCGCAGGCAGACGGGGAGTTCCGCCCCCGGTGACAGGTCGGGCAGGCCGGGGGTGCCCGAGCGCGGGTCGGTGGACCAGCGGGCGACCCGGTCGTCCGGGGCCTGGACCACCAGATCGGCGGTGCGCCACACGGCGTAGTCCGCGGGCGCGCCGGGCACCAGGACGCCCGCGTCGTCGCGGCCGGACGCCCGCCAGCCGCCCCGGGTGTGGGCGGTGAACGCGGCGCGCACCGAGACGCGGTGCTCGGGCGTGCGGTGGAAGGCGGCCGCGCGGACCGTGCCCCAGGGGTCGAGCGGCGTCACCGGGCTGTCGGAGCCGAAGGCCAGGGGCACGCCCGCGCGCAGCAGGGCCGCGAACGGGTTGAGGGTGCGCGCCCGCTCGGCGCCGAGGCGCCGGGCGTACATGCCGTCCTCGCCGCCCCACAGGGCGTCGAAGGCGGGCTGCACGGACGCGGTGAGGCCGAATTCGGCGAAGGCGGCGATCGTTTCCGGCGTGAGCATCTCGGCGTGCTCCACGCGGTGCCTGGCGCCCCGTACGCGGGCCGGGCCGACCTTCTCGGCGGCCTGGCGCATGCCGTCGGCCACCGAGCCCACAGCGGCGTCCCCGATGGCGTGGAAGCCCGCCTGGAGGCCCGCCTCGGTGCACGCCACGACGTGGGCCGCGACGGCGGCGGCGTCCAGGTGGGCCGTGCCGGTGTGGCCGCCGTCGGCGTAGGGCTCGTGCAGGCAGGCGGTGTGCGAGCCGAGGGCGCCGTCCACGAAGAGATCGCCCGCGGCGCCGGCCGCGCCCAGCTCACGCGCGCGTGCCACGCCTTCCGCGCCGTGTTCGGCCCAGTAGCCGATGACGCGCGGCCCGGCCTCCCGCGCGGCGAGCCGCAGCAGCCCGGTGAAGTCGTCCTCGTCGGAGATCTCGGGCCCCGCGCACTCGTGCACGGAGCCGATGCCTAGGGAGGCGGCGTGCCGCAGGGCGACGCGCTGGGCCTCCTCGCGCTGGGCCGGCGTGACGGCGGCGAGGGCGGCGGCCCGCACCCCGTGGTGGGCGTCGGCGGTCAGCGGGGCGTCCGGGTGGAAACCGGGCCGCCCGGTGATGCCGGGCACCAGGTCGAGCAGGGCGGTGGTGGCGACCGCCGAGTGGACGTCGATGCGGGAGAGGTAGAGCGGCCGGCCGCCGGTGGCCTCGTCGAGCTCCGCGCGCGTGGGCGGGCGTCCGCCGGGCCAGCGGGCGGCGTCCCAGCCGTGGCCGAGCAGGACCTTGTCGTGCGGCCTCGCGGCGGTGTGTTCGCGTACGGACACGAGTGCGTCGTCCAGCGAACGGGCTCCCGAGAGGTCCAGTCCCGTCAGTGCGAGGCCGGTGGCCGTGGTGTGCACGTGGGCGTCCGTGAACGCCGGGGTGACCAGGGCACCTTCGAGATCGACCACGTCGTCGACGCCACTCGCGAAGGCGTCCGCCGCGCCCTCGGAGCCGACCCAGGCGACATGTCCGCGTTCGACGACCATCGCGGTGGCGAACGGGTCGGCGGGGCTGTGGACGTCGCCGCCGCGCAGCAGCACGGTGCGGTGGTCCTGGGGGGCCTGGGGGTCCTGCGGGTCGCCCCCGGGGGCGGTGCTCTCACTCATGGGACCAGTCTCGCCCCTGCGCGCGGGGGCGGGACGCCGGGGTCGCCCGCCGGGCGTGCCGGGTCAGAACTGCGGCGGGCGGGCCTCGTAGGGCGTGGAGAGCACGACGGTCGTGCGCGTGGAGACGCCGGCGAGCGCGCGCAACCTGCCGAGCAGGTGCTCCAGCTCCAGCGGGGTGGCGACGCGCACCTTGAGGATGTAGTTCTCGTCGCCCGCGACGCTGTGGCAGGCCTCGATCTCCGGGACGCCCGCGAGGCGTTCGGCGATGTCGTCGGGGGCGCTGGGGTCGAACGGCTTCACCGAGATGAAGGCGGTCAGGGGCAGCCCGACGGCCTCGGCGTCGACGACCGCGGCATAGCCGCGGATCACGCCTCGCTGTTCCAGGCGGCGCACCCGCTGGTGCACGGCCGACGTGGACAGGCCCGTGGCCTTGCCCAGGTCGGTGTAGCTCATCCGCCCGTCCTTGACGAGCAGCTGCACGATCTGTTGGTCCAGCTCCTCCATGCGGTGAACCTACAGGGCTCTTGATCCCCCCGGATACCCGAGCGGCGGGAAGGGGCGTGCGGGATTCCCGTGCGCCCGCGTTCCCCTTGTGGCCACCGGGACGCCTCCGGCCAGGCAACTTCCCCTGGCATGTGATGAAGGCCACACCTCTTCGGCGGGGTCCCGGGAGATGTCACGATTACCCCTACGACGGGACGGGAAGTGCTTGCTGTGGTCGAGGCCGCAGCGCCTTGTCGGCCCACCCAAGGGGGAGAGTTCCATGCAGAATCTGAAGCGTCCCGCCCGATCCGCCCGCGCGAAGCAGCAGCCGGCCGTCGAGCCCGAGCCGGAGGGCGTCGAACCGGCCGACGCCCTTCTCGACGCGTACGACACCTTCGAGATGTACCGCGTGAACTGCCCCGACTGCGGGCAGCCGATCGCGCTCCTGGCCGACGAGGACGTCCTGCCGGAGCACGCGCTGTGCCCCACTCCGTGGAATCCGTTCGGGCTCACGGTCTGTGCGGGCACCGGGCGCGACGCGGCCGACGCCGAGCCCGCCGACGAGACGATGGAGGCTCAGGAGCAGGACACCGCACTGCTGTTGACGCTCCCTCAGGGACTCGACTGGCGGACGCAGCCCTTCTCCCACGTGGGCGGGCCGGGTTCGCGCCCCTTCCACGTGCCGCGGCAGGACCGGCCCGCGGCCTGAGCCGCCCGGGTGTACGACCCGACTCACCAGGAGCCGCCTTACGGGCGCCCGCTGCCTCGCGGGCGCCGGACCTCCGTGAACTGACGCCCGATTCCGCGCGCCGGTGACCTTGGGGCAGCCACAGGCGTTGGCCTGGCATGACCTCTACGGACAGTGGTCCGACGCACTTCCCCGCCGGTCGCAGGCGGCGCACCCTGGTGACGGTGCCCGCCTCCGCAGAATCGGTTTCCCGGAGGACCCAGCGGGCCCCGCAGCCTTCGCAGGCCGAGCTGCCGCAGCAGTCCTGGCAGCCCCGCCAGCCTCAGCCGCAGCAGACGTACCAGGCCATGTACCCGCAGGCGCAGCTCACCGCCCATCAGCCGCCCCCGGCCGTCCAGGACCCGCCGATCTACCGCGCCCTGATCCGGATCTGGGCCGACCGCGGCCGGACCCTGCCCGGGCGCCACGACCCGGAGTGGTGCATGCTCGTGGCGCCGCCGGTGCCGCGCGGTCCGTTCAGCGGGAGTCCGGACCCGCGAGGTGACGCGCGATGACCATGCGCTGGATCTGATTGGTGCCCTCGACGATCTGGAGCACCTTCGCCTCGCGCATGAAACGCTCGACGGGGAAGTCCGCGGTGTAGCCGTACCCGCCGAGGACCTGCACGGCGTCGGTCGTCACCTTCATCGCGGCGTCCGTGCAGAGCAGCTTCGCCATCGCCGCCTGCTTGGAGAACGGCCGGCCCGCGTCCCGCAGCCGCGCCGCGGCCAGATAGAGCGCCCGGCCCGCCTCGATCTGCGTCGCCATGTCCGCGAGCATGAAGCGGAGCCCCTGGAAGTCCGCGATCGGCCGGCCGAACTGCTGCCGCTCCGTGGCGTACGAGAGCGCCTCGTCGAGCGCCGCCTGGGCCACGCCGATCGCGCAGGCCGCGATGCCGAGCCGCCCCGAGTCCAGCGCGGAGAGCGCGATCGCGAAGCCCTGGCCCTCGTCGCCGAGGCGCCGGGAGTCGGGCACGCGTACGCCGTCGAAGTGGATCTGGGCGGTGGGCGAGCCCTTCATGCCCATCTTCCTCTCGGGCACCGCGGCCGAGAGCCCCTCGGCGTCGCCCGGCACCAGGAAGGCCGTGACGCCGCGGGCGCCCTCGCCGCCGGTGCGGGCGAGGACGGTGTAGAAGTCGGCGACACCGCCGTGCGTGATCCAGGCCTTGGTGCCGGTGATGACCCAGTCGTCGCCCTCGCGCACCGCCTTGGTGCGCAGCGAGGCGGCGTCGGAGCCCGATGCGGGCTCGGAGAGGCAGTACGCGCCGAGGAGGCCGCCGCCGAGCATCGCGGGCAGGTGCGCGGCCTGCTGCTCCTTGGTGCCGTACCCGGCGAGGGCGTGGCAGGAGAGGGAGTGGACGCTGACGCCGAGGCCGACCGTCAGACGGGCCGCCGCGAGCTCTTCGAGGACCTGGAGGTAGACCTCGTACGGCTGGTCGCCGCCGCCGAACTCGGAGGCGTACGCGAGGCCGAGCAGGCCTGATTCGGAGAGCAGCGTGAAGACCTCGCGCGGGAAGTGCCCCGCGTCCTCTTCCTCGGCCGCCTTCGGCGCGATCTCGCGCTGGACGATGTCCCGGACGAGCGAGAGCAGATCCCTGGCCTCGTCCGTGGGCAGCTGACGTTCCACCGGCTGCAAGGCGTGGTCGGGCATGTCGCTCTCCTCCCTGTGGGGCTACGACGGACGCCCGCGCAGGGTGAGGCGGCGCCGCCGAGAAACGATGCCGAGCCAGGGTCTCCTTCCGGGTCACGGAAGCGGCTGACCAGCGGCTGTGGCGCGTTGAGTATGCCCGATCGGCGGCAGCCAGTCACTAGTTAACGACCGCTTACTCGAAAGAGATGCGAGATCGCCACGAAGGTCGTTGAGAGCGTCCGCATTGGTACGCACCATTGACCACACTGGTCTAGTCCTCCTACTGTTCCCCCGAACGTCTTACCGCGTTCATGCCAAGGTCCACAGCACCACTTCCCCCTCCCTTCGCGCAGGGGTCCGCCCCACGCAGGGTCCTCCCCCACGAGGAGACACGATGCTCAGACCGCACTCTTCCCGCCCGGGCTTCCGGGCCCTCGTCGCCACCGCCTGTTGTGCCGTCCTCGGCGCGGGCCTGCTGGCCGGCGCGGGCACCGCGACCGCCGGACAGAGCCCCGCCCCACAGCAGAAGGCCGCCGCCGGCTCCAAGGTCGTCGGCTACTTCACCGAATGGGGCGTCTACGACCGGAACTACCACGTCAAGAACATCGAGACGTCCGGCTCCGCCGCCAAGCTGACGCACATCAACTACTCCTTCGGCAACGTCCAGGACGGCAAGTGCGCGATGGGCGACGCCTACGCGGCCACCGACAAGGCCTACACCGCCGACCAGTCGGTGGACGGCGTCGCGGACACCTGGGACCAGCCCCTGCGCGGCAACTTCAACCAGCTCCGCAAGCTGAAGAAGAAGCACCCGAACCTCAAGGTCCTCTGGTCGTTCGGCGGCTGGACCTGGTCGGGCGGGTTCACCGAGGCCGCGAAGAACCCCGAGGCGTTCGCCAAGTCCTGCTACGACCTGGTCGAGAACTCCAAGTGGGCCGATGTCTTCGACGGCATCGACATCGACTGGGAGTACCCCAACGCCTGCGGCCTGACGTGCGACACCAGTGGGCGCGACGCGTACAAGAAGCTGATGTCGGCGGTCCGTTCGAAGTTCGGCGGCGGCAACCTCGTGACCGCGGCGATCCCGGCCGACGCCTCGGCCGGCGGCAAGCTCGACGCCGCCGACTACGCGGGCGCCGCCCAGTACGTCGACTGGTACAACCCCATGACGTACGACTACTTCGGTGCCTGGGACGCGAAGGGGCCGACAGCCCCGCACTCGCCGCTCACGTCCTACAGCGGCATACCGAAGGACGGCTACGACTCCGACGCCACCATCAAGAAGCTCAAGGGCCTCGGCATCCCCTCGAACAAGCTGCTGCTCGGCATCGGCTTCTACGGCCGCGGCTGGACGGGCGTGACACAGAAGGCGCCCGGCGGCACGGCCACGGGCCCGGCGGCGGGCAAGTACGAGCAGGGCATCGACGACTACAAGGTGCTGAAGACCAAGTGTCCGGCCAACGGCACGGTCGGCGGGACCGCGTACGCCCACTGCGGCAACAACTGGTGGAGCTACGACACCCCGGCGACCATCGCGGGGAAGATGACCTACAAGAACCAGCAGGGCCTCGGCGGCACGTTCTTCTGGGAGCTCAGCGGCGACACGGCCAACGGTGAGCTGATCAAGGCCATCAACTGACCGGTGGTCCGACATTGCCGAAGGGGTGGGAGCCGCACGCCGGCTCCCACCCCTTCGGCGAGCGCCGCGGTCATCGCCTCGCGCACACCGCCGCGCAGGGCGTGACGGCGGTCACAGCAGGCCGGCCTGCGTGACGAGCATCGCGAGGACGACGACGAGCGCCCAGCCCGCGAGGTGTTCGAGCAGGTTCGGTCCGTCTTCCTTGGGGCCGCCGGTACGGGCCCGCACGCGGGTGGCGGTGGCAGAGGTCGCGGTCATGTTCTCTCGCAGACGTTCGACTGGTCTTCCCCCCACGGGACCTCTCCACCTTGCCAGTCGCTCGGCAGGTTGCGGGAGAGAGCTTGGTCACCCCACAACTGCGCACGGGTGCCGTGCGTCTAAGACGGGACACGACGCGTCCCGGACGAGAGATGAGACACGACGCGCCGACCGGGCAGCATCCGACCGAGAGGTTCCCGATGAGCACGTACCGGACGTCCCACCGCAGAGCGCGGCTCACCCTCGCGGCCGCGGTCGCCGTGGCGGCCACCCTCACCGCACCCGTCTCGCAGGCCGCTCAGACCCCCGCCCAGAAGCCGTCGCCGGGCGCGCCGGGGCTCGGTGACCCGATGTTCCCGCTGGACGGGAACGGCGGCTACCGCGTGGACCGCTACTACCTGGACTTCGACTGGCAGGCCCCGAGGACGCCGTTCGAGGCGGCGACGACCATCAGGGCGACCTCCACCCAGGCACTCTCGCGCTTCAACCTGGACTTCGCGGGCAACACCCTGCACGCCGTGACGGTGAACGGCTCGAAGGCGGACGCCTCCCGCGCCGGCGACGAGCTGACCGTGACGCCCGGGTCCCCGATACCCAAGGGCCGCTCCTTCACCGTCAAGGTCACCTACACCGCCGATCCGACGCAGACCCGGCACCGCGACGACGCGATCGAGGACTACGGCTGGATTCCCACGCCCGACGGCACGGTCGTCTACCCGCAGCCCAACGGCGCCCGGCTGATCTTCCCCGGCAACGACCACCCCAGTCAGCGGGCACCGGTCACCTTCCGCATCACCACGCCGGGCGACCGCACGGCCGTCGCCAACGGCAAGCTGGTCTCGCGCACCCAGGCCCCCGGCGGCCGGCTGCGCTGGACGTACGACTCCGAGCAGGCGCTCTCCACCCAGCTCGTCCAGCTCGCCGTGGGCAAGTTCCAGCTGGTCGAGAGCGAGGGGCCCGGCGGTCTCCCGCTGCGGGACGTCGTGCCGGACGCCCTCGTCGAGCCGACGGCCGCCTACCGCGCGCTCACGCCCGACCATCTGAAGTGGCTGGAGGAGCGGCTCGGCCCCTATCCCTTCAACCGCTACGGCATCCTGGTCGGCGACACCGACCTCGGCGTGGCCCTGGAGACGCAGACGCTGTCGCTCGTCCCCAAGGCGGACCTGCTCGGCACCAAGGTCGACGCCGAGCGGAACATGGTGCACGAGCTGACCCACCAGTGGTTCGGCGACAGCGTGGCCCTCAAGAGCTGGTCCGACCTCTGGGTGAGCGAGGGACACGCCCGGTTCTACGAGCGGCTGTACTCCGAGGCCAACGGCGGGGACAGCTTCGAGGCCGCGATGAAGACCGCCTACGCGGCACACGACCAGTGGCGCAAGGACTTCGGCGCCCCCGCGGAGCCGACCGAGCCCAACCTCTTCAAGCGCATGCGGTACGACGGCTCCGCGCTCGTCCTGTACGCGCTGCGCGAGAAGGTCGGCGAGGCCACGTTCCAGAGGATCGAGCGCGCCTGGGTCAGCGGATTCAAGGGCCGCGCGGCGAGCACACGGCAGTTCGTCGGCCTGGCGTCGAAGGTCGCGGGCGAGGACCTCGAAGGCTTCCTCCACCCGTGGCTGTACGGCTCGAAGACCCCGCCGATGCCGGGGCACCCCGACTGGGTGGTCGACCCGGTGACGTGAGTGCGGGGCCGGGGGTGCGGACGCCAGGGCCCGCGCCCCCGACCGGTCACCGGGTCACCCGGTCACTTGACGCCGACGGCCGCCAGCGCCTTCTTCTGCGCCGCGCTCAGCTTCACCGGGAAGTACAGGTAGCAGACGCCGCCGGTGCCCGACACCACCTTGCCCGTGGCGTTGTACCGCTTGGTCCGCAGCCAGATGTTCTCGTACTCGCGGCGCTTGTAGACGCGGCGCACCGCGGGGTTGCTGGGGGACGCCGGGTCGTTGGCGATGACGTCGCCGCCGGCCGTGAAGCCGATGACGGTCATCAGGTGGCCCGCCGTGCCGTATCCGGCGCCGGTCAGCTCCTCCCTGAGGAAGGACTGGGACGTTATGGCCGGGATGCCCGCGGCGATCAGCGTCTCCAGCTCGGTGAGCGAGGCGAGGCGGGTCACGACGCCCTGGAGGTCCCTGTACGTGGCCGCGTACGCCGCGTTGAAGGGCCAGTTGCCGCAGCCGTCGTACTGGTAGTCGAACGTGGCGCGGGCCGCGTGGCACACCTGCGGGTCGGCGTAGGAGGGGTCGACCCAGGCCAGGTCGGCCGGCGCGGGTTTGCGGCCCCAGTACTCGATGATCATCTGCGAGGAGGTCGGGCTGCACCAGGCCTCGCCGCCGTTGTCGTACTCGGGGTACTGCCCGGCGTGGATCTCCTGCGAGTACCGCGGGACCTTCAGCTCCTTGGCGAGCCCCGGCTTCGAGGCGGGGACGGTGAAGCGGTCGGGCACCGCGGAGGCCATCACCCCGGCCCGCCAGACCGTGGGGGTCACGGTCGCCCCCGGCCTGCGGTACAACGTGAGCCGCAGCCGGTAGGAGACGACGCGCGGCCCGGCCGCCGCGTCGTTCAGCGAGAGCGTGTCCGTCCAGACCGTGGACTTGCCGTCGGTCTGGTCGTCGACGGAGGTCCGCCGGATGTCCTTCTCCTTGTCGTCCCCCGAGGCCCAGCGGCCCATCACGTACCAGGGCGTCTTCGTCCCGTCCTGGTACGTGCCCCGCAGCTCGGTCTGGAGCCAGGTGCCCGCGGGGGTGTCCGCGTTCCAGGAGGCGATGAGCTCCGTCGCGGGGACGGTGGAGCGGTGCACGGGCGAGGTCCACCGGGCGTACTCCCAGGTGGCGGTCCTGCCGGTGTGCGGGTCCGCGTAGTCGGCGCGGCCCGCGGCCCTGCCGACGCGCAGCCCGGGCCTGGCCTCCGCGGTGACGGCCGTGCCCTCGGCGGTGCCGGTGCGCCAGTCCGCGCCCGTGGTCCAGAAGCGGTTGTCCACGTGCCGGTCGGCGCGCGGGCGGCGCTGCCCCGGCCCCGCGGCCGGGACGGCGAGCGCGGGCCCCGCGCTCGCCGCGAGGGCGGCCACGGCGGCGGCCGAGGCGAGGACGGATCTGCGGGACATGGCGTCAGCTCGGTCGGGTCGGTCAGCTCGGTCCATCAAGGGGACCCCCAGTCGACGTGGTTCCTGCGGGACGGGAAAGGCTCGGTCAGGTGCACGGAAGTGGGCCAACTATGGCCGTTCCCCGCCGATTTCTGCCAGCGCTTCGGGCACCGCCGCACCCACTTATATTGGCCTCAACCAATGGCATGACCTGCGTCGGCGCGCGGAACACCTCCTTCCGGGGTCGTACGCTTGCCGGAATGACCCCGGACCCGCCCGCGAAGAGCCCGAAGCCGCACGATCCGCCTCCCCCGCTGCCGCGCCTCGCCGGAGCCCTGCGCCGGCTGCCGCCCTCCTGCGGCCCGGTCCGGCTGATCGCCGTGGACGGGCACGCGGGCTCGGGGAAGTCGACGTTCGCGCGGCACCTCGCCGAGGCCCTCGGGGGCGCGCCCGTCCTGCGCCTCGACGACATCGCGAGCCACGGCGAGCTGTTCGGCTGGACGGACCGGCTGCGGCGGTGGGTCCTTCGGCCGCTCGCCCTCGGCGAGACGGCGCGCTTCACGACGTACGACTGGGTGGAGCGCAGGTTCGGCCCGGCCGAGCAGACGCTGCCGTCCGCGCCCGTGGTGATCGTCGAGGGGGTCGGCGCGGGCCGTGCGGCGCTGCGGCCGCATCTCGCCGCCCTGCTGTGGATGGACGTGACGCGGGAGGCGGCATGGCGGCGCGGGCGCCTGCGGGACGGGTCTGCCCAGCGGGATTTCTGGGACGGATGGGAACCCGCGGAGCTGCGGCACTTCGCCGAGGACCCCTCACGGCCCTTCGCCGACGTTTTGGTGCGGCAGTTCCCCGAGGGATACGAGGTGCTGCCAGGGCCCTGTGGGACATCAGTGGGGACCCAACTCGTCACTGAGTGTGAAGGACCATCGGCGGTCCGCTGAACCTCCGGAAAGCGCCTTCCAGTTGGGCCCGAGACTTTTTCACGAGTGCCTCAACTCTGCTTGACCCGGGGGCCTTACAGGACTTACGTTCTGAATGTGCGGTCCTGAGGGACCGACCGCAGACGCGAAGCCCCCGGTTGTTCCCCCGTGATCGGGGGCTTCGTTCTGCCTCAAGGCCTACATTTTCGGCCGCCGCGAGCCGCCATTCGCTCACCCTCGGTCACCATCGGGACCTCGCTCGACGGCCACCCCCGGCCGATCTATCGCTGCGGCACCCTACGGCCGACCGCTCCCCCGCAGGTACGATGCCCATCGGTGCGCCTTTCCGGACGGCTGCTCTGCGCACCGAGGCAACTCCCGTCCACAGCACGGCGGTTCGACGAAGTGGCCGACGGGCACCGGTCCGGCGGTTCGCACACGGGGGCACGGTTTGTGGGGGACGTGATGGACTTCGACGCGGTGGGCACACCCGCCCCGGCCGACCTGGCCTGGCTGAGGGGCGTCGACGCCTACACGATGGGCGCCTATCCGCAGGCGGAGGAGGAGTTCCGCTCCGCGGTCCGGATGGATCCCGGCATGGCCGACGGCTGGCTCGGCCTGCACGCGCTGCGCATCGACACGACGACGGCACTGCTGCGGATGTTCCAGTACCGCGAGCGGTTCGGGGAACAGCGCACCCGGCACACCCGCACCCTCAACTCCTGGTACTGGCTGGGCTGGTGGGTCCAGCCCGTCCTGGAAAGCACCCGCGACCTGCTCCTCGCGCACGCCTCGCACTGGCTCGACGGCCGCCACGTCCCCGAGCTCGACCGGGCGCTCGCGGGGCTGCCGCCGGTCGACGCCGACCCGCAGGTCCGCTTCCTGCACGCCTGCCGCGCCTATCTCGTCAAGGACTGGGACCAGCTCGTGCGACACACCGACCCGCTGGTCGACGACCCGATGCTGGGCATCGAGGCCGGGCTCTTCGGCGGCATGGCCCGGGTGCGCCTGGAGATGTACGGGCAGGCCGAGCCGCTGCTCTCCGCCGCCCTGATGCGCTGCCGCAGCGAACAGCCCCAGCGCAAGGAGCTGCGGTACTGGCTGGCCAGGGCGCACGAGGGCACGGGACGCTCGGCCGCGGCGCTCCCCCTGTACCGCGCGGTGCACCGGGTCGACGCCTCCTTCATGGACACCTCGGCACGGCTCGCCGCCATCGCCGAGGGCGACGGCTACGACGAGGCGGCCGACCTCGCCGCCGCGATCAGCCTGGCCGGCACGGGGCAGGACGTCCTCGAAGGACCGGACGGCATCGACACGCTCTTCGGCGCCGAGGGCCGGGACGTGAAGGTGACCGACTCCCAGCTTCCCCCGGCCGGCGGCGCTCCGGGCACCCAGGGCCCCGGCACCGGCCCCGCCGGGCCCTCCGACGCCGACGCGGTCCGCGAGAAGGCGGTCGTCCCGATCAAGCCGGGCGGCGCCCCGCAGCTTTCGCCGGGCTCCACCGACCCCGCCCTCCTGGAGGCCGCGCTCGCCGAACTGGAGGGCATGGTCGGCCTGGAGCCCGTGAAGCGGCAGGTCAAGGCGCTCTCCGCGCAGCTCAACATGGCGCGCCTGCGGGCCGCCCAGGGACTGCCCGTACAGCCGCCGAAACGACACTTCGTCTTCTCCGGGCCCTCGGGCACCGGCAAGACCACCGTGGCCCGCATCCTCGGCCGGGTCTTCTACGCGCTCGGGCTGCTCGGCGGCGACCACCTGGTGGAGGCGCAGCGCGCCGACCTGGTCGGCGAGTACCTGGGCCAGACCGCCGTGAAGGCCAACGAGCTGATCGACTCCGCGATCGGCGGCGTCCTCTTCGTCGACGAGGCCTACTCCCTCTCCAACTCCGGGTACGGCAAGGGCGACGCCTACGGCGACGAGGCCCTTCAGGTGCTGCTCAAGCGGGCCGAGGACAACCGGCACCACCTCGTCGTGATCCTCGCGGGCTACCCCGAGGGCATGGACCGGCTGCTCGCCGCCAACCCCGGCCTGTCCTCGCGCTTCACGACACGCGTCGACTTCCCCTCGTACCGCCCCCTGGAGCTGACCGCCATCGGCGAGGTGCTCGCGGCCGAGAACGGTGACGTGTGGGACGAGGAGGCGCTGGAAGAGCTGCGCTCCATCAGCGGACACGTCGTCGACCAGTCCTGGATCGACGAGCTGGGCAACGGCAGGTTCCTGCGCACGCTCTACGAGAAGAGCTGCGCCTACCGCGATCTGCGGCTCTCCGGCTACCCCGGCGAGCCCTCCCGCGACGACCTCGCCACCCTGCGGCTCCCGGACCTGATGCAGGCCTACGGAGAGGTCCTCTCGGGGCGGGGACCGCAGGACCCGCCCGGGATCTGAAGTCCCGGGCGCGTCCCACGCCGTCCGGCTCAGCCCACCAGGGCGCCGTCCAGGCTCTCGGGCACGTCCTCGGTCTCGGCCTGCGGGCGCGGCACGGCGACGACGCGGTGCGCCGGGTCGCGGACCTCGCCGACCAGGAGTTCGAGGACGTCCTCCAGGGCGACCAGGCCGAGCACCTTGCCCGACGCGTCGGCGACCTGGGCCAGATGCGTCGCGGCGCGGCGCATCACGGTCAGGGCGTCGTCCAGCGGCAGCTCCGCCCGCAGAGTCGTCATCGGCCGCCACACCTGCTGCGGCACGGCACGGTCGGTCTCCTCCAGGTCAAGGACGTCCTTGACGTGGAGATAGCCCATGAAGGCGCCGTTCTCCGCGCAGACGGGGAAGCGGGAGAAGCCGGTGCGTCCGGTGAGCCCGACGACCTGGCCCGGGGTGACCGAGGCGTCGACGGTCACCAGTGACGCCCGGTCGAGCAGCACATCCGTCACCGGGCGCGAGCCCAGCTCCAGGGCGTCCTCCAGGCGCTCCTGCTCCTCGGGGTCGAGCAGGCCCGCCTGGCCGGAGTCCTCCACGAGGCGGTTGAGCTGCTCGCTGGTGAAGACGGCCTCCACCTCGTCCTTAGGCTCCACCCGGAAGGCCTTCAGGACGACGCGCGCGCACGCCCCGAGCGCCACCGTCACCGGGCGGCACAGCCGGGCGAAGGCGACCAGGCCGGGGCTGAACCAGAGCGCGGTCTTCTCGGGGGCCGCCATCGCGAGGTTCTTCGGGACCATCTCGCCGATGACGAGGTGGAGGAAGATGACGACGGCGAGCGCGATCACGTAGCCGAGCGGGTGGATCATGCCTTCGGGCAGGTGGGCCGCCGCGAACAGCGGCTCAAGGAGGTGCGCGACGGTGGGTTCGGCGACCGCGCCGAGCGTCAACGAGCAGACGGTGATGCCGAACTGGGCGGCGGCCATCATCTGCGGCAGGTGTTCGAGCCCGTAGAGGACCTGGCGGGCCCGCTTGGAGTCCAGGGGCTCGATCTGGCTGCGGCGCACGGAGACGAGCGCGAACTCGGCTCCCACGAAGAAGCCGTTGGCGAGCACCAGCAGGACGGCGAAGAGAAGCTGGAGCAGGCTCATCGAAGGGCCTCCGCGGGTACGGGGGCCGGCGCCTGGGCCACCTTGACGATCCGGACCCGCTCGGCGCGGTAGTGCCCGACCTGGCGGACCGAGAGCCGCCAGCCGGGCAGCTCGGCCCGGTCGCCGGGGACCGGGATGCGGCCGAGCAGGTCGGCCACGAGGCCCGCGACGGTCTCGTACGGGCCCTCGGGCACGTCGAGGCCGATGCGCCGGAGCGTGTCGACCCGGCTGCCTCCGTCGGCGTCCCAGCTCGGCCTGCCGTCCTCCGGCGGGGCCGCGCACAGTTCGGGCAGGTCGTGCAGGTCGTGTTCGTCGCGGACCTCGCCGACGAGCTCCTCGACGATGTCCTCCAGGGTGACCACGCCCGCCGTGCCGCCGTACTCGTCGACGACGACGGCCATGGGCTGTTCGCTGCGCAGCCGCTCCAGGAGGGGCTTCACGGGCAGCGTCTCGGGGATCAGGAGCGGCGCCTGCGCGATGCGGACGACCGGGGTGCGCAGGCGTTCGTGCGCGGACACCGCGAGGGCGTCCTTGAGGTGCACCACGCCGACGATCTCGTCGATCCGCTCGCGGTACACGGGAAAGCGGGACAGGCCGGTGGCGCGGGTCAGGTTGACCACGTCCTCGGCCGTCGCCGACGACTGGAGCGCGCTGACCTTCACGCGCGGCGTCATCACGTGCTGCGCGGTCAGCTCGCCGAGCGAGAGGGTGCGGACGAACAGGTCGGCGGTGTCCTGCTCCAGGGTGCCGGCCTGCGCCGAGTGGCGGGCCAGGGAGACCAGTTCGCCGGGGGTGCGCGCGGAGGCGAGCTCCTCGGTGGGCTCCACGCCGAGCATCCGCACCAGGCGGTTGGCGACGGCGTTCAGGAGGGCGATCACGGGCCGCAGGAGCCGCGCGAAGGCGTGCTGCGGGCCCGCGACGAACCGCGCGACCTGCAACGGCCTGGAGACCGCCCAGTTCTTGGGGACCAGCTCGCCGATGACCATCTGCACGGCGGAGGCGAGCAGCATGCCGACCACCACGGAGACGCCGCCCACGGCGCCTTCGGGCACGCCGACCGCGGTGAACGGGACCGCGAGCAGCTCGGCGAGCGCCGGTTCGGCGAGCATGCCGACGACGAGCGAGGTGATCGTGATGCCGAGCTGGGTGCCGGAGAGCTGGAACGACAGCTCCTTGAGGGCTTGGACGACCGTGCGGGCCCGGCGGTCGCCGTCGGCCGCGGCCTTCTCCGCTTCGGGCCGCTCCACGGTGACGAGACCGAACTCGGCCGCCACGAAGAAGCCGTTGGCGAGAATCAGCAGGAATGCCGCCCCGAGGAGCAGCAGCGGGACTGTCATGCCGCCGCCTCCCATGTCGTGCGGGTCCCGGTGTGCCGGGAGGGGGCGGCGCAGGTACTACAGGACGATCCGTCCATCGCTGGAGGGAGTCACTCCTCGGTTAGCAGGAGCCCCTGGGGGCCGGGCGGGCCCGTCAGGGGCGGGACGGCACACCGGGCCGTCCCGCCACCAGATTAATCAGAACCGGGCGCGGATGGTCAGTCCCCCAGCGGGGCGCGGGCCTCGGTGAGGTCGCGCAGGGCGCGGGCGTCCGCGAACGCCTGCTGCCGCGCGAGGCCCGGCTGGATGCCAAGGGCGGGCAGCCGGGTGCCGTCGCTGAGGTCCAGGAACACCCACGGGTCGCCGGGGCGCAGGGTGACCTGCACGATCTCCGCCCACTCCAGGCGCCTGCCGGTGGCGATGTTGACGACGTGTACGCCGGACTCGTCGGCGACGACCTTGGGCCTGCCGAGCAGCACGAGCACGCCGAAGAGCAGCGCGCCGGTGAGGATGAAGCTGGCCCGCTCCCCCGGGCCGATGCCGGGCAGCATGAGGGCGATCACCGTGAGGACGACGAACATCGCGGCGCCCGCGCTGAGCAGGACCGTCCTGGTCCGCTTCGGCCTGAAGGTGACGGGGAGAGAGGGAAGCTCAGACACGGGACGGGTCTTCCTGCCGGTTCAGAGGCGACATGCGTGGATCGCCGTGGTGAGGATGGCCCGCGCCCCGAGGGCGTAGAGGTCGTCCATGACGCGCTGGGCCTCCTTGGCGGGGACCATGGAGCGCACGGCCACCCAGCCTTCGTTGTGCAGCGGCGAGATGGTCGGCGACTCGAGGCCCGGGGTGAGGGCGACGGCGCGCTCCAGGTGCTCGGCGCGGCAGTCGTAGTCCATCATCACGTACGAACGGGCGACGAGGACGCCCTGGAGGCGGCGGAGGAACTGCTCGATCTTGGGCTGCGCGGCGTCGGAGGTGTCGGCGCCGGTGCGCCGGATGACGACCGCCTCCGACTTCATGATGGGCTCGCCGAAGACCTCCAGGCCCGCGTTCCGCAGGGAGGTGCCGGTCTCGACGACGTCCGCGATGACCTGGGCGACGCCCAGCTCGATGGCGGTCTCGACGGCACCGTCGAGGTGGACGACGGAGGCGTCGACGCCGTGGCCCGCGAGGTGCTTGGCGACGATGCCCTCGTACGAGGTCGCGACGGTCTTGCCCGCGAGGTCCTCGACGCCGGTGGCCGTGCCCGGCTTCGCGGCGAAGCGGAAGGTGGAGCGGGCGAAGCCGAGCGGCAGGATGCTCTCGGCACCTGCGCCGGAGTCGACGAGCAGGTCCTCGCCGGTGATGCCGATGTCGAGGCGGCCCGCCGAGACGTAGATCGCGATGTCCTTGGGGCGCAGGTAGAAGAACTCGACCTCGTTCTCGGGGTCGACGAGGACGAGCTCCTTGGACTCCTTGCGCTGCTGGTACCCGGCCTCATGGAGCATCGCCGACGCAGGTCCGGACAGTGAACCCTTGTTGGGGACGGCGATGCGCAGCATGAGGTCGGATTCCTTTGCGTGAGGGCGTGGAGGCGTGACGGGTGGTCGGGCGAGCCGGTGGCGGGCTCAGAGGTGGGCGTACACGTCGTCGAGGGAGATGCCGCGGGCGACCATCATCACCTGGACGTGGTAGAGGAGCTGCGAGATCTCCTCGGCGGCGGCTTCCTTGCCCTCGTGCTCGGCGGCCATCCAGACTTCGGCGGCCTCCTCGACGACCTTCTTGCCGATGGCATGGACGCCCTTGTCCACCAGCTCGGCGGTGCGGGAGGTGGCGGGGTCGCCGTTGGCGGCCTTGTGCTGGAGCTCGGTGAAGAGCTCCTCGAAAGTCTTCTTGGACATGATGCCGTTCACTCTACGCGCCCGAGCGGCGCCGCTCAGCGCCAGGGCTCGGAGACGGTGCGCAGAGTGGTCGCGGTGGCGACGGCCGCGGTGACCGCTTCGTGCCCCTTGTCCTCGCTGGACCCCTCGATGCCCGCGCGGTCGAGCGCCTGCTCCTCGGTGTCGCAGGTCAGCACGCCGAAGCCGATGGGCACTCCGGTGTCGACGGAGACCTGAGTGAGGCCCTGCGTCACGCCCTGGCACACGTACTCGAAGTGCGGGGTGCCGCCGCGGATGACGACGCCGAGCGCGACGATCGCGTCGTAACCGCGTCCGGCGAGGACCTTGGCGACGACCGGCAGTTCATAGCTGCCCGGCACGCGCAGGACGGTGGGCTCGCTGATGCCGAGCTCGGTCAGGGCGCGCAGGGCGCCGTCGACGAGGCCGTCCATGACCTTCTCGTGCCACTGCGCGGCGATCACCGCGACCCGCAGGTCGCCGCAGTTCTTCACGCTCAGTTCGGGTGCACCCTTGCCGCTCACGTGCTTCTCCTGGTCGTTTCCGTGGTGTGTGTACGTTGCTTGCCGGTCACTGGTTGCCGCAGGCGGAGACGCCGGGGGCGTCGAGCCAGGGCAGGTCGTGGCCCATGCGGTCCCGCTTGGTGCGCAGATAGCGCAGGTTGTGCTCGCCGGCCTTGACGGGCATGGGCTCGCGCCCCGTGACCTTCAGGCCGTGCCGCAGGACCGCGTCGGTCTTGTCGGGGTTGTTGGTCATCAGCCGGACGCCGCGCACGCCGAGGTCGGCGAGGATGCGGGCGCCCGCGCCGTAGTCCCGCGCGTCGGCGGGCAGGCCGAGCTCCAGGTTGGCGTCGAGGGTGTCGCTGCCGCGCTCCTGGAGTTCGTACGCGCGCAGCTTGGAGAGCAGGCCGATGCCGCGCCCCTCGTGGCCGCGGAGGTAGACGACGATGCCGCGGCCCTCCCCGGTGATGCGCTCCATGGACGCTTCGAGCTGCGGGCCGCAGTCGCAGCGAAGGGAGTGGAAGACGTCGCCGGTCAGGCACTCGGAGTGCAGTCGCACCAGGACGTCCTCGCCGTCGCCGAGGTCGCCGTGGACGAGGGCGACGTGCTCGACGCCGTCGACGGTGGAGCGGTAGCCGTACGCGGTGAAGTCGCCGAAGGCGGTGGGCAGTCGGACCTCGGCCTCGCGGCGGACGGTGGGCTCCGAGGAGCGGCGGTAGGCGATCAGGTCCTCGATGGAGATGATCGTCAGGCCGTGCTTGCGGGCGAAGGGGATCAGCTCCGGCAGGCGGAGCATCCTGCCGTCCTCGCCCGCGATCTCCACGATCGCCCCGGCCGGGCGCAGGCCCGCGAGGCGGGCGAGGTCGACGGCGGCCTCGGTGTGGCCGTTGCGGACGAGGACGCCGCCGGACCTGGCGCGCAGCGGGAAGATGTGCCCGGGGCGCACGAAGTCGTCGGCGGTGGCCTCGCCGCCCGCGAGGAGCTGGAGCGTGGTGGCGCGGTCGGCGGCGGAGATGCCGGTGCTCACGCCGTGCGCGGCGGAGGCGTCGACGGAGACGGTGAAGGCGGTGCTCATCGACTCGGTGTTGTGCTCGACCATCTGCGGCAGCCGCAGCCGGTCGAGCTCCTCCGCCTCCATGGGCGCGCAGACCAGGCCGCGGCACTCGCTCATCATGAAGGCGACGATCTCGGGGGTCGCCTTCTCGGCGGCGACGACGAGGTCGCCTTCGTTCTCGCGGTCCTCGTCGTCGACGACCACGACGGGCCGGCCGGCGGCGATGTCGCGGATGGCCTGTTCGACGGGGTCGAGGGACAGGTCTTCGACGTTGTCCGTGCTGTACCAGAGGGGTGCCGCAGTCATGCCGGGGCTCCTTCCATGACGGGCTGAGAGGCCGCCGCGCGGGAGCGCAGCCACCAGTCGCGCATGCCCCACAGGACGAGGGCGAGGTAGACGACGTACACGAGGCCGGAGAAGGCCAGGCCGCTGCTGAAGGCGAGCGGCACACCGACCAGGTCGACGAGGAGCCAGGCGAACCAGAACTCGACGAGGCCGCGGGCCTGGGCGACCATCGCGGTGAGCGTGCCGACGAAGATGTAGGCGTCCGGCCAGGGGTTCCAGGACAGGTCGGGCACGGCGGTGAACAGGGCGCCGACCGCGAGCGTGCCGACGGCGGTGCCCGCGAGCATGATGCCCCGCTCCTTCCAGGTGGCGAACCGGATGGCGATGGAGCCGTCCTGCGCCTGCTGCCTGCCGCGCGTCCACTGCCGCCAGCCCCACAGCGCGACGCCGATGACGAGGAGCTGCTTGCCGACGCCGCCGGAGAGCTGCGCGGAGGCGTACGCGGCGACGAGGATGACGCCGGACAGGAGCTGGGCGGGCCAGGTCCATATGGAGCGCCGCCAGCCGAGCGCGAGGGCGATCAGCCCGATGGTGTTGCCGATCATGTCGGACCAGAGGATGTGCTGGTCGAAGGCCGTGAAGGCTTCCGCGTTGAGCCAGTTCACTTGGTGGCCTCCTGATCAGGGCCCTGGGCACGGTCGCCGAGCAGTCGCTCCACGTACTTGGCGATGACGTCGACCTCGAGGTTGACCGGGTCGCCGGGCTGCTTGATGCCGAGCGTGGTCAGCGCGAGGGTGGTGGGGATGAGGCTGATGGTGAAGAAGTCGGGGCCCGCGTCGACGACGGTCAGGCTGACGCCGTCGACGGTGATGGAGCCCTTCTCGACGACGTAGCGCGAGAGTCCGGCGGGCAGGGAGACCTTGACGATCTCCCAGTTCTCGGACGGCTTGCGCTCGACGATCTCGCCGGTGCCGTCGACGTGGCCCTGCACGATGTGTCCGCCGAGGCGCGCGCCGACCGCGGTGGGGCGCTCCAGGTTGACGCGGGAGCCGACCGCGAGCGCGCCGAGGCTGGAGCGGTTCAGGGTCTCCGCCATGACGTCGGCGGTGAACTCCTCGCCCTCGTGCTCCACGACCGTCAGACAGACGCCGTTGACCGCGATGGAGTCGCCGTGCTTGGCGCCGTCGGTGACGACGGGGCCGCGCAGGCGGAACCGGGAGGCGTCGGGAAGGTTCTCGACGGCGGTGATCTCGCCCAGCTCTTCGACGATTCCGGTGAACACGTCAGTGCTCCTTCGCTACGAGGGTCGCGGTGATCCGCAGGTCGGGTCCGAGGCGGCGGGTCTCGCTCACGTCGAGCCGCAACGCCTGGGTGATGGTGGTGATTCCGCCGCCCGCGAGAGCGGCCGGGCCCGCGCCGAGCAGGACGGGGGCGACGTAGCCGACGACGCGGTCGACGGCGCCCGCGGCGACGAAGGCCCCGGCGAGCGTCGGGCCGCCTTCGAGGAGTACGGACCGCACTCCGCGCGCGTGCAGGGCGGCGAGCAGCGCGGGGATGTCGAGCCCGCCGTCGGCGCGCGGGAGCCGTACGGTCTCGGCACCGGTCCTTGGCGGTACATCGTCGGCGACGGCGATGAGGGTGGGCGCCGCGTCGTCGAGGACGCGGGCTCCTGCCGTGACGGCGGTGCCGTTGGTGTCGACGACGACCCGCAGCGGCTGGACGGCGCCCTCGACGCCGCGCACGGCGAGGTGCGGGTCGTCGGCGCGCTGGGTGCCGGAGCCGACCAGCACGGCGTCGCACTCGGCGCGCAGCCGGTGGACGTCGGCGCGGGCCTCGGCGGAGGTGATCCAGCGACTCGTGCCGTCGGCGGCGGCGGTGCGGCCGTCGAGCGTGGCCGCGTACTTCCAGGTGACGTGGGGCCGGCCGAGCCGGACGGAGGTGAGCCAGGCGGCGTTGCCCTCGGCGGCCTCGGCCTCGCACAGGCCCTGCTCGACGGAGATCCCGGCCGTACGCAGGGTCTCGGCGCCGCCGGTCGCCGCGGGGGTCGGATCGCCGACGGCGTAGACGACGCGGGCGATCCCCGCCTCGATGAGGGCCTGCGTGCAGGGGCCGGTGCGGCCGGTGTGGTCGCAGGGTTCGAGGGTGACGAGGGCGGTGCCGCCGCGGGCCCGCTCGCCGGCCGCGCGCAGGGCGTTGACCTCGGCGTGCGGCCCGCCGGCGCGCTGGTGCCAGCCCTCGCCCGCGACCTCGCCGGAGGCGTCGAGGACGACGCAGCCGACGACGGGGTTGGGGCTGGTGGAGCCGAGTCCGCGGGCGGCCAGCGCGACGGCGCGCCGCATGGCGGTCTCTTCGGCTACGGCGGTGGCCACCGGATCTCCTGCCTCTTTGGGCACGGACTCCGGGGCTGTCGAAAGACGACGACACGTACGGGCAACGGCACCTGTGGCGACGCCGACGCCGATGACACCTGTCCTCGGGATCTCCCGAGAACCGTCCCCGGAAAATACCGGGAACCGCCCCGACCTCCTCGGAGGTCCAGGAACAAGCCACTACGACGGCGTGCAAAGATGCCCGCCCGCCGCGCACTGCCTCCCATCCGGACTTTCACCGTCGGTCCAGGAATTTCACCTGGTCAACCGGCCGCTGGAGGCGGCCGGGTCGCGGACTGTAACCGCCGGTTCGGAATTACACCGACCCCGGAGTGCGCTGCTTCTGGTACGAGGCCAGTCTGCCACGTCTGATCGTCGGCCCGCCGGGCGGCGGCCTGTGGGCTGACTCACAGGCACTTCGGGCATAGGGCCACACGCGTCACACGCACCACTCCGGGCATCACGGGATGCCGACTTTGGTCCAGACCTATTGACGCTTTGGTCTAGTCCTCTTAATCTCTGCGTCACCTCCAGGAGCCGGAGCCGACGGTGTGCGCACACCGGGCCCCGACACGTTTCACGACTTCGCCCGTGTTCTGCCCCGTTCGCGTACCGCCCCCGCACCCGGAGGTTCCCCTTGCCGTCCCTCACTCGCGCGAGACCCACGCTGCTCGCGACCGGCGCCGCCGTCGCCGGACTGCTGCTCGGCCTGGTCTCCGGCGGCGCCTCGCACGCCGCCGACGACGCGTCCTGCCGCCCCGACGGTCTCTACCGGACCCCGGGCGTCGACGTCCCCTACTGCTCCGTCTACGACAGCGAAGGACGGGAGAAGATGGGCGCCGACCACCAGCGGCGCGTCATCGGCTACTTCACCGGCTGGCGCACGGGCAAGAACGGCGAGCCCGCCTACCTCGCCCCGGACATCCCGTGGGACAAGGTCACCCACGTCAACTACGCCTTCGGGCACATCGGCAAGGACAACAAGCTCTCCGTCGGCTCCGACGGCGAGAAGAACGCCGCGACCGGGATGACCTGGCCGGGCGTCGCGGGCGCCGAGATGGACCCGTCGCTGCCCTACAAGGGCCACTTCAACCTCCTGAACAAGTTCAAGAAGCAGCACCCGAACGTCAAGACGCTGATCTCGGTGGGCGGCTGGGCCGAGACCGGCGGCTACTTCGGCGACGACGGCAAGCGAGTCGACTCCGGCGGCTTCTACTCGATGGCGACCAACGCCGACGGCTCGGTGAACCATGCGGGCGTCGACACCTTCGCGGACTCCGCGGTCGCCTTCATCAAGAAGTACGGCTTCAACGGCGTCGACATCGACTACGAGTACCCGACCTCCATGAAGGACGCGGGCCACCCCGCCGACTTCCCGATCTCCAACGCCCGGCGCGGCGGCCTGGTCAAGGGGTACGCGGCGCTGATGAAGAGCCTGCGCGAGAAGCTCGACAAGGCGGGCGCGGCCGACGGCAAGCACTACATGCTCACCGTGGCGGCCCCCTCCTCCGGCTATCTGCTGCGCGGCATGGAGACCTTCCAGGTCCAGAAGTACCTGGACTACGTCAACATCATGTCCTACGACCTGCACGGCGCCTGGAACGAGTACGTCGGTCCCAACGCCTCGCTCTTCGACGACGGCAAGGACGCCGAGCTGGCGGCGGCCGGCGTCTACGGCAGCCAGCAGTACGGCGGCGTCGGCTATCTGAACACCGACTGGGCGTACCACTACTTCCGCGGCTCGATGCCGGCCGGCCGCATCAACATCGGCCTGCCGTACTACACCCGCGGCCACAAGAACGTGCAGGGCGGCACGGACGGCCTGTGGGGCAAGGCCGCGGCGAGCACCTGCCCCGCCGGGTCGGGCCTGACCAAGTGCGGTGACGGCGCGGTCGGCATCGACAACCTCTGGCACGACAAGGACGACAACGGCAAGGAGTCCCCGGCGGGCTCCAACCCGATGTGGCACGCGAAGAACCTGGAGAAGGGGATCGTCGGCGACTACGTCACCAAGTACGGCTTCCCCGCGGACACCAGGCTGACCGGCACCTACGCCCGCAAGTACGACTCGACGCTGGTCGCCCCGTGGCTGTGGAACGCCGAGAAGAAGGTCTTCCTGTCCACCGAGGACGAGACGTCGGTGGCGAAGAAGGCCGACTACGTGGTCGACCGCGGCATCGGCGGCACCATGGTCTGGGAGATGGCGGGCGACTACCGCTGGAACGCGGCCAAGGGCCAGTACGAGATCGGGGACACCCTCACCTCGCTGATGTACGACAAGTTCAAGACCGCGAAGCCCTACGGCGCGAAGGTCTCGAACAAGGAGCTGCCCACCGAGGCGGTGGACATCGGCGTCGAGTTCGGCGACTTCAAGCTCGGTGACTCCAACTACCCGATCACCCCGAAGGTGAAGATCACCAACAACACGAAGACGGCCCTGCCCGGCGGCACGGAGTTCCAGTTCGACTACTCGACCTCGGCTCCCGGCAACGCCTCCGACCAGTCCGGCTTCGGCACCAAGGTGATCAGCAGCGATCACACCGGCAGCAATGTCGGCGGGCTGAAGGGCGACTTCCACCGCGTCTCGCTGAAACTGCCGGCCTGGCAGTCGCTGGCGCCCGGTTCCTCGGTGGACCTCTCCTTCAACTACTACCTGCCGACGTCCACGCCGTGGAACTGGACCGTCGAGATCAGCGGCAAGAAGTACGCGCTCGCCGGTGACCTGGCGCGCGGCACCACGCTGGTCGAGCCGGGCACGGGTCCCGGGCCGACGGACCCGCCGGGACCGACCGACCCGCCGGGACCGACGGACCCGCCCGGCACGTGCGCGGCTCCGGCGTGGAGCGCGTCGAGCGAGTACGGCTCCGGCAAGACCGTGTCCCACAAGTCCCACACCTGGAAGGCCAAGTGGTGGACGAAGGGCGACGAGCCCGGCGCCGGCGGCGAGTGGGGCGTCTGGCAGGACCTCGGCGCCTGCTGAACCGTTGACCGCCGCTCACTCCCCCTGGCCCACCCCAGCGGGAGTGAGCGGCTCCGTGCCGCCCGCTCAGCCCCCCGGCCCGAACAGCTCCTCCTGGGCCGCGTCCCTCGCGGCGAGCAGCGCGCCGCGCAGCACCGCGGAGCCGCCGAGCGCGCTGGCGCGTACCTCCGTGCGCAGGGGGGACATGGCCGTGACGCGGTCCTCGACCCGGGCGGCGAGCGCGGCACCGCCCGCGCGGCCCACCTCGCCGCCGAGGACGACGCACCCGGGGTCGAGGATCGCCGCCATGGCCGCGGCGCCCACGGCGACGCGGTCCGCGACGGCGTCCAGGAAGGCGCCGTCGGCGGTCTCCACCGCGTGCCGCACGAGGTCGGACGCGGACATCTCCGGGGACCGCAACCCGTGCTGCGCGCCGAGTTCGAGGAGCGCCGCGGCGCAGGCCAGCGAGTGGAAGCCGCCCTCGCAGCCGGTGGCCGACGGCAGGCCGCCCGTGCCAGGCACCGGCAGGAAGCCGATCTCCCCGGTGCCGCCCGAGGCGCCCCTGCGCAGCGTCCCGTCGAGCACGACGGCGGCCCCCACGCCGTCCCCGAGCCAGAGCAGCACGAAGGTGTCCGTGCCGTGCGCGGCGCCGTCCCGCTGTTCGGCGCGGGCCGCGAGGTTCGTCTCGTTCTCCACCAGGACGCGCGCGCCGAGCCGCTCCTGGAGGGCGCCCGCGATCCTGCGGTGCCAGACGGGCAGGGAGGTGGTGTCGTGCAGATCGCCCGTTGCGGGGTCGATGAGGCCGGGGGCGCCGACGCCGACCGTGTGCAGCCGCTGGACGCCGCCCGCGCCCGCCGTGCTGACGACGAGGCCGAGGGCGCACTCCAGGGCGGCGTCCGGGTCGCCGCCGACGGGCGCGGAGGCCTCGGCGAGGACCGCGCCGAGCAGATCGGTGACGACGACGGAGACGCTCTCCGTACGTACGTCGAGCGCGGCGAGGTGGGCCCGGTCCGCGACGATTCCGTACAGCCGTGCGTTGGGCCCGCGCCGCTGGGCACCCGCCTCGCCCACGACGGTGACGAGCCCGGAGCCCTGGAGCCGCTCGACGAGGTCGGCCACGGAGGGCCTGGAGAGACCGGTGAGCTGCTTCAACTGGTTGGCCGTCAGGGGCCCTTCGCTCTGCAGGAGGCCCAGCGCGAGCCGGTCGTTGATGGCCCGAGCGGTACTCGGTGAGGCAGGCATGCCGGGATCCTTCCACACGGCGCTTCTATTTATCAGGCAGGGTTCCTGATAGTTTACGTCGCCGTATCGGGGCAGTCCTCGGGAGGGGCGGAACGGGATGAGTGAAGTGGTCTACGACAAGGCGCGGTTGCGGCGTGCGCGGATCGCCGTGGCGGCCGTGTTCTGCGTGCACGGCGCCGTCACCGGTTCCTTCGCGACCCGGGTGCCCTGGATCCAGGAGCACGCGTCGGTCAGCGCGGGCATGCTCGGCCTGGCCCTCGCCTTCCCGGCGATCGGCGCCTCCGTGGCGATGCCGCTCGCGAGCCGCATCAGCCACCGCTTCGGCGCCCGCCCCGCGCTGCGCGGACTGCTCGCCATGTGGACGCTGTCCCTGATCCTGCCCGCGCTCGCGCCGAACCTGCTCACGCTCTGCCTGGCGCTCTTCGTGTACGGCGCCTCCTCGGGCATGTCGGACGTGGTGATGAACGCCCTCGGCGTCGAGACCGAGACCCGCATCGGCAAGTCGATCATGTCGGGCCTGCACGGCATGTGGAGCGTCGGCGCCCTGATCGGCTCGGCGGCCGGCACGGTCGCCGCCCACCTGGGCTCCGACGCCCGTCTGCACCACGCGCTCGCCGCCGCCGCGCTCACCGCGCTCGGCCTGGTGGCCTGCCAGGGCGTGCTCGACGTACAGGCGGAACCCGAGGAGGAGGCGCCGCCGCGGTTCTCGCTGCCGCCGAAGTCGGCGCTGCTCATCGGCGCGGTCGGCTTCTGCGCGGTCTTCGCCGAGGGCGCGAGCCTGGACTGGTCGGCGGTCTATCTGCGGGACGTCCTCGACACGTCGGCCGGTGTCGCCGCCGCGTCGACCACCGGCTTCACGCTCACCATGGCGATCGCGCGGCTCGCGGGCGACGCCGTGGTCGACCGGTTCGGCGCGGTGCGGACGGTGCGGGCGGGCGGCGTCCTCGCGGTGCTCGGCGGGCTGCTCGTGGTCCTCTCGTCGCACCCCCTCATGGCCATGGCCGGTTTCGCCCTGCTCGGCCTCGGCATCGCGGTCGTGGTCCCGCTGGCCTTCGCCGCGGCGGGCCGCAGCGGACCGAACCCCAGCCAGGCCATCGCGGGCGTCGCCACCATCACGTACACCTCGGGTCTGATCGCGCCCTCGGCGATCGGGACGCTGGCGGACGCGACGAGCCTCGTGACCTCCTTCGGCCTGGTGACGCTGCTCGCCTTCGGCCTCGTCCTCTTCGCGAACGTGCTGCGCACGGACGGCCGCAAGGCCGCGCAGAGCTCGACGGCGGAGGCCGCGGCGCCCGACCGCCGGCCCTGATCCCCGCTCCTCGGGACCGGACCGGGGAGAAGTCGCACTTGCGTCGCATTAACATGGCGTCGATCATTTCGGGCCACGCGACACGGCCCGGCTCAGCGCACAGAAAGCGACACTCACCATGGATCTCGGCGTGCGCTGGAAACTCCACGGCGACGGCCGTACCCCCGCCCCCGGCGCGGTCGTACGGCCCGATGAGCGCCTCTCGTGGCCACGGACCTTCGGGCTCGGCGCGCAGCACGTCGTGGCCATGTTCGGCGCCTCGTTCGTGGCACCCGTCCTGATGGGCCTCGACCCGAATCTGGCCATCATGATGTCCGGTGTCGCGACCGCCATCTTCCTGCTCGCCACCGGCGGCCGGGTCCCCAGCTACCTGGGCTGCTCGCTCTCCTTCGTCGGCGTCGCCGCCGTGATCCGGGCCCAGGGCGGCTCCAGCGCGACCGTGACCGGCGCCGTCCTCGTGGTCGGCGCCGCACTGTTCCTGGTGGGCCTCGCCGTGCAGAAGTTCGGCGCGCGGATCATCCACGCGGCGATGCCGCCGATCGTGACCGGCGCGGTGGTCATGCTGATCGGCTTCAACCTGGCGCCGGTCACCGCCTCGACCTACTGGCCGCAGGACCAGTGGACGGCGCTCCTGGTGATGCTCTTCACCGGATTGGCCGTGGTGTGCCTGCGCGGTTTCTGGTCGCGCATCGCGATCTTCCTCGGCCTGATCTTCGGCTACGGCATCTCCTGGGTACTCGACCAGGTCTTCGGCAAGATCCACTCGGCGGACGGCTCCGGCAAGGTCGTCGACCACTGGCGCCTGGACCTGTCCGCCGTAGGCAACGCCGACTGGATCGGCCTGCCCTCCTTCCACGGGCCGAGCTTCGAGTGGTCGGCGATCCTCGTGGCGCTGCCCGTCGTCATCGCCCTGATCGCGGAGAACGCGGGGCACGTCAAGGCCGTCGGCGAGATGACCGGCGACAACCTCGACGACAAGCTGGGCACCGCGATCTCCGCCGACGGCGCCGCCTCCGTGCTCTCCACCGCGGTCGGCGGCCCGCCCAACACGACGTACTCCGAGAACATCGGCGTGATGGCCGCGACCCGCGTCTACTCCACGGCCGCGTACTGGGCTGCGGCCTGCTTCGCGCTGCTCTTCGGCCTCTGCCCCAAGTTCGGCGCCGTCGTCGCCGCGATCCCGGGCGGAGTGCTCGGCGGCATCACCGTCATCCTGTACGGCATGATCGGCCTGCTCGGCGCGCAGATCTGGATCAACGCCGGGGTCGATCTGCGCAATCCGCTGAACCTCGTCCCCGCCGCCGCGGGCATCATCATCGGTGTCGGCGGTGTCTCCCTGAAGTTCACCGACAACTTCGAGCTGAGCGGCATCGCCCTCGGCACGATCGTGGTCATCACCGGTTACCACGTCCTGCGGGCGTTCGCCCCGCCGCACCTCAAGACGCAGGAGCCGCTGCTCGATTCGGGCACCTCGACGTACGACGAAGAGGGCGACGCGGGCGACGCGAGCGACGCGGGCGCCAAGCGCTGAACGGCGCTCACTCGCTGGACGGCGCTTACTCGCTGGACGTGGTGCGCGGCCCTGGCTAGGGTTGCGCACCATGTCCAGCCCCGAGGCATCAAGACTCAGGCCACCGGTCGTCCGGTGGCTTCCCGTGCTGTCGCGCTGACACTCCCGCCGCCCTTCGGGCGGCCGTCCGCGACCCCAGGCACAGCCACCACCGGATCACCGGCCCCCGTGCCCTGATCCCTTTGCTGCACCTCGTGGTTGCGGAGTCCCGCTGTGCCCTTTGCCATCCATCTGCTCGGCCTTGCCGTCTTCGCGCAAGGCACCTCCGAATTCATGCTGTCAGGACTGGTCTCCGGCATCGCCCGGGACCTGGGCGTCTCCATCCCGACCGCCGGCCATCTGACCTCGGCGTTCGCCGTGGGAATGATCGTCGGCGCGCCGCTGATGGCCGTCCTGAGCCGGCGTTTCTCACGCCGGCGCGCCCTGCTCGCCTTCCTCGTCACCTTCCTCGCCGTCCATGTGGCCGGCGCCCTCACCACGAGCTTCACCGTGCTGCTGGTGACCCGCGTCGTCGGCGCGCTCGCCAACGCCGGGTTCCTCGCGGTCGCCCTCATCACCGCCGCGGACCTGGCCGGGCCGAACGCCAAGGGGCGCGCGACCTCCGCGCTGCTCGGCGGGGTGACCGTGGCCTGCGTCGCGGGCGTGCCCGCCGGTGCGCTGCTCGGCGAGGTGTGGGGCTGGCGGTCGGCGTTCTGGGCCGTGGCCCTGCTCTCCCTGCCCGCGCTGATCGCCATCGCCAGGGCGGTGCCCGCGGGCAGGCCGGACACCGCGGGGCCGGACACCGCGGGGCCGGACACCGCGGGGCCGAGCGCCCTCGGTGAGCTGCGCGCGCTGCGCTCGCCTCGGCTCCGGCTGACGCTGCTGCTCGGCGCGCTGGTGAACGGCGCGACCTTCTGTACGTTCACCTACCTGGCACCGCTGGTCACCGAGGTCACCGGGCTCGGCTCCGGCTGGGTCCCGGTGGTCCTCGCGCTCTTCGGCGTCGGCTCGTTCGCCGGGGTGAGCGTGGCGGGGCGCGTCGCCGACGTACGGCCGCTGCCGCTTCTGGTGGGCGGCTCGTGCGCGCTGCTCGGCGGCTGGGCGCTGTTCGCGGTGACGGCCGCGCACCCGGTGGCCGTGGCGGTGCTCGTCCCCGTGCTCGGCGCCCTGTCGTTCGGCGTCGGCGCCACGCTGATCTCGCAGGCCCTCTACGCGGCGGCCGAAGCCCCCACGCTCGCGGGCGGTTTCGCCACCGCCGCGTTCAACGTGGGCGCCGCGCTCGGCCCGTGGTGCGGCGGCATCGCCCTCTCCGCGGGGCTCGGTCACCGCTCACCGCTCTGGGTCAGCGCGCTCCTGGTCGCCCTCGCCCTGGTCACCGGGGGCACGGCACTCGCCCTGCGGCGACGGGCCCCTGCGCCGGCCACGGCCCGGCAGCGCGCCGACGCGTAGGCACGTAGGCACGTAGGCACCAGTTGTCGGCGTCGCCGGGCCCGCCCGTGGCACCGGCCGTTCCCTCGTTTCGGGGAAGCGGCCGGTGCGCCCGCACCCCGGCCCGCCCGTAGCTGGGACCCTGCCGCCATGGCGCCTTTGGAGCGGTTCGCGGAGAGCAGGACCCCGGCGCACGGGGTCGACGGCGTGGTGGCACGGATGCGTGCGCTGGGCGACGGGTGGCCGCCGCGGGACGGGGTGGCCGTCTTCAACCGGCTCTATCTGTCGGTCACCGAAGAGGTCGCGAGGCACCTGGGCGCCGGCACCTTCCCCGACGTGCGCAGCGCCGCCACGCTGGACGTCCGGTTCGCCGAGCGCTATCTGACGGCCGTCGGCGACGGCTTCGAGGAGCGCCGCGCACCCGCCTGCTGGCGCCCGCTCCTCCAGTACCGCCGCCATCCCGGCGTGCACCCGCTTCAGTTCGCGCTCGCCGGCATCAACGCGCACATCGGCCACGATCTTGCGCTCGCCCTGGTGGACTCCTGCCACACGCTCGACTGCGAACCGGCCGACCTGGAGGACGAGTTCGACAGCGTGGGCGACATCCTCGTATCCCTGGAGGAGCGCATCCGCGAGGAGCTGATGCCGGGGCCCGACCTGCTCCAGATCGGCGATCCGCTGACCCACCTGGCCGGGTCCTGGAGCCTGGAGCGGGCCAGGGACGGCGCGTGGGTGGCGGCGCGCGCCCTGTGGGCGCTGCGCCATCTGCCGGGCGTCGCGGCGGAGTTCGGGGAGCGGCTCGACGGGGCGGTGGGACTCGTCGGCCGTGTCCTGCTCACCCCGCTGCCGGACTGAACCGCTCCCCCGCGGGTCAGTCCTCCGGCAGTTCCACCGGCGCGATCTCGTCGTACACGTCGCCGGGGCCCGGGTTGGTCGGGTCGGTGGCGCCGCCGAGCTGGTTCATCACGCCCCAGACCGCGTTCAGCGCGGTCTGGACGGCGCCCTCGGCCCATCCCGCCGTCCAGGAGATGTCGTCGCCCGCGAGGAAGATGCCGCGCTTGTCCTCGGGGAGCCGGTCCTGCATGAAGTGGGTGAACAGGCGGCGCTGGTAGCGGTAGTGGCCCGGCAGGTTCGCCTTGAAGGCGCCCATGAAGTAGGGCTCGTTCTCCCAGGACACGGTCACCGGGTTGCCGATGATGTGCTTGCGGATGTCGACCTTCGGATAGATCTCGCCGAGCGACTTGAGCATGACCTCCATGCGCTCGTTCGCCGAGAGCGGCAGCCACTTCAGGCTGTCGTCGCACCAGGTGTAGGAGAGGCAGATGACGGCGGGCTTGTCCGGGCCGTCGTCAAGGAGGTACGTGCCGCGCGTCATGCGGTCGGTGAGCGTCATCGACATGACGTCACGGCCGGTCTCCTCGTCCTTGTCCAGCCAGAACGGCCGGTCGACGGGGACGAACAGCTTGGAGGACTCCATGTAGTGGGTCCGCTCCATCGCCGTCCAGTGGTCGATGGGGAACAGCGAGTCGTCGCACTCGATCTTCGAGAGCAGCAGCCAGGACTGGGCGGTGAAGATCGCCGCCCGGTAGGTGCGGATGTCGCCCGACGCGTCCGTGACGGTGACACGGTTGCCCGCGGTGCGGTGCAGCCGGGTCACGGCGGGCTTCGGCCGGCCGGCCTCGTGCAGCGAGCTGAGGGAGGTGCCCATCGGCCAGTGCACGATCTTCTGCGGCTCGCGGTCCCACAGGCGCAGCGGGAGCTGCTGGCTGCCGCCGACGATGCCGCGGTGGTGGTCGTCGGCCTCCGTGTAGACGACGCGGAGGATCTCCAGGATGGAGTTCGGGAAGTCGGTGTCCCAGCCGCCGGTGCCGAAGCCGACCTGGCCGAAGATCTCGCGGTGCCGGAAGGACTTGAAGGCCTCGGACTCGCAGAGGAAGCCGTAGAAGGTCTGGTTGTCGAGCTTCTCGACGAGCTTCGCCCAGATCTCGCGGATCTTCGGTACGTCGCGCTCGCGCAGCGCGCGGTTCATGTCGGAGAAGTCCGCGCCCTCCTCAAGGCAGTCGTTCCACGCCTTGGCCACATCGCGGTAGACCTGCGGCAGGTCGGCGACGGTCTCGGCGTAGTGCGACTCGCCCTTGAGGTCGACGACCGTGGAGGGCGTCGACTCGGCGAGGGGGTTGGGGAACGGCTGGGTGGTGAGGCCCACCAGGTCGATGTAGTGCTGGAGGGCGGTCGAGGACGGCGGGAACCGCATGGCGCCCATCTCGGCGGTCAGCGAAGGGTCACAGCCGTCGAAGCCGACGGTGCGCAGCCGCCCGCCGATCTGGTCGGCCTCGTAGACGACGGGCTTGAGGCCCATCTTCATCAGCTCGTACGCGGCGACGAGGCCGGAGAGCCCGCCGCCGATGACGGCGACCTCGGTGCCGTGCTCGGTCGCGGGTATCTGGCCGAGCCCGGCCGGGTGGGCGAGGAAGTCGTCGTACGCGTACGGGAAGTCCGGTCCGAACATGGTGATCGGCGGCTGGGCGTCGGTGTGCTGGATGGCGGTGGGCACCGTGGACGTCATGGGGGTACGGACTCCTTGCGCGGACTGAAGGACGAGGCGAGCGGGGAAGGGCGCGGGCGCGGTCAGGCCAGTGAGCCGTACAGGCCGGGGCGGCGGTCGCTCAGATACGGGTTGGCCGCGCGGGACGCGCTCAGGAAGTCGGGGTCGACGTCGCCGACGACCAGCTCGGTGGCGCGGCCCGCGCGGGCGCGCGCCACGCCGTCGGGTCCCGCCAGCGTGGAGAGTCCGACGAACTCGTACTCCCCCTCCTGGCCGGCCCGGTTGACGTAGGCGACGTACATCTGGTTCTCGAAGGCCCGCACCGGCACGACGGACTCGGCGACGAACTGGAAGGGGTGCATCTGCGCGGTCGGGACGACGAGGAGGTCGGTGCCGGCCAGCGCGTGCGCCCGGACGTTCTCCGGGAACTCGACGTCGTAGCAGATCATGAGGCCCACGCGTACGCCGCCGAGGTCGGCCTGCACCACCGGCAGGTCGCCCGGGGTGAAGGCGTCGCGCTCGAAGCGGCCGAAGAGGTGGGTCTTGCGGTAGTTCGCCAGGCGCGCCCCGTCGGGGCCGATGAGCTGGACGGAGTTGTGGACCGTCCCGCCCTCGCGCTCGGGGTAGCCGTAGACGACGCCGACCCCGTGCCGTGCCGCGATCCCGGCGATCGCCGTGGCCGAGGCGCCGTCGGCGGGCTCCGCGAGACGGGCCATGTCGTCGCCGATCGCGTACCCGGTGAGGAACAGCTCGGACGTCACGAGCAGCCCGGCGCCCGCGGCGGCGGCGCGCCCCGCGGCCGCGTCGAGTTCCGCGAGGTTCGCGTCGACGGATCCGGGCTGCCCCGAGCTCTGGAGCAGGGCGGTGCGGAGCGCAGGCATGGCGGATCCTCATGACGTACGAAGGGGCTGGTGGGGTCCGTTAGACCGTACGGTCGGCGGCCGTGCCCGGACAAGGCGCGAGTGTTGCGGGCAGCCGCCGTATCCGTTGCGTGTGGGGACGCCGGGGCGGCGATTCGTTGCGTGGCGGCCGGGCGGGGGTGTGCGCCCCGGGTATCGGTGCCGTCCGCCTCGGGTCGCACGGCGCGGGGGCCGGTGCCCGCCGCGCGGCGGAAGGGAAGTGCCGCCCGTGGCCGGACGTGGCGGACCCCCCTTCCACGAGAGCGTGGTCCCACCCGGAAGGACCGGGCGAAGAGCACATCGGACGGAGGCTCCCCATGAGCCACAACGCACGCACCCGGATCACCGTCGGCCGCCTGACCAGCAGCCGCGGCCGCGTGATCGCCCTGGGAACCGCCCTGCTGATCTGCGCGGGAGCCACGGGAGCGGCCGTCGCGTCGGGCGACGGTGATTCGCGCGACGACACCGCGCGGAGCCGGACCACGGCGCACCCGCAGGCCCGCGAGGCCGCCGCGCTCACCGGCTCGGCGAAGATGTTCCGCAAGACCACCGAGGACGTGACGTTCACCTTCGACGCGCATCTGGCGGCCGCGGACAACGGGCGCCCCGACAAGGCGACAGGCACCTTCGAGTTCGTGCATCTGGAGAAGCCGGGCGGCAAGGGCGGCTGGGCGAAGGGCCGCATCGACTGCCTGGTCACGGGCGGCAAGGTGGCCACGGCTACCGGGATCGTCACCGAGACCAGCCCCGACGCCCAGATGCGTTCGATCAAGGGCGGCCGCGTCGGCTTCAGCGTCCACGACCAGGGCAAGCACGACCGCGTCGGATACAGCTGGGCCGCGACGGGTGGCCCCGACGGCACCAAGAACCTGTCGAAGTGCAACAGCTCCGCCCCGTTCGAGAAGGTCAGGAAGGGCACCGGCGATTTCCGCGTCCTGCCGTGGAAGCCGCCGTACCCGACGAACTGACGGGGAGCGTCAGGCGGGCGATCCGGACGAGTACCGCCGCATCAGGGGCGAGAGCACGAGCACGGACTTCGTCCGCTCCACGAACGGCTCTCCCGCGATCCGTTCGAGGACCCTTTCGAAGTGCCGCATGTCCGCGGCGAAGACCTGCACGATGGCGTCCGCGTCACCGGTCACGGTGGACGCGGACGCGACCTCGGTATACCGCTCGAGACCTCGCTGGATCGCCTCCGGCGAGGTGTTGCGGCGACAGTAGATCTCGATGAACCCCTCGGTCTCCCAGCCGAGGGCCGCCGGGTCCACCCGTACGGTGAACCCGGTGATGGCGCCCGTCGCCCGCAGCCGGTCCACGCGGCGTTTCACGGCGGGTGCGGAGAGGCCGACCATCTGGCCGATGTCGGCGTAGGAACGGCGGGCGTCCTCGGCGAGGGCGTGCACGATGCGTTCGTCGAGATCGTTCAGTCGCACGGCGGGTGGATCACTTCTCTGCTGTGGCCAATCGGGAACGGCGCATGCCGTACCCGAAGTAGAACACGAGGCCGACGGCCATCCAGACACCGAAGACGACCCAGGTCACGGAGTCGAGGCTGAACATGTTGTACGCGCAGAAGCCGAAGCCGAGGACCGGGAAGAGCCAGCCGAGCGGCACCCGGAAGCTGCGGGGCATGTCGGGGCGCGTCCTGCGCAGCACGACGACGGCGATGTTGACCAGGCCGAAGGCGAAGAGCGTGCCGATGCTGGTGGCGTCGACGAGCTTGCCGAGCGGGATGACCGAGGCGAGGGCGCCGCAGAACAGCGAGACGATGACGGTGTTCACGCGGGGCGTGCCGGTCTTCTTGCTGACCTTGCCGAACGCCTTGGGGACCAGGCCGTCGCGGGACATGGCGAAGAGCACACGCGTCTGGCCGTACAGGACGGTGAGGACGACGGACGCGATGGAGATGACGGCACCGGCGGCGAGCAGCGTGCCGAAGAAGCTCTGGCCGCTGACGTCGTTCATGATCGCGGCGAGCGTGGCCTCGGAGCCCTCGAAGTCCTTCCAGTTCCAGGCGCCGACGGCGACGGCGGCGACCAGGACGTAGAGCGCGGTGACGATGATCAGCGAGAGCATGATCGCGCGCGGCAGGTCGCGCTGCGGGTTCTTGGCCTCCTCACCGGCGGTGGAGGCGGCGTCGAAGCCGATGTAGGAGAAGAAGAGGCTGGCTCCCGCGGCGCTGACGCCGGCCATGCCGAGCGGCATGAAGTCGGAGTAGTTGCCGGACTTGAAGCCCATGAAGCCGATGGAGCAGAAGAGCACGAGCGCGGCGATCTTCACGATGACCATGATCGTGTTGGCGCGCGCCGACTCCTTGGCGCCGCCGAGCAGGAAGACCATGGCGAGGAGCACCACGAGCAGGCCGGGCAGGTTGATGATGGCGCCGTCGACCTCACCGGGCGCCGCGGAGAGCACGGCCGGGATGGTGACGCCGATGGTGCCGTCGAGCAGTTCATTGAGGTACTCGCCCCAGCCGACGGCCACGGCGGCGACGGACACCCCGTACTCCAGGACCAGGCACCAGCCGCAGACCCAGGCGATGAGTTCACCCATCGTTGCGTACGCATACGAGTAGGAGGAGCCCGCGACCGGGATGGTGCCGGCCAGTTCGGCGTACGAGAGGGCCGAGAAGAGGGCGGTGAGGCCGGCTATCACGAAGGACAGGGTCACGGCGGGCCCGGCCTTGGGGACGCTCTCGCCGAGGACGACGAAGATGCCGGTGCCAAGGGTGGCACCGATGCTGATCATGGTCAGCTGCCACATGCCGAGGGAACGCCTCAGCGAGCCACCCTCACCCTGGCCCCCCTCCGCGACCAGGCTCTCCACCGGCTTGCGGCGCATCAAGCGGCCGCCGAGCCCGGTGGGTGCCCGGGGGCTCGGAGGGTTCTGCGGTGGTGCGCCTTGGTCGAGCACGCGCTGGCTCCTTCATCGCTGCCGGTCAGGCGGCGAGGACCCGTGGGACCCGCACCAGAGGTGGGGAACCGCCGAGCAGGCAGTCCCCGCCACTCACGTTCAGCGCCTGACTCTAAGGTCAGCGCCTTCCCGACCGTAATGCAGCAACCTTGCGCAACGCCAGTCGATCATTGCGCGCTTCGGGCATATGCGTCTCTTCGTTGCGCAGTCCGTTTAGTCCGTTGCGCTCCGTGGACGAAAAAGAACCCCGCGCCCCCTGAGGGGCGCGGGGTTCCACGTGATCGGCCGCGCGCGAGCGGCAGGTGACTACTGGACCCAGCTGGCGTGCAGAGGCTTGCCCTCGGCGTACCCGGCGGCGCTCTGGACGCCGACCGTGGCCCGCTCGGCGAACTCCGCCAGGGAGCCCGCGCCCGCGTACGTGCAGGAGGAGCGGACGCCCGCGATGATCGAGTCGATCAGGTCCTCGACGCCGGGGCGGGTCGGGTCCAGGAACATGCGGGAGGTCGAGATGCCCTCCTCGAAGAGCGCCTTGCGGGCCCGGTCGTACGCCGACTCCTCGGACGTGCGGTTGCGCACCGCGCGGGCGGAGGCCATGCCGAAGGACTCCTTGTACGCGCGGCCCTGGGCGTCGTGCTGGAGGTCGCCCGGGGACTCGTACGTACCCGCGAACCAGGAGCCGACCATGACGTTCGACGCGCCAGCGGCCAGCGCCATGGCGACGTCACGCGGGTGCCGGACGCCGCCGTCGGCCCATACGTGCTTGCCGAACTTCTTGGCCTCCGCGGCGCATTCGAGGACCGCGGAGAACTGCGGGCGGCCTACGCCCGTCATCATGCGCGTGGTGCACATGGCGCCGGGACCGACACCCACCTTGATGATGTCGGCACCGGCCTCGATGAGGTCACGTACGCCGTCGGCGGCGACGATGTTGCCCGCGACGATCGGGACCCGCGGGTCGAGCGCGCGCACGGCCTTGACCGCGGAGATCATCGACTCCTGGTGGCCGTGGGCGGTGTCCACCACGAGGGTGTCGACGCCCGCGTCGAGGAGCTGCTTGGCCTTGCCCGCCACATCGCCGTTGATGCCGACGGCGGCGGCGATGCGCAGCCCGCCGTTGGCGTCCACGGCCGGGGTGTACAGGGTCGCGCGCAGGGCGCCCGTACGGGTGAGGATGCCCGCGAGGCGGCCGTCCTTGTCCACGGCGGGCGCGTACCGGCGGTTGGCGCCGTCCAGCTTGTTGAACGCGGCGCGCGGGTCGATGTCGGCGTCGAGGAGCAGCAGGTCCCTGGACATGACCTCGGAGAGCTGGGTGAAGCGGTCGACGCCGCTGAGGTCGGCGTCCGTGACGACGCCGATGGGCCTGGAGTCCTCGTCGACCACGACGCCCGCGTTGTGCGCGCGCTTGGGCAGCAGCGCGAGCGCGTCGGCGACGGTCTGGCCGGGGGCCAGGACGATGGGGGTGTCCAGGACGTGGTGGCGCGTCTTGACCCAGGAGACGACGTCGGTGACGACCTCGATCGGGATGTCCTGCGGAATGACGACAAGGCCGCCGCGGCGGGCGACGGTCTCGGCCATGCGGCGGCCGGCGATCGCGGTCATGTTGGCGACGACCAGCGGGATCGTGGTGCCGGTGCCGTCGGGCGATGACAGGTCCACGCCCTGGCGGGAACCGACGGCGGAGCGCCTCGGGACCATGAAGACGTCGTCGTACGTCAGGTCGTACGCAGGCTGGATGTCGTTGAGGAAGCGCACGTGCTGCTCATCCCAGTCGATCAGAGGTGGCCCCCGGACAGTTAGCCCGAGGGAAAAGCACGTACTTCAGTGTCCCACGTCAGGGGGGCCGCACGGGCTGGGATGATCACCCAGGCCGTCGGCCGGGCCTCTGGTCGGATCGTCCAAGGGTGCCCGCCGCGCGGAACGGTGCGTTCAGCTCTCGCCACGCCGGGTGTCCATGTGGAGGCTGGTGCCGCCGGGGACGAGCACGATCTCCGGGCCGGGGCCCGCCACGCCCCGCCAGTGTTCGGCGGCGGCGGAGAACACCTCCCGCGCGATCTCCCACTCCCCCGGCGCGGCCCTCGCGTACTCCTGCCAGCCGGAGACGACGAGGACGTCCGGCGCCCAGGAGGGATCGGTCAGGCAGTCGGCGAGGGCATCCCAGTTGCGCCCGAAGTACTCGGGCAGCGCGAGCGCCCGCGCACACCGCTCCATGAACGCGGCCTTGTCCCTCACCCCGACGAGGGAGAGCTCCACGGGATCACTTCCGGTCACCATGGGCCAGATGCTGCCACAGCGACAGCACCCCGCAAGGGCCGCGGAGTGCTGTGGCGCCTCAGAAACCGTCCGGGTCCGCCCGGTTCAGTGCGGGCCGTGGTGCGGTCCCCGCCACGAGGAGCTGATCAGCGGCAGCGGTGTCCGTGACCAGGCTGGTGACGAGGCCCGACCGGAGCACCGCGTCGATGGCGGCGGCCTTCCGCCGCCCCCCGGCGATCGCGACGACCTCGGGAATCCGCCGGAGCCGGTCCGTCTCGACGGTGATGCACCGCTCCCCGAGGTCCCGCCCGACCCGGCGCCCCTCGGCGTCGAAGAGGTGCGCGGACATCTCGGCGGCCACGCCCAGCGAGGCGTAGTGCGCGCGCTCCTCGTCGCTGAGCATGTCGTGGACGGTGGAGATCCCCGGCTCCCAGGAACCGATGGAGACCGCGGCGACCGTGACCTTGTCGAAGTACTCGAAGGCCCGCGCGATGCCGGTCTGGTTGCGCAGCGCCGCCGCGGTGGCGGGGTCGGGCAGCAGCATCGGCGCGTAGATCGGGTGCGCCTCGCCGCCGGAGACCTGGGCCGCGCGGCGGACCGCCTCGACGGAGCCGCGCTCGGCGGTGCCCGCGTCGTAGACGCCCGTGAGCTGCACGACCGTGCACGGCGGCAACTGGTCGAGCGCGGCCGCCATGTGGATCGTCGAGCGTCCCCAGGCGAGGCCGAGCACATCGCCCTCGGTGACGAGCTCGCCGAGCAGGTCGGCCGCGACCTCGCCGAGGTTCTCCGGGTCCGGGGACTCGTCGATCTCGTCGGCGGGCGAGGGCGACTCCACGACGACCGCGTGCCGCAGGCCGTAGCGGGCCCGCAGCGCGTCGGAGCGCTCCGCGTCCAGCTCCGCGGGGACCCGGATCTCGATGCGTACGAGATCCCGCTCAAGGGCGGTCTCCAGGACCCTGGCCACCTTGAAGCGGCTGACGCCGAACTCCTCGGCGATCTGGATCTTGGACTTGCCCTCGAGGTAGAAGCGGCGGGCCATGGCCGCCGCCTGCACCAGCTCCGCGGGTCCCATCCGCATGGCTGACCGACCCGCCGACATGGCCGACACGGCGCTCTCCTCACTGCTGTTCACAAAATGCGTACGCCGTTCATCCTTGCAGATCCGGCCCGGTTGATCAGCCCTGAGGGACTGCGTTCACGTTCCCGTGGCTCAGTGGCCGCATGCCCAGGCGCTTGACGCGGTCTTTGCCGCCGCTTGGGTACGCAGTGAACGTACCGCCTCCGCGGGATCGTCCGCGCCATAGACCGCCGAGCCCGCGACGAAGACGTCGGCGCCCGCCTCGGCGCAGCGCTCGATCGTCGAGGCCGAGACGCCGCCGTCGACCTGGAGCCAGAGTTCGAGGCCGTGCTTGCTGATCAGCTCACGGGTGCGGCGGATCTTGGGCAGCATGATGTCGAGGAAGGACTGGCCGCCGAAGCCCGGCTCGACGGTCATGATCAGCAGCATGTCGAGCTCGGGGAGCAGGTCCTCGTAGGGCTCGATGGGCGTCGCGGGCTTCAGCGCCATGGAGGCGCGGGCGCCCTTGGCGCGGATCTCGCGGGCCAGGCGCACGGGAGCGGCGGCGGCCTCCGCGTGGAAGGTGACCGACCCGGCCCCCGCTTCGATGTACTGCGGCGCCCAGCGATCGGGGTCCTCGATCATCAGGTGGCAGTCCAGAGGCGTGTCCGTCGCGCGGGCGAGCGACTCTACGACCGGCACCCCGAGAGTGAGGTTCGGGACAAAGTGGTTGTCCATCACATCGACGTGGAGCCAGTCGGCGCCCTCGACGGCCTTTGCCTCCTCGGCAAGGCGGGCGAAGTCCGCGGACAGGATGCTGGGGTTGATCTGCGGGGCCATGCCCCAAGACTGCCATGCCCGGCGCCGGTCGTGGACCGCGGTCCGAGCCGTGGGCACGGCAACTCCCCCGAGGGCGCGCCCCATGCCATGCTGAGCGGTCCACCGGCACCGCGGCACGGCCCAGCGGGGGGAAAGCCATGGCGGACGCAGAGGAGCGGCACGAGCGGCGTGGAGTCGCCCGGCTGGTGTGCGGACGGCGCGCCAAGTGGCTGGTGGTGCTCTTCTGGCTGCTGGTCGTCGTCGTCGCGGCGCCGCTCGCCCAGAAGCTGACCGGCGCCCAGGAGAACGACGCGGACTCCTGGCTGCCCGGCTCCGCCGAGTCCACCCAAGTCCTCGCGCTGTCCGGCGACTTCAGGCCCGAGGTGATCCCCGCGGTCGTCGTGTACGCCCGCGAAGGCGGCCTCACCGCGGCCGACCGCGCCCGGATCCGCGAGGACGTGCGCGAGGCAGGGGAACTGCGCGCCCACGGCGTCCGCGGCGCGGAGGTACGCGGGCCTTCGTACGACGAGAAGCGGGACCCGGAGGCGGCCCAGATCCTCGTCCCGATCACGATGGACGCCGAGGGCTGGGAACGGATCGGGCCCGCCGTCGACTCCGTCCGCGAGCGCGTGGGCGGCGGCGAGGGCGGCCTCGAGGTGCACGTGGCCGGGCCCGGCGGCACGGCCGCCGACTCCGCCGAGGCGTTCGAGGGCATCGACTCGACGCTGCTGCTCTCGGCCGCCGGCATCGTCGTCGTGATCCTGCTGTTCACCTACCGCAGCCCCACCCTGCTGCTCGCGCCGCTGGTCGCGGTGATCACGGCGCTGTTCACCGCGCAGGCGCTCATCTACCTGCTGGCCGAGCACGCCGGCCTGACGGTCAACGGCCAGAGCGCGGGCATCCTGACCGTCCTCGTCTTCGGCGCGGGGACCGACTACGCCCTGCTCCTGGTCGCTCGCTATCGCGAAGAGCTGCGCCGCCACGAGGACCGTCACGAGGCCATGGCGCTCGCCCTCACCGGGCGGGCCCCGCGGTCCTCGCCTCGGGCGCGACGGTCGTCCTGAGCATGCTGGTCCTGCTCGCCGCCGAGATGAACTCCACGCGGGGCCTCGGTCCTGTCGCCGCCATCGGCGTCGCCGTGGGGCTCGTCGCGATGCTCTCGCTCTTCCCCGCGCTGCTGGTGATCTTCGGCCGCTGGCTCTTCTGGCCGCTGGTCCCGCACATGGGCTCTCCCGAGCCGACCGAGCGCGGCCTGTGGGCCCGCACGGGCCGGCGCATCGCCCGGCGCCCGCGGGTGATCTGGGGTGCCACGGCGGCGGTCCTGGCGCTGCTGTCGCTCGGCCTGTTCCAGTTGCGGCCCGAGGGGCTCAGCAACGCCGACTCGTTCACCGGCAAGCCCGACTCGGTCACCGGCCAGGAAGTGCTTGCCGAGTACTTCCCCGCGGGCTCCGGCGATCCGCTGGTCATCGTGGCGGACAGGGCGCGGGGCGGCGAGGTCGCCCGGGCGGTCCGTCAGACGCGGGGCGTGGTGCCGGACAGCGTCGGCCGGCCACCGGGGACGAAGGCCGTGCACGACGGCAGGGTGCTGCTGGAAGCGACGCCCACCGACCCGTCCGACAGCCCGGCCGCCAAGCGGACCGTGGAGCGGGTGCGCGACGCCGTCCACGCCGTGCCCGAAGCGGACGCGCGGGTGGGCGGCGGCACGGCGACCCTGGTCGACATGGACGACGCGACCGCGCACGACAACAAGCTGGTCATCCCGCTGGTCCTGACCGTGGTGCTGCTGATCCTCGCGGTGCTGCTGCGGGCGGTCGTCGCCCCGCTGCTGCTCATCGGGACGGTGGTCCTGTCCTTCGCCGCGGCCCTCGGCCTGAGCGCGCTGGCCTTCCGCCACCTCTTCGGCTACGCGGGCGAGCCGACGGACTTCCCGCTCTTCGTCTTCGTGTTCCTGGTGGCGCTCGGCATCGACTACAACATCTTCCTGGCGACCCGCATCCGCGAGGAGGCCGCACGCCAGGGCACCCGCCGGGGCGTCCTGACGGGACTGGCGGCGACCGGCGCGGTGATCACCTCGGCGGGTCTGGTCCTCGCGGGCACGTTCGCCGCGCTCGGCACCCTGCCGCTGGTGGCGTTCGCCGAGGTCGGCTTCGCGGTGGCCCTCGGCGTGCTCATCGACACCTTCGTCGTACGGTCGGTCCTGGTCACGTCCCTGTTCCTGGACGTGGGCCCGAAGGTGTGGTGGCCGCACGCCCTCGCCCGGCGACCGGCGGGTTCTTCCGAGGCGGAACGGCCCCCGACGGAGTGATCGCACCCTTGACGCACGCGGCTCAGACGCTGCGGCTCAGGCGGTGCGCCTCGGGCCGTGCGCCTCAGGCCGTGCGCCGGATCAGTGCCAGGTACATCGCGTCCGTCCCGTGCAGATGCGGCCACAGCTGTACGTCGGGGCCGTCGCCGAGCGCGGGGACGTCTTCGATGAGCGGCCGCGCGTCGAGGAGTTCGGCGCCCGCCGCGTGCTTGATGACGTCGTCGACGACCGCGCGGGTCTCGGCCAGGTGCGGCGAGCACGTGGCGTAGCCGACGATCCCGCCGATCCGCACGGACTCCAACGCCGCGCGCAGCAGGGAGCGTTGCAGCGGGGCGAAGCCGTCCAGGTCCTGCGGGCGGCGGCGCCAGCGGGCCTCGGGGCGGCGGCGCAGCGCGCCGAGTCCGGTGCAGGGCACGTCCATCAGGACCCGGTCGAAGGTGCCGGGCCGCCACGGCGGCCGGGTGCCGTCGGCGGCGATGACCTGGTAGGGACCGGGGTTGCCCGCGAGCGCCTTGGCTACGAGCCCCGCCCGGTGCGGCTGCTTCTCGGAGGCGAGCAGGGTCGCACCGCGCTGGGCGGCGAGCCCGGCGAGCATGGCCGCCTTGCCGCCGGGGCCCGCGCAGCCGTCGAGCCACTTCGTGTCGGGGCCGTCCAGCGGGGCGTTGGCCAGGGCGAGCGCGACGAGCTGACTGCCCTCGTCCTGCACGCCCGCGCGCCCCTCGCGCACCGCGTCGACGAGGCCGGGCTCACCGCCCTCGCTGAGCCGCACGGCGTACGGGGACCAGCGCCCGGGCAGCGCCGACTCCTCCCCCACCGAGTCGAGCAGCTCGTCGGCGGTGGAGCGTCCCGGCCGGGCGACGAGGGTGACCTCGGGGCGTTCGTTGTCGGCTTCGAGCAGGTCCTCGATGCCGGCACGGCCGCCGCCGAGGGAGTCCCACAGGGCCGAGACGACCCAGCGGGGGTGCGAGTGCACGATGGCGAGGTGGTCCTCGGGGTCGTCGTCGTAGGGCGGCGCGACCTTCTCCACCCAGCCGTCGAGGTCGTCCTGGGAGACCTTGCGCAGCACGGCGTTGACGAACTTGGCGCGCCCGTCGCCGAGCACCACGCGTGCCAGCTCCACCGAGGCGGAGACGGCCGCGTGCGTCGGGATGCGTGTGCCGAGGAGCTGGTGCACACCGAGGTTGAGCACGTCGAGGACCGGCGGGTCGACCTCGCGCAGCGGCCGGTCGATGCAGGCCGCCACGATCGCGTCGTACGTCCCCTGGCGGCGCAGCGTTCCGTAGACCAGCTCGGTGGCGAGCGCCGCGTCCCGCGCGTCGAAGCCGCCCTTCTCCCTGGCCTTGCGCAGCAGCGGCGGCAGGACGAGGTTCGCGTACGCGTCGCGCTCGTCCACGGCCCGCATCGCCTCGAAGGCGAGGACACGGACGGGGTCCTTCTGGGGACGGCGGTAGGGCTTGCCCGGCTTCCCCGCGGGCTTGCCCGTCGTCTTGTGGGGACGCCGGTTCGGCTGGTCGTTCAAAGGTGCTCCGCTGCTGGTGTGGGTCGAACTTATCTAGCCTACGTCGCCCGCGCCCACGCGCTCACCGGGGGCGATCCGCACCCCGCGGGCCCAGTCGGCGCCGCGCATCGGCTTCTTGCCCTGCGGCTGCACCCAGAGGAGCTCGACGGCGTGCGATCCGGAGCCGACGTACACGTTGTTCTTGGCCGGGGACAGCTCGCCCGGCGCGAGGTCGGTGCGGTCCGTGACGAGCGCGGCCTGGATGATCTTCAGCCGCTCGCCCCGGAAGACGGTCCAGGCGCCGGGCGCGGGGGTGCAGCCGCGCACCACGCGGTCGACGCGCAGGGCGGGCGCGGCCCAGTCGACCTCGGCGTCCTCGACGGTGAGCTTCGGGGCGAGGGTCACGCCGTCGGCGGGCTGCGGCACCGCCTTCAGGCCGCCGTCCTCGATGCCGTCCATGGTGGCGACGAGCAGCCCGGAGCCCGCGAGGGCCAGCCGCGTCAGCAGGTCCCCGCTGGTGTCGGTGGGGCGCACCTCCTCGGTCACCGTGCCGTAGACGGGCCCGGAGTCGAGGCCCTGCTCGATCAGGAAGGTGGAGGCCCCGGTGATCTCGTCGCCCGCCATCACCGCGTGCTGCACCGGGGCGGCGCCGCGCCAGGCGGGCAGGAGCGAGAAGTGCAGGTTGACCCAGCCGTGGGCCGGCACGTCAAGGGCGACCTGGGGCAGCAGCGCGCCGTAGGCGACGACGGGGCAGCAGTCGGGGGCGATCTCGCGCAGCCGCGCCAGGAAGTCCTCGTCCCGCGGCTTCGCCGGCTTCAGCACCTCGATGCCCGCCTCCTCGGCCCGCTGCGCGACCGGGCTCGCGACGAGCCTGCGGCCACGGCCCGCGGGGGCGTCGGGGCGGGTCACGACGGCGGCCACCTCATGCCGGCCGGAGGCGATCAGGGCGTCCAACGCGGGGACGGCGACCTCAGGGGTGCCTGCGAAGACGAGCTTCACTGGGGGATACCTCGGATCTCTGGAGTGGGCGACGGCAGCGCACCAGTCTATGGGCCGCTCCGAGGCACCGGCCGGGGCGTCCTTTCGGGTGAGTTCCGTTGACGCTCCTGGGGGCGTACGAAGCGCCGCGCGCCCTGTGCATATGCACATACGCCCCCTGCACCGTGACCCCTCAGGAGCTAGCGCGTTGGTCAAGAAAGAGTTGACCACAAAGGGCCGCACAGGTGGCCCGATCCTTTTCCACGCCGGTTCGAGAGGCTTGTTCATGGCCGACCACGCAACCCACGACGCCCAGGCTCGGGCCAGCCTGCACCTTCTGGTACGGGACATCGAGCGGGTCCGCCGGCAGGTGGACGCACTGCGTACGCTCACCGCCCAGCTCGGAAACGTCTACCGCCCGCGGCGCTCCAGCCCCTCCGCGGGCTTCGTCGTCTACGGACGGGCCCCCGCACCGACCGTACGCCTCGCCCAGGAACTGCGGGACAGCGTCGAGACGCTGGTCACCGCGGCGGTGGACTTCGACCGCTCGCTCGGGTTCTCGTGGGACGCGGTGGGCTCCGCCCTCGGGGTCACCAAGCAGGCGGTCCACCGGCGCTACGGCGCGCGGCGGGCCACCACGCAGGCCGCCGCCGAGGCGGAGCGGGCGGCGGAAGCGCCGGCTCCGGCCGCCGCGGCGGCGACGACGACCACGGTCACCCGCCCGGTGCCGGTCGGCGCCCCCCTGCCGTCCGTCCCCGCGGCGCGCACGATGCCGACGCAGCCGACTGCGGGCAGCCCCACTCTCCGCGAGGACCCCAGGCCCCCGGCCTTCCCCGGCCCCCGCAACGGCTGACCCCACCCGAGCGACACCCTTTCCCGCCCCCTTGCCTCTTGGCTTGGGGGCGGGGGTGTGTTGGGGGCGGGAGTGTCTTGGGGGCCGGGGTGTCTTGGGGCGGGAGTGACTTGGGGACGGGGGTGTCTTGGGGCGGGAGTGACTTGGGGCGGGAGTGACTTGGGGCGGGAGCGACTTGGGGCGGGAGCGACTTGGGGGCCGGGGTGTCTTGGGGCGGGAGTGTCTCGGGGGCCGGGGTGTCTCGGAAGCCGGGGTGTCTCGGAGGCCGGGGTGTCTCGGAGGCCGGGGTGTCTCGGAGGCCGGGGTGTCTCGGAGGCCGGGGTGTCTCGGAGGCCGGGGTGTCTCGGAGGCGGGAGTGACTTGGGGGCCGGGGTGCGCCGGGCACGGCTCACCGGCCCCTGAGCGGAACCCCCTCAGCCGATGTCCAGCGGGTCCACCCGGATCCGCACCGCTTCGGTCTGGCCCTCGCGTGAGCCCTTGGCGCCACGGGCCATCCGCGCGGCCTGCGCCACCTTCAGGGCGGCGGCCAGCGCCGCGCCGCTGCCCGGGGGCACCCGGATCAGCACGCGCTCCCACTGCTCACCGGCGGGCGCCGCACCGGGCCGCCGCGAGGGTCCCGGCCCGGCGTCCCGCACCGGCACGGGCCCCAACACCGCCGCGTCCGGCGGCAGTTCGGCCGCCGAGAGGAAATCGGTGAGGGCTTCCGGCGTGCCGGAGACCGCGGCCATCCGGGAGACCGGCGGGAACCCCAGCTCGGCCCGCTCCCCGAGCTCCCGCACCGCGTGCCCCACGGGGTCCCACCGCACGAGGGCCTGGACGGGCCGCAGCGTCGGCTCGGCGACGACGACCACCGTGCCGCCCGCGCTCTGCGGGCGCACGAGCGAGGCGGCCGCTATCCAGCGCCGCAGCGCGTCCTCGCCGGCCCGCAGGTCGGGCCGCCCCAGCATGGCCCAGCCGTCGAGCAGCAGGGCCGCCGCATAGCCGCCCTCGGCGACCGGCTCGGCCCCCGGCGTGCTCACCACCAGGGCCGGCGCCGCGGGGACGGTGTCGAGCACCTGCTCGCGCCCCGAGGTGCGCACCGGCACGGCGGGAAAGGCCCGCCCCAACTCCTCCGCGGTCCGCCGCGCCCCGACGACCTGCGCCCGCAGCCGGAACCCGCCGCACTCCCCGCAGTGCCAGGCGGCTTCCTCAACCCCGCACCAGCCGCACCGCAGCGCGGCCCCGCCGTCCTGCGCCTCCAGCGGCCCCGCGCACCGGCGGCACCGCGCGGGCTCCCGGCAGCGCTCACAGGCGAGGCGGGGCACATAGCCGCGCCGCGGCACCTGGACCAGGACGGGCCCGAGCTTGAGCCCCTCGCGGACGGCCCGCCAGGCCAGCGTCGGCAGCCGCGCGGCCCGCGCCGCCTCGTCCCGCGCGAGGTCACCGTCGCCCACGGTCCGCACCAGCGGCGCGGAGCCCCGCACCTGCTCACGGTCGGCGACGAGCGGCGCGGCCCACCCGCTCTCGACGAGCTGGGCGGCCTCGACCGTGCAGCTCCAGCCGCCGAGCAGAAAGCCGCACTTGTCCCGCGAGGCCCGCAGCTCAAGCACCTCCCGCACATGCGGGAAGGGAGCGCGGTCGTCGCTGTGGTTGGAGTCCCCGTCGTCCCACACGGCGACGAGGCCCAGGTCCCGTACGGGCGCGAACATGGCGGCCCGCGTCCCGACGACGGCCCGCACCTCCCCGCGGCGCACGGAGAGCCACTCGCGGTACCGCCGCTCCTGCCCGGCGTCGGCGGTGAGCAGCGCGTGCTGCCCGGCGCCGAGGAGCTCGGTCAGCGCGGCGTCCACGCGCGCGGCGGGCCGCCCGGTCGGCACGACGACGAGCGCGCCCCGGCCGGAGGCCAGCGTGGCCCGCACCGCACGGGCGATCTCCTCCGCCCACTGGGGCCCCGGCAGGGCCGTCCACACCGCGCGGGGCGAGGCCCCGGAGGCGAGCGCGGCGAGGAACTCCTCCCCGTGGCCATACCGCCGCCAGCTCCCGGCGTCGGGCGCGGCGGGCGGCGCGGGAGGCTCGGCGGCGGCCCGCGACTCGGCCCGGGCATGCCGGGGCGGGACGGCGAGCTGAAGCACATCGGCGAGGCTCCCGGCATACCGGTCGGCGACGGCCCGTGCGAGGCCGAGCAGCTCAGGGCCGAGCACGGGCTCCGGCGAGACGACCTGGGCCAGCGCGGCCAGCGGCCCTCTGTACTCGGTCTCGGCGCACCGCTCGACGATGAACCCGTCGATCAGTCCGCCGCCCTCACGCCGCCCATCCCGTACGTTCCGCGACCCGGCCCCGAAGCGGACCCTGACCCGCACCCCCGGCTGGGCCACCTCGTCCAGCTCCTCCGGCACCGCGTAGTCGAAGTACCGGTCGAGGTGCAGCACGCCCTTGTCGACGAGGACCCGCGCCACGGGCAGCTCCTTGGCCAGCGCGGCCCCCCGCCACGTCCGGGGCTTGGCCCGCGGCACCTTGGCCTCGCGCACGCTCTCCCGGATCAGGGCAAGCTGCTCCGGCTCCGGCATCCCACCCCCGCCTTCGCCCGCACCGGACCCGTTCTCCCTGCTCACAGCAGCATTCCTACCAGACGGGACTGACAGCGCCGAGAAAAGCACGAAGGCCCGGCCCTCCCCGAGGGGAGAGCCGGGCCCCGGTGGACCGAGGAGGCAGGGACTACAGCCCCGCCGCCTTCCGCAGCGCGTCCACGCGGTCCGTCCGCTCCCACGTGAAGTCGGGGATCGCGCGGCCGAAGTGGCCGTACGCGGCGGTCTGCGCGTAGATCGGGCGGAGCAGGTCGAGGTCGCGGATGATCGCGGCCGGGCGGAGGTCGAAGACCTCGGCGATCGCCGTCTCGATCTTCTCCGTGTCGACCGTGGCCGTGCCGAAGGTCTCGACGAAGAGGCCGACCGGCTCGGCCTTGCCGATGGCGTAGGCGACCTGGACCTCGCAGCGGGCCGCGAGGCCGGCCGCGACGACGTTCTTGGCGACCCAGCGCATCGCGTACGCCGCCGAGCGGTCCACCTTGGACGGGTCCTTGCCGGAGAAGGCGCCGCCGCCGTGGCGGGCCATGCCGCCGTACGTGTCGATGATGATCTTGCGGCCGGTGAGGCCGGCGTCGCCCATCGGGCCGCCGATCTCGAAGCGTCCCGTCGGGTTGACCAGGAGGCGGTAGCCCTCGGTGTCGAGCTTGATGCCGTCCTCAAGGAGGGCCTTCAGCTCGGCCTCGACGACGAACTCACGGATGTCGGGGGCCAGGAGCGAGTCCAGGTCGATGTCCGAGGCGTGCTGCGAGGAGACCACGACCGTGTCGAGGCGGACGGCCTTGTCGCCGTCGTACTCGATGGTGACCTGGGTCTTGCCGTCGGGGCGCAGGTAGGGGATCGTCCCGTTCTTGCGCACCTCGGAGAGGCGGCGCGAGAGGCGGTGCGCGAGGTGGATCGGGAGCGGCATGAGCTCCGGGGTCTCGTCGCAGGCGTAGCCGAACATCAGGCCCTGGTCGCCCGCGCCCTGCTTGTCGAGCTCGTCCTCGTCGCCCTCGACGCGCTTCTCGTACGCCGTGTCGACGCCCTGCGCGATGTCGGGGGACTGCGAGCCGATGGACACCGAGACGCCACAGGAGGCGCCGTCGAAGCCCTTCTTCGAGGAGTCGTAACCGATCTCGAGGATCTTGTCGCGCACGAGCTGCGCGATCGGCGCGTACGCCTTCGTCGTGACCTCGCCGGCCACGTGGACGAGGCCGGTGGTGATCAGCGTCTCCACGGCGACCCGGGACGTCGGGTCCTCCCGCAGAAGCGCGTCGAGAATGGTGTCGCTGATCTGGTCAGCGATCTTGTCGGGGTGACCCTCGGTCACAGACTCCGAGGTGAAGAGGCGCCGGGACACATCGCTCCCTGTGGTTGCAGCGGCTGCTGGCTGATCATTGGTGGACTGCCGGGAGCTGCGCCCGGCTCGTCCGAGACCAGTTTATCGGTCACACTCGTCCGCCGGACCACATGTCTCGCCACTTGGGAGCCCTGTGACCTGCGACACTGCATTGTGCGTCACGCCGATCAGTATCCACCAGAGGGCCACGCACCCGCTTTGACCCGGTTCGCGGCTCTTGGTGGACACGGAGTGACGCTCCTGGTGGAGCGAAAGTGACATTGAGCCCCCGGGAAGAAGGCTCCGTCAAGTAACGCATCAGAACCTGGCCGAGTTCCGCCAGAAGAGGACAGAGCTCGCGCCGGCGCCCCGGACCGGCCGCCCCCGGGCCACCGCCTCAGACAAGCCGCCGCGCCACCAGGTCCCACACCGTGTCCGCCAGCGCCTCCTTGGGGCCGTACGGCACGGGCGTCTCACTGCCGTCGGCGCCGAGCACCACGGCCTCGTTCTCCTCGGAGCCGAAGGTCTTGCGCTCGCCCACCTCGTTGACGACCAACAGGTCGCAGCCCTTGCGTTCGAGCTTGGCCCGGCCGTTGGCGAGGACGTCGTCCGTCTCGGCCGCGAAACCCACGATCACCTGGCCGGGGCGCGGGCGCTCCCCCGCGATCTCGGCGAGGATGTCGGGGTTGCGGACCAGGGTGATGGGCGCGGGCTCCTGGCCGTCCTTCTTCTTGATCTTGCCCGCCGCGTACGTCTCGGGGCGGAAATCGGCCACGGCCGCGGCCATCACGACGGCGTCGGCGTCGGCCGCCGCCTTCAGGACCGCCTCGCGGAGCTGCACGGCCGTGCCGACCGGCACGACGTCCACCCCGGCGGGATCGGGCAGCGCCGCGTTGGCCGCCACGAGCGTGACGCGGGCGCCGCGCGCGGCGGCGCTGCGGGCGAGCGCGTAGCCCTGCTTGCCCGAGGAGCGGTTGCCCAGGAAGCGGACCGGGTCGAGGGGCTCACGGGTGCCGCCCGCGCTGACCAGGACATGGCGCCCGGCCAGGTCCTGCGCCAGATTCCCGCGGGCGAGGACGCGGCGTACGACCTCGAAGAGCTCGGCCGGGTCGGGAAAGCGGCCCTTGCCGGTGTCGACGCCCGTGAGCCTGCCGACGGCGGGCTCGATGACCAGGGCGCCGCGGCGGCGCAGCGTGGCGACGTTCTCCTGGGTGGCCGGGTGCTCCCACATCTCGGTGTGCATGGCGGGGGCGAAGACCACGGGACAGCGCGCCGTGAGGAGCGTGTTGGTGAGCAGGTCGTCGGCGAGGCCGTGGGCCGCCTTGGCCATCATGTCCGCGGTGGCGGGCGCGACGATCACGAGGTCGGCGCCCTGGCCGATGCGGACGTGCGGCACCTCGTGGACGTCGGACCAGACCTCGGTCGACACGGGGTTCCCGGAGAGCGCGGACCAGGTCGCGGCGCCGACGAAGTGCAGCGCCGACTCGGTCGGCACGACGCGCACGTCGTGGCCGGACTCGGTCAGCCGCCGCAGCAGCTCGCACGCCTTGTAGGCGGCGATGCCACCGCTGACCCCCAGGACAACCTTCGGCTTCTCGGCCACTGCCTTGTCTCCCCGCGCTCGGATGCGTACTGCTTCCATGACACACCACAGGCCCGGCAGTCGTACTGCCGGGCCTGTGGTGAAGGTACGAACCGCTTACTGCGCCGGGCCCTCGATGGCCTCGGACGTCAGCAGGCCGGCGTTGATCTCGCGGAGCGCGATCGAGAGCGGCTTCTCGTGGACGTGCGTGTCCACCAGGGGGCCGACGTACTCCAGGAGGCCCTCACCGAGCTGCGAGTAGTACGCGTTGATCTGGCGCGCGCGCTTGGCGGCGTAGATCACGAGGCTGTACTTCGAGTCGGTGGCTTCGAGCAGCTCATCAATCGGCGGGTTGATGATGCCCTCGGGCGCGGTGATGGAAGAGGACACTCTTCGCCTTCCGATGGGTTCAAATGACGTCGTGACCAGAGGTCAGGACAGGGGTGTAACTCTAAAGGACTCTCATCAAGGCTAGCAGCTCACGGGCCACGTCCTCGACGGAGGTGTTGACCAGGGTGGTGTCGAACTCGGCCTCGGCGGCGAGCTCGGTCTTCGCCGCGACCAGCCTGCGCTCGATCACCTCGGGTGCCTCGGTCCCCCGGCCGGTGAGCCGGCGGACCAGTTCGTCCCAGCTCGGAGGGGCGAGGAAGACGAGCTGCGCCTCGGGCATCGACTCGCGCACCAGGCGCGCGCCCTGAAGGTCGATCTCCAGGAGGACGGGCTCACCCGCCTCCAGGCGGGCGAGCACCGCGTCGCGCGGGGTGCCGTAGCGGTTGCCCGCGAACTCGGCCCACTCCAGGAGCTCACCGTTGGCGATCAGCTTGTCCATCTCGTCGTCGGAGACGAAGAAGTACTGGACACCGTGCTTCTCACCGGGGCGCGGCTTCCGCGTGGTGGCGGAGACCGAGAGCCAGACCTCGGGGTGTTCCTTGCGCATATGAGCGACGACCGTGCTCTTGCCGACCCCTGAGGGGCCGGAGAGCACGGTCAGCCGCGGACGTACGTCCGGGGGTACGGGGGTCGTCCCCCGGGATGTTGCAGCCATGCAGCGATTATCCAGGTTCTCAGGAGTGCCTGAGAACGTCAGGCAGCGCCACCACCGAACTCGCGCTCAAGAGACGCGATCTGGTTGGAGCCGAGACCGCGCACACGGCGGCTCTCGGAGATGCCAAGACGCTCCATGATCTGCTTGGCGCGGACCTTGCCCACGCCAGGCAGGGACTCCAGGAGGGCGGAGACCTTCATCTTGCCGATGACATCGTTCTCCTGGCCCTGCTTGATGACCTCGTGAAGAGAGGCACCGGAGTGCTTGAGTCGATTCTTGACCTCGGCCCGCTCCCGGCGAGCCGCGGCGGCCTTTTCGAGCGCGGCTGCGCGCTGTTCAGGGGTAAGGGGCGGAAGAGCCACGCCTACGTCACCTCGGATGTCGAACTGTCGGATACGGACCGGTGAGGAACCTAGTCGCCCCACACCTCTCGTCGGAGACTAGCGGCCACGGCCGCCAGAGTCAGCGAGAACAGACGAAAAGTCCTGGTCAGCCTCTGTCGAGCCACACAAACCCGGCATTTCACCCCCGATTTCCGCTGACATGCCGTCAGTAAGACGTGGGCGCGCTCCCCCGCACCTCGCTCAGGCCCTTTCGACCGCAACCCGGATCTCGTCCGCGAAGCGCTCCGCGGCCTCCCGCAGGCCCGCGACGTCGGGTCCGTGCCGCAGCACCCCCCGGCTGACGTTCGGCACGACGTCGCGCACGGCCGCGCCGAACACGCCGGGCAGATCGGCGGGGGTCGCGCCCTGCGCCCCGATGCCGGGGGCGAGCAGCGGGCCGTTGATGGCCAGGTCGTACGAGGACAGGTCGCCCAGCGTCGCCCCGACGACCGCGCCGAAGGACCCCAGAGGTGCCTCTCCCGCGTTCTCGGCGGCGAGGTGACCCAGGACGGTGGCCGCGACCGTGCGCCCGTCCGCACGGACCGCGTGCTGGACCTCGGCGCCCTCGGGGTTGGAGGTCAGGGCGAGCACGAAGAGCCCGGCGCCGTTCTCGCGCGCCAGGTCGACGGCCGGCTTCAGCGACCCGTACCCGAGGTAGGGCGAGACCGTGAGCGCGTCGCTGAACAGGGACGAGTCCTTGTGCAGGAAGGTCTCGGCGTACGCGGCCATGGTCGAGCCGATGTCCCCGCGCTTGGCGTCCATGACGACCAGGGCGCCGGCCGCCCGCAGCTCCGCGACCGCCTTCTCCAGGACCGCGACGCCCCGCGAACCGAAGCGCTCGAAGAACGCGCTCTGCGGCTTGAACACGGCGACGGACCCGGCGAGCGCCTCCACGACGGTGCCCGTGAACCGCTCCAGGCCCGCGATGTCGTCGTTCAGGCCCCACGCGGAGAGCAGCGAGGCGTGCGGGTCGATGCCGACGCACAGCGGGCCGCGCTCGTCCATGGCGCGGCGAAGGCGCGTGCCGAAGGGCTCCTGGACGCTCATGCGGACTTCCTCACATCGGCGCCGACCGCGTCGGCGAGGGTGGCGTAGGGGCTCGTGCGCAGCCGCGCGGCGAGGCCCTTGTGGATGGCGCGGGCCCAGAACGGACCCTCGTAGATGAAGGCGCTGTACCCCTGGACGAGGGTGGCACCCGCGAGGATGCGCTGCCAGGCGTCCTCGGCGTTCTCGACGCCGCCGACGCCCACGAGGGTGATGCGGTCGCCCACGCGCGCGTAGAGGCGCCTCAGGACCTCCAGGGAGCGCTCCTTGACCGGCGCGCCGGAGAGTCCGCCGACCTCCTTGACGAGGTCCGGGTCCGACTTCAGGCCGAGGCCCTCGCGCGCGATGGTGGTGTTCGTGGCGATGATGCCGTCCAGGCCGAGCTCGACCGCGAGGTCGGCCACGGCGTCGACGTCCTCGTCGGCGAGGTCGGGCGCGATCTTGACCAGGAGCGGTACGCGACGGCCCGCCACGCTGCGGTCCGCGGCCTCGCGCACGGCGGTCAGCAGCGGCCGCAGCGACTCGGTGGCCTGGAGGTTGCGCAGGCCCGGGGTGTTCGGGGACGACACGTTGACGACGAGGTAGTCGGCGTGGCGGGCGAGCCGCTCGGCCGACTTCACGTAGTCGCCCGCGGCCGCCTCCTCGGAGACGACCTTGGTCTTGCCGATGTTGACGCCCACGACCGTGTTGAAGACCGGCCTGCGGGCGGCGAGGCGCGCGGCGACGGCGGCCGAGCCCTCGTTGTTGAAGCCCATGCGGTTGATCAGCGCACGGTCGGGGACGAGGCGGAAGAGGCGCTTCTTGGGGTTGCCGGGCTGCGCCTCCCCCGTGACGGTGCCGATCTCGATGTGGTCGAAGCCGAGCATCGACATGCCGTCGATCGCGACGGCGTTCTTGTCGAAGCCCGCGGCGAGCCCGAAGGGGCCGTGCATCCGCAGCCCGAGGGCCTCGGTGCGCAGCTCCTCGTGGCGCGGCGCGAGGACGGCCGCGACGAAGGTGCGCAGGACGGGGACGCGGGCCGCGAGACGGATCCAGCGGAAGGCCATGTGGTGGGCCTGCTCCGGGTCCATGCGCTTGAAGACGAGATGGAAGAAGAGCTTGTACATGAAGGTGTCCTCACCAGAAGGGGGACACCGGATCGGTGTCCCCCTAGGTCCTGTCGGCCTTAGTCGCGAGCCGCGGTCAGATGCTCCGCGTGTTCCTGGAGTGAGCGCACGCCCACGTCCCCGCGGCCCAGCGCGTCGATGCCCTGGACGGCCGCGGCGAGCGCCTGGACCGTCGTGAGGCACGGCACGGAGCGCGCCACGGCCGCCGTGCGGATCTCGTAGCCGTCGAGGCGGCCGCCGGTGCCGTACGGGGTGTTGACGATGAGGTCGACGCCGCCGTCGTGGATGAGCTGGACGATGGTCTTCTCACCGTTCGGGCCCTCGCCCTCGGACTGCTTGCGCACGATGGTGGCGTTGATGCCGTTGCGCTTGAGGACCTCGGCCGTGCCGGACGTGGCGAAGAGCTCGAAGCCGTGCGCGACCAGCTCGCGCGCCGGGAAGATCATCGAGCGCTTGTCGCGGTTGGCGACGGAGATGAAGGCGCGGCCACCGGTCGGCAGCGGGCCGTAGGCGCCCGCCTGGGACTTGGCGTAGGCGGTGCCGAAGACCGAGTCGATGCCCATGACCTCGCCGGTGGAGCGCATCTCAGGGCCGAGGACGGTGTCGACGCCGCGGCCGTGGATGTCGCGGAAGCGCGACCACGGCATGACGGCCTCCTTGACGGAGATCGGCGCGTCCATGGGGAGCGTGCCGCCGTCGCCGTGCTTGGGCAGCAGGCCCTCCTCGCGCAGCTCGGCGATGGTCGCGCCCAGCGAGATCCGGGCGGCGGCCTTCGCCAGCGGGACGGCGGTCGCCTTCGAGGTGAAGGGAACGGTGCGCGACGCGCGCGGGTTGGCCTCCAGGACGTACAGGATGTCGCCGGCCATCGCGAACTGGATGTTGATCAGACCGCGCACGCCGACGCCCTTGGCGATGCCCTCCGTGGAGGCGCGCAGGCGCTTGATGTCGAAGCCGCCGAGCGTGATCGGGGGCAGCGCGCACGCCGAGTCGCCGGAGTGGATGCCGGCCTCCTCGATGTGCTCCATGACGCCGCCGAGGTAGAGCTCGGTGCCGTCGTAGAGCGCGTCCACGTCGATCTCGATGGCGTCGTCCAGGAAGCGGTCGACCAGGACGGGCCGCGAGGGGCTGATCTCGGTCGACTCCTCGATGTACACGGCGAGGCGGGTCTCGTCGTACACGATCTCCATGCCGCGGCCGCCGAGCACGTACGAGGGGCGTACGAGGACGGGGTAGCCGATCTCGTCGGCGATGGCCTTTGCCTCGGCGAACGTCGTCGCGGTGCCGTGCTTCGGCGCGGGCAGACCGGCCTCGGCGAGCACGCGGCCGAAGGCGCCGCGGTCCTCGGCGGCGTGGATGGCCTCGGGCGAGGTGCCGACGACGGGCACGCCGTTGTCCTTGAGCGCCTGCGACAGGCCCAGCGGGGTCTGGCCGCCGAGCTGGACGATGACGCCCGCGATCGGCCCGGCCTGCGCCTCGGCGTGGACGATCTCCAGGACGTCCTCCAGGGTGAGCGGCTCGAAGTAGAGCCGGTCGGAGGTGTCGTAGTCCGTGGAGACGGTCTCGGGGTTGCAGTTGACCATCACGGTCTCGTAGCCCGCGTCGCTGAGCGCGAAGGAGGCGTGGACGCAGGAGTAGTCGAACTCGATGCCCTGGCCGATGCGGTTCGGGCCCGAGCCGAGGATGATCACCGCGGGCTTCTCGCGCGGGGCGACCTCGCTCTCCTCGTCGTACGAGGAGTAGAAGTACGGCGTCTTCGCGGCGAACTCGGCGGCGCAGGTGTCGACCGTCTTGTAGACCGGGCGCACCCCGAGGGTCTGGCGGACCTCGCGGACGACGTCCTCGCCCAGGTCACGGATCTCGGCGATCTGGGCGTCGGAGAAGCCGTGCCGCTTGGCCTCGGTGAGCAGGTCGGCGTCCAGGCGCTCGGCGGCCGCCAGCTCGTCCGCGATCTCCTTGATCAGGAAGAGCTGGTCGACGAACCACGGGTCGATCTTCGTGGCGTCGAAGACCTCTTCCGGGGTCGCGCCCGCGCGGATGGCCTGCATGACGGTGTTGATGCGGCCGTCGGTGGGCCGGACGGCCTCGGTGAGGAGCCCTGCCTTGTCGCCGGGCTCACCGACGAAGGTGAACTGCGAGCCCTTCTTCTCCAGCGAGCGCAGCGCCTTCTGGAGCGCCTCGGTGAAGTTGCGGCCGATGGCCATGGCCTCGCCGACCGACTTCATGGTGGTCGTCAGGGTCGAGTCCGCCGAGGGGAACTTCTCGAAGGCGAAACGCGGGGCCTTGACGACGACGTAGTCGAGGGTCGGCTCGAAGGAGGCCGGGGTCTTCTCGGTGATGTCGTTCGGGATCTCGTCCAACGTGTAGCCGACGGCCAGCTTGGCGGCGATCTTCGCGATCGGGAAGCCGGTGGCCTTGGATGCGAGCGCGGAGGACCGCGACACGCGCGGGTTCATCTCGATGACGATGACGCGGCCGTCGGTCGGGTCGATCGCGAACTGGATGTTGCAGCCGCCGGTGTCGACGCCGACCTCGCGGATGATCGCGATGCCGACGTCCCGCAGGGTCTGGTACTCGCGGTCGGTCAGCGTCATCGCCGGGGCGACGGTGATCGAGTCGCCGGTGTGCACGCCCATCGGGTCGAAGTTCTCGATGGAGCAGACGACCACGACGTTGTCGTTCTTGTCGCGCATCAGCTCCAGCTCGTACTCCTTCCAGCCGAGGATGGACTCCTCCAGGAGCACCTCGGTGGTCGGCGAGAGGGTGAGGCCCTGCCCGGCGATGCGGCGCAGCTCCTCCTCGTCGTGGGCGAAGCCGGAGCCGGCGCCGCCCATGGTGAAGGAGGGGCGGACGACGACGGGGTAGCCGCCCAGCTCCTCGACGCCCTTGAGGACGTCGTCCATGGAGTGGCAGATGTACGAGCGGGCGGACTCGCCGTGCCCGATCTTCTTGTTGACCTCTTCGACGACGCCCTTGAAGAGCTCGCGGTCCTCGCCCTTGTTGATGGCCTCTACGTTGGCGCCGATCAGCTCGACGCCGTACTTCTCCAGGACGCCCTGCTCGTGCATGGAGATGGCCGTGTTCAGGGCCGTCTGGCCGCCGAGGGTGGGCAGCAGCGCGTCGGGGCGCTCCTTGGCGATGATCTTCTCGACGAACTCCGGGGTGATCGGCTCGACGTACGTGGCGTCGGCGATCTCCGGGTCGGTCATGATCGTCGCCGGGTTGGAGTTGACGAGGATGACGCGCAGGCCCTCGGACTTGAGGACGCGGCACGCCTGGGTGCCGGAGTAGTCGAACTCGGCGGCCTGGCCGATGACGATCGGGCCGGAGCCGATGACCAGGACGGACTGGATATCGGTGCGCTTAGGCACGCTGGCCCTCCATCAGAGCGGTGTCCATCAGAGACGTGAAGCGGTCGAAGAGGTAGGCGGCGTCGTGCGGGCCCGCGGCCGCCTCGGGGTGGTACTGGACGCTGAAAGCCGGCTGGTCGAGGAGCTGGAGCCCCTCCACCACCTGGTCGTTCAGGCAGACGTGGGAGACCTCGGCGCGCCCGTAGGGGGTGTCGCTGACCTTGTCGAGCGGGGCGTCGACGGCGAAGCCGTGGTTGTGCGCGGTGACCTCGACCTTGCCGGTCGTGCGGTCCTGCACCGGCTGGTTGATGCCGCGGTGGCCGTACTTCAGCTTGTACGTGCCGAAGCCGAGGGCGCGGCCGAGGATCTGGTTGCCGAAGCAGATGCCGAAGAGCGGCGTCTTGCGCTCCAGGACACCCTTGACCACGGTGAGGTCCACCGTCGAGGGGTCGCCGGGGCCGTTCGAAAGGAAGAAGCCGTCCGGGTTGACCGCGTACACGTCGTCGAGCGTGGCGGTGGCGGGCAGCACGTGCACCTCGATGCCGCGCTCGGCCATGCGGTGCGGGGTCATGCCCTTGATGCCGAGGTCCAGGGCGACGACGGTGAACTTCTTCTCGCCGACGGCGGGGACCACGTAGGACTCGGTGGTGGTGACCTCGGTGGAGAGGCTGGCGCCCACCATCTCGGGGGTCTCCTTGACGCGGGCGAGGAGCACCGCGTCGTCGGCGAGCGCCTCTCCGGAGAAGATGCCCACGCGCATGGCGCCGCGCTCACGCAGGTGGCGGGTGAGCGCCCGGGTGTCGATGCCGCTGATGCCGACGACGCCCTGCTCGGTGAGCTCGTCGTCCAGGGTGCGCCGGGAGCGCCAGCTTGAGGGCACGCGCGCGGGGTCGCGCACCACGTAGCCGGAGACCCAGATCCGCTTGGACTCGGGGTCCTCGTCGTTCACGCCGGTGTTGCCGACGTGCGGGGCCGTCATGACGACGACCTGGCGGTGGTACGAGGGGTCGGTGAGCGTCTCCTGGTAGCCGGTCATGCCGGTGGAGAACACCGCTTCGCCGAAGGTCTCCCCCACGGCCCCGTAGGCACGTCCGCGGAAGATGCGGCCGTCCTCCAGGACGAGTACGGCGGGAGCCTTGCTGGCTCCCTTGGTGGAGGTCGTCATCGTGCGGTGCCTTCCGTAGTGCTGGACGTATTGATCAATGTGTTGATGGCCTCGACCCACTCGGCCTGCTCGGCCGCGTGGTCGGAGCGGAAGCCGGAGTCGAGCAGCTTGTCGCCGTGCTCCCACGTGACGATCAGCAGGCCGCCCTCGGCGAGGACCTTGCCGGCGATGCCCTTGTCGAGCCGGGCCTCGCGCAGCCGGTCCACCGGGACGAAGAAGTCGGCCGCCCCGGGGCGTACGACGTCCAGGCCCGCGTCGGTGAGCGTGAGCTCCACCCGGCTGCGGGTGCCGAGGCCGTGCGCCACGATGCGGTCGAGCCACTGCCCGGCCGTGGTCGAGCCGTGGTAGCGGCCGGTCAGCTCAAGTCTCACCGGACCCGGGTCGCTCGGCGCGCTGGGCAGCTCCGGCAGGTCGCTCTGGAGCGTGCCCCGCCATTTCCAGCCCTCGCGCATCAGCCAGTAGACGAGCGCGATGAAGAGCAGCAGTCCCACGACCCAGCCGAGCCGTGCGGCCCAGTCGGTCACGTCCGCCGATTCCTTGCCGGCGGCCAGTTCCAGAAGAGTTGTCACGCGAGCTTCCCGTCGACGAGCGTGGCCCGACCCCGGAGCCACGTGTGCGTGACGCGGCCCGGCAGCTCACGGCCCTCGTAGGGAGTGTTGCGGCTGCGCGAGGCGAAGCTCGCGGGGTCCACTTCCCCACGGTAATCGGCGTCGACCAGGACGAGGTTCGCGGGCTCACCTGCCGAGACGGGGCGTCCGTGGCCGGTGGCCCGGCCGATCTCCGCGGGCTTGGCCGACATGCGGTCGGCGACGGCCTCCCAGGTCAGCAGGCCGGTCTCCACCATCGTCCGCTGGACGACGGAGAGCGCGGTCTCCAGGCCGACCATGCCCATGGCGGCCGCGGCCCACTCGCAGTCCTTGTCCTCGTGCGGGTGCGGGGCGTGGTCGGTGGCGACGATGTCGATCGTGCCGTCGGCCAGGGCCTCGCGCAGCGCCATGACGTCGCGCTCGGTGCGCAGCGGCGGGTTGACCTTGTAGACGGGGTTGTAGGAGCGGACCAGCTCATCCGTGAGGAGGAGGTGGTGCGGGGTGACCTCGGCCGTCACGTCGATGCCGCGCGACTTGGCCCAGCGCACGATCTCCACGGACCCGGCGGTCGAGAGGTGGCAGATGTGGACGCGGGACCCGACGTGCTCGGCGAGCAGGACGTCGCGGGCGATGATCGACTCCTCGGCCACCGCGGGCCAGCCGCCGAGGCCGAGCTCGGCGGAGACGACGCCCTCGTTCATCTGGGCGCCCTCGGTGAGCCGCGGCTCCTGCGCGTGCTGGGCGACGACACCGCCGAAGGCCTTCACGTACTCCAGGGCGCGGCGCATGATCACGGCGTCGTCGACGCACTTGCCGTCGTCGGAGAAGACGGTGACCCCTGCGGCGGACTCGTGCATGGCGCCGAGCTCGGCGAGCTTCTTGCCCTCCAGGCCGACGGTGACGGCGCCGATGGGCTGTACGTCGCAGTAGCCGGACTCCTTGCCGAGCCGGTAGACCTGCTCGACGACGCCCGCGGTGTCGGCGACGGGGAAGGTGTTGGCCATGGCGAACACGGCGGTGTAGCCACCGGAGGCGGCGGCGCGGGTGCCGGTGAGGACGGTCTCGGAGTCCTCGCGGCCGGGCTCGCGCAGGTGGGTGTGCAGGTCGACGAGGCCCGGCAGGAGGATCTTGCCCCCGGCCTCGACGACGTCCGCGCCCTCGGCGCTCAGACCGGTGCCGACGGCCTCGATCGTCTCGCCGTCGATCAGGACGTCCTGCGCCTCGCCGCCGAGTACCTTCGCACCACGGATCAGGATCTTGCTCATCTTTACTTGTTCTCCTCGGTACGGGTGTGGGCGGCGGCGGGCTCGTTGCCGCCAAGGAGCAGGTAGAGGACGGCCATGCGGATGGAGACGCCGTTGGCGACCTGTTCGACGACCGTGCAGCGGTCGGAGTCGGCGACCTCGGCGGTGATCTCCATGCCGCGGACCATCGGTCCCGGGTGCATCACGATGGCGTGCGCGGGCATCTTCGCCATGCGCTCGCCGTCCAGGCCGTAGCGGCGTGAGTACTCCCGCTCGGTGGGGAAGAACGCGGCGTTCATGCGCTCGCGCTGCACCCGCAGCATCATGACGGCGTCGGACTTCGCGAGGACGCCGTCCAGGCCGTAGCTGACCTCGCAGGGCCAGTTCTCGACGCCGACCGGCACCAGGGTGGGCGGGGCGACCAGTGTGACCTCGGCGCCGAGTGTGTGCAGCAGGTCGACGTTGGAGCGGGCCACGCGGCTGTGCAGGATGTCGCCGACGAGGGTGATGCGCCGGCCGGCCAGGTCCTTGCCGATCCCCTCGTCGGGTCCGACGAGGCGGCGCCGCATGGTGAAGGCGTCGAGCAGGGCCTGGGTGGGGTGCTGGTGGGTGCCGTCACCGGCGTTGATGACGGCCGCGTCGATCCAGCCCGAGGTGGCGAGGCGGTAGGGCGCGCCGGAGGCGCCGTGCCGGATGACGACGGCGTCGACGCCCATCGCCTCCAGGGTCTGCGCGGTGTCCTTGAGCGACTCGCCCTTGGAGACCGACGAGCCCTTGGCGGCGAAGTTGATGACGTCGGCGGAGAGGCGCTTCTCGGCGGCCTCGAACGAGATCCGGGTCCGCGTCGAGTCCTCGAAGAAGAGGTTGACGACGGTCCGGCCGCGCAGGGCGGGCAGCTTCTTGATCGGCCGGTCGGCGACCCGGGCCATCTCCTCGGCCGTGTCGAGGATGTGGACGGCTTCGTCGCGGGAGAGGTCGGCGGCCGAGATGAGGTGTCGCATCATCGGGGGTGTACTCCGGTGTCGTGGAGGTCTGCGGGCACGCGGGCGCGCAGGGCTGTGCCCTGGTCCCGTGCTGCCCGTGTGGGAGGAAGCCGGTCCTTCAGGCGGAGACGGGCTTGGCGCCGAGCAGCACGGCGTCGCGGCCGTCCTCCTCGGTGAGCTGGACCTTGACCGTCTCCCGCAGCGACGTGGGGAGGTTCTTGCCCACGTAGTCGGCGCGGATGGGCAGCTCGCGGTGGCCGCGGTCGACGAGGACGGCGAGCTGCACCGCGCGGGGGCGCCCGATGTCGTTCAGCGCGTCGAGGGCGGCCCGGATCGTGCGGCCGGAGAAGAGGACGTCGTCGACGAGGACGACCAGGCGGCCGTCGATCCCCTCACCGGGGATCGCGGTGCGGGCCAGCGCGCGCGGCGGGTGCATGCGCAGGTCGTCGCGGTACATGGTGATGTCGAGGGAGCCGACCGGAACCTCGCGTCCGGTGATGTCCTGGAGCTTCTCGGCGAGCCGTCGGGCGAGGAAGACGCCACGGGTGGGAATGCCGAGGAGGACCACGTCGTCCGCGCCCTTGGCGCGCTCGACGATCTCGTGGGCGATGCGGGTCAGTACCCGCGCGATGTCGGGGCCCTCGAGAACGGGGCGCGCGACAGCGGAGTCGTTCGTTTCCTGCGTGTCCATGTGAAAACGGACCTCCTTCTCCGCCTCACGGGACGGACCTTAAAGGACGTCGAAATTGCGCCACCACACTACCAGTACGGATGACCGAGTACGACATCCGACTCCACCGAAGGAGCGGTAGAGACCATTCGGCTTGACGCAGGCAAGTAACGCTGCGTAACCTCACAGTGAGTTACCAGCCACGCGGCGGAGCCGCCTGATTGTCGCAGCGTCCGGGGAGCTATATGTCCAGCGAATACGCCAAGCAGCTCGGAGCCAAGCTCCGTGCGATCCGTACCCAGCAGGGCCTTTCCCTCCACGGTGTCGAGGAGAAGTCCCAGGGACGCTGGAAGGCGGTCGTGGTGGGGTCGTACGAGCGCGGTGACCGTGCCGTGACCGTGCAGCGCCTCGCCGAGCTGGCGGACTTCTACGGCGTCCCGGTGCAGGAGCTCCTGCCTGGTACCGCCCCCGGTGGAGCCGCCGAGCCGCCGCCGAAGCTCGTCCTCGACCTGGAGCGTCTTGCCCACGTGCCGGCCGAGAAGGCGGGCCCGCTCCAGCGTTATGCCGCCACGATCCAGTCCCAGCGCGGGGACTACAACGGCAAGGTGCTCTCGATCCGCCAGGACGACCTGCGCACCCTCGCCGTGATCTATGACCAGTCCCCCTCGGTCCTCACCGAGCAGCTCATCAGTGGGGGCTTCCGGGAGGAGAACGCTCTCTGCCTTTTTGCCCACGAAGGGTGTGGACAAACCCCTAGCACGAAGGAGAAGCGTGTTGTGGGGGGGGAGAGAGCAAAAGGGCGGCGCCCACCCCGGCGGTTTCTGCTTTACCCAAAGCTTTGGCCCCCCGCCCATGGGCGCGGCCTTCGGAGCGCCCTTTGGTGTGTGGCCCCGCCATGGACGCATACGCGCCTTTGCACGGGAAAACCCGGAGGGCCCGCGGCTGTATCGCCGCGGGCCCTCCGGGTGACGTTACGAGATGCCTTACGCCTCGTCGCGGCGCAGGGACGGCTTCAGGTCCTTGAAGCGCCCGAGCAGGCCGTTCACGAAGGACGGCGACTCGTCCGTGGAGAACTCCTTGGCGAGCTGGACCGCCTCGTCGAGCACCACCGCGTCGGGTGTCCCGTCGACCCAGACCAGTTCATAGGCGCCGAGCCGCAGGATGTTGCGGTCGACGACCGGCATCCGGTCCAGGGTCCAGCCGACGGCGTACTGCGAGATGAGTTCGTCGATGCGGCGCTCATGCTCCGCGTACCCCTCGACGAGCTCCATCGTGTACTCGCTCACCGGCGGCTGCCGGGTGTCGGACCGCGAGTGGCGCACCCAGTCAGCGAGGACCGTCCTGACGTCGGTGCCACGCTGGTCGGCCTCGAAGAGGATCTGGAAGGCGCGCTTACGGGCCGTATTACGAGCAGCCACGGTTAGCTGTTCACCCGGCCGAGGTAGTCGCTGGTGCGGGTGTCGACCTTGATCTTCTCGCCCGTCGTGATGAAGAGCGGGACCTGGATCTGGTGGCCGGTCTCCAGAGTGGCGGGCTTGGTGCCGCCGGTGGAGCGGTCGCCCTGGACGCCCGGCTCGGTCTCCTGGATCACGAGCTCCACGGCGGCGGGCAGCTCGACGAAGAGCACCGAGCCGTCGTGCTGCGCCACGGAGGCGGTGAAGCCCTCGATCAGGAAGTTGGCGGCGTCACCGACGGCCTTGCGGTCGACGTGCAGCTGGTCGTAGGTCTCCATGTCCATGAAGACGAAGTAGTCGCCGTCCATGTACGAGAACTGCATGTCGCGCTTGTCGATCGTGGCCGTGTCGACCTTGACGCCGGCGTTGAACGTCTTGTCGACGACCTTGCCGGAGAGCACGTTCTTGAGCTTGGTGCGCACGAAAGCCGGGCCCTTGCCGGGCTTGACGTGCTGGAACTCGACGACGGACCAGAGCTGGCCGCCTTCGAGCTTGAGCACCAGGCCGTTCTTGAGGTCGTTCGTGGAAGCCACGGTTGCTTCAATCTCCTGGACTGACGTGGACGACCCCGGCGCGCGCGCTCAGCTCGGGGCTAGAGCGCGAGCAGCTCCTTGGTCGTGATGGTGAGTAGCTCGGGTCCGCCGTCCGCCTCGGGGCGTACGACGAGCGTGTCATCGATCCGGACACCGCCCCGGCCCGGGAGGTGGATCCCCGGTTCGACGGTGACAGGCACGCAAGCGTCCAGTTTACCCATGGCCGCGGGCGCCAATTGAGGGTCCTCGTCGATTTCGAGCCCCACGCCGTGACCGGTCACCGGAGCGAGTCCGTCCGCGTACCCGGCCGAGTCCATCACATGACGGGCCGCGCGGTCCACGTCGCGGCAGGCCGCGCCGGGCACGAGGGCCTCCCTGCCCGCTCGCTGAGCGGCGAAGACGAGGTCGTACAGCTCGATCTGCCAGTCGGCGGGAGATGTGCCGATGACGAACGTACGTCCGATCTCACATCGGTATCCGCGGTAGCCGGCCCCCAGGCAGACGGAGAGGAAGTCCCCTTCCTCCACTCTCCGGTCCGACGGCCTGTGCCCGCCCCTGCCGGAATTGGGCCCGGTCCCGACCGAGGTGGCGAAGGCGGGACCGTCGGCCCCGTGATCCACCAGCCGCCGCTCCAGCTCAAGGGCGAGATGCCGCTCGGTCCGCCCGACGAGGATGGACTCCAGGAGCTCTCCGAGGGCCTGGTCGGTGATCTCGGCGGCGATCCGCAGACAGGAGATCTCCTCCTCGTCCTTGACGTACCGCAGCTGCTCCACCGCCCCGCCGAGGTCCACCAGGCGCAGCCTCGGGGCGACCGAGCCGAGGGCCCGGTGCCGGGCGACGGTCAGGTGGTGCTCCTCGACGGCCAGTGACTCGGCGCCCTGGGCGACCGCGAGCCCCGCGCCGGCCACGGCCGGGTCGGCGCCCGGCTCGGAAAGGAGCCGCATCCGCAGGCCCTCGTCGGGCCGTCCCTCGCCGTGCTGATCGCTGGGAGGTCTCCCGCACAGCAGGACGTCCTCGTCCTCGCCCACCAGCAGAACGGCACCCAGGGGCGCCGCCCCGGCGAGATAGCGGACATTGGCGGGCCGGGACACCAGCGCCGCGGCACCCCCACCCGCGGCACACCGCTCCCTCACCCGCTCCCTGCGGACCGCGTACACCTCAGACATGGGCCGAGCCTACGAGCGCCACCGCGATCCGGCCCGATCAGCGCGTCCGACCGGGCGTCGGGGGGCCGTCACCGGCGGAAACCGGCTCGGCCGGGCCGCTCACCACTGCGGCGGGCTCGCGATTGCTCGGGTGAGGACGTCGTCCAGGAGTCGGGCCGTGGTGGGGACGTCCAGTTGGGAGTTGTCGATGATGGGGAGGCCCGAGCCGTACCAGCCCGCCATGCGGCCGTGGATGCGGGCCACTTCCTCGTCGGTGAGGCGGCGGTTGCCGCTGCGCTGGGCGTTGCGCTCCAGGACGATCTCCAGGCCCGGCAGGAGGACGACGGGCAGCAGGCCGGGGCCCACGTGGCGCTTCCAGCCGCCGAGGCCGACGACCGGGCGGTCGGGGAAGACCGCGTCGTCGAGGATGCAGGAGATGCCGTTCGCCAGGAAGTTCCGCGCGGCGAAGCCGCAGGTGCGGCGGGCCAGGCGGTACTGCGCCTCGGAGTGGTCGTTCCAGCCCGACTGCGGGTCGGCGAAGCCGGAGCGCACCCATTCGCGTACGTCGTCGAGGCTGATGTGGGCCGTCGGCACATGCCGGTGCTCGGCCCAGTACTTCGCCACGCTCGTCTTGCCCGCGCCCGCGGGCCCGATGAGCAGCACGGCGAGCGTGGTGGCCCCCGTGTCGGCCTGCGCCGTGCCCGGCGGCGGACTCGGCATCGCCACGGGGCCGCCCGGCGGCAGCTGGATGTGCCCGGTGGTGTCCGGCGCGGGCGGCACGGGCCCCGGCGGCGGGGGCGCGGCCGATGCAGGCCCAGGCGCCGATACAGGCCCAGGAGGCGGGTGCGCGGCCGACACGGGCCCCGGCGGATGCGCGGCCGGCGCCTGGCCGTGCGCGTGCTGGACGTGCGGTGCCTGGCGTGGGTCCTGCGGTGCCCGGTCCCCCGCGGGGGGTGGCGGTGCGGCTCCCTGGGGTGGAGCGCTCGGGTGTTGTGCGGCCGGGGACCAGCCGGTGGCCGGTCCGTGCCCCGGCTGATGGGGCGGCGGCAGCGGAGACCCCACTGCGTGCTGCATCCGGTGCCACTCCGTCTCGTACGACTGACGCTGGTCGGGCGGCTGTTGGGCCCGCCCGTCAGAGTCTGTGCGACAACCCCGGCCAGACTCTTACCGAACGGTACCGTCCCCGGCCACCGTTGTGTGAACGGCCGGGGAGCCCCCGAAGTGCCCGTGGCCGAATCAGCGGGGCCGGCAGGGCGAAGTAAGGCCCTCTACTCGCCCACTTCGCCGTACGCGGCGAGCAGCACCGCCGGGTCGGGGCCCTCCAGGACCGTCGGCTTGCCGAGGCCGTCGAGGACGATGAAGCGCAGCAGGTCACCGCGGGACTTCTTGTCGACCTTCATGGTCTCGAGCAGCTTCGGCCACTGGTCGTAGCGGTACGTCAGGGGAAGGCCCACCGACTCCAGGACGCTGCGGTGCCGGTCGGCGGTCGCGTCGTCGAGCCGCCCCGCCAGACGGCCGAGTTCGGCGGCGAAGAGCATGCCCACGGAGACGGCGGCCCCGTGCCGCCACTTGTACCGCTCGTTCTTCTCGATGGCGTGCGCCAGCGTGTGCCCGTAGTTGAGGATCTCCCGCAGCCCCGCCTCCTTGAGGTCACCGGAGACGACCTCGGCCTTGACCTTGATGGAGCGCTCGATGAGCTCGGCGGTGTGCTGCCCGGCCGGCGTGCGCGCGGCCTGCGGGTCGGCCTCGATGAGCTCCAGGATCGCCGGGTCCGCGATGAACCCGGCCTTGATGATCTCCGCGAGCCCGGAGACGTAGTCGTTCACGGGAAGCGAGTCCAGCGCCGCCAGGTCGCAGAGCACCCCGGCCGGCGGGTGGAAGGCGCCCACCAGGTTCTTGCCCTCGGCGGTGTTGATGCCGGTCTTGCCGCCGACCGCCGCGTCCACCATGCCGAGCACCGTGGTCGGCACGGCGATCCAGCGGACGCCGCGCAGCCAGGTCGCGGCCACGAACCCGGCGAGGTCGGTGGAGGCACCGCCGCCGACGCCGACGATGACGTCGCTGCGCGTGAAGCCGGACTGGCCGAGCGCCTTCCAGCAGTACGCCGCGACCTCGGCCGTCTTGGCCTCCTCGGCGTTGGGGACCTGGATGGCGACGGCCTCGTAGCCCTGGTCGGCGAGGTCCTGGCGGAGCGCGTCACCGGTCCCGGCGAGCGCCTCGGGGTGGATCACGGCGACGCGCTTGGCCTGGGTGCCGATGAGTCCGGGCAGCTCGCCGAGGAGCTGCCGACCGACCAGTACCTCGTACGGATCCGTGCCGGCGGTGCCGCCGACGTGGATACGGGTGGGGGTCTGCTCCGTCGTCATGCTTCCTTCAACTCCAGTGCGTCGAGGACCGCCTGGGCGACCTCTTCGGGGGTGCGGCCGTCGGTGGCGACGACCGCGCGGGCGACTTCGGCGTACAGATGGCGGCGGGCGTCCATCAGCTCGCGCCACTGCTTGCGCGGGTTGACGGCGAGCAGCGGACGCGCCTGGTTGAGGCCGGTGCGCTTGACGGCCTCCTCGACGTCCATCGACAGATAGGCGACGGGGTGCGTCGAGAGCAGCGCGCGCGTGGTGTCGTCGAGGATCGCTCCCCCGCCGAGCGCGAGGACGCCGTCGTGCTCCTCGACGGCCGCTCGCACGGCCTGCCGTTCCAGGTCACGGAAGTACGGCTCGCCCTCGTCGACGAAGATGTCCGCGATCTCGCGGCCCTGTGCGGCGACGATGTCGGCGTCGGTGTCCCGGAACGTGGTCCCGAGCCGGTCGGCGAGCAGCTCGCCGACCGTCGTCTTGCCGACGCCCATGGGTCCGATCAGGACGACGCGCGGGCCGTCCGCTGCCGGGCCGGTCACCGGATCTGCAGGTTGTCGAGGTAGGACCGGACGTTGCGCCGGGTCTCAGGAACGCTGTCGCCGCCGAACTTCTCCGCGACGGCGTCGGCGAGGACGAGCGCGACCATGGCCTCGGCGACGATGCCGGCGGCGGGCACGGCGCACACGTCGGAGCGCTGGTGGTGCGCCTTGGTGGCCTCACCGGTCGCCACGTCGACGGTGGCGAGCGCGCGCGGCACGGTCGCGATGGGCTTCATGGCGGCGCGTACGCGCAGCAGCTCACCGGTGGTCAGGCCGCCCTCGGTGCCGCCGGAGCGGCCGGAGGTGCGCCGGATGCCGTCGTCGGTGGAGACGATCTCGTCGTGGGCCTGGGAGCCCGGCACGCGCGCGAGGTCGAAGCCGTCTCCGACCTCGACGCCCTTGATGGCCTGGATGCCCATGAGCGCGGCGGCGAGCCGCGCGTCGAGCCGCCGGTCCCAGTGCACGTGGGAGCCGAGGCCGACCGGCACTCCGTAGGCGAGCACCTCGACGACGCCGCCCAGGGTGTCGCCGTCCTTGTGGGCCTGGTCGATCTCCGCGACCATCGCCTTCGACGCGTCGGCGTCCAGGCAGCGCACCGGGTCGGCGTCGAGCTTGTCGACGTCGGCGGGGGTCGGGTAGACGCCGTAGGGGGCCTTCGCCGCCGCCAGTTCCGTCACATGGCTGACGATCTCGATCCCGGCCGTCTCCTTGAGGTACGAGCGGGCGACCGCGCCGAGCGCGACGCGGGCCGCGGTCTCGCGGGCGGAGGCGCGCTCCAGGACCGGCCGTGCCTCGTCGAAGCCGTACTTCTGCATGCCCGCGAGGTCGGCGTGGCCGGGCCTCGGGCGGGTCAGCGGGGCGTTGCGGGCCAGGTCGGCGAGGATCTCGGGGTCGACCGGGTCGGCCGCCATGACCTGCTCCCACTTGGGCCACTCGGTGTTGCCCACCATGATGGCCACGGGCGAGCCCATGGTCAGACCGTGCCGGACGCCGCCGAGGAAGGTGATCTCGTCGCGCTCGAACTTCATGCGCGCACCGCGTCCATAGCCCAGCCGCCGCCTGGCCAGGTGGTCCGCCACCATCTCCGTGGTGATCGGAACGCCGGCGGGAAGTCCCTCCAGCGTCGCCACAAGTGCGGGTCCGTGGGACTCCCCAGCGGTCAGCCAGCGCAACCTGCTCAACGGTGCTCCTCATGCTCGCGCCTGGAACTGCGGTCTTCGACGGCGAGGCCGGGTGCGCGGCCCTGGCCCGCCATGCCCCGATCCTCCCACGATCCGGTGGCGGGCCCGGCCCCAGGTCCATCAGACGGACGCCCGCCCGACGGAGGGACGTCTACCGTTCGGCGAGCGCGTGCTCGCCCGCCCCGCGCATGGCGTCGAGCGGCGCGGACGCACAGCCGGTCATCTGCTCGACCTGGAGCACCGCCTGGTGCACGAGCAGGTCGAGGCCGCTGACCACCGCCCCGCCGTACGCCGACCAGCGGGCGGCGAGGGTGGTGGGCCACGGGTCGTACAGCACGTCGAAGAGGGTGGCCGGGCGTTCGGGCACGAGGCCGGACAGCGCGTCCGTCGTGCCCGCCGGGGTCGTGGCGATCACCAGGGGGGCGTCCAGCGCCTCCCTGGCGTCCTCCCAGGCCTCGGTCCTGACCTCCACGTCGAGCCGCTCGCCCCACTGCCGCATCTCCGCGGCCCGCGCGTCGCTGCGCACGTACGCGACGACCTCGCCGGTGCAGATCCGGGCGAGGGCGGCGAGCGCGGAGGACGCCGTGGCGCCCGCGCCGAGGATCGCGGCGGACTCGACCTGTTCGATGCCGTGTTCGCGCAGGGCCGCGACCATGCCGGGGACGTCGGTGTTGTCGCCGATCTTGCGGCCGTCGTCGGTGAACACCACCGTGTTCACGGCCTCGACGGACGCCGCGGTCGCGCTGATCTCGTCGAGCAGCGGAATGACCGCCCGCTTCAACGGCATCGTCAGCGAGAGCCCCGCCCATTCGGGGCCGAGTTTCCCGATGAATTCGGGGAGCGCCGCCTCGTCGGTCTCGAAACGGTCGTACGTCCACTCGCTCAGCCCCAGCTCCTCGTATGCGGCACGGTGCAGCACCGGGGAGAGGGAGTGGGCGATCGGGGAGCCCAGGACGGCGGCTCGACGCTTCTGCGCGCTCATTGCCCCTTCAGGTATTTCTCGCGGTTGCGGTTCTGCTCTTCGTTCGTCTCGGCGAAGAGCGTCTTGTCCTCGCTGACCGAAACGAAGTAGTACCAATTGCCCTTGGCGGGATGCAGCGCCGAATTCAGCGCCACTTCGCCCGGGTTGCTGATCGGGCCGGGCGGCAGACCCTTGATCTTGTAGGTGTTGTACGGGTCCTCGATCCTGCGGAGTGCGTCGACCGTGCCCGTGCCGAGCTTGGACTCGCCGCGGAGGTAGTTCACGGTGGAGTCGAAGTCCAACAGGCCGTAGGTCTCGGTGTTCGTGGGCTTCAGGCGGTTGTAGACGACCGTCGCGACCTTCTCGAAGTCGTGCTTGTACTTGCCTTCCGCCTGGACCAGGCTCGCCACCGTGAGGACCTGGAGCGGGTTCTCCAGGTTCAGTTCCGCGGCCTTCGACTTGAGGTCGAGTTCCTCGTACTTCTTGTTTGCGTGGGCGACCATCTTGCGCAGGACGTCCGCGGGCTTCTGGCCCTTCGCGACCGGATAACTGGAGGGGTAGAGGAAGCCTTCCAGCGGGTCCTTGATGTCCTTGTTCGTATTCGCCCAGTCGGGCAGACCGAGGCTCTTGTAGTCGTTTTTGGCGACCTTTTCCGTGGTGCCGTCCGCGACCTTCAGGCGTTTGTCGATCAGCTGATAGATCGCCTTGTTCCGCGTGCCCTCGGGAATGACGAGGTTGCTGCGGCTCTTGGGATTCAGCATCAGATCCACGGCGCTCGCCGCCGACATGCGTTTCTTGAGCGTGTAGACGCCCGACTGGATCGCCTGGTCCTGGCGCTTGCCCTGGGCCGAGACGAACGCGTCGACGCTCTTGACGACACCGGCCTTCTTCAGCTCCGCGCCGATCTGATAGCCGGTGGAGTTCTCGGGGATGTCGACCGTGACCGCGCCCGAGCCGTCGCCCGCGTAGTCGGGCGCCGTGCCGAAACGATCCTGGTAGAACTGGTAGCCGAAGTAGCCGACGCCGGCGAGGCCGCCGCCGAAGACGATGGTGACGACCAGACAGGCACAGCCGCTGCGGCGCTTCTTCGGCTTCTTGCCGCCCCGGCCGCGCCGGTCGCCCCGTCCGCCGCCGCGGCCCGGGTCGTCGTCGGAGCCGTCGTCATCGTCGCCCGCGAAGAAGGCATGTTCGCCCTGGTCGGGCCCCGGGTCCCAGTCCGTGTCCGACCCCGGCTCGGCCTCCACCGGGCGGCGGCGGCCTGGCGGCTCCGGCGGTTCGTACGCATCGGGCGTGGAGTAGTAGTCGGGGCTCTCCTGGGCGTACTCCGCGGGGCGGCCGCCGTAGGGGTCCATCGGATCGCCCGTGTAGGGGGCCTGCGGCTGCTGTCCGGTGTCATAGCCACCGCCGCCATAGGGGTCGTGGCCGCCGCCGTACGCGGAGTCGGGCCCCGCGGGGTATCCGGACTCCGAGCCGCCGTTCTGGCCGTGGCCGTGGCCCTGCCCGTGGCCCTGGCCTTGACCGTGGCCCTGCCCTTGCCCTTGACCCTGGCCGTGGCCCTGGCCGCCGTACCCCTGGCCGGGGTCGCCTCCGTACGCCTGGGCGGGCCCGCCCTCGTAACCCTGCTGGCCGCCGTACGACTGGTCGTAGGCGGCCTGCTGCTGACCGGTGTTCCAGTCGCCGCCGTACTGCCCCTGCCCCTGCTGCGGCTGCTGATGCTGGTGCGGCTGCTGCGGGTGGTACTGCCCCTGGCCGCCGTAGGTGGACTGGCCGCCCTCGGGCTGCTGTCCTCCCCATCCGCTGTCCCCGTACAACGGGTCCTCCGGATGCCACGGTTCGGAGCCTGGACCCCGGCCATACTCAGTCATCGATCCCCTACATGCCGCGAGGCGGGGCCGCCGTCTGGTGGGCCGGGCAACCATTCCGCCTCTTGATGCTGTGCGGCAGCTGTTCGAACACCGCCGCATCGCGCGGAACGTTACCGTATCGCGATCAGATGACCACTTCGACGCCCTCGCCGGGAGCTTTACCTGACGCCCGTTCGGACTCCAGGGCCTGCTGAAGGATGATCACGGCCGCCGCCTGATCGATGACAGACCTGCCCTTTTTGGACTTCACGCCCGAGGCGCGCAGCCCCTGACTGGCCGTCACTGTGGTCATCCTCTCGTCCACGAGCCTCACCGCGACCGGGGCGACCATGCGGGCGAGGTCCTGGGTGAACGCGCGGACCTTGGCGGCCGCCGGGCCCTCGCCCCCGTTGAGGGAGCGAGGGAGGCCGACGACGATCTCGATCGGTTCGTACTCCTCGACGAGCTGCTTCAGCCGGCGCTGAGCGGCCGGGACGTCGCGCCCCGGCACCGTCTCGACCGGCGTGGCGAGGATCCCGTCGGGGTCGCACGAGGCGACCCCGATCCGGGCGTCACCGACGTCGATGGCCAGACGCCGGCCCCTGCGCATGGACTCGTGCATCAGGCCGTCTCGGTGACGAGGCGCTCGACGGAGGCGATGGCCTCGCCGATGGCGGCCGGGTTCTGGCCGCCGCCCTGGGCGACGTCCGGCTTGCCGCCGCCACCGCCGCCGAGGGTCTTGGCGGCCGTACGGACCAGGTCGCCGGCCTTGAGGCCGCGCTCACGCGCGGCTTCGTTGGTGGCGATGACCGTGAGCGGCTTGCCGTTGGCCGTCGTGAACAGGGCGACCACCGCAGGGCGGTCGCCGGGGATGCGCCCGCGCACGTCGAGGACCAGCTTGCGCAGGTCGTCGGCGCCCGTGCCGTCGGGCACCTGACCGGTGACGACGGCGACACCGCGTACGTCCTTGGCGCCCTGGACGAGACCGGCGGCGGCCTGGAGGACCTTCTCCGCGCGGAACTTCTCGATCTCCTTCTCGGCGTCCTTCAACTTGCCGAGCATGGCGGAGATCTTCTCGGGCAGCTCCTCGGAACGGCCCTTGACCAGCTCCTGGAGCTGGGCGACGACCGTGTGCTCCTTGGCGAGGAAGTTGTACGCGTCGACGCCGACCAGGGCCTCGATGCGGCGCACGCCGGAGCCGATGGAGGACTCGCCGAGCAGCTTGACCAGGCCGAGCTGGGCGGTGTTGTGCACGTGCGTGCCGCCGCACAGCTCCTTGGAGAAGTCGCCGATGGTGACGACGCGCACGCGCTCGCCGTACTTCTCGCCGAACTCGGCGATGGCACCCTGCTTCTTGGCCTCGTCGATCGACATGACCTCGGCCTGGACGTCCAGCTCCCGGGAGAGGACCGCGTTGATCTTCTGCTCGACGTCCGTCATCACGGCCGTGGGCACGGCGGACGGCGAACCGAAGTCGAAGCGGAACCGGCCGGGCTGGTTCTCCGAACCGGCCTGGGCGGCCGTGGGGCCGAGCGCGTCGCGCAGCGCCTGATGCGTGAGGTGCGTGGCGGAGTGGGCGCGGGCGATGGCGCGGCGGCGGTGCGCGTCGATGGAGGCCCACACCGGGGCACCGACGGTGATCTCGCCGACCTGGACGACACCCTTGTGGACGTGCACGCCGGGCACCGGCTTCTGCACGTCGCGGATCTCGACGACGGCGCCGCTGTCCAGGCGGATGCGGCCGGTGTCACCGATCTGGCCGCCGCCCTCCGCGTAGAACGGGGTGCGGTCGAGGACGATCTCGACGTCGTCGCCCTCGGTGGCCGCGGGCGAGGAGACGCCGTTGACCAGGAGGCCGACGATCCGGGCCTCGCTCTCCGTGGCGGAGTAGCCCGTGAAGTCGGTGGCTCCGGCGTTGTCGGCGATCTCGCGGTAGGCGTGCAGGTCCGCGTGGCCGGTCTTCTTGGCCCTGGCGTCGGCCTTGGCGCGGTCCCGCTGCTCCTTCATCAGGCGCCGGAAGCCGTCCTCGTCCACGGAGAGGCCCTGCTCGGCGGCCATCTCCAGGGTGAGGTCGATCGGGAAGCCCCACGTGTCGTGCAGCAGGAACGCCTTGTCGCCGGAGAGCACCTTGCCGCCCGAGGCCTTGGTCTCCGTGACGGCGGTGTCGAGGATGTTGGTGCCGCCCTTGAGGGCCTTGAGGAAGGCGGCCTCCTCGGCGAGGGCGACGGTCTCGATGCGCTTGCTCTCGGCGATGAGCTCCGGGTACTGAAGACCCATCGTGTCGATGACGACGCCGATGAGGTCCTTGATGACGGGGCCGGTGGCGCCGAGCAGGCGCATGTTGCGGATGGCGCGGCGCATGATGCGGCGCAGGACGTACCCGCGGCCCTCGTTGCCCGGCGTGACACCGTCGCCGATGAGCATGGCGGACGTACGGATGTGGTCCGCGACGACGCGCAGGGAGACGTCCGAGCCCGCGTCGGCGCCGTAGCGCACGCCGCTCAGCTCGGTGGCCTTGTCCATGACGACGCGCAGGGTGTCCGTCTCGTACATGTTCCGCACGCCCTGCAGGATCATGGCGAGGCGTTCGAGGCCGAGGCCCGTGTCGATGTTCTTCGAGGGCAGCTCGCCGAGGATCGGGAAGTCCTCCTTGCCGTCACCGGCGCCGCGCTCGAACTGCATGAAGACCAGGTTCCAGATCTCCACGTAACGCTCGTCGTTGACGGCGGGGCCGCCCTCCGCGCCGAACTCGGGGCCGCGGTCGTAGTTGATCTCCGAGCACGGGCCGCAGGGTCCGGGGACGCCCATGGACCAGAAGTTGTCCTTCTTGCCCAGGCGCTGGATGCGCTCCTTGGGCACGCCGACCACCTCGTGCCAGATCCGCTCGGCCTCGTCGTCGTCGAGGTAGACGGTGATCCAGAGCTTCTCCGGGTCCAGGCCGAAGCCGCCGTCGGCCACGGAGCCGGTGAGCAGCTCCCAGGCCAGCTTGATGGCGCCTTCCTTGAAGTAGTCACCGAAGGAGAAGTTGCCGCACATCTGGAAGAACGTGCCGTGGCGCGTGGTCTTGCCGACCTCTTCGATGTCGGGCGTACGCACGCACTTCTGCACGCTGGTGACGCGCGGTGCCGGCGGCTTGACCTCACCGAGGAAGTAGGGCTTGAAGGGCACCATGCCGGCGGGGACGAGCAGCAGAGTCGGGTCGTCCGCGATGAGCGACGCCGAAGGCACGACGGTGTGCCCGCGCTCCTCGAAGAAGCTCAGCCAGCGGCGGCGGATTTCAGCCGACTCCATCAGTGGTCCTCATTCCGGTTGTACGAGTACGTCGTGTTCTCGAGGTACTTCGTCTTCTTGTCGTTGCTGCTGTCGTGCTTGGCGGGGCTGCGGTTCTCGATGACCGCGAAGCGGCGCGACGCGGGGACGGCGTCGGGGTGGGCGTTCAGGCCGAGGGCCTCGCCCAGCTCGGCCTCTCGCTCGGCCATGCCGTCGCGGACGTCGAGCGCGAAGTCCTTGAGCTTGTGGCCCGCCTCGATCGCCTTGTTCGCGGCCTGCGCGGCCAGGCTCTCGGGCGTCAGCTTCTTGAGCTTGCGGTTGACCTTGGTGGTGGCCCACACACCGGCGGCTGCGCCCGCGGTGAACCAGAACGTACGGCGGAACATCGGTGTCAGTCCCTCTTATTCCGGTTGTCCCGCTTCTTCTGGCGCGCGGACGGCACCGTGCGGCCCACGATCACCGTACGACGGGACGGCTTGGCGGGCACTTCCCCTGCTTCAGGTCCTGCCTTGCGGCTGACGGCCCGGCGTACGCCGTAACCGAACGCGGCCACCTTGACGAGCGGGCCGCCGAAGGTGGAGGCGACCGTCGTGGACAGTGCCGACGCGTTCGACGTGACCTCCTGGACGTCGGAGGCGATGGCGTCGACGCGGTCGATCTGGGTCTGCGCCGAGCGCACCGCGGTGGAGGCGTCCGCCAGCAGGGGCACCGCCTGCTCGGTCACGTCCGCGACGAGTTTGGTGGTCGCCCTGAGCGTCTGGGCCAGCCTCGCGAGTGCCACCGCGAGGAAGGAGACCAGGATCGCCCAGAAGACGGCCACCAAGATCCCGGCAACCTCTCCACCGGACACTTGGCACCGCTCCTTGAGACATCGTCCCTGAACATCGAAAAGTCGTTTCCCGAGCCTATCGCGCCGGGGCCGCCGCTCCCTACCGCCCGGCCTCTCCACGTCAGGGGAGGCGGCCGAAGCGATTGTACGGACCGCATGCGGATGAGTACGCTCCGTACCTCATGTCCTTACTTCGCCCCGGCAATCTGCCCCTGGAACTCAACGCCTTCATCGGCCGCACGCGTGAACTGGCCGAGCTGACCGCCGCGTTGAGGACCGCGCGGCTCGTCACCGTGACCGGCGTCGGCGGGGTCGGCAAGTCGCGGCTCGCCGTTCGGGCCGCGGCCGAGAGCCCTCCGCGCGACGGCGCCTGGCTGGTGGAGCTCGCGGCGCTGCGGGACGCGGACCTCGTGGAGCACGCACTCGCCGAGGCCCTGCAACTCACCGACCACACGAGCAGACCGCCCGTCGAGGGCCTGCGGGAACACCTCGCCGGGCGCGAGCTGCTCCTCGTGCTCGACGGGTTCGAGCACCTCGTCGAGGCGTGCGCCCCGCTGGTGCGTGACCTCCTCGTGCACTCCCCCGGGCTCCGCGTCCTCGCCGTGGGGCGCAGGCCCCTGGAGACCGAGGGCGAACGGCTCATCGACGTCGCGCCGATGCCCGAGGAGGAGGCCGCCGAGCTCTTCGCCGACCGGGCGGCGGCCTGCCTCTCCCGCTTCACCCTGGACGACGGCAACCGCGAGGACGTCCTGGAGCTCTGCCGACGTCTGGACGGCATCCCGCTCGCCGTGGAGCTGGCGGCGGGCAGGCTGCGGGCGCTCTCCCCCGCCCAGCTCCTCGCCCGGCTCGACGACCGGTTCCGGCTGCTGACCGGCGCCCGCCGTGACGTGCCGCGACGCCATCGGACGCTGCGCACGGCCATCGGCTGGAGCCATGAGCTGTGCTCACCCCCCGAGCGGCTGCTGTGGTCGCGGCTCTCGGTGTTCGCCGGGCAGTTCGACCTGGAGGCCGTCGAGTACATCTGCGCCGGGGACGGACTGGACTCCGAGGACATCCTCGGCGTACTCGACGAGCTGCTCGCGCAGTCCGTCGTGGTCCGCGAGGAGGGCGCAGCGGGCGTCCGCTACCGGATGCTCGACACGGTCAGGGCGTACGGCCTCGACTGGCTGGAGGCGGCGGGCGAGGCCGCACGGCTGCGGCGCAGGCACCGCGACTGGTACACGGGGCTCGCCACGTGGTGCGAGCTGGACTGGTTCTCGCCGCGCCAGGCCGCGGTCGCCGAGCTGGTCGAGATGGAGCTGCCCAATCTGCGGGCCGCCCTGGAGTTCTGCCTGACCGAGCGCGACGAGGCGCACCTGGGGCAGTACCTCGCGGGCACGCTGTGGTTCTACTGGGTCGGCTGCGGCCGGCTCGCGGAGGGCAGGCACTGGCTCGACCGCGCCCTCGAACTCGACGGCGGCCACGAGGACACGCGGCTCAAGGCGCTCTGGGTGCTCGGCTACGTGGCGGTGCTCCAGGGCGACACGATCGCCGCCCTGGCCGCGCTGCACGAGTGCCGTGAGGGCGCGAAGCTGTCGGGCAGCGCGCTCGCCGCGGCGTACGCGGAGCATCGCATCGGCTGCCTCGCCCTGGTCACCGACGACATCCCGCGCGCGGAGACGCTGCTGCGCTCGGCCCTCGACCGCTACCAGGAGATCGGCGAGCTCAACAGCAACGTCCTGATGAGCCAGGTGGAGCTCGCCATGGCCCTGCTGTTCCGGGGCGAGCTGGGGGTGGCGGTGGAGCTGTGCGAGGACGTGCGCAGGATCTGCGAGGACCACGGCGAGCGCTGGACCCTCGCGTACGCCCTGTACGTCCTCGGGTACGCGGCCTGGACGCGCGGCGAGACGGGGACGGCGCGCGAGCTGCTCGCCGAGTCGCTGGAGCTCGGCCACCGCTTCCACGATCTGCTCGGCACGGTCCTCTCCGTCGAGCTGATCGCGCTGTTCACGGCGGAGGCGGGCGACGCGGCGGAGGCGGCGGTGCTCCAGGGCGCCGCGTCCCGCATCTGGCCCTCGGTCGGGCTGCCGCTGTTCGGCTCGGGCAACTTCGGCGGGCCGCACGCGGTCTGCGAGGAGCGGGTCCGCGAGGCGCTCGGCGACGCGCGGTACGAGGAGTGCGCGCGCACGGGTGCGGGGCTCGGCCTCGACGCGGCGGTGGCGCGGGCGCTGCGCGCCGGGTCCGGATACGAGCAAACCCGCCGCCTGCCCCGCCGGGAAGGGCGGGGAGACGACGGGCTGAAGCAGGGTGAGCTACGTCCGGGTCAGCGGGCGTAGTACTCGACGACGAGCTGCTCGTCGCAGATCACGGGGATCTCCTTGCGGTTCGGGTCGCGGTCCAGGCGGAAGGCCAGGGCCTTCAGGTTCACCTGGAGGTAGCGCGGGGTCTCGCCGTCGGGGGCGAAGCCACCCTCGCGCGCGACCTGGAACAGCGGCTTCTCGCGGCTGCGCTCGCGGACCATCACGACGTCGTCGGGACGGACGCGGAACGACGGCTTGTCGACCTTGCCGCCGTTGACCTCGATGTGGCCGTGCACGACCATCTGGCGGGCCTGGTAGATCGTGCGGGCGATGCCCGAACGCAGAACCAGGGCGTCGAGACGACGCTCCAGCTCGATGACCAGGGCCTCACCGGTCTTGAGCTGCGTCTTGGACGCGCGCTCGTAGGCACGGACGAGCTGGCGCTCGGAGAGGTCGTACTGCGCGCGCAGACGCTGCTTCTCGAGCAGACGGACCTTGTAGTCCGAGTTCTGCTTGCGCCCACGGCCGTGCTCGCCCGGCGGGTAGGGGCGGGCCTCGAAGTACTTGACGGCCTTCGGGGTCAGCGCGATGCCGAGGGCACGCGACTTCTTGACCTTGGGGCGGGACTGGTTCGGCATGAACCAACCTCTCTGTTCATTGTGAAATCGGCTTCACCAGTGGTTAGGGGAGGTCGCATCCGCAGCCTGGGAAACCCCACGAGCCTTGGGCTCACGAGGCAGCCGCTCCCTGGTCTGGGCACTATGTGCAGCACGCGAGTGGCCCACCGACCGATTCCCGGAGTACGAGATGGTGGTGGGCTGCCCGCGACACCTTCGACGGTGCGCGACGCTCCTGGATCCCCTTGGCCTCGCGGCGCCGGGGTTCCGGCTGGGTGTCCCGCTCTGGTGGTGCCGGTACAAGACCGGGCACGGGACTCAGCACTGGCGACAAGTGTACCGGGTGCGGCGAGGTGCCTCAGACCTCGGGCTGCTCGCCCTTCAGCCGGGCGCGCACGCGCTCGACCACGTCGGCATAGCGCGCCTCGGCGCCGTACCTGGTGGGCTGGTAGTACCGCTTGCCCTCGATGGTGTCCGGGGCGTACTGCTGGGCGGCGATGCCGCCGGGGACGTCGTGCGGATACACGTACCCCTGCGCGTGGCCGAGCTTGGCCGCGCCCTTGTAGTGACCGTCGCGCAGGTGTGGCGGGACGGGTCCCGCGAGGCCGCCGCGGACGTCGGCCTGGGCCTGCTGGATGGCGATCGTCGCCGCGTTCGACTTCGGGGCCAGGGCGAGGGCGATCGTGGCGTGGCTGAGCGTGAGCGCGGCCTCCGGGAAGCCGATCATGGCGACGGCCTGCGCGGCGGCGACGGCCGTGGGCAGGGCCGTCGGGTCGGCGAGGCCGATGTCCTCGCTCGCGGAGATCATCAGGCGCCGGGCGATGAAGCGGGGGTCCTCGCCCGCCTCGATCATGCGGGCCAGATAGTGCAGGGCCGCGTCGACGTCGGAGCCGCGGATGGACTTGATGAGGGCGCTGGCGACGTCGTAGTGCTGGTCGCCGTCCCTGTCGTACGTCACGGCGGCCCGGTCGACGGACTCCTCCAGCGTCTGGAGGGTGATCTCCTTCTCGCCCTTGGAGAGGGCGGAGCCCGCCCCGGCCTCCAGGGCGGTGAGCGCGCGCCGGGCGTCGCCGCCCGCGATCCGCAGCAGGTGCGCCTCGGCCTCGTCGGGCAGCTCGACCGCGCCGCCGAGGCCCCTCTCGTCGGTGAGGGCCCGGCGCAGCAGGGCGCGCAGGTCGTCGTCGGTGAGCGGTTCGAGGGTGAGCAGCAGGGAGCGGGAGAGGAGCGGGGAGATGATCGAGAAGTACGGGTTCTCGGTGGTCGCCGCGATGAGCGTCACCCAGCGGTTCTCGACGGCCGGGAGCAGGGAGTCCTGCTGGGCCTTGCTGAACCGGTGGATCTCGTCGAGGAAGAGGACGGTCTCCTTGCCGTGGCCGCCCATCGCCCTGCGGGCGCCCTCGATGACCGCGCGCACTTCCTTCACGCCCGCGGTGATCGCGGAGAGCTCCACGAAGCGCTTGTTCGTCGCCTTGGAGACGACGTACGCGAGAGTCGTCTTGCCGATGCCCGGCGGCCCCCACAGGAACACCGACGACGGTCCGGCTGGACCGCCGCCGTCGCCGACGAGGCGGCGCAGGGGCGAGCCCGGCTTGAGCAGATGCTGCTGGCCGACGACTTCGTCGAGGGTACGCGGGCGCATCCGGACGGCCAGGGGGCTGCTGGACGGATCCTTCTCCTGGCGGTCTTCGGCTGCGGCGGTGAACAGGTCGGGCTCCACGTCCAGAACCCTATGTCACGCCACTGACAGTCCCGCCGGGCGGCCGCTCAGGCCGCCCGGGGCACGGGCCTCCGCTCAGGCCCAGAGGTCGGCGCCCCAGCGGGTGAGGATCAGCATGGCGATGACGCCGATGTGCATCACCGGCAGCGCCCAGGTGAAGTCTTCCAGGAAGCCCTTGGCCCAGCGGGGCGCGGGCAGGAAGCCGTGGCGGATGTTGAAGGACGTGACGTACCAGAAGATCAGCAGCGTGACGACCCAGGCCAGGCAGCACCAGAGGCAGAGCGCGTTGATGTGGTAGAGCGACTGGATCATCAGCCAGGTGCAGAACCCGACGCCGAAGAGCGCTCCCGCGTTGAACGTCAGCCAGTACCAGCGCGGGAAGCGGGCCCCCGCCAGCAGGCTCATGCCGACGCCGACCACGATGGCGTAGGTGACCAGGCCCAGCATCGGATTCGGGAACCCGAAGACCTCCGCCTGCTCGCTCTTCATGATGCTGCCGCAGGCGACCACGGGGTTGATGCTGCACCCCGGCTGGAAGTTCGGGTCCTTGAGGAGCTCGAACTTGTCGAGGGTGATGATCCAGGAGGCGAGCAGCCCGCCGACGCCCGTGATCACCAGGAGCAGGGCGAGCGCGCCGCTCCCGCCGACACTCCTCGAAGCGGCCACCCGCTCCTCACGGTCCGGGGCGTCGTCCTTCGCTGACATCGTTTTGCTCATCACGCCGTTCCGTCGCTTGTCGTGGCCGCGGGCAGGGACATTGTGCCGCACGCACCTGTGTGTCCACCGGTCGATGGACACAAGGGGGTACGCACGGAGGTCCCGGGGCGTCCGGTCCGGCGGAATGCTCGACGCCGGCCCCGTCGGGGGCGAAGGCCATCCGCCCTCGCCCCCGTGAGCGGCTCGCTAGGCCAGCTTCCCTGTCAGCACCTGCACGATCTCCCCCACCGCGACGGCGATCTGGTCGCCGGACTCCATGTCCTTGAGCTGCACGACGCCCTCGGCGAGGTCACGCTCGCCCGCGACGACGGTGAAGCGCGCGCCGGAGCGGTTGGCGTTCTTCATGGCGCCCTTGAGGCCCTTGCCGCCGTACGCGAAGTCGGCCGCGATGCCCGCCTTGCGCAGCTCCGTCACCTTGGCGAAGAGGACCCGGCGGGCCTCGTCGCCGAGCGGGACCGCGAAGACGCTGGTGGACGCGGGGAGTTCGAGGTCGACGCCCTCCGCCTCCAGGGCGAGGACCGTGCGGTCCACGCCGAGCGCCCAGCCGACCGAGGGCAGCGAGGGGCCGCCGATCATCTCGGACAGGCCGTCGTAGCGGCCGCCGCCGCCGACCGCGGACTGCGAGCCGAGGCCGTCGTGGACGAACTCGAACGTCGTGCGGGTGTAGTAGTCCAGGCCGCGGACCAGCTTCTCGTCGTCCTCGAAGGCGACGCCCGCCGCGGTGATCAGTTCACGTACCTCCTCGTGGTACGCCTTGCACGCGTCGCACAGGGAGTCGCGCAGCGACGGGGCGCCCACGAGCTGCTTCTGGACCTCGGCGCGCTTGTCGTCCAGGACGCGGAGCGGGTTGATGTCGACACGTCGACGTGTCTCCTCGTCCAGGTCGAGGCCGCGCAGGAAGTCCTGGAGCGCGGCCCGGTAGACGGGACGGCACTCCTTGTCGCCGAGGGAGTTGAGCAGGATGCGGAAGTTCCGCAGGCCGAGCGCGCGGTACGCCTGGTCGGCCAGGATGATCAGCTCGGCGTCGATCGCCGGGTCCTCGGCGCCGATCGCCTCGGCACCCACCTGCGAGAAGTGGCGGTAGCGGCCCTTCTGGGGGCGCTCGTAGCGGTAGTACGAGCCCGAGTACCAGAGCTTGACCGGGAGGTTGCCCGCCTTGTGGAGATTGCCCTCCAGGGCGGCGCGCAGCACGGAGGCGGTGCCTTCGGGGCGCAGGGCGAGCTCGTCGCCGCCCTTGGTCGTGAAGGCGTACATCTCCTTGGTGACGATGTCGGTGGACTCACCGACACCGCGCGCGAACAGCTCGACGTTCTCGAACCCGGGCGTCTCGATGTAGCCGTAGCCGGAGTTGCGCAGCGGTGCGGCGATCGCCTCGCGGACCGCGAGGAACTTCGCGGAGTCCGGGGGGAGCAGGTCGTAGGTGCCCTTGGGGGCCTTGAAGGTGCTCACGGAATTCTCTCGTCACATTCCTCGTCGCGGGGCGGACGTCTCGTCCGCGCCCAGGCCGGCGGCCACCTGCCGCAGATACGGGTTGGTGGCGCGCTCCTGGCCGATGGATGTCTGGGGGCCGTGTCCTGACAGCACCACGGTCGAGTCGTCGAGCGGCAGGCACACGCGTGCCAGCGACTCGAGCATCTCGGTGTGGCTGCCGCCGGGCAGGTCGGTGCGTCCGATGGAGCCGGCGAAGAGCAGATCGCCCGAGAAGAAGACCGAGGGGATCTCCTGCGTCTCGGGCATCCGGAAGGTCACCGACCCCTTCGTATGGCCCGGCGCGTGCGCGACGGAGAAGTCGAGTCCCGCCAGCTTCAGCGCCGCGCCGTCGGACAGCTCCCGCACGTCGTCGGGCTCCCCCACCGTCAGCTCGCCCATGAGCGGCATCCCGATGGAGCGGCCGAGGGCCTTCTCGGGGTCGCTCATCATGTACCGGTCGCTGGGGTGGATCCACGCGGGTACGTCGTGCGCACCGCAGACCGGCACGACCGAGGCGACGTGGTCGATGTGGCCGTGGCTGAGGATGACCGCGACGGGCTTGAGCCGATGCTTCTTGAGTGCGTCCTCGACTCCCTGGGCGGCCTGGTGGCCCGGGTCGATGATCACGCACTCCTCGCCGGCGGCGGGGGCGACCACGTAGCAGTTGGTCCCCCAGGCCCCGGCGGGGAACCCGGCAATGAGCACGATCGTCCTTCATTCGTCGTCCGGCGGAAGGGACCGCGGCCCCCCGGCGGAGGATCACGGCAGATCAGAGCCTACCGGCGCTGCCGATTCCACAGGTAACCCATATACGGTACGGGCACACTCAGGCGGTCACCAGAAAAGGGGAGAGAACCCGGTGGTCAGCAACGATCAGCGGCGGCGGCAGCTCGCCCGCGAGAAGTTCCGGCGTCAACAGGAGCGGCGGGAGTCCGCCCGGCGCAGGGCGCGGATGCGCAACGCGGTGATCGCGGCGGCGCTCGCGGTGGTGGTGGCGGGAGGCGCGGTGTCGTATGCGGCGGGCGCCTTCGACGGCGACGACGGCGGGACGAAGGACGACGCGGCCGCCGCACAGCCGACCAGCACGCCGAAGGACCCGTGCGAGAAGGCGGCGCCCGGCAAGGTGAAGCCGCTGGACTTCGAGAAGGAGCCGGCGCTCACCGTCGACAAGTCGGCGGACTACACGATGAACCTGAAGACGACGTGCGGCGACATCGCCCTCGACCTGTCGGCGGCGAAGGCGCCGCACACGGTGAACTCGTTCAATTTCCTGGTGAACAAGGGCTATCTCGACCACACCACGTGTCACCGCCTCACCACGGGCGGCATCTACGTCCTTCAGTGCGGCGACCCGAAGGGCACCGGCAAGGGCGGCCCCGGCTACTCCATCCCGGACGAGAACCTCAAGGACAAGCGGCTGAAGGGGAACGTGTATCCGGCGGGCACGGTCGCCATGGCGAACCAGTACAACGCCAAGACGAAGGAGGGCCGCGACTCCGGCGGAAGCCAGTTCTTCCTCGTGTACCAGGACAGTCAGCTCCCGCCCCATTACACACCGTTCGGGACCATTTCCGATTCCGGGATGAAGGTGCTCAAGAAGATCGCCGACGCCGGGGAGAGCAGCGGGCAGGGCGACGGCAGCCCGAACGCGACCGTGGTCATCGACAAGGCGACCGTCACCAGATCATGAGGGCCGCCGGGCAACTTCGGTCGTGCGGGATGCGGACAGCCGCCCCGCCGGTCGCCTATGTTGGCGGTGACGAAACTGTGGACGATGCCGGGGGCCCCGAGGCCCTGCGCAGGCATCATGTGGAGGAGGCGCTGTGAGCAGCGACCCGTGGGGCCGCGTCGACGAGACGGGGACCGTGTACGTGCGTACGGCCGACGGCGGCGAGCGAGTGGTCGGTTCGTGGCAGGCAGGATCTCCTGATGAGGCCCTCGCCTATTTCGAGCGCAAGTACGACGGTCTGGTCGTCGAGATCGGACTTCTCGAGCGCCGGGTGAAGACGACCGACCTGTCGGCCAAGGACGCCATGACCGCCGTCGAGCACCTGCGCCAGCAGGTCGACGAGGCGCACGCGGTAGGCGATCTGGACGCCCTGGGCAAGCGGCTCGACAAGCTGGTCGAGACCGTCGAGGCCCGCCGCGAGGAGCGCAAGGTCCAGAAGGCCAAGCAGTCCGACGAGGCGCGGCACGCCAAGGAGGCCCTGGTCGTCGAGGCCGAGGAGCTGGCCCAGAGCGAGCAGTGGCGGGCGGCCGGTGAGCGGCTGCGGGCCCTGGTGGACATCTGGAAGGGCCTGCCGCGTCTGGACCGCAAGTCGGACGACGACCTGTGGCACCGCTTCTCGCACGCCCGCTCGGCGTTCTCCAAGCGCCGCAAGGCGCACTTCGCCTCGCTGGACGCGCAGCGCGAGGAGGCCCGCAAGGCCAAGGAGAAGCTGGTCGGCGAGGCCGAGGCGCTGTCCGGCTCGAAGGACTGGGGTCCGACGGCCGCGCGGTACCGCGACCTGATGACCGAGTGGAAGGCCGCGGGCCGCGCCCAGCGCGAGCACGAGGACGACCTGTGGAACCGCTTCCGCGGCGCCCAGGACGTCTTCTTCGCGGCACGCAGCGAGGTGTTCGCCGAGCGTGACGCCGAGCAGACGGAGAACCTGAAGCTGAAGGAGGAGCTGGCCGAGGAGGCCGAGAAGCTCGTCCCGGTGAAGGACCTGAAGTCGGCCCGCGCAGCGTTCCGCTCGATCAACGAGCGCTGGGAGGCCATCGGCCACGTCCCGCGTGACGCGCGCCCGAAGGTCGAGGCCCGTATGCACGCCGTGGAGCGGGTGCTCCAGGAGTCCGAGGAAGCCGAGTGGCGCCGCACGAACCCGGAGGCACGCGCGCGTGCCGAGGGTCTCACCGGTCAGCTCCAGGCGGCCGTGGACAAGCTGCACGGCCAGATCGAGACGGCGCGCGCCGCGGGCAACAACGCGAAGGCCGACAAGCTCCAGAGGGAGCTCGACGGCCGCCAGGCGCTGCTCGACCAGGCGCTGAAGGGCCTGCACGAGTTCGGCGGCTGAACGCCCGCACCGCGTACGACGGAAGGCCCGGCAGGTGACACCTGCCGGGCCTTCCGTCGCGTACAGCCTGTTCAGCGCCTTCGCGCGTCCCGTACAGCCTGTTCAGCGCCTTCGCGCGTCCCGTACAGCCGGTTCAGGGCCTTCGCGTCGACGTCACGCGGTACACGTCGTACACGCCCTCGACGCCCCTGACCGCCTTGAGCACGTGCCCCAGGTGCTTGGGGTCGCCCATCTCGAAGGTGAAGCGGGACGTGGCGACGCGGTCGCGCGAGGTCTGCACCGCCGCCGACAGGATGTTCACGTGCTGGTCCGAGAGGATGCGCGTGACGTCCGAGAGGAGGCGCGAGCGGTCGAGGGCCTCGACCTGGATGGCGACCAGGAAGACCGACGACTGGGTGGGCGCCCACTCGACCTCCAGGATCCGCTCGGGCTCGCGGGAGAGCGAGTCGACGTTCACACAGTCGCTGCGGTGCACCGATACGCCGCTGCCGCGCGTGACGAAGCCGATGATGGGGTCGCCCGGCACCGGCGTACAGCAGCGGGCCAGCTTGACCCAGACGTCCTCGACGCCCTTGACGACGACACCGGGGTCGGCGTTGGCGCGGCGCTTGCTGCGGCTGCGCGAGGGCGGCGCGCTCTCGGCGATGTCCTCGTTGGCGGCCTCCTCGCCGCCGAGGGCCTGGACGAGCTTCTGCACGACGGACTGCGCGGTGACATGGCCCTCGCCGATGGCCGCGTACAGCGACGAGATGTCGGGGTAGCGCATCTCGTGGGCGAGCGTGACCAGGGAGTCGCCGGTCAGAATCCGCTGGATCGGCAGGTTCTGCTTGCGCATGGCGCGCGCGATGGCGTCCTTGCCCTGCTCGATGGCCTCGTCGCGGCGCTCCTTGGAGAACCAGCCGCGGATCTTGTTGCGCGCCCGCGGCGACTTGACGAAGCCCAGCCAGTCGCGGGACGGGCCCGCGCCCGCAGCCTTGGAGGTGAAGACCTCCACCAGGTCGCCGTTGTCCAGGGTCGATTCGAGCGGCACGAGACGGCCGTTGACCCGCGCCCCTATGGTGCGGTGGCCGACCTCGGTGTGGACCGCGTACGAGAAGTCGACGGGGGTGGCGCCCGCCGGGAGCGCTATGACGTCGCCCTTCGGCGTGAAGACGAAGACCTCGTTGCGCGACAGGTCGAAGCGCAGCGACTCCAGGAACTCGCTGGGGTCCTCGGTCTCCTTCTGCCAGTCGAGGAGCTGGCGCAGCCACGCCATGTCGTTGAGGTGGTCGTCCTTGCCGCCGGCCTTCCTCGGCACGTCGGTGCGCACCTTGGAGGCGCCAGCGGAGGGCTCCTGCTTGTACTTCCAGTGCGCGGCGATGCCGTACTCGGCGCGGCGGTGCATGTCGAACGTACGGATCTGGAGCTCGACGGGCTTGCCGTTGGGTCCGATGACCGTCGTGTGCAGCGACTGGTACATGTTGAACTTCGGCATCGCGATGTAGTCCTTGAACCGGCCGGGGACCGGGTTCCATCGCGCGTGGACCGTGCCGAGAGCGGCGTAGCAGTCGCGGACCGTGTCGACGAGGACGCGGATGCCCACCAGGTCGTAGATCTCCGCGAAGTCACGGCCGCGGACGATCATCTTCTGGTAGACGCTGTAGTAGTGCTTGGGGCGCCCGGTGACGGTCGCCTTGATGCGGGCGGCGCGCAGGTCCGCCTGGACCTCGTCGGTCACTATGGCGAGGTACTCGTCGCGCTTGGGGGCGCGCTCGGCGACCAGGCGCACGATCTCGTCGTACATCTTGGGGTAGAGGATCGCGAAGGCGAGGTCCTCCAGCTCCCACTTGATGGTGTTCATGCCCAGGCGGTGGGCGAGCGGCGCGTAGATCTCCAGGGTCTCGCGCGCCTTCTTCTCCTGCTTCTCGCGCTTGAGATACCGCATCGTGCGCATGTTGTGCAGGCGGTCGGCGAGCTTGATGACCAGGACGCGGGGGTCCTTGGCCATGGCGACGACCATCTTGCGCACGGTCTCGGCCTGCGCGGCCTCGCCGAACTTGACCTTGTCCAGCTTGGTGACGCCGTCGACGAGCAGGGCGACCTGGTCGCCGAAGTCGCGCTTGAGGGTGTCCAGGCCGTACTCGGTGTCCTCGACGGTGTCGTGCAGGAGCCCCGCCATCAGGGTCGCCGGGTCCATGCCGAGCTCGGCGAGGATCGTCGTCACGGCGAGGGGGTGCGTGATGTACGGGTCGCCGCTCTTGCGCTTCTGCCCGCGGTGCCAGCGCTCGGCGACCTGGTAGGCGCGCTCGATCTGCCGCAGCGTCGACGTCTCGATCTTCGGGTCGTTGCTGCGCACTATCCGCAGCAGGGGCTCCAGAACCGGGTTGTACGGGTTCGAACGCTGCACGCCGAGGCGGGCGAGGCGGGCCCGTACGCGGTTGGAGGAGCCGGAGCGCGGGGGCTGCCCCGTGGCGGGGCGGATCGCGGGGGCCGTCGGATGGTGGTCCGCCGGCAGCTTCGGACGGGGCTGCTCGGCCGGTTTGTCGCCCCGGGAGACCTCTCCCTGGGCGCGCTGCGCGGAGGTGCCGCCCTGCCCGGCGGAGGTGCCGCCCTGCCCGCCCTCCGCCTTCTTCGCGGGCGCGACGGAGTCCGCCGAGGCCTGCTGGGCCTTCTGGGCGGCCTTGGCGGCGGTGAGTGGCTGGGACTCGTCTGGCAAGAGCGCTCCCTGTGCGCGATCGGGGTCCCCCGGACAGGCCCCGAATACTTCATGGTATCGATCCTGGGCCTTCGGCTCGCCCTGGGCCGGTGAGACTGCTCTGTACTGGAGAAACGCGTGGGACGAGCCGCCGATTCCCGCCGCGGGCGCCGGCCGCCCTCGTCCGGCCTCGATCCGGGCCCGCGCCGATCCTTGCCGACCCTTGCCGACCCCCCGGGGCGCCGTCCAGGGCGGGAACCGGCCGAAACGGGGACGGGCACGGCTGAAACGCCGACGGACACGGCTGAAACGGCGACGGGCGCCCCGGCCGGTGGCCGGAACGCCCGTCTCACTGTGCCGTACGCCGTCCCGGACGGCGATCCGGCTCAGACGGTGATCAGCGCCTCCAGGGGCGCGCCGTTCAGAGCGCCCGCGAGCTTCTGGCGCCCGTCGAGGAAGCCGAGCTCCATGAGCACGGCGACCCCGGCCACCTCCGCGCCGGAGCGCCGGATCAGGTCGAGCGAGGCGGCGGCTGTGCCACCGGTGGCGAGGACGTCGTCGATGACCATGACACGGTCACCCGCGGTCAGGTCCTCGGCGTGCACCTCGATCTCGGCGCTGCCGTACTCCAGGTCATAGCTCTGCTTGAGCGTCGCCCCGGGGAGCTTGCCCGCCTTGCGTACGGGGATGAAGCCGAGCCCGGCGCGGAGCGCGACGGGGGCGCCGAGGATGAAGCCGCGGGCCTCCAGGCCGACGATCTTCGTGGCGCCGTGCCGCACGCTGAAGTCGGCGAGCGTCTCCGTGAGCGCCGCGAACGCCACCGGGTCGGCGAGCAGCGGGGTGATGTCCTTGAACATCACGCCCGGCACCGGGTAGTCCGGGACGTCACGGATGCGGCTGAGCAGCAGCCCCGTGACGTCCGTCAGCTCGGTCATCGGCGCTTCCCCGAAGGACGGCCCTTGCCGCGGCCGCGCGACGCGGGCTGGGTGCGGGGGCCGACGACCGCCGGGGCGGCGTCGTCCTCGTAACCGTCGTCCTGCGGCTCGTCGTCGCCCGCGGACTCCGGTGCCTCCGCCGACTCGCCCTTGGCCGCGGCTGCCGCGCGCTTGGCGAGCACCCGCTTCTTGAGGGCCTTCATCTGCGGCTCGCGCTCCTTGAAGTCGGCGACGAGCGGCGTGGCGATGAAGATCGAGGAGTACGCACCGGCCGCGAGGCCGACGAACAGCGAGAGCGAGATGTCGTTGAGCATGCCCGCGCCCAGGGCACCGCCACCGATGAAGAGCAGACCGCCGACCGGGAGCAGCGCGACGACCGTGGTGTTGATGGAGCGCACCAGGGTGCCGTTGATACTGCGGTTGGCGACCTCGCCGTAGGTGAAGCGGGTCTGCTTGGTGATGTCCTTCGACTGCTCCTTGAGGCTGTCGAAGACCACCACCGTGTCGTAGAGCGAGTAACCGAGAATGGTCAGCAGACCGATCACCGTGCCCGGCGTGACCTCGAAGCCGACCAGTGCGTACACACCCACGGTGATGGTGATGTCGTGGATGAGCGCGACGAGTGCCGCCAGGGCCATGCGCCACTCGAAGGCGATGGCCAGATAGATCACCACCAGGACCATGAAGATCGCCAGGCCTTGCCAGGCCTTGTTGGCGATCTGCTCGCCCCAGCTGGGGCCGACCAGGTCGGCGTTGATGTCGCCGGCCTTGACGTCGAGGTCCTCGGCGAGCGCCTTCTTGATCTGGTCGGACTTCTCGATGTCCACGCCGGCGATCTGGATGCGCATGGCGTCGTCGCCCAGCTTCTGGACGATCGCGTCATGCCCGGAGGCCTTCTCCGCGGACTCCTCCGCCTTCGAGACCGAGGCGCTCGTCTTCGGGGTGTTGAAGACGGCGCCGCCCTCGAACTCGATGCCCATGTTCAGGCCGCGCACCGCGAGGCCGACGATGGCCGTGATGGTGATCAGGATCGAGACGGCGTACCAGATCTTGCGCTTGCCGACGAAGTCGTAGCCGACCTCGCCGCGGTAGAGCCTGGCGCCGAGATTACCGAGCTTCGACACCTCAGGCCTCCTTCGGGTCGACAGGGCCAGCGGAGGAACCGGGGGCGCGGCGGACCCGGCGGATCGGGGGTTTGATCCCGAGCCGCTCCGGGTCGAAGCCGGACCACTTGTGACCGCCCGCGAAGAACTTCTTGCGTGCCATGAGCGTCATCAGCGGCTTGGTGAAGAAGAAGACCACGACGACGTCGAGGAGCGTGGTCAGGCCGAGCGTGAACGCGAAGCCCTGCACCTTGCCGACCGTCACCACGAAGAGCACGGCGGCGGCGAGGAACGACACGAAGTCGGAGACCAGGATGGTGCGCCGGGCGCGCGGCCAGCCGCGCTCGACGGCGGGGCGCAGCGTGCGGCCCTCGCGGACCTCGTCACGTACGCGTTCGAAGAACACGATGAACGAGTCCGCCGTGATGCCGATCGCGACGATGGCTCCGCAGACCGCGGGCAGGTTCAGCGCGAACTTGATGGTCGGACCGAGCAGCGTCATGATCGTGTACGTCAGCGCCGCGGAGACCAGAAGGCTCGCGATGGCGATGAGCGACAGGCCGCGGTAGTAGACCACCAGGTAGATGACGACCAGCGCGAGACCGATGGCGCCCGCGATGAGGCCCGCCTCGAGCTGCTCGCTGCCGAGGGCCGGGCTGACCGTCGTGACGCTCTGCTCGTGGAAGGTGAGCGGCAGGGCGCCGTACGACAGGACGTTGGCGAGGTCCTTGGCGGACTGCTGCGTGAAGCTGCCGGAGATCTCGGCGCTCTTGCTCAGGGTCGTGTTGACGCTGGGGGCCGAGACGACGTCGCCGTCGAGGACGATCGCGAACTGGTTCTGCGGGGGCTGCTGCTGCGAGAGCTTGCTCGTGACGTCCGAGAACTTCTTCGCGCCGCCCTTCGTGAACTCCATGTTGACGATCCAGGCACCGGTGTCCTGCCTGATGGTCGCCTGCGCCTCGTCGACGTCCTTGCCGTTGACCTCGGCCGGGGCAAGGATGAACTTGTCCCACGTCTTGCCGTCGGCGCTCTTGCCGCAGGCGACGGTGGGGTCGGAGGCCTTGACGCCGCGGCCGGCCTCGGCGCGGGCCGTCTTGTCCGTGCAGTCCAGCTTGGTGAACTGCTCCTGGAGCTTGGCCGTGGCCGGGTCGGGGGCCGGCGTCTCGTCCTTCTTCGTGCCGTCCTCGCCGTCCTTGGGCTTGTCCGAGGCGGAGGGCGTCGGGTCGGCCTTCAGGGCGTCGGTGAGGGCGCGGCCCTGCGGCGACGCGGAGGAGTCCGGGGAGTTCGCCCCGTCCGTGGCCTTGTCGGTGGCCTTGTCCGTCGCCTTGTCGGTGGCCTTGTCCTTCTCCTTCTCCGTGGCGGACGGATCGGGAGTCGGCGCGCCTGCGGCCTGCGTGATCACCGGACGGAAGAAGAGCTGAGCGGTCGTGCCGACCTGCTCGCGCGCCTGCTTCTCGTTCGTCCCCTTGGGGATGTTGACGATGATGTTGCGATCGCCCTGGGTCTGAACCTCGGCCTCGGAGACACCCAGGCCGTTGACACGGTTGTTGATGATGTCAACCGCGGTGTTCATGTTCGTCGGGTTGATCGCGTTCTTCTGGCCCGGCTCGTTCTTCGCCTCGAGCGTGATGCTCGTGCCACCCGCGAGGTCGATGCCCAGACGCGGCGTGGTGTGCCCGGAAAGGAACATTCCCCCGGTCAGCGCCACGAGGGCGATCAGAATGAAGGCCAGTGCGCGACCCGGCTTGCCCGGAGCGCTCTGCCTTCGGCCCTTCTTCGGTGCTGCCACCTTCTCGTTCTCCCTGTCCAACCGCCCGGCGTCCGGTCCGGCCCCCACGGTTGCGGGGAGGACCCGGGCGGGCGGCCATGAAGTGGTGTCGAGACCCGGCGCGAGATGCACGGAGTCCGGAGCCCGTGGCGCGCGAGCGGCGCGCCCCGCGAGCCCCGGTCGTGACTACTTCGCGTCGGACTCGCCGTCGGTCTTCTTCGGCTCCGCGTCGTCGGCCTCGGCCTCGGGGGCAGCGTCCTTCTTGCCGAGGTCGATGCGCGAGTCGTCGGAGGCGGCGGCGGGCTCGTCGGTCTCGGTCAGGGAGGAGGCGTCGTCGGGAACGACGGGGGTGTCCTCCTTCAGGTCGTCCTCGGTGCCGTGCACGATGCGGTTGTACTCGTCGTCGGAGAGGACCGCGCCGATCGAGTTCTTGGCGTAGACCGCGTGGACACCGGGGGCCACCTCAAGGAGGACGGCGTCGTCGTGAACCTCCTTGACGGTGGCGTACATGCCACCGATCGTGCGGATGCCGGCGCCGGGCTGCATGTCGTTACGCATCGACGCGGCGGCCTGCTGCTTCTTCTTCGCCGACCGGGTCATCAGGAACATGGCCCCGATGAGCACGATGAACGGGAGGAGGGTCACGATATTCACGGGACGGAATTTCCTTCGCACGACCGCGCGGGTAAAAGCGGCCTACTGGATGGGGGTGGGCACGCCGCCCGCAAGGGCGGCATCGGCGGAGTCTAAGCGAGTCCGCGCCTTACGAACAACGCTCAGCATGGCACCGGGGTTCCTGACCCCGCGACTATCCGCGCCGTTCCGTCGAGGTTGCGCCACCATGAGGCCCCCGGGCCGCCCCCTGGCCGCCCCGTCACGCCCCGAACAGATCCTGTTGTCCCTTTCCGTCCGTTCGGCGCGGGGGGACGAGGCCCAGGTGCGCCCACGCCGCGGGGGTGGCGACACGGCCGCGGGGCGTGCGGGCCAGCAGTCCCTCGCGCACCAGGAAGGGCTCGGCCACCTCCTCGACCGTCTCCCGCTCCTCCCCCACGGCGACCGCGAGCGTCGACAGGCCGACCGGACCGCCGCTGAACAGCTTGAGCAGGGCTTCGAGGACGGCCCTGTCGAGGCGGTCGAGGCCCCGCTCGTCGACCTCGTACACGGCGAGGGCGGCGCCCGCGATGTCCCTGTTGATCGAGCCGTCGGCCTTCACCTGGGCGTAGTCCCGCACGCGGCGCAGCAAACGGTTGGCGATACGGGGCGTCCCCCGGGAGCGGCCCGCGATCTCGGCGGCGCCTTCCGGGTCGATCTCCACGTCGAGCAGCGCCGCCGAGCGGTGGACGACACGCTCCAGCTCCGCGGGTTCGTAGAACTCCATGTGCGCGGTGAAGCCGAAGCGGTCGCGCAGCGGCGGCGGAAGGAGGCCCGCGCGCGTGGTGGCGCCGACCAGCGTGAAGGGCGGCAGTTCGAGCGGGATGGCGGTGGCGCCTGGGCCCTTGCCGACGATGACGTCGACGCGGAAGTCCTCCATCGCCATGTACAGCATCTCCTCGGCGGGCCGCGACATCCGGTGGATCTCGTCGAGGAAGAAGACCTCGCCTTCCTGGAGGGAGGACAGGATCGCCGCGAGGTCGCCCGCGTGCTGGATGGCGGGGCCGCTCGTGATGCGGATCGGGGCGCCCATCTCGGCCGCGATGATCATTGACAGGGTCGTCTTGCCGAGGCCGGGGGCGCCGGAGAGCAGCACGTGGTCGGCGGTGGCGCCACGGGCGCGGGCCGCGCGCAGGACGAGGTCGAGCTGCTCGCGGACCTTCTCCTGGCCGATGAACTCGCCGAGGTCCTTGGGGCGCAGGGCGGCCTCGACGGCCTGGTCCTCGCCGTCGGCGGACGCACCGACCAGCCGCTCGGCCGCACCGGCAGCGTCGTCGGTCGTGTCGTCCCAGTTCATGCGGTGTGCCTCGCGATGCGGTTCAGAGGTGCGGTCGGGGGATGCCGTACGGGGATGGCCCGCGGGTGCGGTTCACCGTCTTGCCGGACGGTCACGGTCCGGCTAACGGGTGCGGTTCAGGGTCTGGAGCGCCGCCTTGAGGAGCTGGCCCACCTGCGGTGTGCCTCCGGCCGCCTCGGCCTGCGGGGTCACGGCGGCGACGGCTTCGTCGGCCTCGCGCGTGGCGTACCCCAGGCCGATCAGGGCGGCGTGGAGCTGGTCGTGCCAGCCCGCGGTGACGGCGGTGCCGATGGCGGGGCCGCCGGGGCCGAGGGGCTCGCCGAGGCGGTCCTTGTACTCCAGGAGCAGCTTCTGGGCGCCCTTCTTGCCGATGCCCGGCACGGCGGTCAGGGCCTTCTCGTCGCCGGTGGAGACCGCGCGGCGCAGCGCGTCGGGGCTGTGGACGGCGAGCATGGCCTGGGCCAGGCGGGGTCCGACGCCGCTCGCGGTCTGCAGCAGTTCGAAGGTCTGGCGCTCGTCGTCGTCCGTGAAGCCGTACAACGTCAGGGAGTCCTCCCGCACCACCAGCGAGGTGGCGAGCTTGGCCTGCTGGCCGACCCGGAGCGTGGAGAGGGTGTTCGGCGCGCACTGGACGGCCATGCCCACGCCGCCGACCTCGATCACCGCGGTGTCGGGTGCGAGCGCGGCCACGGGGCCGCTGACGAAGGCGATCATGAGATACGGCCTTTCTGTGCTGTGGGGTTCTTCGCCGCGTGCAGGGCCGCTGCCTGCTGGAAGCGGTTCTGGGCGACCGCCTGCTGGAGGCGGTTCTGCGCGGGGGCGCGCCAGATGTGGCAGATGGCCAGCGCGAGGGCGTCGGCGGCGTCGGCGGGCCTGGGCGGCGCGTCGAGCCGGAGCAGGCGGGTGACCATCGCGCCGACCTGCGGCTTGTCGGCGCGGCCGCTGCCAGTGACGGCGGCCTTGACCTCGCTGGGGGTGTGCAGGGCGACGGGGATGCCGCGGCGGGAGGCGCAGAGCATGGCGACCGCGCTGGCCTGGGCGGTGCCCATGACCGTACGGACGTTGTGCTGGCTGAACACGCGCTCCACGGCGACGACTTCCGGCTCGTGCTCATCCAGCCACTGCTCGATGCCGCGCTCGATGGCGACCAGGCGCAGGCCCAACTCCGCGTCGGCCGGGGTCCGTACGACACCGACGCCGCGCATCGTCAGCGGCCGGCCGGCGACTCCGTCGACGACGCCGACGCCACACCGGGTCAGTCCGGGGTCCACCCCCAGTACGCGCATGCGCGTCCCTCCCCCTCTTCGCGGCGGCGATCATTGACCTCGTGCCAGGCTATCCGCAGGCACCGACAACAGCGGCGGGCCGGTGGACGTGTGTCCCACCCGGCCCGCCGAAACCGCTCAGCTCGCGGCAGCGCTATGCGTCGACCTTGGCCATGACCTCGTCGGACACGTCGAAGTTGGCGAAGACGTTCTGCACGTCGTCGCTGTCCTCCAGGGCGTCGATGAGCTTGAAGATCTTCCGCGCGCCTTCTTCGTCGAGCTCGACCTGCATGGTCGGGACGAAGTTGGCGTCGGCCGAGTCGTACTCGATGCCGGCGTCCTGGAGCGCGGTGCGGACCGCGACCATGTCGGTGGCCTCGCTGAGCACCTCGAAGGTGTCACCGAGGTCGTTGACCTCTTCGGCGCCCGCGTCGAGGACCGCGCCGAGCACGTCGTCCTCGGACAGCTCGCCCTCGCCCTTGGGGACGATCACGACGCCCTTGCGGTTGAAGAGGTACGAGACGGAGCCCGGGTCGGCCATCGAGCCGCCGTTGCGCGTCATGGCGACGCGGACGTCGGACGCGGCGCGGTTGCGGTTGTCGGTGAGGCACTCGATGAGCACCGCGACGCCGTTCGGTCCGTAGCCCTCGTACATGATCGTCTCGTAGTCGGCGCCACCGGCTTCGAGACCGGCGCCGCGCTTGACCGCGGAGTCGATGTTCTTGTTCGGGACCGAGCTCTTCTTGGCCTTCTGGATGGCGTCGAAGAGGGTCGGGTTACCCGAGATGTCGGCGCCGCCCGTGCGGGCCGCCACCTCGATGTTCTTGATCATCTTCGCGAAGAGTTTGCCGCGCTTGGCGTCGATCACGGCCTTCTTGTGCTTCGTCGTAGCCCATTTAGAGTGGCCGGACATCTGCCTGTCTCCTTCGCGTTACCCAACAACCAGTACGAACTTTCCCAGAGCTTAGAGCCTGTGTCATAGCCCCGGCGGGGGTTGTGGCACAGGCTCTGAGCCCCGGGAGGGGGTCCCCGGAGATCCTACAAGGCTCCCGCGCGCGGGTTGCCCCGCGCCATCTCGACGAACAGGGCGTGAATCCGGTGGTCGCCGGTCAGCTCGGGATGGAACGAGGTGGCGAGCGCGTTGCCCTGGCGCACGGCGACGATGTGGCCCTCGTGCTCGGCGAGCACCTCGACCCGGGCGCCGACCGACTCCACCCAGGGCGCCCGGATGAAAACGCCCTCGACGGGGTTCCCCTCGACGCCCTTGACCGCGACGGCGGCCTCGAACGACTCGTTCTGCCGCCCGAAGGCGTTGCGCCGCACGATCATGTCGATGCCGCCCACCGTCTCCTGGCCCGAGCGCGGGTCGAGGATCTTGTCGGCGAGCATGATCATGCCGGCGCAGCTGCCGTAGACCGGCATGCCGTCGCGCACGCGGGCGCGCAGGGGTTCCAGCAGCCCGAAGAGCGCGGCCAGCTTGGAGATGGTGGTGGACTCACCGCCGGGGATGACCAGGCCGTCGACCTCGGCGAGCTCCTCGGGGCGCCGCACCGGCCTGGCCAGGGCATCCGCCGAGGCCAGGGCGATGAGGTGCTCCCGTACGTCCCCCTGGAGGGCGAGGACGCCCACTACGGGAGTGGTCATCACCAGCCCCGGTTCGCGTAGCGCTCGTTCTCGGGCAGGGTGTCGCAGTTGATGCCGACCATGGCCTCGCCGAGGTTGCGGGAGGCGTCCGCGATGACCTTCGGGTCGTCGTAGAAGGTGGTGGCCTTCACGATGGCGGCGGCGCGCGCGGCCGGGTCGCCGGACTTGAAGATGCCGGAACCGACGAAGACGCCCTCGGCGCCGAGCTGGCGCATCAGCGCGGCGTCGGCGGGGGTGGCGACACCGCCGGCGGAGAACAGGACGACCGGCAGCTTGCCGAGCTCGGCGGTCTCCTTGACCAGCTCGTAGGGGGCGCGGAGGTCCTTGGCCGCGGCGTACAGCTCGTTGTTGTCGAAGCCGCGCAGCCGGGCTATCTCGTTCTTGATCTGGCGCAGGTGGCGGACGGCCTCGACGACGTTGCCGGTGCCGGCCTCGCCCTTGGAGCGGATCATGGCCGCACCCTCGGCGATGCGGCGCAGGGCCTCGCCCAGGTTGGTGGCGCCACAGACGAACGGGGTCGTGAAGGCGAACTTGTCGCTGTGGTTGACCTCGTCGGCCGGGGTGAGGACCTCGGACTCGTCGATGTAGTCCACGCCGAGGGACTGGAGAACCTGGGCCTCGACGAAGTGGCCGATGCGGGACTTGGCCATGACCGGGATCGAGACGGCCTCGATGATCTCTTCGATCATGTTGGGGTCGGACATCCGGGCCACGCCGCCGTCCTTGCGGATGTCGGCGGGCACCCGCTCCAGCGCCATGACGGCCACGGCGCCGGCGTCCTCGGCGATCTTCGCCTGCTCGGCGTTGACGACGTCCATGATGACGCCGCCCTTGAGCTGCTCGGCCATGCCGCGCTTCACGCGCGCGGTGCCGGTCTCGGGCGACGGGTTGCTGCTGGAGGGGGTGCTGGACACGGAGTGACCTCACTCGATGGAGACGGCTGCTACGTCTACGAGGAAACTCCCGGCGACCAGGCCACAGCAAGGGCCAATGGGTGACCGGTGGCTCATTTTCCACGGCCCTCCTGGTCAGACCGCCGGTACGTGCCTGGTCAGGCCCCTACGCGGTCGCCCGGTCGGCCAGCGCCACCGGAGGCTCGTCGTCCATCTCGAACGCCAGCGGGAAGGGCGCGTGCCCCGCGAGGCGGAACCAGCGGACCGTGCGGTGCCTGCGCAGGGCGCGGGCCGCGCGTACGGAGTCGTTGTGGAAGCGGCGGGCCATCGGCACCCGGCGCACGGCCGCGGCCAGCTCGGTGGCCGCCTCGTCCCCGCCGGGGGCCTCGCGCACCGCCTCGACCTGCTGGGCCTCACCGAAGATCGCCCGCAGCGCCTGGCTGAGTTCGCTCTCGGCGACCTCGCGCTGCTCCTCCTCGGCCTGACGTGCCGCGTGCGCCGCTTCGTAGAGCACGATCGAGGCGGCCGGGTCGAGCACTCCGGAGGTCGCGAGTTCCTGGGCGACCGAGGCGCGGCGCAGCAGTTGGGCGTCGAGGGCGGCGCGGGCCGCGTCGATGCGGGCGTGCAGCCGGTCGAGCCGGCCCGCGGTCCAGCTCAGGTAGAGGCCGATCGCGAACAGCGCGACGGCGATCCAGATCAGTGTGGAGGTCACGGGCGGCAAGGCTACCGCCGGTGGGTGGGTGCCCTGTCCCGCCGCCCGGCCTTCGGCCTGTGGCCGCCCTCGTGGGCACCGTCACGGGGGCTCCGCCCCCCGAGCCCCCGGTCCTCGAACGCCGGACGGGCTGATCCTGGCCGGGGCCGGTTCCGCGATGCGCCCGGCTAGTTCCGCTGTGCGAGGCCGAACCGTGCCCGCAGCCCCACCCGTTCGTCCTCCGCCACGGAGGCCGCGCCGTCCGTCACCGTCTCGTAGACCGCGAGGATGTCCGCGCCCACCGTCGACCAGTCGAAGCGGCGTACGTGGGCGCTGCCGCGGTCATGGAGGCCCTTGCGGCGTGCCGGGTCGGACAGGAGGCGGATCGCCGACTTGGCCAGGGAGTCGGCGTCCTCGTTGACGAAGAGGTCGCCGGCCCCGCCCTGGTCGAGGACCTGGGCGAAGGCGTCCAGGTCGCTGGCGAGCACGGGCGCGCCCGCGGACATCGCCTCGACCAGGATGATCCCGAAGCTCTCGCCGCCGGTGTTCGGCGCCACATACAGGTCGACGCTGCGCAGCAGCCGTGCCTTGTCCTCGTCGCTGATCATGCCGAGGAACTCCACCCGGGAGCGCAGCTCGGCGGGGAGCGAGGCCACCGCCTCCTCCTCGTCGCCGCGGCCCGCGACGAGCAGGCGGGCGTTCGGACGCTCGGCGAAGATCTGCGGGAGCGCCTTCATGAGGACGGGGAGGCCCTTACGGGGCTCGTCGATGCGGCCGATGAAGCCGATGGTCTCGCCCTGCCACTCCGGCTTCGGCTCGGCCTCGGCGAAGAAACCGACGTCGACGCCGTTGGGGATGACGACCGCGTCGCCGCCCAGGTGTTCCACGAGGGTGCGGCGCGCGTACTCGCTCACGGCGATGCGCGCGCTGATCTTCTCCAGGGCGGGCTGGAGGATGGGATACGCGGCGATCATCGCCCGGGAGCGCGGGTTGGACGTGTGGAAGGTGCCGACGATCGGCCCCTGCGCCGCCCAGCACGCGAGCAGGCCGAGCGAGGGCGAGGCGGGCTCGTGGATGTGGATGACGTCGAAGGTCCCGTCGTGCAGCCAGCGGCGTACCCGCGCGGCGGAAAGGAAGCCGAAGTTGAGCCGCGCGACGGAGCCGTTGTACGGCACGGGGACGGCTCGTCCGGCCGACACGACGTAGGGCGGGAGCGGGGTCTCGTCATCGGCCGGGGCGAGGACGGACACCTCGTGCCCCAGGCGGATGAGGTGCTCCGCCAGATCGCGGATGTGGAACTGGACGCCGCCCGGCACGTCCCACGAGTACGGGCAGACGATGCCGATCCTCACGACGCCTCCCCCGCCGGGGCCTGCTCGGGGCGGGACTCCAGGTCGGCGAGCCACAGTCGCTGCAGCATGTGCCAATCCTCCGGGTGGTCGGCGATACCGATGGCGAAGGCGTCTGCCAGCGCCTGTGTCATGGCAGACGTCTTCTCGGCCTTCGTACCTGTCTCGGGCACGTCGACAGGTGGGTGGATGCGGCCCTTCATGACGGGGGTCCCGTCATACCAGAGGGTGACCGGCAGGAGCACCGCCCCGGTCTGCTGGGCCAGCATGGCGGGCCCCGCGGGCATCCGGGCGGTGTCTCCGAAGAACTTCACCTCGACGCCGGAGGCGGAGAGATCGCGGTCGGCGACGAGGCAGACCAGGCCGCCGGCGCGCAGCCGCCGGGCGAGGGTGCCGAAGGCGGAGCCGCCGGTGTGCGGCAGGACCTCCATGCCGAGGCTCTCGCGGTAGGCGACGAAGCGGTCGTAGAGCGTCTCCGGCTTCAGGCGCTCGGCGACGGTCGTGAAGGGCGTCTCCAGCTTGGCGGTGACCCAGGCGCCCGCGAGGTCCCAGTTGCCCAGGTGCGGCAGGGCGACGACGACGCCCTTGCCCGCGGCCAGGGCGTCGGTGAGGTTGTGCAGGCCCGTCGGCTCGAAGCCGTTCCTGACGCGGTCCCTGCTCCAGGACGGCAGCCGGAAGGACTCCATCCAGTACCGCAGGTAGGAGCGCATGCCCGCTCTGGAGAGCTGGGCGAGCCGCTCGGGGGTGGCGTCGGGCACCACGCGCGCGAGGTTGGACTCCAGGCGCAGCACGCCCTTGCCGCGGCGCTTCCAGGCCACGTCGGCGATGATGCGGCCGAGCCGCACGGCGGCCGGCTCGGGGAGCTTCTTGACGGTGCTCCAGCCGGCTCCGTAGAGCCCGTCCGTCAGTCGGTCCTTCACTGCGCGGCCTCACTCTCCTGCGCGGTCCCCGAGGCGGCGTCCGCCTCCGCGGACTCCTTGCGGACCGTGACGACCCGCTGGACGAGGGTGACCATGCTGCCGACGGCGACGATCCACAGCGCGATGGGCAGCAGGATCTGGATGCCGGGCACGCCGAACTTGTGCAGTCCCGCGAAGCCCGCGGCGACCAGCGAGATCACCAGCCGTTCGGCGCGCTCCACAAGGCCGTTCACGGCTACGGGCAGGCCGATCGCCTCGCCGCGCGCCTTCGTGTACGAGACCACCTGGCCGCTGGCGAGGCAGAAGATCGAGACGGCGCAGAGGATGTTGTCGTCGCCGGAACCGGCGTACCAGAGTGCGAGCCCGCCGAAGATGGCGCTGTCCGCCACGCGGTCGAGCGTGGAGTCGAGGAAGGCGCCCCAGCGGCTGGAGCGGCCGAGCTGGCGGGCCATGTTGCCGTCGACGAGGTCGCTGAAGACGAACAGGGTGATGACGACCGTGCCCCAGAAGAACTCACCACGGGGGAAGAAGACCAGCGCTCCCGCCACCACACCGGCCGTGCCGATGAAGGTGACCGCGTCGGGGCTGACCCCGCGGCGGATGAGAAACGCGGCGAACGGTGTGAGAACACGCGTGAAGAATGCACGCGCGTACTTGTTCAGCATGGCCTTCCCGAGGGGTCGGTGCGCCGCGTGGCCCCGTTGGCCACCGGCTGGCCCATCGTAGTCACGCCCTTCACCGACCGGCTCGCCCCCTCACCATCGCGTACGACGTATGGACGCAGAGTGACCCGGGTGGAAAGCTCGAAAGCGACACGGGCGCCGTCGGAGCCGCCCCGCACCCCGGCCCCGCGCGCCCGCGAGCAGCCAGCATCCCCGAGGGGGCTGCGCCTCCTCACCGTGCACGTAACCGGGAGGCAAGGCATGGGCGACAAGGCGAACGCACACCCCGGAGCCGCCGGCAGGGCAGTATCGGCCGACCACCCCGCGTCCGTACGGAATGTGGTGCTGGTCGGCCACAGCGGCTCGGGCAAGACGACTCTGGTGGAGGCCCTCGCGCTGACCGCGGGGGCGGTGAACCGGGCGGGCCGCGTCGAGGACGGCGGCACCGTTTCCGACTACGACGAGATCGAGCACCGGCAGCAGCGCTCGGTCCAGCTTTCCCTGGTACCCGTCGAATGGGACGGCTTCAAGATCAACCTACTGGACACCCCTGGATACGCCGATTTCGTCGGGGAGTTGCGGGCCGGTCTGCGTGCGGCGGACGCGGCCCTCTTCGTCGTCTCGGCGGCGGAGGGCGCCGAGGGCATCACCGGCGCGACCCGGATGGTGTGGGAGGAGTGCGCGGCGGTCGGCATGCCGCGCGCCATCGTGGTGACGCATCTGGAGTCGGCCCGCGCGGACTTCGCCGGGATGACGCGGACGTGCGCCGAGGCGTTCGGCGCCGACGACCCGGACGCCGTCCTGCCGCTGTACCTGCCGCTCCACGGCGAGCAGGGCCCTGACGGGCACGCGCCCGTGACCGGCCTCGTCGGGCTGCTCTCGCAGCGGGTGTTCGACTACGCGTCGGGCGAACGCAAGGAGTCCGAGCCGGGCGAGGACCAGCTCCCACTGATCGAGGAGGCACGGAGCGAACTGATCGAGGGGATCATCGCCGAGAGCGAGGACGAGTCCCTCCTCGACCGCTATCTCGGCGGCGAGGACATCGACTACAAGTCCCTCGTGGACGACCTGGAACGGGCCGTGGCCCGCGGCGTCTTCCATCCCGTGCTCGCGGCCGCGCCCGCGGCGGACGGCGCCCGCCAGGGCATCGGCACCGTCGAGCTCCTCGAGCTGATCACCGGCGGCTTCCCCACGCCGCTCGAACACCCCGTGCCCGCCGTGACCACGCCGAGCGGCGCGCCCCGCCCGGCGCTGACCTGCGACCCCGCGGGCCCGCTGGTCGCCGAGGTGGTGAAGACGGCGTCCGACCCCTACGTAGGACGCGTCTCGCTCGTACGGGTCTTCTCCGGCACCCTGCGGCCCGACGAGACCGTGCACGTCTCCGGGCACGGCCTGACCGACGCCGGGCACGAACCGCGCGCGCTGCACGAGGCCGACGAGCGGATCGGCGCGCTCTCCGCGCCGTTCGGCAAGCAGCAGCGCACCCTCACGCGGTGCGTCGCCGGTGACCTGGCGTGCGTGGCGAAGCTGAACCGCGCGGAGACCGGCGACACCCTGTCGGCCAAGGACGACCCGCTCCTCATGGAGCCCTGGGACATGCCCGACCCGCTGCTGCCGCTCGCCATCCAGGCGCACAGCAAGGCGGACGAGGACAAACTCAGCCAGGGCCTTTCGCGGCTCGTCGCCGAGGACCCGACGATGCGGCTCGAACACAACCAGGACACCCACCAGGTAGTCCTGTGGTGCCTGGGCGAGGCCCATGCCGACGTCGCCCTGGAGCGCCTGCGCAGCCGTTACGGCGTGCAGGTCGACGTGGTGCCGCACAAGGTTCCCCTGCGGGAGACGTTCGCGGGGAGATCAGGGGGCCGCGGGCGCCATGTGAAGCAGTCCGGCGGGCACGGCCAGTACGCGATCTGCGAGATCGAGGTGGAGCCGCTGCCGGGCGGCAGCGGCATCGAGTTCGTCGACAAGGTCGTCGGCGGCGCGGTGCCGCGGCAGTTCATACCGTCCGTCGAGAAGGGCGTGCGCGCGCAGGCGGCGAAGGGCGTCGCCGCCGGGTACGCGCTGATCGACGTACGCGTGACGCTCCTCGACGGCAAGGCGCACTCGGTGGACTCCTCCGACGCCGCCTTCCAGACGGCGGGCGCGCTCGCGCTGCGCGAGGCGGCGGCCGGGGCCCGCATCCACCTGCTCGAACCCGTCGCCGAAGTGCGGGTGCTCGTCGCCGACGACCACGTCGGCGCGGTGATGAGCGATCTGTCGGGGCGCCGCGGCCGCGTCGTCGGCACCGAGCAGGCACCCGGCGGCCGCACGCTGGTGCGCGCGGAGGTGCCCGAGATCGAGATCGGCCGGTACGCGGTGGACCTGCGCTCCCTCTCCCAGGGCACCGCGCGCTTCAGCCGTACGTACGCGCGCCACGAGCCGATGCCCCCGCAGCTCTCGGAGAAGATCCGCGAACGGGCGGAGGCCACCTCGTAGTCGAGCGGAGGGCGCCTCGTAGTCGAACGGTGGACGAGTGCCGTCCGTCGCGCCCCTCGCGCGCGGGCGGCACCCCGGTGCCCACTGCCGGATGTCGGTGCTCCCCGATACGCTGATGACCTGATCAACAGATGCGCCGGACGTCAACAGGTGTGCCGGACAGGGAAGTCGGGAAGAGCCGCAGCAGCGAAGGCGTCGCGGCAAGGGGGCGGCAGTGGCGGACGATGTATTCGACTTCAGGCCCGGGGCCCAGGTCCCGCTCTCGGGCGCCGCGGGCCAGACGGCGGCGACGCACGCCCTGGCCTCGGCCGCGTATCGCGACAGCGACGTGGCCGAGATCCTGAAGGCGAACAACGAGTGGCACAAGTCCGAGGTGAAGCCCGGCATATGGTCACTGTTCAAACCGAGCCTCGGTGAGGCGTTCGCGCGGACCGTGCAGGTGCGGATGCTGGGCGGCGGCCGCAAGCCGCTCATCCAGTCCTTCGGCACCGAGCCGCAGGTCGTCGTGGAGCACTGCCTCGCGGCCAACCGCATCCGCAAGGAGCGCGACAGCTGGCTCACGGCCGTGATGGTCCTGTGCGGTGTGCTCTTCCTGCCGGGCCTCATCGTCTGGCTCGCGGTCTTCACCATCCGGCGCCAGGTCGCCAAGAGCGAGAACAAACGGACGGGCGCGCTCGCCACGGCCGTCCTGGTCGCGGTGGGTGTGCTGGCCGCCCTCGCCCTGATCAAGCTGCCGTTCGGCGGCTTCTGGGCCTGGTATCTGCGGGCGGCGATCGTGCTGCCCGTGGTGGGCTGGTTCTGGGCCAAGCAGATCGCCGAGCGCACGGCCAAGGACATGCGCGAGCGCTGGTCCGCCCTGCTCGCGGGCGGTGGCATCGGCGCCAAGATCCCCGAGGCGGTGCCCGGCAGCCCCGGCGAGACGGCCGCCGAGCGGCTGCGCCAGAGCCTGGCGCGGCTCTCCGCCGAGCAGCAGAGCAACTCCGTCTTCTACGCCGGGCCCAAGGGCATATTGGGCATGGGCACGCGCTGGGGGAGCTGGCAGCTCGCCGAGGAGCTGGTGCCCGCCGAGGACGGCAAGGAGATCCACCCCTTCCGCAGCTGGGACGTCATACGCGCGGTGCACGACCAGCTCCGCCTCCTGGAACGCGGCCCCCTGCACACCGGCGGCTTCACCAAGCCCGAGATAAACCACTGGATCGTCTCCCCCATCGGAGAGAACGCCAAGGCGGTGGCCCGCCCCACCGGCACGGACGTGGAGGCCTTCCAGATCCGCGGTCACGAGGTACAGCGGATCTGCAATGAACAGCAGTTCGGCAGCGGCGAGCGGCATTACCTGGGCGTGCAGTTCACGCTCTGGGACGGCCAGCTGGTCATCACGATGCTCATCACCGTGACCGTGCTGCACGAGACGCTGCGCATCGAGGTCACCGGGCACGCGCTCGGCCCCGTGCACTCGCTGTTCACCAGCAAGCCCGACCCGAAGACGAAGACGGTCGCCAAGCCCATCAAGTTCTGGGAGACCGTGGACCGCAGTCTGCCCCTGGTCGACGCCGACGAGGTGGTGCGACTCGCCGTCCGCGCCCCTTTCACCTGGTACCCGCCGCTGCTGGACCACCTCGGCGGCAAGCTGGTCCTGCCCGAGCCGTTCGGCCTGCGGCACGCCTGGGCCGACAAGCCGTGGCGGCACCGCTTCATGGCCGACGACGCGCTGCGCGCCGCCACACCCGTGCTGCGCGTGGTGCACTCGGCGGCGATCAAGGTCCTGGCGGAGAACGGCGTGAACACCGAGAAGTTCGGTGCCCGCTCCGGCTTCCTCAGCGGGGCGATCCAGGACCCGATGCCGAGGAAGGCGGACGTCTACGACGCGTGAGCCGGGTCAGGCGGCCTGGACCGGCCAGGCGTCGGCGAGCATCCCGCGGGTGTCGGCGAGGAGCTGCGGCAGCACCTTCGTGTGACCCACGACGGGCATGAAGTTGGTGTCGCCGCCCCAGCGCGGCACGACGTGCTGGTGCAGGTGGGCGGCGATGCCGGCGCCCGCCACCGTTCCCTGGTTCATGCCGATGTTGAAGCCGTGCGCGCCCGACGCGGTGCGCAGGGCCGTCATCGCCTGCTTGGTCAGCTCACCGAGCTCGGCGGTCTCGGGCGCGGTCAGACCGGTGTAGTCGGCGACGTGCCGGTAGGGCACGACCATGAGGTGGCCGCCGTTGTACGGGTAGAGGTTGAGCACCGCGTAGACGTGCTCGCCCCGCGCGATCACCAGGCCGTCCTCGTCGGACTTGGCCGGGATGGAGCAGAAGGGGCAGCCGTCGTCGGCCCCCGGGCCCGTCGGCTTGTTCTCGCCCTGGATGTACGCCATCCGGTGGGGCGTCCACAGGCGCTGGAACGCGTCCTGCGTCCCCACTCCGATCTGCTGCTCCGGCTCACTCGTCATGAGGTGCAGCATATGACTTCACCCGTACGGAACGCGTCGGCGGGGCGGAACCGCATGCCTGTACGAGGAGAGGCCCCCGAGGACACGCCTCGGGGGCCGCTGAGCGTATGCCCGCCTCAGACCTGGGCACGGTCCTCGACGGCCTTGGTGATCTTGGCGATCGCCTCGTCGACCGGGATGCCGTTCTCCTGCGAGCCGTCGCGGTAGCGGAAGGAGACGGCGTCGTTGGCCATGTCCTCGTCGCCCGCGATGACCATGAAGGGCACCTTGGACTTCTGGGCGTTGCGGATCTTCTTCTGCATGCGGTCCGACGAGGCGTCGACGTCCACCCGCAGACCCCGCTCCTTCGCCTTGGCGGCGAACTCCTGGAGGTAGGACACGTGGGCGTCGCCGATCGGGATGCCGAGCGCCTGCACGGGGGCCAGCCACACCGGGAAGGCGCCCGCGTAGTGCTCCAGGAGCACCGCGAAGAACCGCTCGATGGAGCCGAAGAGCGCCCGGTGGATCATGACGGGCTGCTGCTTCGTGCCGTCAGGCGCGGTGTACTCCAGGCCGAAGCGCTTGGGCTGCTGGAAGTCGACCTGGATGGTCGACATCTGCCAGGACCGGCCGATCGCATCCTTGGCCTGCACGGAGATCTTCGGGCCGTAGTACGCGGCGCCGCCCGGGTCCGGGACCAGCGGGAGGTCCTGCTTTGCGGCCGCCTGGCGCAGCGCCTCGGTGGCCTCCTCCCACTCCGCGTCCTCGCCGATGAACTTGTCCGACTCGGGGTCGCGGGTGGACAGCTCCAGCTCGAACTCGTTCAGGCCGTAGTCGCGCAGCAGGTCCAGGACGAAGGTGAGGAGCGAGTCGAGCTCGCCCGCCATCTGCTCCTTGGTGCAGTAGATGTGCGAGTCGTCCTGAGTGAAGCCGCGCGAGCGGGTCAGGCCGTGCACGACGCCCGACTTCTCGTAGCGGTAGACCGTGCCGAACTCGAAGAGGCGCAGCGGCAGTTCGCGGTAGGAGCGGCCGCGCGCCTTGAAGATGAGGTTGTGCATCGGGCAGTTCATCGCCTTGAGGCGGTAGTTCTGCTCGTCGAACTCGATGGCGGGGAACATGCCGTCCGAGTAGTTCGGCAGGTGCCCGGAGATCTCGAAGAGACGCTCCTTGGAGATGTGCGGCGTGTTCACGAACTCATAGCCCGTGTCCTCGTGCCGCTTGCGGGAGTAGGTCTCCATCTCCTTGCGGATCACGCCGCCCTTGGGGTGGAAGACCGCGAGGCCCGGGCCCAGCTCCTCCGGGAAGGAGAACAGGTCCAGCTCGGAGCCGAGCTTGCGGTGGTCGCGCTTCTCGGCCTCGGCGAGGAACTCCAGGTGCGCCTTCAGCTCGTCCTTCGACGGCCATGCGGTGCCGTAGATGCGCTGGAGCTGGGGGTTCTTCTCGCTGCCCCGCCAGTAGGCGGCGGCGGAGCGCATCAGCTTGAACGCGGGGATGTTCCGCGTGGTGGGCAGGTGCGGACCGCGGCAGAGGTCCTTCCAGCACAGTTCACCGGTCTTGGCGTCGAGGTTGTCGTAGATGGTCAGCTCGCCGGCGCCCACCTCGGCGTCCGCGCCCTCGGCGGCGCTCGCCGCGTTGCCCTTGAGACCGATGAGCTCCAGCTTGTACGGCTCCCCGGCCAGCTCCTCGCGGGCGTCGTCGTCGGTGGTGACGCGGCGCGAGAACCTCTGGCCCCGCTTCTGGATCTCCTGCATCTTCTTCTCGACGCGCTTGAGGTCCTCGGGGGTGAACGGCTCGGCGACGTCGAAGTCGTAGTAGAAGCCGTCCCGGATGGGCGGGCCGATGCCCAGCTTGGCGTCGGGGAAGAGCTCCTGCACGGCCTGCGCCATGACGTGCGCGGTGGAGTGGCGCAGGATGTTCAGGCCGTCCTCGGAGGAGATCTCGACGGGCTCGATCTCGTCGCCGTCGGCCACGGCGTAGGCCAGGTCCTTCAGCTCGCCGGCCACGCGGGCGGCGACGACGGTGCGCTCACCGGGGAAGAGCTCCGCGGCCGTAGTGCCCGTCGTCACCACGCGTTCTTCCCGCTCGGAATCGCGTTGGATGATCACACGGACGTCTGACACCGGTCTCTCCTAGCTGAAGGGGGGTGCGGCGCATTCTCCTGCGCGCGCAATAGGGATCGTACCGAGCCCGGGGCTTCCCCCGCGAAACGGATCTCCCCGCCCGCCCGGAAGCGACCCCTCCGCCCCCTGGTGCGGGGCGACTGTTCCCCGGCGACGCACACCGCGCAGACCTCACTCCATCACCGCGCACGCCTCACTCCGTCCCGCACGCCTCCTCGAAGAAGTCGATGTTCTCCTGGAGCGACTTCATCAGCCGGTCCCGCTCCGCCTCGTCCACCTGCACCGGCGCCACGCCGCTCGCCCCGGTCAGCCGGCGGAAGCCGCCCCGGCTCTCCAGGCGTCCGCGCACCTGGATCGGCAGCCCCACCAGATGGGCCTGGACGGCCACGAGGTACGACTCCTCGTCCAGGACCATCCGCACCTGCGGGACGTCCGCCCCGGCGATCACCCTGACCCGGACGGTGCCCGGCCCGCGCGGCGACGAGCGCCGCATCCGCACCACGGCCCCGGTGAGGTGAACCGGCACCGACGGCTCGCCCCGCAGATAGCGGGCGCTCGCCGCCCGCAGCGCCGCCAGGTCGCCGGGCGAGAACTCCACGGGCTCCGCGTGCGCCGCGCACCCTTCGGGCACCCCCGCGCCCGGCGCCCACTCCACCGCGACGCGCGCCCCCTCCGTGCCGTGCACCAGCGCCACGATCGCCTCGGTCAGCTCATGGCTCGCACCCGCCTCGACCGCCCCGTCGAAGGCGTCCATGCCACCGGTGGCGCGCTGGAAGTCGACGGCCTCGCGGACCGCGTACAGCGCCTGATGGAGCCGGACGGCGAGCGGCCGCCCGGTACCGACCGGCAGATACGCGGTCAGCCTGCGGCCGCCGGGCGCGGGCCCGACCAGCACGTTCTCCAGGGCGGTCGCGGCGGCCCCGCGGTGCCGCGCCCCGTGGTACCCGGCGCGAGCGCGCGCGGCGAGCGCTCCGGCGAGCAGTGTCTGCCGGGCCGCCGAGCGCAGTCGCTCCTCGGCCGGCCAGGTCGCGGCGCCCGCGGGCCCCTCCGGTACGTCACGCCACCAGTGGATCTCGTCGCTGGGCACGGCGAGAGCGACGAGGACGTCACGGGCGGTCGGCGAAGCGCTGCGGGAGAGCGCGACGAGGGCCTCGCCGATGAGGTCCTCGCAGTCGGGGAAGGCCCGGCTCTCGGGGACGAGCAGGCTGGTGCCGCCGCCACCGGGTCCCGGGGGCGTCCAGCGGGCGTAGCGGCCGGGGGTTCCGCCGCGCCGGTGCCAGCCGTGCCGGGCGAGCAGCGCGCCGAGCACCGCGGGGTCGACGAGGCCGGGCTCGGGCGGCTCCGGCCACAGGCCGGCGGCGGGCACCGGGTGGGGGCGGGCCGGTGGCAGGGGCTCTTCGTGGGGGCGGTGCATCAGGGTCTCCCTCCCCTTCCCACCCGCGTCATGATCTCGCAGAGCGCGCGGTCGTCGAAGATCCGCGAGGTGGGGACGCGCACGGTGGTCCTGCGCCTGCCGGTCACGGGATGCCCGGCGAGGTTGGTCCAGTAGCAGCAGTGCCGCAGGTCGAGCCGGTCGTGACCGGCCCGCAGCCAGTCGTCCCGGGACCTGGGCACGATCATCACGACAAGGATCTTGTGCACCGAGACCGGCGTACGCGCCAGCTTCTCCAGGTGCGCGTTGTCGAGCGTGAAGGAGAAGGCGGGCCGCGTGGACCCGTCGTCCGGGGGCACCGGGACCGGCGGTATCTGGTACGTGCACTTGAGCTGGACCTTGATGGTGACCTCGTCGTCGACCGTGTGCCCGGGGGCGCTGTGGCTGACGTGCCAGTCGATGCCGTTGTCCGGAAAGGGCTGGGAGAGCGAGCATCCCGCGGCCGCCGCGACGGCGTGCAGGTAGCCCACCTGAAGTGTCTCCATACAGGCGGTGGTGGCGAGTGTGCCGCGCGGCGGTGCGATCCGCTCGGGCAGCAGCCCACCCTGTTCGGGCTGCGCGAGCGCCATGTCCAACAGGCCTTCCGCAAAAGGACGGTTCCCAGCGCGGGCCGTCATGTCAAGGGCCCCGCACCTCTGTTGTCTCCGGCCCGCGTACGGCGCAAACGGCCCGGGTATCACCGGTGTGGGCGGAGGACCGACGTCATCTGCCGGAACTGAGCGAGGAGTTGCACGACCATGACGTGCTGGTACGAGGGGCCCTTGGCCGCATTCGACACGGAGACCACGGGCGTCGACGTCGAGACCGACCGCATAGTGTCGGCCGCCGTCGTCGTCCAGCAGGGCGCGGGCACCAGGCCGCGCATCAGCCGCTGGCTGGTCAACCCGGGCGTTCCGGTGCCCGAGGAGGCCACCGCGGTCCACGGACTGACGGAGGATCACCTTCAGCGCACCGGCCGCTGGCCGGCGCCGGTGATGGAGGAGATCGCGCGCGATCTGGCCGAGCAGGGCGCCGCCGGCCGGCCGATCGTAGTGATGAACGCGCCGTTCGACCTGACGATGCTCGACCGTGAGCTGCGCAGGCACCGCGCGTCGTCGCTCGGCCGCTACATGGAGGGCTCCGCCCTCTGCGTGATCGATCCACGGGTCCTGGACAAGCACCTGGACCGCTACCGCAAGGGCCGCCGTACGCTCACCGACCTGTGCGAGCAGTACGAGGTGGAGCTGTCCGAGGCCCATGACGCGGCGGCGGACGCCCAGGCGGCCCTCGACGTCGTACGGGCGATAGGGCGCCGCTTCGCGTCCCGCCTGGAACGCCTCTCGCCGGCCGAGCTGCACACGCTCCAGGCGGTCTGGCACGCGGCGCAGGCGCGGGGGCTACAGGCGTGGTTCGCGAAGAGCGGCACACCGGAGACGGTGGACCCGGCGTGGCCGCTGCGGCCCGAACTGCGGGCCGCCGCCTGACCGTCGGCGGTCACGCGCGCCACTAGCAGGGCAAAGAAAAAACCGGTCCGTCTGCTGACGGACCGGCGTTCTCCGGTGGGCGATACTGGGTTCGAACCAGTGACCTCTTCGGTGTGAACGAAGCGCTCTCCCACTGAGCTAATCGCCCGGGAACGCACTGAACAATACAGGTCCCGGCGCCCTTCCTTCAAACCGTCTTCCCCCCGCTCCCGCCGCGGCCACCGAGCGACCGGCCACGACCGGCCCAGAGCGGCCACGAGCGGCTACGAGCGGTCCCTGGCGGCGAGATGGGCGACGAGCCCACGCCGTCCCGCCCGCATCATCAGGGCGTGGTTGACGACGAAGAACGGCCGGCCGGGCACGGCCAGGCGCCGCATGAGCGGCCTGCGCACCTCGACCTCCTGGTCGTAGACGGCGCGCGTCCCCGCGGGCGCGGCCCCGACCGTCCAGCGCGCCCACCCGTCCAGATCGCCGGTCATCCGTATCTCAAGAATCCCGGCGCCGGGATCACGCCGGGCCTCCCGCGCGCCGACGACCAAGTCGTACGGGAGGAAGGACCGGAAGCGGGCGACGCCGCTGCGGCCGTCGGCCGACGTCACCTCGCGCACCTGGGGCCACCACAGCGGATAGTCCCGCACCCGCTCAAAAGCCGCGTAGACGTCATCGGGGGCCGCGGGGAGGTCCCAGCGGGTGTGGAAGCGGTAACGGCACCAGTCCATGGTCCGAGTCTGCCCGCAGGGGGCGCAGATGCAGCCCTCGGGGAGCCGCTGATTCTCGCCATCGGCGCCGCGTATGAGCAACGGCCGCGCGGCGCGCGGGGGTTCCGGAATGTGCTGAACCGAATGCGGTGAAAGCCGGACAGCCGCGCGTATGTGGACCCGCGCGTATGTGGACCCGTCAATTCCCTTGGCTCATAAGTGAATACGAGAACGGCCCGGAGGCTGAAAAGCCTCCGGGCCGTAATCCGGGGTGGGCGATACTGGGTTCGAACCAGTGACCTCTTCGGTGTGAACGAAGCGCTCTCCCACTGAGCTAATCGCCCCGGGCGCATGGAGAACATTACCGCATGTCAGCGGGTGCCTCCGACCGCCCCGGAGTCACCCGTGGGTCACTCCTTGATCTTCCACGGCATCGTGATGCCGAACTTCCAGACGTACACGGCGACGAGCACCGCGATGATGACCAGGCCGATCGTCGTCAGAATGATGTTCCGACGGCGCACCTTGGGGTCGAGCGCACGCTGTGCCGCCTCGGTGACCTTGCGTTTCGTCCAGCGCAGCACCAGCTGGGCCCAGACGAACTCGGTCGCCCAGATCGCCATGCCACCGAAGATCACCAGCCAGCCGGGGCCGGGGAGGGGCAGCATGATGATGCCCGCGACGACCACCGCCAGCCCCACGATGAAGACGCCCACCTGCCAGCTCAGGTGCAGCACCCTGCGCGACTGGACGTACTGCGGCGCACGGGACCCGAGGGGCGGCTCCGCGGCCACCCCGTCGACCGGTTCCGCGACCTCCGGCGGTTCGTTACTCCCCGTATTCATACGGCCAAACCCTACCGGATGGAAACCCGTCACCGGAATGGCCGCATGGTCAAGAGAGACAACCCGCCAAAAGAGCTACCTAAAGACACGCAAAACACTCAGAGGGGTTTACAACGGCACCGTAGGTGGCATGTCGATTTCGCCGACGTGCGAATCCCCGAGCGCACACTGAGCGAAAGGCCCTGGCGCTTATGAACACCACGGTCAGCTGCGAGCTGCACCTGCGCCTCGTTGTGTCGAGCGAGTCCTCACTGCCTGTTCCCGCAGGACTGCGGTATGACACGGCCGATCCCTATGCCGTGCACGCCACCTTCCACACCGGAGCCGAGGAGACGGTCGAGTGGGTATTCGCCCGCGATCTCCTCGCCGAGGGCCTGCACCGGCCCACCGGTACCGGCGACGTCCGAGTCTGGCCGTCCCGGAGCCACGGTCAGGGCGTCGTATGCATCGCCCTGAGCTCCCCGGAGGGCGAGGCTCTGCTCGAGGCCCCGGCGCGGGCCCTGGAGTCCTTCCTGAAGCGAACCGACGCGGCCGTGCCCCCCGGTACGGAGCACCGCCACTTCGATCTCGACACCGAGCTCTCTCACATCCTGGCGGAAAGTTAACCGCGCCAGGAGCGTCGGGATCCCCTCACGCCGTCCGACTCGGGGCGACGGCGCGAATGGTCACGGCGCGAGACGCTCGCCGCAGAGAAACAGACACGGGCGCCGTCGCCGCGGAGATTCTCCGCTGTGACGGCGCCGCTGTCTTCGCCTGGGATACCGCTAGCATCGGCCAGCATCGGCGGGCACCGGCCCGACCCCCAGGCCAGGGAGCGAATCGTGCTGATCACCCACGACACCCGGTGTTCTCTCGACGCGGTGGTCGATCTGGTGAACACCGCACCGGAGGAGGACGGCGCCGACGGGCTCGCGGACGTGGCGGCGCTCGGTGACTTCGCGCGGAGCCACGAGGTGAGCGATGTCGGGGTGCTCACCGAAGGGGACCTCGCCGATGTGCACCGGGTCCGCGGCCGCTTCGCCGAGGTCTTCGCCAACCCGGAGCCGAAGACCGCCTCCCGCATCATCAACGAGCTCATCGCGGCGGCGGGCACCACGCCCCGCCTCACCGACCACGACGGCTACGACTGGCACATCCATTACTTCGCGCCCGGCGCCTCCATCGCCGACCACCTGGCCGCCGACTGTGGCATGGCCCTGGCCTTCTTCGTGGTCGCCGGGGAACAGGACCGGCTGCGGCGCTGCGAGGCACCGGACTGCCGGCGCGCCTTCGCCGACCTCTCGCGCAACCGGTCCCGGCGCTACTGCGACAGCCGCACCTGCGGCAACCGCCTGCATGTCGCCGCCTACCGCGCCCGCCGCAAGGAAGCCGCGGGCTGAGCGGAGCCGTCAGAGCAGCAGCAGGTCGTGCAGCGACGCCAGCAGGATCAGGGTGCTGATCACGGTCAGGAAGATCATCAGGGGCGGTTGGGAGAGGGCGAAGAGACAGCCTCGCCGCTCCTCGTCGTCCGGCGGGGCGTTGTCCGGCGGGGCGTCGTCCGGCGGGGCGGTGCCGCCCTCATTGGTGGTGTCCAGCATCTCGTCGTGATGATGACGCAGCCGGACGGCGGCGGATGACCAAGGAGCCCGGCCGTCAGGCTTTCGCGCCATCTTTCGCGGGCCGGCGAAAGGCCAGCGTCAGGCACGATCCGCCCGGAGCACGGGGCCCTGCCACCGCACGGCGCGGCGGCGCCGCCCGCACTCGAACGAGTGAGCGTCACGGCCCCGAAGCGCAGACGGTTGTTGACGGAAGCGTCAGATGCCGTGCTTCTTCAATATCGCCTCGATGTCGCTGAAGTCCTCCGTGGGTGCGGCGGAGCGGGGCTTCGCGGCGGGCTTGGCGGCGGCCGGGCGGGCGCTCTGCCCCAGCGAGGGCGCCGAGGCCGCGGGGGCCACCGCCTCGCGCTGGGCCGCCTTCGCGGCCTTGCGCTCCTTGCGGGTGCCTCCGGAGCGGCGCTCGACCGCGCGCGTCCCGAGGAAGATCAGCCAGGCCGCCCCGAGTACGCCGAAGCCGACCCACGCCTTGAGGCTGAACGCGGTGTCGGCCGCCCAGCCCACGACACCCGTCAGCACGAGCCCCACCGGCACCAGTGAGTACGCCGCGAGGCGGGCGGCGGCCAGGAAACGCTTGCGGTAGGCCGTGACCGCGGCGATGCCGAGGCCGGCCGCGGACACGGCGGAACAGATGGTCTCGGCAATCATCCGGCCCTCCAGGCATACAGACGTACGTCGTACATGGCTCTGTCGTCCCCTCCATCCTGCACCGTGAGGGCACCGCGGAGCCACGTCCGGAACGGACTTCAGGGACATCTCCGGGTCATCTCAGGGTCCGGCCTCGTCCCCAGGTCCCGGTTGGGGCGTCCTCCCACGTGCTGAAAGACTGGGACCATGACTGACTCCACCCCCGCGCGCCCCGTCGTCATCGACGTCTGGTGCGAGCTGCAGTGCCCCGACTGCCGTACCGCCCTGGACGACGTGCGCGCCCTGCGCGCCCGCTACGGCGACCGCGTCGAGCTGCGTCTGCGCCACTTCCCCCTGGAGAAGCACAAGCACTCCTTCGCCGCCGCGCAGGCCGCCGAGGAGGCCTTCGAGCAGGGCAAGGGCTGGCCGTACGTGGAGGCCGTGCTCGGCCGGGTCGAGGAGCTGGACCGCTCGGGCGAGCCCTTCCTGGTGGCGAGCGCCCGGGAACTGGACCTGGACGCCGAGGAGTTCGACACCGCCCTCGTCGACGGCCGGCACATCCTGATCGTCGACGCCGACCAGGCCGAGGGCAAGGCGATCGGCGTCACCGGCACGCCCACGTACGTCGTCGGCGGTGAGCGTCTCGACGGCGGCAAGAGCCAGGACGGCCTGCGCGAGCGCGTCGAGAAGATCGTCGACGGCCTGCTGGCGGCCGAGGACTGACCCCGGCCACCCCGGCCCCGCCGAAGCGCCGGACGCTAGAGCAGGGGCTTGTAGAGATGGTACGAGAGCGGTTCGTAGCCGAGTGACTCGTACAGGCGCAGGGCCGGGGTGTTCCCCGCGAAGACGTTGAGGCCGAGGCGGTCCCTGCCCGCTGCCCGGGTCTGCGCCTCGGCCACGAGCATCAGTGAGCGGCCGTGGCCACGCCCGCGGTGCCGCTCCTCGACCTCGACGTCGAAGACGAACCCCCTGTCGTCGTTGATCTTGAGCCAGAGGTTGCCGACACTCTCCCCCTGGTCGGTCAGCACGCTCATCAGGACGTCGGGGGTGGCGAGGCCCTGCGGCAGGTTGTTCGTGTGGTCCGCCTCGGACTTGGCGCGGGCCTCGGCCTCCGGCACGCCGCGCTCGATCCAGGTGCGGGCGTACGACAGCTTGGCCTCCGCCAGCCATGCCGCGTACTCGTCCTCGGTCATCGGCCGCCACCGCACGCCCTCGGGCAGCGCGGCCGGCTCGGCCTCCAGGCGTTTGGCCATGGCGCGGTTGCGCTCCACGTATCCGAGCGCGGTGGCGAGGCGCAGCGCCTCCGCCGACTCGGCGGGGACGGCGGCCTCCATGCGACGGCAGCCCCAGCCGCGCGCCACCTCCTCGGCGGCCAGCGCCGCCACGGTGCCGCGGCCGCGTCCGCGGTCGGGCCCGTCGATGCGCAGTTCGACGACCCGGCAGACCTCCGGCCCGAAGACGTCGTGGGTGGCGAGGGCTATGGAGCCCACGGGACGGCTGTTCACACAGACGTCGAACGTGCGCGCCTTGGAACCGTCGGCGCTCAGGTGAAGCGGCCCGGTCGGCCGCAGGGTCGTGGTCATCACAGGTGTTCTACCCACCCCACGGCCACCTCGTCACCAGGGTTTCTCCCGGTCGTACCCCGACATGGTCCCGTTGTTCCCCGACATGGCCCGGTTGTCCCCGAAATGGTCCGGCCTCACGGGTCGAGGTCGTCGGCCGCCCGTTCGTCGAAGGTCCGCATCGCCTTGGCGGTCACGGGCCCGGGCGCCGCGGGCAGTTGGCGTTCGTCCACGCGGTGGACGCCCTGCACGTCGCGGAGCGTCGACGTCAGGAAGACCTCGTCGGCACGGTCGAGGACGTCCATCGGCAGGTCGGTCTCCTTGGCGCCCGTCCACTCGACGGCGAGCTCGCGCGTGATGCCCGCGAGACAGCCGGAGGCCACCGGCGGGGTGTGGATCTCGCCGTCGAGCACCACGAAGACGTTGGTCCCCGTGCCCTCGCAGAGCTGCCCGACCGTGTTCGGGAACAGCGCCTCGGAAGCGCCCTGTTCGCGGGCGCGAGCCAGGGCGACGACGTTCTCCGCGTACGAAGTGGTCTTCAGGCCGGTCAGCGCCCCGCGTTCGTTGCGGGTCCACGGCACGGTGATCACCGCGGTGGAGTCGGGGCGCCGCTGGGCCTCGCCGAGTGCCACGACGAGCGTGGTGCCCTCGTCGCCGCGGTCCGAGCCGAGCGGTGAGAGGCCGCCGGTGAAGGTGATCCGCAGCCGTCCCAGCGGGAGCGGGTTGGCCTCCAGGACCGCGGCGCAGGCGCGGCGCACCTCGTCGAGGTCCGGCTCGGGCAGCCCGAGACCGCGCGCCGAGCGGGCGAGCCGGGCCAGGTGGCGGGTCAGAGCGAAGGACCGGCCCTGGACCGACTTCACCGTCTCGAAGACGCCGTCGCCGACCGTGAGGCCGTGGTCGAACACGGAGACACGGGCGGACTCGGCGTCCTGCAGCCCGCCGTCGAGCCAGATCTTCACGTTGGGTTTCCTCCACTCGCTTCGTACGCCCCCGACGCTACCGCCAGCAGCCGTGCGGCCTTCAGCTCGGTCTCCCGCCACTCCCCCTCGGGGTCGGAACCCCAGGTGATGCCCGCTCCCGTGCCGAAGCGCAGCATGCCTTCGGACCGGTCGATCCAGAAGGTGCGGATGCCGACCGCCAGCTCGCCCGTGCCCCGGTCGGCGTCGACCCAGCCGATGCCGCCGCAGTAGGGGCCGCGGGGCGCGGTCTCCAGCTCCTCGATGATCCGCAGGGCGCTGGACTTCGGGGCGCCCGTGACGGAGCCGGGCGGGAACGTTCCGTCGAGCAGCTCCGGCCAGCCCGCGTCCGGGCGCAGCTCGCCGTGGACGGTGGAGACGAGGTGGACGAGGCCGGGGTGCTTCTCGACCACGCAGAGGTCGGGGACGGTCACGGACCCGGTGGCGCAGACGCGCCCGAGGTCGTTGCGGACGAGGTCCACGATCATGACGTTCTCGGCGTAGTCCTTCTCCAGGAGGTCCGCCTCGGTCCTTCCTGTGCCCTTGATGGGGCCGGACTCCACGGCACGGCCCTCGCGGCGCAGGTAGAGCTCCGGCGAGGCGGTGGCCGCCTCCACGCCGTGCTCGGGCAGGCGAATCGTTCCCGCATAGGGAGCGGGGTTCCCGCGCGCGAGGAGGGCGGTCAGGGCGTCGACATCGGCGTCGGCCGGGACGGGCGCGGACAGGACGCGGCAGAGGTTCGCCTGGTAGACCTCGCCGGCCGCGATGTACTCCCGTATCCGCCGCACGCCCTCGGTGTACGCGGCGCGGTCGAGGGACGACGTCCAGTCACCGGTGGCCGGTCCGCGCCACTTGCCCGGGACGGGCGCGGGCACGGGCTCTTCGCGTACGTCGTCGAAGCGTGCGCAGGTCAGGCCGCCCTCGAAGTCGGCGGTCACCGCCCAGAAGCCGGTGGAGTCCAGGGCTGCGGGGTCGCTGGTCACGTCACGCAGACCGGTGGCCACACGGCCACCGAAGCGCGCCAGCGGAGGGAGCGTCGAAGACGACGTCGGAGCGGGGTTGTGCACGGCTGCGAGTCTATGGCCGGTGCCCGGGGCGCGCCCCGGGCCGATGACAGCGCAGCACGCTGCGCAAACGCGTTTTTGTACTGGCCCAGGAATCCGCTAGAGTTCAACACGTCGCCGGGACGCGCAAGCGGGCCGGGAAAGACAAGCGGACGTAGCTCAGTTGGTAGAGCGCAACCTTGCCAAGGTTGAGGTCGCCAGTTCGAACCTGGTCGTCCGCTCGCAGGAAGAGGGGGATCTTCCCGAACCCCCGCACTCCTGGTGGAGTGGCCGAGAGGCGAGGCAACGGCCTGCAAAGCCGTCTACACGGGTTCAAATCCCGTCTCCACCTCCAAGGACGATTAGCTCAGCGGGAGAGCGCTTCCCTGACACGGAAGAGGTCACTGGTTCAATCCCAGTATCGTCCACTGGATCTTGGTGAAGGCCGATGGGATCGTGATGATCGGCTTCATGGAGATCGTCCCGCGCGATTAGCTCAGCGGGAGAGCGCTTCCCTGACACGGAAGAGGTCACTGGTTCAATCCCAGTATCGCGCACGCAGTACGCAGCGGAAGCCGGAGACGGCGGACGCCGTGCGCAGCACACGCAGGTCACCCGCGCGATTAGCTCAGCGGGAGAGCGCTTCCCTGACACGGAAGAGGTCACTGGTTCAATCCCAGTATCGCGCACCACCCACGAAGCCCCCGGCCGTCTCCACGGCCGGGGGCTTCGTCGTGTCCGTCGCTCAGGACGTATCCGTCGCTCAGGACGTATCCGTCGCTCAGAACGAGTCCGTCGCTCAGGACGTATCCGCGCTCAGGACGAGAAGAGCATGTGACCGAAGCTCTTGTGCCGCTTGTGGTGGCCGTGGTGACCGCCGTGGCCGCCGTGCGGGGCGCCCCAGGCGGGGGCCGGGGCCGCGGGGTAGGCCTGCTGCGGGGCGACCGGGGGCGCGGGGTAGGCCTGCTGCGGGGGCGCGGGGGGCGGCGGAGCCTGCTGGCCCCACTGGGTCTCCAGGCGGGTCAGGGACTCGAGCTCGCCGTAGTCGAGGAAGATGCCGCGGCAGCCGTTGCACTGCTCGATCTGGACGCCATTGCGGTTGTACGTGTGCATCGGTGCGTGACACTTGGGGCACTGCATGGACGGCTCAACTCCTCGCCGGTGGTGACTGTTTCGCCGGACCTCTTCCCGGCTTCGGTGCGTTGCACCCTACTTCGTCACACCCGGGGCCAACTCCGGCGGGACCGCCGTCACTCCGGCCATCCGGTCGCAGGCGTCGACCAGGGACTGCTCGATCTCGTCCAGTGGGCGACCTGCGGCGACGGCCTTGGCGATCGCCAGGGCCGCGGTCTGCGCGGTCAGGGCACGGGCCGGGACGTCGAGCACCGGCCAGGGGTCGGCGCCGCCCGCCGGGAGCGCGTGGCCTCCCGCGTGGCGGTAGGTCTCCAGGAAGCGGGTCCACTCCTCGGGGGAGAGCAGCCCGCAGGCGTACCAGGCCGCCGGGCGGGCCAGGTCCCAGGCCGGATCGCCCGTGCCGAGGTCGTCGACGTCGATGAGCCGCCAGCCGCGGCTCTCGGTGCGTACGAGCTGGCCGAGGTGCAGGTCCCCGTGGCACAGCCGCCGGCGTCCCGACGGGGCGGGGGCCTCGCCGCGGGCCCATGCCGGCAGGGCCGCCCAGGCGCGCAGGACCGGGGGCGCGGCGGGATGCGGGCCCGCGGCGCGGAGCCGGGCCATGGCGCGGGCGGCCTTGGCGGGGCCGCGCATCGCAGGGAGCGGCTGGGGCAGCGCCGCCGGGTCGGTGGCGTGCAGCCCCGCGAGGAGCGTGGCGGCGGCCTCCCAGGGGGCGGCGTCGGGGGCCTCGCGGTCCACGGGGGTGCCGTGCGGCCAGAACGTGACGAGGCGGCCGTGCAGGACGGCGGGCGCCTCGCGCAGGGGCGGCAGGAGCAGCTCGGGAAGGCGGGCGGCCACGCCGAGACGCATGGCCAGTTCCCGCCGGTCCGTGCCGGGTGCGTGGGCCTTGGCGACCACGTCTCCGTGCCGTACGACTTGGGCGTCGTCCCGGTCGGCGAGCACGGCGTCACCGGCTCCGCCGACACCACAGGGACACGCCCCACCGGCCGGATGAGCCGCACTCCGGGCCTCGGAGGCGAGCGCGGGCAACAGGGCGGTGGTCACGAGGGTCGAGCGTATGCGGTGGGGGGTGCGGGGTGGCGACGGGGCGGCAGGCTTACGGGCCGGGGGGCGACCGGCGTTCGTGGGCGTGCGGTGGCCTGCGGGGAGGGCGGACACCGGCGCCAGCCCGGCTGGAGCGGCTGGAGCGGCTGGACGGACGGGACCGGGCGGGCGGACTGGACTGGCTGGGCCGGCCGAACCGGCTGGACCGGCTGGACCGGCTGGACCGGCTGGACCGGCTGGACCGGCTGGAGGGACTAGGCCGGGCGGACGGGCTGGACGGACTGAACCAGCTGCCCCGGCTACCCGGACTGGACCGGCCGGACGGACTAGGCCGACTGGGCGCACTGGACGGGCTGGACCGGCTGGGCGGGCTGCGCGGACTCGGCAGGCTGGACGGACTAGGACGATTGGGCGCACTGGAAGGACTGGACCGGCTGGGCGGGCTGCGCGGACTCGGCGGACTGGACGGACTGGACGGACTCGGCAGGCTGGGCCGGCTCGTCGGCAGGCTGGACCGGCTGGGCGGGCTCGGTCGCGTAGTGGCTCATTGTGGTGATGCCGGACTGTGGCGTCAGTCGGCCGGCGGCGCGCATGTCCTGGAGGTCCCGGAAGTACTGCACGTACAGGTCGGGGGTGAAGACGCTGAGCATGACGGCAGGGGCATCGGTCACGTTGGCGAAGGTGTGCGGGGCGCCGGGCGGGACCACCACGAGCGTGCCCGGGGTGGCGTCGTGGTCCTCGTCGCCGACGGTGAACCGCACCGTGCCGGAGACGATGTAGAAGCCCTCGTCGTGCTCGGCGTGGCGGTGCTGCGGCGGTCCTGGGGTGTGCGGGGCGAGGACGGATTCGGTGATGCCGAGGCGGTGCCCGGTATGGCTGCCGTCTTCGAGGACGCGCATGCGCGTGGTGCCCAGGTCGATCATCTCGCCGTCGGCGGGTCCGACCACCGATACGGCGGGGTCGGGCTGCGGTGGGCCGGTTCTTGCTTCGTCGGTCATGTTCCCCAGTGCACCGCCGGTGGCCCGCGAGTGTCCAAGACCTGTTCCGCGAGGCCGATACCTGCGGAGTATCGTCGCAGCGTGGAGCTACGGACCCTGCGTTACTTCGTGGCGGTCGCCGAAGAACTCCACTTCGGCCGGGCCGCCACCCGCCTGCACATGAGCCAGCCGCCGCTGAGCCGGGCGATCAAGCGGCTGGAGACGGAAGTCGGGGCTCCGCTGTTCACCCGCTCGCCCGTCGGCGTCACGCTCACCCCGGTGGGCACGGTGCTGCTCGACGAGGCGCGGGCCCTGCTCGGCCAGGCCGACCGCGTCCGCGCACGCGTGAGCGCGGCGGCCCGCGTCACGTCCCTCACCGTCGGCATCCTGGGCGACAGCACCGACGACGGAGCGACGAGGCTGGCCGCCGCGTACCGCCGGAGCCACCCCGGCATCGGCATCCGCGTCCGCGACACGGACCTGACCGACCCGACCTGTGGACTGCGGGCCGGAATTGTCGACGTCGCCCTGACCCGGGCGCCGTTCGACGAGACCGCCCTGTCGGTGCGTGAGCTGCGCAGCGATCCGGTCGGCGTGGTCCTGCGTTCCGACGATCCGCTGGCCCGCCGCCCCCGTCTGCGCCTGGCCGAGCTGGGCGACCGCCACTGGTTCCAGTTCCCGCAGGGGACCGACCCCGCCTGGCAGTCGTACTGGAACGGCGGCGAGCCGCGCGAGGGCCCCGTCGTCCGCGTCGTCCAGGAGTGCCTGCAAGCCGTGCTGTGGAACGGCACCGTCGGCGTGGCCCCGCTCGGCCACGGCCTGCCCGCCGGTCTTGTCGCGGTGCCGCTGGCCGACATGGCGCCGAGCCGGGTTGTGGCGGCATGGAATGAAGGCGACACCAACCCGTTGATCCGGTCCTTCGTCGAGACCGCGACTGCCGCGTACCGCCACTGAGCCACGCCGAGCCACCTGAGCCACGCCGAGCCACGCCTCGTCCGAGCCATCGGGGCCGCCGACCAGCCTCGCTCGCCCCCGATCCCGTAAAACCGTAAAACCGAAGCGGCCCACGCATGGCAATGCCCGCGCAGCTCCCCAGCTGCGCGGGCATTCTGCCGTCCGCCGCACCCCCGTCCCCACGGGGTTTCCTGGCCGGATGTCCCCGCCCGGACCGCTCTTCCGGGCCTGGGGCGCCGCTCAGCGCCCCAGCATCACGCCCACGGACGACGCTTGTGTGACCACTGCTTCCCAGCCGCCGAAGGCGACCACGAGCAGGGCTGCCAGAGGAAGGACCATGGCCGTCGCCACCAGGGGGTGACGCGTGCCGGAGGGCCGGACGCCGAACGCGGAGAACCTGCGACCCCGGGTGCGGATCAAAGTCCGCGGTGCGATGTCCGCCATGGTTCCTCTCCTGACCGATCTCGATGTGGCTCTGGCAGCGACGGGTGCTTGACCTCGGGGGACGAGTGCTGCACCCGCCGCTTGACCTCAAATCTAGGTCCAGGCGGGCCGCGGCACGTCATGCCCTCGTACCGATTGGCGGGCCTCCCCGAGGATGAGCGGCCCGCGCCCGCGTACTCCTCTAGTTGGAGACGGGGACCTAGGACTCAGGGTCTTCCCGTAGAGGACCGGGCTTGGCCTCGGAGACGTCCTCCCTCGGAACCGGCTGCTCCACCAGGGCGAGCACCCGCGTGGCCATGAACCGAGCCGTGCGCACCACCGACCCGCTACGGGTGACTTCGCTCACTTCGACCACTCCCCTGCGCACCGCCGTCTCCACCCGGCGGCCCGCCCGGCTCGCCACCACTTCGTACGTCCGCGTCGTGTCCCCGGCATCCACGACTATCTCCACACGATCACCCTTCACGCGATCAATCCCCCTTCGGCGACGGATGGTTGGAGATCGGGGCAGCATCGACGGCCGTGGCCACCGCGCCCCCTGACCACTCTTCAAGTTTCCCACCCGGCACTGACAATCCGTCGGCCCGCGAGGGCGCGGCCTCTGCACGTGCCCGCCCGTGGAAACGTAAGCTGTGGCTCGTCAAACGGACCGGGTAGCGGGGATGGACATGGCGATGATGCGGCTCCGGCGCGAGGACCCGCGTGTCGTCGGCTCGTTCAGGCTGCACAGGCGCCTGGGCGCCGGCGGCATGGGGGTCGTCTATCTGGGGTCGGACCGCAGAGGGCAGCGCGTCGCCCTGAAGGTGATCCGGCCCGATCTGGCGGAGGATCAGGAGTTCCGTTCGCGGTTCGCGCGGGAGGTCTCGGCCGCCCGGCGGATCAGGGGCGGGTGCACGGCACGGCTCGTCGCCGCCGATCTCGACGCGGACCGGCCGTGGTTCGCCACGCAGTACGTCCCCGGGCCCTCGCTGCACGACAAGGTCGCCGCCGAGGGACCGCTCGCGGCGGCCGACGTGGCCGTGGTCGGTTCGGCGCTCGCCGAAGGCCTGGTGGCCGTGCACGAGGCCGGTGTCGTCCACCGTGACCTCAAGCCGTCGAACATCCTGCTGTCCCCGAAGGGCCCGCGGATCATCGACTTCGGCATCGCCTGGGCCACCGGCGCCTCCACCCTCACCCATGTCGGCACGGCGGTCGGCTCGCCCGGCTTCCTCGCGCCCGAACAGGTCCGCGGCGCCGCCGTCACACCCGCCACCGACGTCTTCGCGCTCGGCGCGACCCTCGCCTACGCGGGCATGGCTGACTCCCCCTTCGGCCACGGCAGCTCCGAGGTCATGCTCTACCGGGTGGTGCACGAGGAGGCGCAGCTCCGGGGCGTGCCGGACTCCCTGGCGCCGCTGATCAGGGCGTGCCTCGCCAAGGACCCGGAGGAGCGGCCGAGCACGTTGCAGCTCTCGCTGCGGCTCAAGGAGATCGCCGCCCGCGAGGCGCAGGGCCTCGGCGATCCGCGCCCGCCGGCGCCGCGCCAGGACCTCGACCGGCCCACGGGCCGGCTCGCCGAGAGCTACGCGGACCAGCACACCCAGCGGCGCTCCCCGCCGGGCACCACTCCCCCGCCGAGGCCGACCGGCCAGCGCAACGGTGCGTCCCGTACGGGCGCCTCCCGTACTGGTGCGTCCCGTACGGGTGCGTCGCGGACCGGGTCCTCCCGTACGGGTGCCTCCCCGCGCACGGGCTCTTCCCGTACCGGCGCGTCGCGCTCCCCCGCGCCCCGCGGCACCTCGCGGCCCGGCAAGAGGCCCGCTCCCCGCGGCGGTACCGGCCGGGCGGGGCCACGCACCACCAGGACCCGGTTGCGCGGGCCCGCCAATCCGCGGCTGCTGCGGCAGCGGCTCACCGTGTTCGTCGTCGTGACGCTGCTCGTGGCGCTCGGCATCGCGGCGGCCCAGGGGTGCCAGGGTCCGGCGCGGAGCATGGGGAGCGGGGACTCTGAGGTGCGCGACCAGACGCGGATCTCGTCCCAGCCGTTGGGCGGCGGCCCGTCGGGCGTCCGGCAGGGTGAATCAGGGGCCCAGTAGGCCCACCGGCTACAGCTCCCGGCTACAGCTCCGGGCGGCCCGTCGCCACCGCGTAGAACGCGACCGCCGCGGCAGCGCCCACGTTGAGCGAGTCCACGCCGTGCGCCATCGGGATGCGGACCCATTCGTCGGCGGCGACCAGGGCCTGCCGGGAGAGGCCTTCGCCCTCGGCGCCGAGCATCAGCGCGACGCGGTCCATGCGGTGGGGCGCCGCCTCGTTCAGGGACCTCGCCTTCTCGTCCGGCGTGAGGGCGAGCAGGTTGAAACCGGCCTCGCGCACCCCGTCCAGGCCCTTCGGCCAGGATTCGAGGCGGGCGTAGGGGACGGAGAAGACCGCGCCCATCGAGACCTTCACCGAGCGGCGGTAGAGCGGGTCCGCGCAGTCCGGGGAGAGCAGGACGGCGTCCATGCCGAGCGCCGCCGCCGAGCGGAAGATGGCCCCGATGTTGGTGTGGTCGTTCACCGCCTCCATGACGACCACGCGGCGGGTGGTGGCGAGCAGTTCGTCGGCCGTGGGCAGCGGCTTGCGCTGCATCGAGGCGAGGGCGCCCCGGTGCACGTGGTAGCCGGTGACCCGCTCGGCGAGCTCCGGGCTCACCGCGTACACGGGCGCCGGGAGTTCGTCGATGACGTCGCGCATGACGTCGACCCACTTGGCCGAGAGCAACATCGAGCGCATCTCGTACCCGGCGTCCTTGGCCCGTCTGATGACCTTCTCGCCCTCCGCGATGAACAGGCCCTCCGCCGGTTCGCGCCTGCGGCGCAGCTCGACGTCGGTCAGGCCGGTGTAGTCGCTCAGGCGGGGGTCGTCGGGGTCGTCGACGGTGATGAGATCAGCCACAGGGTGATACTGCCTTGTCCGGGGTGTGGTGCCAACGGCTGCGGAGGGTGTTCCGTTACCGCTGGTTACGCGAGTGGTTCTCGGGGGTCACGCGAGTGGTCCTCAGGGGTCATCCGAGGGTTTCGGGGCCCACCCGTACGACATCGCCGACGACGATGACGGCCGGGGGCCGCACCTCGTGGACGCGGACCGCTTCGGCGACCGTGGCGAGCGTCGCGTCGACGCGGCGCTGGGCGGCCGTCGTGCCCTCCTGGACGAGGGCGAGCGGGGTCTCGGGCGAGCGGCCGTGGGCGATCAGGGCCTCGGCGATCCTGCCGATCTTGTCGACGCCCATCAGGATCACGATGGTGCCGCGGAGCTTGGCCAGGGCCGCCCAGTCGACCAGGGAGCGCTCGTCGTCCGGGGCCACATGGCCGCTGACCACGGTGAACTCATGGGCGACGCCCCGGTGCGTGACCGGGATGCCCGCGGCCGACGGCACCGAGATCGAGCTGCTGATGCCGGGGACCACCGTGCAGGCGATGCCCGCCTCGGCGAGCGCCTTGGCCTCCTCCATGCCGCGCCCGAAGACGTAGGGGTCGCCGCCCTTGAGCCGGACGACCGCCTTGCCCTGCTTGGCGTGCTCGATCAGCGCGTTGTTGATCGCCTCCTGCGCCATGAAACGGCCGTACGGGATCTTCGCGGCGTCGATGACCTCGACGTGCGGCGGCAGTTCGTCGAGGAGGTCGCGGGGGCCGAGCCGGTCGGCGATGACGACGTCCGCGGCGGCGAGCAGCCGACGGCCGCGGACGGTGATCAGGTCCGGGTCGCCGGGTCCGCCGCCGACGAGCGCCACGCCCGGGGTACGCGTACGCAGATGGGGCGCGACCAGGCTGCCGTCGCGCAGTCCCTCCACCACCGCGTCACGGATGGCGGCGGTGCGGCGCGGGTCGCGGTCGTGGATGTCGCTGGAGAGCACGGCGACGGTGACGCCCTCGGAGCGGCCGGTGGCCGGGGTCCAGGCGGTGGCCGCCTCGGCGTCGTCGGAGCGGACGCACCAGACGCGGTGCGCCTCGGCCTCGGCCGAGGCACGGGTGTTCGCCTCGTCGTCGCTGGTGGCGATCAGGGCGTACCAGGCGTCGCGCAGGTCGCCGTCCTCGTAGCGGCGCCTGGCCCAGGTGATCTCGCCCGTGTCCGCCATCGCCTCGACGGACGGGGTCGCCGAGGGGGATACGAGGAGGACGTCGGCGCCTGCCTTGATCAGGGCCGGCAGGCGGCGCTGGGCCACCTGGCCGCCGCCGAGGACGACGACGCGGCGTCCTGCGAGGCGGAGGCCTACGGGATAGGCGGGGTTCTCGGCCATGGCTCTGGGGCTCCTCGTGCGGGCGGAGTCTTGACGGTGCGGTACCGCTGCGGCGCTGGAGCGGCTGCTTGACGTGCGGGTTCAGTATGGCTGGGGCGGGGCCGGGGGTCTCCCCCAGCCCCGCCCGATGCCGCGATACGGGGGCTTAGCCCCGCTGCGGCTACTTCTCGGTGACGCCCGCCGAGTCGAAGGTGGCCACCTCGTGCATCGCGCGGGCCGCGCTCTGGACGATCGGCAGCGCCAGGAGCGCGCCCGTGCCCTCGCCGAGGCGGAGGTCCAGGTCGACCAGGGGGCGCAGGCCCAGCTTGTTGAGGGCCGCCACGTGGCCGGGCTCCGCGCTGCGGTGGCCCGCGATGCAGGCCGCGAGGACCTCGGGGGCGATGGCGCGGGCCACCAGGGCGGCGGCGCCGGCGCTCACGCCGTCCAGGATCACCGGCGTGCGCAGGGATGCGCCGCCGAGGAGGAGACCCACCATGGCCGCGTGTTCGAGGCCGCCGACGGCCGCGAGGACGCCGATCGGGTCCGCGGGGTCCGGCTGGTGGACGTCGAGGGCACGGCGGACCACCTCGATCTTGCGGGTGTGCATCTCGTCGTTGATGCCGGTGCCGCGGCCGGTGACCTCGGCCGGGTCGGTGTCGGTGTAGACGGAGATCAGGGCCGCGGACGCGGTGGTGTTCGCGATGCCCATCTCGCCGGTGAGCAGCGCCTTGTTGCCCGCCGCCACCAGGTCACGGGCCGTCTCGATGCCCACCTCGATCGCGGCCTTGACCTCTTCGCGGGTCAGGGCGGGGCCCGTCGTCATGTCGGCGGTGCCCGCGCGCACCTTGCGGGGCAGCAGGCCCGGCGTGGCGGGGAGTTCGCAGGCCACGCCCACGTCGATGACGCAGACCTCGGCGCCCACCTGGTTGGCGAAGGCGTTGCAGACCGCGCCGCCGCCGAGGAAGTTGGCGACCATCTGCGCGGTCACCTCCTGGGGCCAGGCGGTGACGCCCTGGGCGTGCACGCCGTGGTCGCCCGCGAAGACCGCGACGGCCGCGGGCTCCGGGATCGGCGGCGGGCACATCCGGGAGAGGCCGGAGAGCTGGGCGGAGATGATCTCCAGCATGCCGAGCGCGCCCGGCGGCTTCGTCATCCGCTTCTGGCGTTCCCAGGCCTCGCCGAGCGCCTTGGCGTCCAGCGGGCGGATGTTGGTGACCGTCTCGGCGAGCAGGTCGTGCGGCTCCTCGCCGGGCAGGGCGCGGCGGCCGTACGTCTCCTCGTGGACGACCCAGGAGAGCGGGCGGCGCTTGGACCAGCCGGCCTGCATCAGCTCGGGCTCGTCGGGGAACTCGTCGACGTAACCCACGCAGAGGTACGCGACCACGTCGAGGTGCTCGGGCAGGCCGAGGGCGCGGACCATCTCGCGCTCGTCGAAGAAGCTGACCCAGCCGACGCCGAGGCCCTCGGCGCGGGCGGCGAGCCAGAGGTTCTCGACGGCGAGCGCCGAGGAGTACGGGGCCATCTGCGGCTGGGTGTGCCGGCCGAGGGTGTGGCGGCCGCCGCGGGTGGGGTCGGCGGTGACGACGATGTTCACCGGGGTGTCGAGGATCGCCTCGATCTTCAGTTCCTTGAACTGCTTGGCGCGGCCCTTGGGCAGGGACTTGGCGTACGCGTCGCGCTGACGCGTGGCCAGGTCGTGCATCGAGCGCCGGGTCTCGGCGGACTTGATGACGACGAAGTCCCAGGGCTGGGAGTGGCCGACCGAGGGCGCGGTGTGCGCGGCCTCCAGGACGCGCAGCAGCACCTCGTGCGGGATCGGGTCGGGGCGGAAGCCGTTGCGGATGTCGCGGCGTTCGCGCATGACGCGCAGGACGGCCTCGCGCTCGGCGTCGTCGTAGCCGGGCGCGGCCGGGCCGGGTGACGGCACGGGCTCGGCGGCTTCCCCGTCGGCGACGGGGGCCTCGGGGAACTCCTGCGCGGCGACGGCCTCGGGGGCCTCGGTCGTCACGGCTGCTGCGGGCGCTTCGGCCTGCTGCGGTACTTCGGCCAGTTCGGTCACTTCAGTCACTTCGTTCGCTTTGATCGGTTCGAACGAGATGACTTCGTCGGCCTCGTCCAACTCTTCGGCCTGGCCCGCCGCCCCCGCGGCGGCCGGGAACTCCACCGGGGCCACGACGGCGGCCACCGGGTCCTGGGCGGGCTCGACGCTCGCTTCGGCTTCGGCTTCGGCTTCGGCCGCGGGCTCGGCACCGTCGCGCGGGGCGGGCACGGTCGCGGCGGGCTGCTGGGCCGCTTCCGGCGCTTCGTCGGCAGCCGCCGAACTCTCCACGGCGACTGCCTCGGGCAGCGGGGCCTGCGCCGGGTCCACGGGCGGTACGAAGGCGGGCCCACCGCCCGACTCCGGCCCCGGCGCGTCGGCCTGGGGCAGGGGGGGCTGCTGGGCCGCGAGCTGCGGGGCGCCGGGCGTGACGGCGGCCTCGGGAGCGGCGGCGGGGTCCGGGGTGGCGGCGGCTTCCGGAGCGGCGGTGGCTTCGGGAGCGGCGGTGGCTTCCGGCGCGGGTTCGGCCTCCGGTACGACTACCGCCTCCGGAGCGGCGACGGCCATCGGCACGGCTGCGGCCTCGAGTGCGGCTCCGGCTTCCGGCACGGGCTCAGCTGCCGGAGCGGCCTCGCCTGCCGAAGCGGGCTCAACTGCCGGAGCGGCAGGAGCCTCGGGAGCAGCAGGAGCCTCAGGAACGGCAATGGCCTCCGGCGTGGCAGCCGCCTCGGGAGCAGCAGGAGCCTCGGCAACGGCAGAAGCCTCAGGAACGGCAGCGGCCTCCGGGGCCGCGAGAGCCTCGGAAACGGCAGGCGCCTCGGGAGCAGCAGCGGCCTCAGGAACCGCAGAAGCCTCAGGAGCGGCAGTGGCCTCCGGGGCCGCGGGATCGGCCTCGGCCTCGGCCTCGGCCTCGGCGGCCACCTCCGCCGACGGCACGGCGACCGGCTGCGGCACGGCGACGGGCTGCGGGGGCGTCGGCGCGAGGTGGGGCGTGGTCGGCACGGTGCCGTCGACCGGCACGAACTCGCCGATCGGCATGGCCGCCTGGGCGCCGCCGAGAGAACCCTCCACGGGCGCGTACGAGTCCTGCGGGGCGTGCGGGACCTCGGCCGGGTGGCCGCCGTCCTGCGCGAAGCCCGGCTGTACGCCGAACCCGTCGGCCTGCGTGGCCGGGGCGAAACCGGTCTCCTCGGGCGGAGCCTGGGCGCTCTCCCACGGCTGTGCCGATGCGACGGCGAACGCGGGCTGCCCGACGCCGGGCGCCGGCTCCCCCGCCGCCGGGAACGACCCGACGCCCTGGGGCGGCGCGCCCTGGACGGCGTACGAGGCCTGTGTGACCTCCGGGGCCTGTGTGACTTCCGGGGCCTGCGGGACTTCCGGGGCCCCTGGGACGACCGTTTCTCCTGCCGCGGCAGGGGCTACGGCATCCGCCACGACAGGGGCCACAGAAGCGTCCTCACCCTGCGGCTGAACCCCCTGCACCGCCGACGGCTCCGGAGCCCCCCAAGGCTCCCCTCCCTGCGGCGGAATCTCGCCGAGCTGCGGCCCGGGCAGGGCGGCGTCGTCACGCGGGATGTCGAGGTACTCGGGACCGATCGTCGGCGGTCCCGCGTGGCGCGACGGCGTCGGCGTCGGCGCGGCGTGCTGCGCCCCCGCGGGGCCCCGGTCGGCGAGCGAACGCACCGGCCCCGCCGTGGCGTCGGGCACCGCGGGTCCGGTCGGGCCGTGGTGGAGCGGGCGGCGGGCGGTACCCGGGTGGGACGCGGCGGACGCGGCGGCGGGCATCCGGACGCCGTTCAGGTCGACCGAGCCGCTGTCCCTGCCGGACGTCTCGTGCGGGCCGGGAACGTGAGCCGCCTGGGGGCGGCCCTGCGCGGAACCGTGCGCCGCCTGCTGCGCCTCGCTCCAGGCGCCCTGGGCGCCCGGCATGAACAGCAGGTCGTCGTCATCGGCGGTGGACGCGGAGGGGTCGGCCGGGGCCGTGAACGGATACGCACCCGGTGCGGGAACGCCCGGCTGCTGCGCCCCCATGCCCTGCACGGGCCCGGTAGGTACACCGTTGCCTGCGCCCTCCGGCAGCCCCTCGCCCGGGACCTGGCCGGTGTCGGTCATGCGTAACCCCTCGCCCATCGGTTAGTGCTTCTTCGACCGCCCCGCCGCCTTCGGCCGGGGAGGCCCCATTGCCCGGAGCGGCGCACCAACCGCCCGTCATCCTCAACGAGCGTGTGCGCCGAGCGGCACGAACCGCTTGCCGGACAAGAGGTATTGTCCCGGTCGGTCCGCCGTCGTGGCAGCGTGATCGGCCACGGTCCGCTGTGGACTGCGCCACGTTGCGCGTCCTCCGGTGCTGCGCCGTACCACACGCTTCCCCCAATACGGGTGGATTTTCCGGACCTCGACCAACGGACTGCCGGACACCCGGGTGCGGTACAACGATCGGCCAGCCTACCCCGCGCCATCCCGCGCCAGAGTCACGGGGAACGGTCCTGAAGACGCCCCGTGAGCAGGAACGCAACGGTCCGTTTCTCCTCCCGCCAGGCCCGTGTGTCGAGCTCCACGGACTGCAGCAGGGCGCACTCCACGCCGTACCCGTGTTCGCTCAGATCCCTGCCGATGAGTTCGGCGGCGTCGCGTGTCGCGGCGTGCGTCACGATGCGCTCCGGGCGGCGGTCGGCGACCGCGGAGACGACAGCGGCTCCTCCGCCCCCCACCCGTACGACGTCGGGTTCGGGCAGGTCCTCCAGGATGTGCGGCGCGACGCCGTGCACGGTCTGCGCCTGGACCCCGAAGCGGCGTACGGCCGCGGTGGTGCGGCCGAGGGCGTCGGCGTCCCTGTCGACGGCGATCACGGCGGCGCCGAAGCGGGCCGCCTCCGCGGTGAAGGCGCCGCTGCCGCAGCCGATGTCCCAGACGAGGTCGCCCACGCGCGGCCCCGTGCGGGCGAGCTGGGCGGCCCGCAGCCGGTCGTTCTCCCCCTCGCCGAGCCAGACGTCACCGCCGTACTCGGCGGCGGGCAGTGCCCAGCCGCGCGGCGAGGTGGCCGGTTCGCGCCCGGCGATCCAGCCGGTGTCGGGCGAGGCGGGGGCGCCGCCGATGACGATGACGACGTTCGGGTCGCGCCAGGCGTGGTCGGCGGCCTTGTCCGAGGTGACCACGGAGACCCGTTCGCGGGCGGTGCCGAGCTCCTCGCAGATCACGAAGGTGCGGTGGACGCCTTCGAGGAGCAGGCCGAGTTCGGCGGGGCCCGCTCCCGGCGAGGTGAGGACGGCGACCTTGGAGTGGGCCCGGCAGACGTTCACGGCGCGGCGCAGGGTGCGGCGGTGGGCGACCACGACCTCCGCGTCGTCCCAGGGCATGCCCGCGCGGGCGAATGCCTGGGCAACGGAGGAGACGGCGGGCACCACTTCGACCTCCAGGCCGAACTCGGGGTCGCGCAGGGTGCGTACGACACCGAAGAAGCCGGGGTCGCCGTCGGCGAGGACCACGGCGGTGCCGCGGTGGGCGGCGACGCGACGGGCGGCGAGACTCACGCTGCCCAGGCGGATCCGCTCCGCACGGGCGGGGACCTCGTCCAGAGCCAGGTGGTGGCCGGCGCCCGCCACGAGCGTGGCGGCGCTGAGCGCGGAGCGTGCCGCGCCGGTCAGCGGCGTACCGTCCCAGCCGATCACCGTGACCCGGTCGGCCATCGTCGTCTGTCTCCTGGGTTCTCGCGGGTCGTGTGGCGGGGCGGTGGACGCTGGGTGCGACCGCGCACGCGGCCAGGGCGAGCGTACCTGCTGCGCGACGCGTGCGGCGGGTGGCCGGCGTGCGCCGGAAGTGCCCTGTTCAGTTCCAGTCGGAGAAGGCGGAGAAGCCGCTCTGGGCGAGGCTCTCGGAGACGCCTTCGAGGTCTTCGGGGAGCAGGCTCCACACGATGAGGTCGGTGCGCACGTCGAGCCAGCCGCCGAAGGGGTCGCCGCCGTTTCTGACGCGCGCTATCCACGCGCCGCGCAGGACGCCCTCGCTGATGCAGCCGATCTTCTGCGCGACCTGCTGGGCGGCGGTGTTGTCGGCGGCGGTGCGCAGCTCGATGCGTTCGAACCCGCGGTCGTGGAAGAGCCATTGGGCGGCGGCAAGCGCGGCCTCGGACGCGTAGCCCTCGCCGCGGGCCCAGGGGGCGACGACGTAGTTCAGCTCCGTCGAGCGCACCCGCCAGTCGGTGGCGCGGAGTTGGATGATGCCCACAAGGCGCTGGGTGAGGAACTCGGTGACGGCGAGGACTATGCCGCGGCCCTCGGTGCGCTCGGCGGGGGCGAGGCGGGTGATCCAGGTGCGCGCGTGGGCCTCGGTGTAGGGCTCGGGCACGGAGGTCCAGGCCGTGACGAGTTCGTCGTTCATCATCTCCGCGTACGCGGGGACGTCCGCCTCTTCGAGGGGACGCAGCATCAGCCGCTCCGTGCTGATGGAGATGTCGGGGAACACCGGAATCGCGGAGGAGCCCGAGGAGGCTGTTGTCATGCGCCGCTCCATAACCGTCATAGACCTCGAGGACCTTCGCCTTCAGGCCTTCCGAAGTGCCCAGCATGCAGCATGCACGGGCCCAGACGCACCACGGGGTCCTCTCCTTCGCCGGGAGAGGACCCCGTGGCCGTGGTGCCGACGTCCCGCGCGCGGGACGCCGTTCAGCGCGCCGCGACGGGCAGGACGGAACCCTTGTACTTGTCCTCGATGAACTTCTTCACCTCGGGCGACGTGAGCAGTTTCGCCAGCTTCGCGATCCGCGGGTCGTCCTGCTCGCCCTTCTTGGCGGCGAGGACGTTGTTGTAGGGATTGCCCTTCGGGGACTCAAGGAGGATGGCGTCCTCCTTGGGGCTGAGCCCGGCGTCGAGCGCGTAGTTGTTGTTGATGACCGCCGCGTCGAGGTCGTCGAGCGAGCGCGGGAGCTGCGCCGGATCGAGCGACTTGATGTCCAGCTTCTTCGGGTTGGACGTGATGTCCCCGGGCGTGGCAGCGCCGCCGACGCCCTTCTTGAGCCCGATGACGCCCCGGGAGGCGAGGAGCTGGAGCGCGCGGCCCTCGTTGGTCGTGTCGTTGGGGACGGCCACGGTCGCGCCGGGGCGGAGCGCGCGCACGTCCTTGGTCTTCTTCGCGTACACGCCCATGGGAGGCAGGTACACCTCGGTCACGGGCACCAGGTCCGTCTTCTTGGACTCGTTGAAGTCCTTGAGGTACGGGGCGTGCTGGTACAGGTTGGCGTCGAGGGAGCCCTCCTGGAGCGCGGTGTTCGGCGTGACGTAGTCGGTGAACTCCGTGATCTTCAGGTCGAGCCCCGCCTTCGCCGCGAGGTTGTCCTTGATGTACGTGAGGACTTCGCCGGCCGGGGTCGGGGTGGCCCCGACGACGAGTGTGTCGCCGGAGCCGCCCGAGCCGCTGTCCGAGCCGGCGCCGCAGGCGGTGAGGCCCAGCGTGAGGGCCAGGGAACCGGCCGCGGCGGCGGCGAGGGACGTACGCATGATCAGAACGCCGCGACGACGGCGCCGTCGTACTTGTCGTCGATGAACTTCTTGACCTCGGGCGAGGTGAGGAGCTTGGCGAGCTTCTTCACGCGCGGGTCGTCCTCGTCGCCCTTCTTGACGGCGAGGAAGTTGCCGTAGGGGTTGCCCTTGGCCTTCTCGGCGACGAGGGCGTCCTTGGCGGGGCTGAGCGCGGGCTTCGCCTCCAGGGCGTAGTTGCCGTTGATCACCGCGGCGTCGACGTCACCCAGGCTGCGCGGCAGCGTGGGGGCTTCGAGCTCCTTGAACTTGAGGTTCTTGGGGTTCTTCGCGATGTCCTTGGGGGTGGCCTCGTAGCCGACGCCCTTCTTGAGCTCGATGAGCCCGTTGTCCGCGAGGAGCTTGAGGGCGCGCGCCTCGTTGGTGGTGTCGTTCGGGACGGCGACGGTGGAGCCGTTCTTCAGGTCGCCGAGCTTCTTGAGGCTCTTGGAGTACACGCCGAGCGGCTCCAGGTGAACCGTGGCTCCCTCGACGGGCACGATGTCCGTGCCGTTCTTCTTGTTGAAGTCATCGAGGTACGGCTTGTGCTGGAAGTAGTTGGCGAAGACCTCGCCCTGCTGGACGGCGGTGTTCGGGGTGACGTAGTCCGTGAACTCCCTGACCTCCAGGTCGAGGCCCGCCTTCTCGGCGAGGTTCTTCTGGACGTACGACAGGATCTCGCCCTGCGGCGTCGGGGTGGCGGCGACGATGAGCGGGCCGTTCTTGTCGCCGGCGGATCCCTTGTCGGAGCCGCAGGCGGAGAGCCCGAGGGTGAGGGCTCCGGCGGCGAGGACGGCGGTGGTGATCTTGGTGGTGTTACGCACGAAAAGTGCCTTTCTCCATGGGTGGTGCGGCCCCGCTGGGTGGGCGGGGAAGACTGCGGGGGGGGAGCCCGGTCAGCCGGTCTTGGTGGTCGTCTCGGCGGCGGCGGTGCCGGGCAGCGCGCCGCGCAGCGGCCGGAAGAGCAGCAGCGGGGCCGAGCCGCCGCCGCGCTTATGCAGCCTGCGGGCGGTGTAGTCGCCCACGAACTGGATGATCGAGATGACCACGGCGAGGATCGCCACGGTGATCCACATCAGCTCGGTCTCGAAGCGCTGGTAGCCGTAGCGCAGCGCGAGGTCGCCGAGGCCGCCGCCGCCGACCGTGCCCGCCATGGCGGAGTAGCCGATGAGCGCGACGATGGTGGTGGTGGCGCCGGAGATCAGCGAGGGCAGCGACTCGGGGACGAGCACCTTGCGTACGACGGTCCAGGTGGAGCCGCCCATCGACTGCACGGCCTCGACGAGCCCGCCGTCGACCTCACGGATCGAGGTCTCCACCAGGCGCGCGAAGAACGGGATGGCGCCGACGGCCAGCGGCACGAGGGCGGCCTCGCGGCCGATGGTGGTGCCGGTGATCCAGCGGGTGAAGCCCATCAGGGCCACCATCAGGATGATGAAGGGCATCGAGCGGGCGATGTTCACGATCTGCCCGATGACCTTGTTGAGCACGGCGTTCTGGAGGAGCGCGCCGCGCTCGGTGAGGACGAGCAGGACGCCGAGCGGCAGTCCGGCGACGACGGCTATGAGCGTCGACCAGCCCACCATGTAGAGGGTGTCCCAACAGGCCTGCTCCAGCAGGGGCCGCATCTCCGACCAGGTCATTTGGCACCTTCCTTGACCAGCAGCGTCTCGTTCCGGGGAGTGGGCACGGGATCCTCGCCCGCGATGTCGACCTGGAGGCCCTGCTCGCGCAGGAAGCCGATCGGGACGACGTTGTCCTCGAAGCGGCCGGGCAGCTCGATGCGCATCCGGCCGACCTGCTTGCCCGCGACGGTGTCCATCGCGGCGCCCAGGATCGAGATGTCGATGTTGTACGTGCGGGAGAGCTGGGAGATGACCGGCCGGGTCGCGGCTTCGCCGTGGAAGGTCACGTCGACGACGGTGCGGTCCTCGCCCGTGGTGTCGCCGCTGACCGGGAAGAGCGCGGCGGCCAGCTCGGAGCCGGGTGTCGCGAGCAGCTCGCTGACCGTGCCGGACTCGATGATCCGGCCGCTCTCCATGAGCGCGGCGGAGTCGCAGACGCTCTTGACGACGTCCATCTCGTGGGTGATGAGCAGGACGGTCAGGCCGAGCTGCTGGTTGAGGTCGCGCAGGAGCCGCAGGATGGAGCGGGTGGTCTCGGGGTCGAGGGCGCTGGTGGCCTCGTCGGAGAGCAGCACCTTCGGGTCGCCGGCGAGCGCGCGGGCGATGCCGACGCGCTGCTTCTGGCCGCCGGAGAGCTGCGCCGGGTAGGACCGGGCCTTGTCGGCGAGGCCGACCAGGTCGAGCAGGTCGAGGGCCTTGCGGGAGCGCGCCTGTCCTGAGAGGCCGAGGATTTCCAGCGGCAGCTCGATGTTGTCCTGCACGGTCCGTGAGGACAGCAGGTTGAAGTGCTGGAAGACCATGCCGACGCGGCTGCGGGCCCGGCGCAGTTCCTTGCCCGCGCGGGGGCCGCGGCCTGCGAGGGCGGTGAGGTCCTGGCCGGCGACGGTCACGGTGCCGGAGGTGGGGCGCTCCAGGAGGTTGACGCAGCGGATCAGGGAGGACTTGCCGGCGCCGGACTGGCCGATGACGCCGTACACCTCACCCTCGCGGACGTGCAGGTCGACTCCGTCGAGGGCGGTTACTTCACGACCGCGTGAGCGGTAGACCTTGGTGAGGCCGGAAGTGGTGATCACAGGGGATTCCGTCACTGTCGAGTGCGCGGCGCGGGTGTGGCCGGGCACGGGGCATTCGTTCGGAACGCGGCACGGTTCTCGCGGTGGCGATGTGAACCGGAGGACGTGTGCGCGGGGCCGGCTCGCTTCCCGCGTCGGTACGGACTCACGTCGCGTACGTCGTGCGGGGGCGCGGCACAGCGGCTTCGCTTCGGGGCGCGAGGCTCAGAGGTGGTGTGGGGGCCCTCAGAAGGCGCACATTCGACACATACAACGAGCACCGGGCGTCATCGTCGCCTCGGTCGCAAGGGTGCGGCTGCTCGTCGTGGTCATGGGCCCAAGTAAAACACGCGTGAGACGCCCGGCCGCCACCGTTGTCCGGAATGCGGACAGCGGTGGGACGGGCACGGCCGACGGGCGCGGGGTGGCCGTCCGGCGGGCGTGATCCTTCCGCCCTCCGCCGTGGCCTGCGCCGATACGGCGGAGAGGTCCTGGCCGACGGCATCGGCCGGGAGCGCCGGCGCGCCGTGCGTTGTGGTCAACGCCACGGCCTTCATCCCCGGCGGGCCGCAGCGGGCCTCGGCCCGGATCTCGCCGGCCGCCGGGCCCGCGGGAGCACCCCGGGGGCACGCGCATCGGGTCAAAGGGCCCGTAATAAAGTCACGGGCATGCTTGTTGCCCTGACGATCGCGACCGCCGTGGCCGCGCTCGCCCTCGCCGCCTGGTGCGGTTTCGCCGCCTACCGCGACCAGCCGACCAAGGACTGGCACTTCATCGGCATGGGCGTGGTGACCCTCCTCGCGCTGGTCCAGATGGTCGTCGGCATCGTCCAGCTCGCCCGCGGGCAGGACCCGGAGCAGGGCACGACGATCTTCGTGGCGTACCTGCTCGGCTCCTTCGCCTGCGTCCCCGCGGCGGGCTTCATGTCCCTGGCCGAACGCACCCGCTGGGGCTCCACGACGGTCGCCGCGGGCGGCGTGGTCCTCGCCGTGCTCGAAGTGCGGCTCTACGACATCTGGGGTGGCTGAGATGACCGTGACCGAGCCCGAGGAGAACGGGACGCCCGCGAGCCGGGGACAGAAGCTGATCACCGGCCCCGGCATCCTACTGCTGTGGCTGTACGGCGTGATGGTCGTCGGCGCGGTGTCGCGCTCCGCCGTGCAGATCTCCACGGACTTCGACAAGGCCCCGCTCGCGTACTCGCTCTCCGCGGTCGCGGGCCTCGTCTACGGCTTCATCACGTACTCGCTGGTGCGCGGCGGGGACATGGCCCGCAGGGCGGCGCTGGTGTGCTGCGCCGCCGAGCTGGTCGGCGTCCTGGCCGTCGGCACCTGGACCCTCGTGGAACCCTCGGCCTTCCCCGACGCCACGGTCTGGTCGGACTTCGGGATGGGCTACCTGTTCATCCCGGTGATCCTGCCGGTGACGGCGATCTTCTGGCTGCGGAGGGCTACGCGCTGGTGACGAAGGCGTCGGCCCGGACATCCTTGGCGAGCGTGATCCGGGTGAGCCGCTCGTTCACGTACTGCGTGCTCACGGGCGCGTACCCGTGCTTCCGGTAGAGCTGGAGGTTCTGCTCGCTCCGGTGACCGGACAGGAGCTGGAAGCACTTCGCGGCGCCCGCCGCACCCAGGCGTTGCTCGACCGCGTCGAGAAGCCGCCCGCCGAGGCCGTGCCGCTGCATCCGGGGGTGGACGATCAGCTTGCCGATCCGCGCCGTGCCGTCGGCGTCGACCACGCCGCGCACGGACGCCACCACCTCGTCCCCGAGGCGGGCCACGAGCACGGTCCCCGAGGTCAGCTCGGCCTTGATGGAGTCGAGTGTCTGGGTCAGCGGCTCGATCGAGTAGTCGCCGTAGAGCTCCGCCTCGCTCTGGTAGCAGAGGTACTGGAGTTTGAGGATCTGTTCGGCGTCCGCTTCGGCCGCCGCCGAGATGGTCACGCTCATGCCCATGTGTGCATGCCTCCCGCTCACCTGCTCCACCGGTTGTCTACCGCTCCCTTCCCCACGGGCCGGAGACGCAACCTCTGCCGCCAGCATTCTGCGCAGGCATCCCAGGCATCGGGAACGTTCCGGCCCCAGACTCCCCTGTGACATTCCCAACGCTCCTGCGATTTCCCGGTAGGTGAGGTCCTGGGGGGACAGGAGCGCGGCCATGAGGCCGGGGCAGCGGCCGGGCAGTCTGCGGACCGCGGCGTGCAGGGCGGCGCGCCGGTCGGCCGTCAGGGCACGGTCCTCGGGGCCGCGCCGTAGGTCGTCGGCGGGCTCGGCCGCGTAGGCGGTCTCCTGCCGGGCGGTACGCCGACTGCGGCGCGCCTCGGCCTGGACGGTGCCACGCAGCCACAGCGCGGGATCGGCGGGCGGCCCCTCGGCGGCGAGCCGCTCAAGGAGCCGCAGCCACACCGTCTGCTCCAGGTCACCGGGGTCGGTGCCCGAACCGAGGGTCTCCGCGGACGCCTCGGCGGCGAGCAGCGGCCGCAGGGCGGGGATGAGCGCGGGCAGGGCCTCGTACGTCATGCACGGCGGGACGCGCCGCCCCGGGACGGAGTTTCCGGAGCGGCGCGCTCTCACCCCAAACGGGGCCCGGCGGTCAGTCGTTGACGAAGTCCGCGGCCGCAAGGAGCGCGGTGTCGCAGTTGTCGGAGAAGATGCCGTCGATGCCCGTCGCGAAGTAGGCCTTGAAGGCGCCGAAGGCGTCGCCGTAGGCGGCCGGGTCGGTGCCCTTCCTGAAGTTCGCGGGCAGGAAGGTGTTCTCGTTGCGCATCGTGTACGGGTGCAGGATCAGACCGGCGGCGTGCGCGTCCTTGACGAGCCCGGTCGGGGTGCCGAGGCTGCCGTCGCTCTTGCGCGGGATGACCAGGTCGAGGGTCGGGCCGATGCCCTGCGCGTAGCCCGCCATCCACCGCAGGCCCTTGGGTGTGATCAGGTCGGCGACGGTGCGCGGGTCGCCCGCCTCCACGAAGTCCCAGGGGCGCGAGCTCGCACCCGAAAGGAGCACGACACGCGGCGCGGAGACCATCTTGGCCAGGCGCTGGATGCTGCTGGGCTCGAAGGACTGGAGGAAGTTCGGCGAGTTCTTCTTGTGCCGGCCGTAGCGGCGCAGCAGCTTGACGAGCGGCTCCTCGAGGCCGAGACCCAGCTTGCGGAAGTACGTGGGGTGCTTGGTCTCTATGTGCAGCCAGATCTCCTTGCCCCGCTTGCGGCCCTCCTTCTCGGCCCACCGGAAGACCTCCTCCAGGGTGGGCACCTCCCAGCGGCCGTCGTAGAGGGTGTTGCGCTGGCGCGTGCCCGGGATGCGCTCCTTGGCGCGCAGGGTCTTCAGCTCGGCGAGCGTGAAGTCCTCGGTGAACCAGCCGGTGAGCGAGGCGCCGTCCACGGACTTCGTGGTCTTGCGGGAGGCGAACTCCGGGTGCGCCGCGACATCGGTCGTCGCGGTGATGTCGTTCTCGTGACGGCATACGAGATGGCCGTCCTTGGTGGGCACGATGTCCTGCTCGATGACGTGCGCGCCCATGTCCAGGGCGAGCTGGTAGGCGCCGAGCGTGTGCTCGGGCCGGTAGCCGCTGGTGCCCCGGTGCGCGACGACGGTCGGCTTCGGCAGGCTCTTGTAGCCTCTGCCGCCGCCGTGCCCGTGCCGTGACTCCGCTCTCGCCACGCCGGGCAGTCCCATGGCGGCGGTCCCCGCGCCGAGAACCGCCGCCCCCAGTACCGCGCGCCGACCCCGGTTCGTCCCCGGCTGCTGCTGACCCGAATCCTGCGTCGCCATTGGCGCTCCTCCCGATGTACCGCTGCCTTGCACCTGACAAAGCGGGACCGATCGTAGATCGCCGGGAGTGGCCAATGGGAGACCCTGGACGGAACGTCAGGATGACGCGGCATGGCGAATGGGCGCACCATGAGGGGGCAGCGGGTGTGAAACGTCCGCTACGCAGAGAGAAGTGTGTGCGTGACAAGGACCACTGCTTCGGGCCACACCCGTCCCACGGGGATACCGTCGTCGCCAAGGCCACGTTCCCGGGCGGCGTCGCGCGGAGCCGGGTCAACCCTGCGTATCGGGGGCGTGCACCCGATGTGCAAGAGGCCGCAACCCGCGAGTACCGTACTCACCTGCACTTACCCGTCGCTTACTGCGCCGACCCGTTGACCCCGGAGGGCTCGTTGTCCCGTCTAGCGCTCATCAAGGCAGTGCTCGGACCGATCTTGCGCCTGATGTTCCGTCCACGGGTCGAGGGCGCCGCGAACATCCCCGGGACCGGCCCGGTCATCCTGGCCGGAAACCACCTGACGTTCATCGACTCGATGATCCTGCCGCTCGTGGCCAACCGTCCGGTGTACTTCATCGGCAAGGACGAGTACGTCACGGGCAAGGGCCTCAAGGGCCGCCTCATGGCGTGGTTCTTCACGGGCGTCGGCATGATCCCGGTGGACCGCGACGGTGGCCGCGGCGGTGTGGCCGCGCTGATGACGGGGCGGCGCGTCCTCGACGACGGCAAGGTCTTCGGCATCTACCCCGAGGGCACGCGCTCCCCCGACGGCCGGCTCTACCGGGGCCGTACGGGCATCGCCCGGCTGACCCTGATGACCGGCGCGCCCGTCGTCCCCTTCGCGATGATCGGCACGGACAAGCTCCAGCCCGGCGGCAAGGGTGTGCCGCGGCCCGGCAAGGTGACGGTGCGCTTCGGCGAGGCGATGGAGTTCTCCCGGTACGACGGGATGGACCGCGACCGCTACGTGCTGCGGGCCGTGACGGACTCCGTGATGACGGAGGTCATGCTGCTGTCCGGCCAGGAGTACGTGGACATGTACGCCACGAAGGCCAAGGCGGCGTAGCCCCGTCAGGGGCGCGGGAACTGCGCGACCAGCCACGATCGGCCCGCGGTCGGGACGACGCCGCGAGCGCTCAGTGCTCGACGCCCTCCTCCAGTTTCTGGCCCTTCAGCAGGAACCACGCCACCACGGCCGTGGCCAGCAGGACCGCCGCCCCCACGCCGGAGGCCAGGCGGAGGCCGTCCACGAAGGACGTCTGCGCCGCGTGCAGGAGTGCTTCCGCCTCGTGGGCCGGAAGGTCCTGCGTCGATTCGACCGCGCCGCCCAGTGACTCGTGGGCGGCCGACGCCACCTCCGGCGGGGTGCCCGGCGGGGCCGTGAAGCCGCGGTAGACGCCCGTCACGATGGAGCCGAGCAGGGCGATGCCCAGGGCCGCGCCCAGTTCGTACGCCGTCTCCGAGACCGCGGAGGCCGCGCCCGCCTGCTCCTTGGGCACGCTGGAGAGGATCACGTCGGCGGTCACGGTGAACGAGAAGCCCGCGCCGATGCCGACCACCAGCAGCGAGGCGCCGAGCAGCGGATAGCCGGTGTGCTGGCTCAGCCCCGTGAGCACGGCGAGCGAGAGCCCCACCGCGGCGAGCCCGCCCGCGACCACGATGCGTACGGAGAACCGCCGGGCCACCACGCCCGCGATCAGCCCCGCGGCCACCGCCCCCGCCGCGGCGGGCAGTTCCGCGAGGCCCGCCTCGAACGGCCGCCTGCCCTGCACGAGTTGCAGGAACTGGGAGAGGAAGAAGACCAGGCCGGAGAGGCCGAGCACGGTCAGCAGGTCGGCGAGTACCGCTCCGGAGAAGCCGCGGTGGCTGAAGAGCCGCATGTCCAGGAGCGGCGCGCTCAGCGTGAGCTGACGGCGGACGAACCAGGTCAGCGCGCCGGCGCCGATCACCGCGGCGGCCCCGGCGTCCCAGCGGAGCCCGTGTGCCGCCGCCTCCTTGATGGCGTACACGACGGCGATCATGCCGACCAGCGAGAGCAGGACGCTCAGCAGGTCCCAGGGGCCGGGCGCCGGGTTCTTCGACTCGGGCAGCAGCTTGATGCCGACGAGGACGAGGACCGCCATCACCGGCAGGTTGATGAGGAAGACCGAGCCCCACCAGAAGTGTTCGAGCAGGAAGCCGCCGACGACGGGACCCACGGCCGCCCCCGCCGACGCCATGGCGCCCCAGATGCCGACCGCGAGGCTCCGCTCACGCGGGTCGTGGAAGATGTTGCGGATCAGCGCGAGCGTGGACGGCATCAGGGTCGCGCCCGCGACGCCGAGCAGCGCACGGGCCAGGATCATCAGCTCGGGGCTCGTGGCGTAGGAGTTGAGGACGGACACCGCGCCGAAGGCCACCGCTCCGCAGAGCAGCATCTTCTTTCGGCCGATCCGGTCGCCGAGGCTGCCCATGGAGACGAGCAGGCCCGCGATGACGAAGGAGTAGACGTCGCCGATCCACAGGAGCTGTGTGCCCGAGGGCTTGAGGTCCTCGCTGATGTACGGCGTCGCCAGGCCGAGCACGGTCGCGTCGACGGCGACCAGGAGTACGGCCAGGACGAGCACGGCGAGCGCGAGCCAGCGGGCCACGCCGCGCTCCGCGTCCGTCCTGCCGGTCTCCTTGATGCTGGTCATGAGTCCACTCTCCGCTGCGCGCCGCCGATCAGCAGCTCGGCGATCATGTACGAGAAGTCCTTGGCGGCCACCCGGCCGTCCTGCACGGCCCAGGCACCGGAGCCGATGAGGCCGTAGAACGCCTCGGTGAGCCAGGCGGGTGTCAGGTCGATGCGGAACTCCCCGTTCTCCTGGCCGCGGCGGAAGAGGGCGGCCAGACGGGCGTCGATGTGGGCCCAGCCGTCGTGCTGGGCGTCGCCCTCGAAGAGCTGGTTCTCCGTGTACAGGAACGCGAGGAGCCCGGCGGCCGGCTCGATCTCCTTCACCAGGCGCCGCAGGGCGTCCCGCGCGCCGCCCTCGTCGAGCGCGGCACGGTCGAGAGCGGCCTCGCACTCCAGCAGGCCCAGCTCCTCCAGGGCGCGTACGAGCGCGTCGCGGCCGGCGAAGTGCCGGTGCAGGGTGGCCCTGCTGATGCCCGCGGCACGGGCGACCTCGTCCATGGTGGAGGTGGCCTTGCGGGTGAGCAGGGCGGCGGCGCCGCGCAGGACCTGATCGCGATCGACAGACATGAGACGACTATAGGACGCCTGAGACATTAACGTCTCAAAGGGAGCCGATGGCTCCCTGATCCTGCCCCCCGTGTCCTGGCCCTGGCCCTTGGCCTGGCCCTCAGTGCCAGGGCAGCTCCGCGCGTCGCGCCCAGTACGCCCGCGGCTCCTCCGCGAGACCGCTGAGGCGCTCGGCCTCGTCGGGGCCGAGGTCGACCGCGGCGGCGTGCAGGTTCGAGACGAGCTGGGCCGCGGTCGCCGCGCCGGAAAGGACCACGCCCGCCCACGGCTCGCGCAGCACCGCCGCGAGCGCCACGGCGTCGCAGCCGTACCCCGTCCGTTCGGCGGCCTCGCGCAGCGCGGCGGGCGCGTGCGGGGCGGCGAGCCGGCCGTTGGCCATGCCTTCCTTGACGATGACGGTGAGGCCGGCGTCGTGGGCCTCGGCGAGCGCGGGGCCCGCCGACGTCTCCAGGAGGTTGTACGTGGCCTGGACGGTGCGGAAGAGCGGCTCCCCGTCGACCGTGACGGCGAGGGCGGCGCGGATGGCTGACGCCTGGTCGGGGCCGCTGACGGAGAGGCCGACGGTCACCCCGTCGGCGGCCAGCGCGGCGAGGCGGGCGTGCAGCTCCTTGTCGGTGAGCGCCGGGCTCTCCGGTGTGACGGAGTGGACCTGGTAGAGGTCGAGCCGGTCGCCGAGCAGCTCGGCGGTCTCCGCGCGCTGGCGGTCGTAGGCGGCGGTGCCGTGGTCCTTGACCTCATGCGGGCCCTCGGCATCGGTGCGCCAGTCCGCCGTGTACGTGTAACCCCACTTGCTGCCGACGACGACGTCCTGGACATCGGGCCTGGCCCGCAGCCAGTCGCCGAGGAACTCCTCGGAGCGGCCGTACGAGCGGGCCGCGTCGATGTACCGCACGCCCGTCGCGTAGGCCGCGTCGAGCAGTTCGAAGGTGCGCTCGCGCAGGGCCTCGACGCTGCGGGAGGCCGGCAGGTCGCTCTCGCGGCCGAGCGTGATGTAACCGGGCCTGCCGACGGCGGCGAGGCCGAGTCCCAGGTGCGCGGTCGGGGTCGTGGCTGCGGCCAGCCGGGCGAAGGGCATCGCGGGCTCCTCGGGGTCGTCGTGCGGTGTGCTCCCGACAACGTAACCCGAGGGGTCCGCGACTCCCGTGACCCCGTGTCACCTACGGGCGGTCGCCCACTCCTCCTGTGCCGCCAGGTCCGCCTTGACCTCGGCGAGCTGTACGGCGACGGCCGAGGGGGCCGTGCCGCCGCGGCCGTCGCGGGAGGCGAGCGCGCCCGGCACGTTCAGGACGGTGCGGACCTCGGGCGTGAGGTGCGCGGAGATCTTCGCGAACTGTTCGTCGGTGAGGGCGTCGAGCTCCTTGCCCTCGGACTCGGCGACCTTCACGCACTCGCCCGCGACCTCGTGCGCGACACGGAACGGCACGCCCTGCTTGACGAGCCACTCGGCGATGTCGGTGGCGAGCGAGAAACCGGCCGGGGCCAGTTCCTCCATGCGCTCGCGGTTGACGGTGAGCGTGGCCATCATGCCGGTGAAGGCGGGCAGCAGGACTTCGAGCTGGTCGCAGGAGTCGAAGACCGGCTCCTTGTCCTCCTGGAGGTCGCGGTTGTACGCGAGCGGGAGGGCCTTGAGGGTGGCCATCAGGCCGGTGAGGTTGCCGATGAGGCGGCCCGACTTGCCGCGCGCCAGCTCGGCGATGTCCGGGTTCTTCTTCTGCGGCATGATCGAGGAGCCGGTCGAGAAGGCGTCGTGGAGGGTGACGAAGGAGAACTCCTTCGTGTTCCAGATGATGATCTCCTCGGCGATCCGGGAGAGGTTCACGCCGATCATCGCGGTGATGAAGGCGAACTCCGCGACGAAGTCGCGCGACGCCGTGCCGTCGATGGAGTTGCCCACACTCCCGTGCTCGAAGCCGAGGTCCTTGGCGACGGCCTCCGGGTCGAGCCCGAGGGACGATCCGGCGAGCGCGCCGGAGCCGTACGGCGACACGGCCGTACGGGCGTCCCACTGCCGCAGCCGCTCCGCGTCCCGGGAGAGGGACTGGACGTGGGCCAGGACGTGGTGGGCGAAGAGCACCGGCTGCGCGTGCTGGAGGTGCGTGCGCCCCGGCATGGCGACGTCCGGGTGCGCCTCAGCGAGGCCGACGAGGGCGCCCTGGAGCTCGGCGATGAGACCGCCGAGGATCCGCGCGTGGTCACGCAGGTACATCCGGAAGAGCGTCGCCACCTGGTCGTTGCGGGACCGCCCGGCCCGCAGCTTGCCGCCGAGGTCGGGGCCGAGCCGCTCGAGGAGGCCGCGCTCCAGGGCGGTGTGGACGTCCTCGTCGGCGATGGTGCCGACGAACGAGCCGTCGGCCACGTCCCCTTCGAGCTGGTCGAGCCCGGCCAGCATGCGGGTCAGCTCGTCCTCGGTGAGCAGGCCCGCCTTGTGCAGGACGCGCGCGTGGGCACGCGATCCGGCGATGTCGTACGGCGCGAGGCGCCAGTCGAAGTGGACGGACGCGGACAGCTTCGCCAGGGCCTCGGCGGGACCGTCGGCGAACCGTCCGCCCCAGAGCCGGACGTCACCGCTGTTGCTGCTCACTGCGTGCTCCTTAGAAGCGCGGGCTCTCACGGCGGCCCAAGCACCGCCATGCATGAGTATGCAGAACTATGCATGATTCGTCAATCGGCCACCCGGGCCGCCGCGAGTTCCGCCAAGTCGTTAGACAGGCGAAGAGTTACAGCGAATAATCCTTAGACATGGGAAAGACCTACGAACGCATAGACGGCCGGCTGCGCACCTTCATCGAGGAGCAGCCGATGTTCTTCACGGCGACCGCGCCCCTCGCCGACGACGGCACGATCAACCTCTCGCCCAAGGGCCTCAAGGGCTCCTTCACGATCATCGACGAACTGACCGTCGCCTACCTGGACTTCGCGGGCAGCAACGCCGAGACCATCGCGCACCTGCGCGAGAACGGCCGCATCACCCTCATGTGGTGCGCCTTCCAGGGGCCGCCCAACATCGTCCGGGTGCACGGCCGCGGCGAGCCCGTCTTCCGCGACGACCCGCGCTTCCCCGAACTCCTCGGCCACTTCCCCGACAGCGACCCGGCGCAGCACGGCCTGCGGGCCATCATCGTCGTGACGGCCGACCTCATCCGTGACACCTGCGGCTACGCGGTGCCGTTCATGTCGTACGACGAGGACCGCGATCTGCACAGCAAGCGGTTCGCGCGCGAGGACGACGCGTCGCTGGGCGCGTACTTCGCCAAGAAGGAGTACATCGCCCAGAGCATCGACGGACTGCCGGGACTGCCGCTCCCGCTGCCTCCGTCCCCGCCCACGTCGGCCGCCCACGAGCCGGCTGGATCCGTGTAGCGACCACATGGCGAGACGGGGTTGCGTGCGGACCGGCCGGGGCGTTGCATCGCGCCGTGCAACCCGAACAGACGCTCCAAGGTCCCACCGATGACTCAGGCGCGGCCGACAAGGCCGCCCGCCGTGCCGTCACGGTCTTCCCCGTCCTCGTCCTGGCCGCCGGCGGCCTCGGTCTCGCCGCGCCGGGAACCTTCGACGGCTGGGGCACGAACGTCCCGTACCTGCTCGGTGTGGTGATGTTCTGCATGGGCCTCACCATGACCCCGCTCGACTTCCAGGGCGTGGTCAAGCGGCCCTGGGCCGTCGCGCTCGGCCTTGTCGCGCACTACGTGATCATGCCCGGGCTCGGCTGGCTCATCGCCCACGCGCTCGGCCTCTCGCCGCAACTGGCGGCGGGCGTCATCCTGGTGGGCTGCGCGCCGAGCGGCACGGCGTCGAACGTGGTCACGTACCTGGCCCGCGGTGACGTGGCGCTCTCCGTCTCGGTGGCCACCGTCTCGACCGTGCTCGCGCCCCTGATCACCCCGCCGCTGACGCTGCTGCTCGCGGGCGAGTACCTGCCGGTGGACGCGGGCTCCATGGTCACGGACATCCTCAAGACCGTGCTGCTGCCCGTCATCGCCGGGCTGCTCGTGCGGCTGCTCTTCGGGCGGTACGTCGGGCGGGTGCTCGGCGCGCTGCCGTGGCTGTCGGCCCTGACGATCGCGGCCATCGTGACGATCGTCGTCGCCGGCAGCGCCGCGGCCATCAAGTCGGCCGCGGGCCTGGTCTTCCTCGCCGTCTTCCTCCACAACGGCCTGGGCCTGGCCCTGGGTTACGGCGCCGGCAAACTCTCCCGCCTCGGCCCGCCGGCCTCCCGCGCCATGGCCTTCGAGGTGGGGATGCAGAACTCCGGCCTCGCGGCGTCCTTGGCCACGGCCCACTTCAGCCCGCTGGCCGCGCTCCCCGCGGCGGTCTTCTCCGTCTGGCACAACGTGTCGGGAGCGCTGGTGGCGGCGTGGATGGCCCGCCGCAACCAGAAAGCCTGATCAGCCCGTCCGGCGTTTGAGGACGAGCCGGGCGCAGCCGGCGATGGGCCCGGCTCAGGGCCAGGGGCCCGCTACTCGTTGGAGGCCAGGCGGAGCAGATGGTCGGCCAGGGCCTGCCCCCCGGCCGGTTCCCTGCTGATGAGCATCAACGTGTCGTCGCCCGCGATCGTCCCCAGGATGTCGTGCAGCTCGGCCTGGTCGATCGCCGATGCCAGGAACTGGGCGGCGCCCGGCGGCGTGCGCAGGACGACCAGGTTCGCCGAGGCCTCCGCCGAGATCAGCAGCTCCGCGGAGAGCCGCCGCATCCGCTCCTCCTTGGCCGACTCCCCCAGCGGCGCGCGCGGCGTGCGGAAACCGCCCTCGCTCGGCACCGCGTAGATGAGGTCGCCCTCGGCGTTGCGGATCTTCACCGCGTTCAGCTCGTCCAGGTCCCGGGAGAGCGTCGCCTGCGTGACGGTCAGACCGTCGTCCGCCAGCAGCTTCGCCAACTGGCTCTGCGAGCGCACCGGCTGCCGGTTGAGGATGTCCACGATCCGGCGGTGGCGTGCGGTGCGGGTCTGCGGCACGGCCGGACCCGCGTGGTCGACGTGCTCGTTGCCTTGCGCCTGGCTCATCGTGGTCTCATTCTCCGGATCGTCCGTCCCCGTCGGCCGCCTCGGCGGCCTTGTCCAGTACGCCGGGCAGCGCCCGGAGGAACGCGTCCACCTCGTCGTCGCGCACGTTCAGCGGCGGCATCAGCCGTACGACATCGGGGGCGGGCACGTTCACCAGGAAGCCGGCGTCCTGAGCCGCCTGCTGCACCTGTGGCGCGAGCGGCTCGGTGAGCACGATACCCAGCAGCAGGCCCGCGCCCCTTACACGGTTCACGAGCGGGTGCCCCGGTGACTCGATTCCGTCCCGCAGCTTCTCACCGGCCCGCTTGGCGTTGTCGAGCAGACCCTCGGCGGCGATGGTGTCGACGACGGCGAGCCCCGCGGCGCACGCGACGGGGTTGCCGCCGAACGTCGTGCCGTGGTGACCGGGCTTGAACAGCTCCGCCGCGGCGCCGAACGCCACGGTCGCGCCGAGCGGCAGACCGCCGCCCAGGCCCTTCGCGAGTGTGACGATGTCAGGCTCCACGCCTTCGTGGGCCAGGTGCTCGAACCAGTGACCGGTGCGGCCGATTCCGGTCTGCACCTCGTCGAGGACGAGGAGGGTCCCGGTGGCCCTGGTGATCTCCCTTGCGGCCTTGAGATAGCCCGCGGGCGGCACCACGACGCCGTTCTCGCCCTGGATCGGCTCGATGATCACGAAGGCGGTATCGGCGCCGACCGCCGCCCGCAGCGCCTCGACGTCCCCGTACGGCACGTGCGTGACGTCGCCGGGCAGGGGCACGAACGGCTGCTGCTTGCCGGGCTGTCCTGTGAGGGCGAGCGCGCCCATGGTCCGGCCGTGGAAGCCGCCCTGGGCGGCGACCATGTGCGAGCGGCCCGTCAGCCGGCCGATCTTGAAGGCGCCTTCGTTGGCCTCGGCCCCGGAGTTGCAGAAGTACACGCGCCCTTCGCGGCCGAAGAGCTGGAGCAGCCGTTCGGCGAGCGCGACGGGCGGCTCGGCGACGAAGAGGTTCGACACATGGCCGAGCGCGCCGATCTGGGTGCTCACGGCCTCGACGACGGCCGGGTGGGCGTGGCCGAGCGCGTTGACGGCGATGCCGCCGACGAAGTCGACGTACTCCTTGCCGTCGGCGTCCCACAGCCTGCTGCCCTCGCCGCGGACCAGGGGCAGCTTCGGCGTGCCGTAGTTGTCCATGAGCGCGCCCTGCCAGCGCGTGGTCAGCTCCTGGTTGCTCATGACTCCCCCTCTGCCTGGTCGGGCACGACCATGGTGCCGATGCCCTCGTCGGTGAAGATCTCCAGCAGGATCGAGTGCTGGACGCGCCCGTCGATGACGCGGGCGGTGTGCACGCCGTTGCGCACGGCGTGCAGGCAGCCCTCCATCTTGGGGACCATGCCGCTGGCCAGCTCGGGCAGGAGCTTTTCGAGCTCCAGCGCGGTGAGCCTGCTGATGACCTCGTCGGAGTGGGGCCAGTCCTCGTAGAGCCCCTCGACGTCGGTCAGGACCATCAAGGTCTCGGCACCAAGCGCCGCAGCGAGTGCCGCAGCCGCCGTATCAGCATTGACGTTGTAGACATGTCCGTCGTCCTCGGAGCGGGCGATCGAGGAGACGACCGGGATGCGGCCGTCGGCGAGCAGCGCCTCGATGGCGCCCGTGTCGATGTCGGTGATCTCACCGACCCGGCCGATGTCGACCAGTTCGCCCTCGATGCGCGGCCGGTGCTTGGTGGCGGTGATGGTGTGCGCGTCCTCGCCGGTGAGGCCGACGGCGAGCGGGCCGTGCTGGTTGAGCAGGCCGACCAGCTCGCGCTGCACCTGTCCGGCGAGCACCATGCGTACGACGTCCATCGCGTCCTCGGTGGTGACGCGCAGGCCCGCCTTGAACTCGCTGACGATGCCGTGCCGGTCGAGCGCCTCGCTGATCTGCGGGCCGCCGCCGTGCACGACCACGGGCTTGAGGCCCGCGTGGTGCAGGAAGACCACGTCCTGAGCGAAGGCGGCCTTCAGCTCGTCGTCGACCATGGCGTTGCCGCCGAACTTGATGACGACGGTCTTGCCGCGGTGCCGGGTCAGCCAGGGCAGCGCCTCGACGAGGATCTGCGCCTTGGGCAGTGCGGTGTGCTTGCGTGCGCTCATGAGCTGTACGCGCTGTTCTCGTGGACGTAGTCGGCGGTGAGGTCGTTCGTCCAGATCGTCGCGGTCTCGGCGCCCGCCGCGAGGTCGGCGGTGATGACGATCTCGCGGTAGCGCATGTCGACGAGGTCGCGGTCCTCGCCGACGGAGCCGTTCTTGCAGACCCAGACGCCGTTGATGGCGACGTTGAGCCGGTCCGGCTCGAAGGCGGCGGACGTCGTGCCGATCGCGGAGAGCACCCGGCCCCAGTTGGGGTCCTCGCCGTGCAGGGCGCACTTGAGGAGATTGTTGCGGGCGATGGTCCTGCCGACCTCGACGGCGTCGGCCTCGCTCGCGGCGTTCACGACCTCGACCTTGATGTCCTTGCTGGCGCCCTCGGCGTCCCCGATGAGCTGGCGGCCCAGGTCGGCGCAGACCTCGCGGACGGCCTCGGCGAACTCGTCGTACTCCGGGGTGACCTCGGCCGCGCCGGAGGCCAGGAGCAGCACGGTGTCGTTGGTGGACATGCAGCCGTCGGAGTCGACCCGGTCGAAGGTGACGCGGGTGGCGTCGCGCAGCGCCCGGTCCAGGACACCGGCCTCCAGGTCGGCGTCGGTGGTGAGCACGACCAGCATCGTGGCGAGGCCGGGGGCGAGCATGCCCGCGCCCTTGGCCATGCCGCCGACGGTCCACCCGTCCTTGGTCACGACGGACGTCTTGTGCACGCTGTCGGTGGTCTTGATGGCGATGGCGGCCTTCTCGCCGCCGTGCGCGGAGAGTTCACCTGCTGCCTGCTCGACGCCCGGCAGGAGCTTGTCCATGGGGAGCGTCAGGCCGATGAGTCCCGTCGAGGCGACGGCGACCTCGCCCGCGTTCAGCGACAGCGTCTCGGCGACCTTCTCGGCGGTGGCGTGCGTGTCCTGGAAGCCCTGCGGGCCCGTACAGGCGTTGGCGCCGCCGGAGTTGAGGACGACGGCGGAGACGAGGCCGCCCTTGAGCACCTGCTCCGACCAGAGGACCGGGGCGGCCTTGACGCGGTTGGAGGTGAAGACGCCGGCGGCGGCCAGGCGGGGCCCGGTGTTGACCACGAGGGCCAGGTCCGGGTTGCCGTTCTCCTTGATGCCGGCGGCGATGCCCGCCGCCGTGAATCCCTTGGCTGCCGTCACACTCACGGCGCGACTCCGATCGTAGTGAGCCCGGTGGCCTCGTCGAGGCCGAGGGCGATGTTCATGCTCTGGAGGGCGCCGCCCGCGGTGCCCTTGGTGAGGTTGTCGATGGCGCTGATCACGATCACGCGGCCGGCGCTCTCGTCGTACGCGACCTGGATCTGCACGGCGTTCGAGCCGTACACGGCGGCGGTCGCGGGCCACTGCCCCTCGGGCAGCAGGCGGACGAACGGCTCGTCGGCGAACGCCTTCTCGTACGCGGCCCGCACGCTCTCCGCGGTGACACCGGCCCTGGCCTTCGCGCTGCACGTGGCGAGGATGCCGCGGGGCATCGGGGCCAGCGTCGGGGTGAAGGAGACGGAGACGGGGGCGCCCGCCGCGGCGCTCAGGTTCTGGATCATCTCGGGGGTGTGCCGGTGCCCGCCCCCCACTCCGTACGGGGACATGTTCCCCATCACCTCGGAGCCGAGCAGGTGCGGCTTGGCGGCCTTGCCCGCGCCCGAGGTGCCGGAGGACGCGACGATCACCGCGTCGCTCTCGACGAGGTCGGCGGCGTACGCGGGGAAGAGCGCGAGCGAGACGGCGGTGGGGTAGCAGCCGGGCACGGCGACGCGCTTGGCCCCTTCGAGGGCGGTGCGGCAGCCGGGCAGCTCGGGCAGGCCGTAGGGCCACGTCCCGGCGTGCGGGCTGCCGTAGAACTTCTCCCAGTCCGCCGCGTCCTTCAGCCGGAAGTCCGCGCCCATGTCGATGACCAGCACGTCGGGGCCGAGCTGCTCGGCGACGGCGGCGGACTGCCCGTGGGGCAGGGCGAGGAAGACGACGTCGTGCCCCGCGAGGACCTCGGGGGTGGTCGGCTCAAGGACGCGCTCGGCGAGCGGGAACAAGTGCGGCTGGAGCGCGCCCAGGCGCTGCCCCGCGTTCGAGTTGCCGGTGAGGGCGCCGATCTCCACCTCGGGGTGGACGAGCAGCAGCCGCAGCAGCTCGCCGCCCGCATACCCACTCGCCCCTGCCACTGCTGCGCGTACCGCCATGGAACCCTCCTCTTGGATGGCATGACTATACGCATAGCCGCAGTTTTATGCAATCGCCGCTGGATGACGCCGGAGGGGTTCGGTGGCGCCAGCCTACGGGCCCGGCACACCGCGCTCCCGGCCCGGCGGACGGCATCGGCCACCTGTCGGGCTTCGTCACAGATCGGACACTCGCGCGCAGCGATCGCCCGGCATCAGAAGAAGTGCGACGTCCATACCTTGCAGAAAGCGACAATCGCGCACCCGTAACGGCGAATTACTCGCAGATCTGCGATGTCGACAGCCGATGTGCTGGAGTATCCGACATGCCGCCCAGGTGGGCAGGAGGCACGCGAAGCGAGGCAGCGATGATGTCTGTGGAAACTGTGCGGAGCACCGACGACCGGCAGGAGCTGTTCAGGGAGCTCGTCGAGTTCTCACAGGACGCGACCCTGATGAAGACTCTCGACGGCGAGATCATCTTCTGGAACGCGGCCGCACAACGCCTGTTCGGGTACACCGCCGCACAAGCCGTCGGCAACCACATCGGCATGCTCGTGCCCCCCGACCTCAAGGACCAAGAGGCACACCTCCTCGCGCAGACCGCCCGCGGCATCCGCATCGAGCACTACGAGACCCGACGCACCACCAGCGACGGACGCGTCCTGGACATCGACGTCACCCTCTGGCCCATCCGCAACCGCGAGGGGGCCATCACCGCCGTCTGCTCCGTGATGCGCGACATCACGGAACGCAAGAGGAGCGAGGCCCGGGTCGACGAGCTGGCCGTTCTCGTCGAGTCCTCACAGGACGCCATCCTCATGAAGACCCTCGACGGCGAGATCACCTTCTGGAACGCGGCCGCACAACGCCTGTACGGATACACCCCCGCACAAGCCGTCGGCCGTCACGTCGGCATGCTCGTACCCCCCGACCTCAAGGACGAGGAAGCCCATTTCCTCGCCCAGATCGCCGACGGCATCCGCATCGAGCACTACGAGACCCGTCGCACCACCAGCGACGGACGCGTCCTGGACATCGACGTCACCCTCTGGCCCATCCGCAACCGCGAGGGGACCATCACCACCGTCTGCTCCGTGATGCGCGACATCACGGAACGCAAGAGGAGCGAGGCCGAGCTCACCAAGTTGTACGCACAGCAGCGGCAGATCGCGCTGGCCCTCAATCTCATGGGGTCGGCCAAGCGGATCCCGGGCGCTCGGACCGCGAGCCGCTATCTGCCCTCGACCCAGGGCCAGGGCGTCGGCGGCGACTGGCTCGACCTGATCGACCTGGGGGCCGGCCGCGTCGGGGTCTTCATCGGCGACGTCATGGGGCGCGGCATGGACGCGGCCGTGGTGATGGGGCAGCTCCGCTCCGCGGGCCGCGCCCTGGCCCTGGCCGGTCTCCCGGCGTGCGAGCTGATGCAGACCCTCGACGCGTTCACCCGCGACCTGCCCGAGCCGTTCGTCACCTGTCTCTACTTGGAGGCCGACCCGACCCAGGGCGAGATCACCGTGTGCTCGGCCGGTCATCTGCCGGTGCTCCTCGTCGAGCCGGACTCCAAGGTGCGCGAGCTGCCGGTGCCGACAGGGCTGCCGCTCGGGGTGGGCGGGGTGCCGCATGAGCAGGTGCGGCTGCCGCTGCGGGCGGGAACGACCCTCACCCTCTACACCGACGGCCTCGTGGAGACCTCGGACACCGATATCGATGTCCAGCTCGACCTGCTGACCAGCGCCCTCGAAGGCGCCTTCGACACCACCGAGGACCTGGAGACGGCCGCGGACCGCGTCCTGCGCACACTGCTCCCCGACAGCGGGACGCACTCCGACGACGTGACACTGCTGCTGGTCAGCTTCCCCACCGCGCCGCTCGACATCGCGGCGCGGGGGCTGGCCTGCGAGGCCGTGTCGGTTCCTGCCGGGCGGCACTTCCTGGAGGAGAAGCTCAAGGAGTGGGACCTGACGGAACTGGCCGACTCCGCGCTGCTGCTCGCCTCCGAGCTGCTGACCAACGGGGTCCGGCACGCGCAGGGGCCGCTGCACCTGCGCGTATGGCACAGCGTGCGTGAACTCGGCGTGGAGATCACCGACCACAGCGCGCCCCGCCCCAGGGCCCGGCTCGCCGAGAGCACCGAGGAGGACGGCCGGGGCCTGGTCCTGGTCGACGCCCTCGCCGACGCCTGGGGCACGCGGCCCGACCCCGTCGGCAAGACGGTCTGGTTCACACTGCTGATCCGCCCGGACGAGCAGGAGCCGAGCGGGGGCTGAGCGGCAGTGGGTCAGTGGGTCAGTGGGTCAGGGTCTCAGCGGCCGGGGCTCTCGTCGGCGCGGGCCGCCTTGTCGGCCTGTTCGGCCCGCTGCTCCTTGATCCGCACCGCTTCCTTGCGGACATCGGCCTGGGTGGCGCGCTCCTGGCGGAGCCAGCCGGGCTGCTCCTGCTTCAGCGCCTCGATCTGCTCGGTGGTGAGCGCCTCCGTGATCCCGCCGCGGGCGAGGCCCGCGATGGAGACACCGAGCTTGGCGGCGACGACGGGGCGGGGGTGCGGACCGGTGCGGCGCAGCTCCTGGAGCCACTCGGGCGGGTCGGCCTGGAGCGCGTTCAGCTCGCCGCGCGAGACCACGCCCTCCTGGAACTCTGCGGGGGTGGCCGGAAGGTACACACCCAGCTTCTTCGCCGCGGTCGCGGGCTTCATGGTCTGGGTGGTCTGGTGCGACGTCATGAGGCCAGGGTATCGAGCGTGTGCGCCGCCGCTGACCACGGCGGGTAGCCTGGCGAGGTGACAGGCTCGGAAGTGACCCCTTCGTTCCGGCTCGCCTACGTCCCGGGGGTGACGCCCACCAAGTGGGTGCGTATCTGGAACGAGCGGCTGCCCGGCATCCCACTGACCCTCGTGCAGGTCCCCGCCGACGAGGCGGCCGACGTGCTGCGGGCGGGCGGCGCGGACGCCGGTCTCGTACGCCTGCCGATCGACCGTACGGATCTCAGCGCGATCCCCCTCTACACCGAGACGACGGTCGTCCTCATCTCCAAGGACCACGCCGTCGCTGCGGTCGACGAGGTGACCGCGGAGGACCTCGCCGACGAGATCGTGCTCCACCCCCTCGACGAGACGCTCACCTGGGAACAGCGCCCCGGCCTGCCCGCGCAGGAGCGCCCCGCCACCACCGCGGACGCCGTCGACCTGGTCGCCGCGGGCATCGGCGTCCTCGTCGTCCCGCAGTCCCTCGCCCGGCTGCACCACCGCAAGGACCTCACCTACCGCCCCGTCACGGACGCCCCCGAGTCCGGTGTGGCCCTGTCGTGGCCGGAGGCGGCGACCACGGACCAGGTGGAGGACCTCATCGGCATCGTCCGTGGCCGTACGGTCAACAGCTCGCGGGGCCGCTCCCAGGCGCCCGCGAAGGACGCGGCCGGGGACAAGGGCCGGGCCAGGGCCAAGACCTCGGCCCAGCCGAAGAAGAAGCCCGCGGGGGGCAAGGGCGGCCGAGGCGCCGCCGCCCGTCCGAAGGCGGCCAAGCGAGGCAAGCCCCGCCGGCACTCATAGGTCCCCGGATGTGTACGGGCACGTGGAAGGGGCCTCCCGCCAGAACGGCGGGAGGCCCCTTTCACGTACGCGCGGACGTCAGCCCAGGATCGACAGCGCCTGGTTGAGCGTCGCGGACGGGCGCATGACCGCGGAGGCCTTCGCCGCGTCGGGCTGGTAGTAGCCGCCGATGTCGGCCGGGCTGCCCTGCACCGCGATCAGCTCGTCGACGATGGTCTGCTCCTGCTCGGAGAGCGTCTTGGCCAGGGCCGCGAACGCCTCGGCGAGCTGCGCGTCCTCGGTCTGCCTGGCCAGCTCCTGCGCCCAGTACAGGGCGAGGTAGAAGTGGCTGCCGCGGTTGTCGATGCCGCCCAGGCGACGGCTCGGCGACTTGTCGTTCTCCAGGAACGTCGCCGTGGCGCGGTCCAGGGTGTCGGCGAGGATCTGGGCGCGCGCGTTGCCCGTGGTGGTGGCCAGGTGCTCGAAGCTGACCGCGAGGGCCAGGAACTCGCCCAGGCTGTCCCAGCGCAGGTAGTTCTCCTTGACGAGCTGCTGGACGTGCTTCGGGGCCGAGCCGCCCGCGCCCGTCTCGAAGAGGCCGCCGCCGTTCATCAGCGGGACCACCGAGAGCATCTTGGCGCTGGTGCCCAGCTCCAGGATCGGGAAGAGGTCCGTGAGGTAGTCGCGCAGGACGTTGCCGGTGACGGAGATGGTGTCCTCGCCGCGGCGGATGCGCTCCAGGGAGAACGCGGTGGCGTCGACCGGCGACATGACCCGGATGTCCAGGCCCTCGGTCTCGTGGTCGGCGAGGTACCGCTCGACCTTGCCGATGAGCACGGCGTCGTGGGCGCGGGTCTCGTCCAGCCAGAAGACGGCCGGGCTGCCGGTGGCGCGGGCACGGGTGACGGCGAGCTTGACCCAGTCCTGGACCGGCGCGTCCTTGGTCTGGCACATGCGGAAGATGTCACCGGCGGCGACGGCCTGCTCCAGGACGACCTCGCCGACGCCGTCGACGACCCGCACGGTGCCCGTGGTCGGGACCTCGAAGGTCTTGTCGTGGCTGCCGTACTCCTCGGCCTTCTGCGCCATGAGGCCGACGTTCGGGACGGAGCCCATCGTCGACGGGTCGAAGGCGCCGTTGGCGCGGCAGTCGTCGAGGACGACCTGGTAGACGCCGGAGTAGCTGCTGTCCGGGAGGACCGCGAGGGTGTCGTGCTCCCCGCCGTCCGGGCCCCACATGTGGCCGGAGGTGCGGATCATGGCCGGCATGGAGGCGTCCACGATGACGTCGCTGGGGACGTGCAGGTTGGAGATGCCCTTGTCGGAGTCGACCATGGCGAGCTCGGGGCCCTCGGCCAGCTCGGCCTCGAAGGACGCCTTGATCTTCGCGCCGTCGGACAGCGAGTCCAGGCCCTTGAAGATGCCGCCCAGACCGTCGTTCGGGGTGAGCCCGGCGGCGGCGAGGACGTCGCCGTACGCGGCGAAGGTCTTCGGGAAGAAGGCGCGGACCACGTGGCCGAAGACGATCGGGTCGGAGACCTTCATCATCGTGGCCTTGAGGTGCACGGAGAAGAGGATGCCCTCGGCCTTGGCGCGGGCGACCTGCTCCGTGAGGAACTCGCGGAGGGCGGCGACGCGCATCACGGAGGCGTCGACGATCTCGCCCGCGAGTACGGGTACGGACTCGCGCAGGACGGTGGTGGAGCCGTCGTCGCCGACGAGCTCGATGCGCAGCGAACCGGCGTCCGCGATGACCGCGGACTTCTCGGTCGAGCGGAAGTCGTTCTCGCCCATGGTGGCGACGTTCGTCTTGGAGTCGGCCGTCCAGGCGCCCATGCGGTGCGGGTGCGCCTTGGCGTAGTTCTTGACCGAGGCGGGGGCGCGGCGGTCGGAGTTGCCCTCGCGCAGGACCGGGTTGACGGCGCTGCCCTTGACCTTGTCGTAGCGGGCGCGGGTGTCGCGCTCCTCGTCGGTCTTCGGGTCGTCCGGGTAGTCGGGGAGCGCGTAGCCCTGGCCCTGGAGCTCGGCGATGGCGGCCTTGAGCTGCGGGATCGAGGCCGAGATGTTCGGCAGCTTGATGATGTTCGCCTGCGGGGTCTTGGCGAGTTCGCCGAGCTCGGCGAGGGCGTCGCTGATGCGCTGGCCCTCTTCGAGACGCTCGGGGAAGCTGGAGATGATGCGGCCCGCGAGCGAGATGTCGCGCGTCTCCACGCTGACCCCCGCCGTCGAGGCGTAGGCCTGGACCACCGGCAAGAACGAATGGGTCGCCAGGGCCGGGGCCTCGTCAGTGTGGGTGTAGATGATGGTCGAGTCAGTCACCGGGTGCTCCGCTCCGCGTCTGCAACATTGCTCGACATCAAGATATCTCGTACCTCCCCCCTTACGGACAGTGCCCCTTGGGCCCGAATTCTCGTAGACACTGTCTACGCGGTGCGGTAGACAGTGTCTATGAGCGAACAGGACGCCGGGCTGCGGGCCCGGCTGGTGGATGTGGGCGTCGAGCTGGTGGAGGCCGAGGGGGTGCGGGCGCTGACCCTGCGGGAGATCGCCCGCAGGGCGGGGGTGTCGCACGGGGCGCCCCGGCGCCACTTCCCCACGCATGTGGCGCTGCTCTCCGCGATCGCCCGGCGCGGCTTCGCGGAGCTGGCGGCCGAGGTGGAGCGGGCGGCGGGGGGCGACGGCCGCGGGGACGCCCGTACGCGGCTGAAGGCGCTGAGCCGTGCGTACGTCGGCTTCGCCGGGGAGCACCGGGGGATGTTCGAGCTGATGTTCCGCCACGATCTGCTCCGGAGCGACGAGCTGGGGCTGCGGGACACGAGCCTGCCGCTCTTCGAAGCCCTGGTCGGCCTGGTGGCCCAGGCGCGTGGGCCGGCCGGCAGCCACGACACCGACCCCCGGATCGCCGCGGCCGCCCTCTGGGCAAACCTGCACGGCATCGCCCAACTCTGGCACTGGGGCAGCCTGACACTGGCCTCCGGAGCCAAGACCGCGGAACCACTGATCGAGACTGCGCTCCGGGCCCACGTGGGCCCGGAGCGCACCGCGCGGGCCGCGCAGGCCGGCCCGGAGCCCTCCACGCCGCCGGGCACGCAGGTCGCCCCGGAGCCCTCCGCGCCGGGCACGCACGCCAGCCCGGAGCCCTCCACGCGGGGCACTCAGGTCGGTCCGGAGCGCTCCGTGCCGGACGCGCACGTCAGCCCCGAGCCCTCCGCACCGGACGCGCACCCCGGCCCCGAGCCCTCCGCGCCGGGCACGCGCGTCAGCCCGGAGTGCTCATGACCTCGCCCGGTTCGGCCCGGCCGGGTCTCGCTTTGGCTTGCAGTGTTCTTGGGGCCGTGGTCGTTGCCCTTGATGGGACCGTGCTCACCGTTGTGCAGCCTGTGCTGCAGCGCGATCTTGGCGCGTCGTTCGCCGCGGTGCAGTGGACCAGCACCGGGTATCTGATCGCCGTGGCGAGCCTGCTGGTCTTCGCGGGGCGGCTCGGCGACCGGTACGGGCACCGGCGGCTCTTCGCCGTCGGCACGCTCGGCTTCGCGCTCGCCTCGGCCGGCATCGGCCTCGCGCCCGGCGTCGGCTGGGTGATCGGGCTGCGCGTCGCCCAGGGCGTCTTCGGCGCGCTGTTGCAGCCGGCCACGCTGGGAATGCTGCGGGCGGCGTTCCCGCCGGAGCGGCTCGGCATGCCCATCGCGCTGCGGACCAGCGCCATCGGCCTCGCGGCGGCCGCCGGGCCGCTGCTCGGCGGGGCGCTCGCCACGCGGCTCGGGTGGCGTTCGGTGTTCTTCCTGAGCGTGGTGCCCGCACTGGTGATCGGGGTCCTCGCGCTGCTGGTCCGCCTGCCGGCACCGCCCCGGAAGAGCCCCGCGCCCGGCCTCGACCTGCCCGGGGCCGGGCTCCTCGCGGTGACGCTGGCCTGCCTCGTGCACACCCTGGTCGGCATCCCGGAGCACGGCCCGGCGGCGGCCACCGTGGCGGGGACGCTCGTGGCCGTGGCGGCGGGCACGGCGTTCGTACGCCACGAGCGCCGGGCCGCGAGCCCGCTCGTGCCGCCGCGGCTCGTCGGCTCTGCGGCGGTCGGACCGGCCCTCGCCATCCTGGTGGCGGCGTCCGCCGCGATGTTCGGCACGCTCTTCACGGCGACGTACTTCCTCCAGGACGTCCTGTCGCTCGACCCCCTGAACAGTGCGGTACGGGCGCTGCCGCTCGCGGTCATGATGGTGGCGAGCGCGCCGCTCGCGGCGGTGCTGCTGCGGCGGCAGGGCCCCCGGCGGACGATCACGACGGCGATGACGCTGCTGACGCTGGGCGTCCTGACCCTGTCCCGCCTGGACGAGGGTTCAGGGGCGCTGCCGGCCTGCGGCGGCTTCCTCCTGGTCGGCGCCGGCTTCGGCACGGTGATGGTCGCCGCGACGACGGTGGTGGTACGGCAAGCGCCACCCTCGGAGGCCGGCGTGGCCGGCGGCCTCCAGCAGACGGCGATGAACGTCGGCCCGACCCTGGGCATCGCCGCGGCGACCACCCTGCTGACAGCCTTCGCCCCGGCCACGAGCCCCCGGCCCGGAGCCGCGTTCCTCTCCGCCATGGGCCCGACGCTGACGGTCCTCGCGGCGGTGGCGGCGCTGGGCGCGGTCACCGCGACGAGACTGCCGCGGCTGGCCACACCTCCGCCGGACCCTGCGCCCACCACCGGGGCGGCGGTCAGGCACGACGGTCCGCCGGCGCCGCGTCGACCAGGCGGAGGCTCGGCCGCGTCCGGGCCTCCCGCTTCGGCCCGTCCACCCGCATCGTGAAGGCGGCGCTGGTGCGCCCGGCCACCGGGCGCCACGCGATCCCCGGGCCGTACCGGACGCCGTCGGCCGCGGGACGTAGGACGAGGTGCCGGGGTGGATCTCTCTCATCGGCTCCCCTTCGGCTTCGCGCAGGTCAGGTCGGTGTCGGGCAGCTTTCCGGCACGCAGATACGTGTTGACGGCGCGGTCGGCGCACGGGACGGGGGTGAGACCGCTGTCGCCTCGCCCGTAGACGCCGTGCGCGCGGATGTCCGCTGTGAGCAGGCGTGATCCTGTGAGCTTGCGGTGCAGGGCGAGGGCACCCTCGTAGGGAACGTTGTTGTCGTGACGGGCCTGGAGCATCAGGACGGGCACGTCGTTGGTGATCCGCGTGGCGGGTTCGCGGGGCTCGCCCTTCCAGAACGCGCACGGGGCGATCATTCCGTTGACGTAGGGCCCGAACACCGGCTGCGTGGCACGGCTGTGCCGCATGTTCTTCCAGTACGTCTCCGGGTTCTTCGGCCAGCCGCCCGCGGGCCATCCGCCGTCGCCGCACATGAAGATCGCACCGCCGACCATGCTGCTCTCCAGCTCGGGCGAGTTCAGCATCGTCAGGAGTCCGGCGAGCGCGGGCCCCGGCTCGGTCTCCTCGCCCGCGGCGGCTCTCTTCAGGTCGGCGACGACTTCGGCGAGCTGCGGGTCGTACTCCTCGTGCTGGACGAGCTGCTTGACGAGCAGGCGCAGCAGCGGCGCGTCGATCTGCTGCCCCGCGGCGGGGATCGGGTGCCGTTCGGCCCGCCGCAGCAGGGCGAGGACGTCCCTCCGTACGCGGCCTCGCAGCGCCTTCTCGGCCGGCTCCCCCGAGCGCTGGAACAGCTCGTACTGCGTGGCCTCCGGGTCGGTCGAGGAGTCGAGGACGACGCGGTCGGCGCGGCGCGGGAACAGCTGGGTGTAGACCGCGCCCAGGTCGGCGCCGTACGAGACGCCGTAGTACGACAGCTTGCGCTCGCCGAGCGCGGCGCGGATCGCGTCCATGTCACGGGCGACGTTGCGGGTCGAAGCGTGCGGGAGCAGCCGGGCGTTGTTCTTGTGGTGCCGGCAGCGGCGGGCGGTGTCGCGTGCGGCGCGCACCGACGCCTCGAAGTCCGCGCGCGGTGTGGTCTCCCGCGCCGGCGGGGCGGGACGGGAGGGGGCACCGCAGGTGATCGGGGTGCTCTCGCCGAGGAAGCGGGGGTCGAAGCCGATCAGGTCGTAGCGGTCCGCCGCGTCCTTGAGCGACGGGCGCAGGGCGAGGGTGTGGGCGAGGCCGGTGCCGCCGGGGCCGCCCGGGTTGGAGAGCAGGATGCCGCGCCGCTCAGCGGGTGACTTCGCCTCGATACGGGAGATCGCCAGCTGGATCGTGGGGCCGCCGGGGTCGGCGTGGTCGAGCGGCACGGTCACCTTCGCGCACCGCGCCCCCGCTTCGTTCAGCTCCTTCTGGTCCGCGGAGCATTCTCCCCAGGCCAGGTCGTGGCGTGCCGAGTCGTGGGTCCGGGCCGGTGGGGGCGCCGCGACGGCCAGTCCGCCCGCCAGGAGGCCGGCAAGACCGAGACCGGCGGTGACTGCTGAGGTGACGTGCATCGTGCTCCCTCGGTCGACGGCGATCGTCTCCGCCCGTCCGGCCGAAGACGATCACTACGCTACGAACACGGAGGGCGCCCCGACATCGGGGCAGCGCCCCAACTCCCCTGCGGCCAGCCCCCGTACGCTCACTCCCGCCGGCCGCAGGACGCTTCATCCGGCCGCCTTGCCCTGGAGTCCACTCCAGCTCCTAGGCTCGGGACCGACCACGGGGCACCAGCCAGGAGGTACACCATGACCAGCAGCCTTCCCACGCGCCGGCTCGGCGCGCTGACCGTCTCGGCGCAGGGGCTCGGGTGCATGGGGATGAGCCACGCCTACGGCCCGGCGGACGACGCGCAGTCGATCGCGACGATCCACCGGGCCCTCGACCTCGGCGTCACCCTCCTCGACACCTCCGACTTCTACGGCGAGGGTCACAACGAGCAGCTCATCGGCCGGGCCCTCGCCGGAACGCGGCGCGAGCGGGCCGTCGTGGCGACGAAGTTCGGCTTCGCCAACCGCCTGGGCGAGCCGCCGCTCATACGGGGCGACGCCGCGTACGTACGCGAGGCGTGTGACGCCTCGCTGCGGCGGCTCGGCGTCGACCACATCGACCTGTACTACGTGCACCGCGTCGACAAGGACGTGCCGATCGAGGAGACCGTGGGCGCGCTCGCCGAGCTGGTGGCGGCGGGCAAGGTGGGCCACATCGGGCTCTCCGAGGCCAGTGCGCGCACGATCCGCCGGGCGCACGCCGTGCATCCGATCGCCGCGCTGCAGAGCGAGTGGTCGCTGTGGACCAGGGATCTGGAGGCGGAGATCGCGCCGGTCTGCCGTGAGCTGGGCATCGGCCTCGTACCGTTCTCGCCGCTCGGGCGCGGCTTCCTCACCGGCCGCTACACCTCGCTCGACGGGCTCCCCGAGGACGACCTGCGGCGCACCCAGCCCCGCTTCGCCGACGGCAACCTGGAGCGGAACCTCGCCGTCGTGGACGCCCTGAACGCACTCGCCGCCAAGAAGGGCGTCACCGCCGGGCAGCTCGCGCTCGCCTGGGTGCAGCACCGCGGCGACGACGTCGTACCGATCCCGGGCACGCGCCGCGAGAAGTACCTCGCGGAGAACGTGGCGGCCGCCACGATCGAGCTGAGCGCCGACGAGCTCGCGGAGATCGACGCGGCGGCGCCCGCGGGCCGCATCGCGGGCGGCCGGTACGACGAGCGCAGCATGTCGGTGGTGGACCGCTAGGCCCTGTCGTCACACTCCCGTCTGACCAGGTCGCCCGCGATGCCACGGGCAGCGCCCGGTGGGGGCGCGTAGCCTGCGGGCATGTCCCTTTCCGACGACGAGAGCGCCGAGGCCGTGGGCGCCGCCCGGGACAGGCGGGGCGGCGCGGCCTCGCGCCCCGCCTTCCATCCCGTCCCCGACGTCCTGGCCCACCTCGCGGGCGAGTGGCTCGTCACGCGGACCGTCGTCGATCTCGGCGACGGGTCCGAGGGCCGCTTCGCCGGTACGACGGTGTTCTCGGCGCTGCCCGCTCCCGACGAGGGCGGGCTCCTGCACCAGGAGTCGGGGACGTTCACCTGGTGCGGCGTCAAGCGCCCCGCCGAGCGGACCCTTCGGTTCCTGCCGGGCGACGAACCGGGCACGGCCCGCGTGGAGTTCACCGACGGGCGTTTCTTCCACGGCCTCGACCTCCGCAGGGGCCGGCACACCGTCGACCATCCCTGCGCGCGGGACCTCTACCGCGGCGAGTTCGAGGTGCCCGCCCCGGACCGCTGGGTCTCCCGCTGGCGGGTGGGCGGCCCGGCCAAGGACCTCCTGCTCGTCACGGAGTACGTCCGCGCCTGAGTGGCGCTATCCGCCCGCCTCGTCACAGGCGGCCCGCAGCCTCCGTACCCCCTCGTTGATCTCCCCGAGGCCCGCGACGGCCGCGAAGCTCAGGCGGACGTGGGCCGCCGGGGGTTCCGCCGCGAAGTAGGGGCGGCCGGGGGCCACGGCCACGCCCGCGCGCAGCGACGCCGAGGCGAGGGCCGTCTCGTCGGTGCCGTCGGGCAGCCGTACCCAGAGGTTGTAGCCGCCCGCCGGGATGTGCGGCACCGCCAGCTCGGGGATGCGCAGCCGCAGCGCCGCGGCCATGGTGTCCCTGCGGAGCCGCAGCTCGGCCGAGACCGCGCGCAGGTGGCGCGGCCAGGCCGGGGAGCCGACCAGTTCGAGGGCCGCCTCCTGGAGTGGCCTCGGTACGAAGAAGTGGTCGACGACCTGGATGGCGCGCAGCCGCTCGAGGACCGGGCCGCGGGCCGCGAGCGCGCTCACCCTGAAGCTCGGTGAGGTGGCCTTGGTGAGCGAGCAGACGTGCACGACCACGCCGTCCCGGTCGTCGGCGCTGAGGGGCCTGGGCAGCGGCCCGGCGTCCTCGTGGACCAGGCGGCGCACGAAGTCGTCCTCGATGACGAACGCCCCCGCCGCGCGGGCGATCCGCAGGACCTCGGGGCGGCGGGCGGCGGAGAGCACGGCCCCCGTCGGGTTCTGGAACAGCGGCTGGCAGACGAACACCTTCGCGCCCGTGGCCCGGAAGGCGGCTTCGAGGAGCTGCGGGCGCACCCCGTCCGTGTCGAGAGGCACCGGCACGGGACGCAGCCCGGCCGCGCGGGCGATGGCCAGCATCCCCGGATAGGTGGGCGACTCCACGAGCACCGGCGCCCCCGGCGGCGCGAGCGCCCGCAGCGCGGTGGTCAGCGCGCTCTGGCCGCCCGCCGTGATCAGTACCTCGGCGGCCGTGATCGCCCCGCCGATCCCCCGCGCGAACCACTCCCGCAGCTCGGGGAGCCCGTCGATCGGCGGCCTCCCCCACGCCCCCGGCCGCCGTCCCGCCCGCGCGAGCGCCGCCGCCATCGCCCGTTCGGGCTGAAGCGCGGGGTCGAGGTAGCCGCCGTTGAACTCGATGACGCCGGGCGCGGGTGCGGCGAGCGTGGCGAGCACCCCGGAGGCGTCGACGGCGCGCGGCACAAGCTCCGCCGTGGCGTCGGCGCTCAGGGACACCTCCTGCCACGAGGTGTCGCCGGCGGGCGCGACGGCGGCCTGCGGCTCGGCGCGGAAGACGCCCGCGCCGGGCCGGGTGACGACCAGCCCTTCGGCGGCGAGCTGGGCCAGGGCCCGGGAGACGGTCACCGGGCTCACCCTGAACCGTTCGACGAGCGCCCGGCTCGACGGCAGCTTTCCACCCGGGGAGTAGCGGTCCAGCTCGTTCTTCAGGTGTTTCGCCAGATCATCGACACTGCTACCGTCATGCATGACAGCACAGGATAGCGCTACCCGCCCGGAGCGGATAGCGGTCAGCGAAGCGGCCACCGGCACGACAGGATCGGCGGCCACCGGCGCGGCCGGCTCCGTGGCCACCGGCAGACGCCGGAGCGGCACCGCCATGGCCGCCCTCGGCGTCGTCGCCTTCTCGCTCACCTTCCCCGCCACCGCCTGGGGCCTCGAGGGCATCGGACCCTGGAGCCTCGTGACCCTGCGCGGCGCGCTGAGCGCGCTCATCGCGGGCGGCTGCCTGCTGGCCCTGCGCGTACCGGTCCCGCACCGCCGCCACTGGCCGGGGCTCGCGGTGGTCGGCGCCGGCGTCGTCGTGGGCTTCCCACTGCTCACCACGCTCGCGTTGCAGACCTCCACCACCGCCCACGCCGCCGTGGTCGTGGGGCTGCTCCCCCTGACGACCGCGGTCTTCTCGGCGCTGCGCACCGGGGCGCGCCCCTCCCGGATGTTCTGGGTGGCGGCGCTCGCCGGAGCCGCCGCGGTCATCGCCTTCACCGTGCAGCAGAGCGGCGGCGCCCTGACCGGCGCCGACCTCTACCTCTTCGGCGCGCTCCTGATCTGCGCGGCCGGGTACACCGAGGGCGGCCGCCTGGCCCGCGAGATGCCGGGCTGGCAGGTCATCGGCTGGGGTCTGATGCTCTGCCTGCCGCTCAACGCCGTGGGCGCCTTCGTCGCCCTCGGGCACGAGTCCTTCCAGCTCACCGGGCACAGCACGGCGGGCCTGCTCTACTCCGCGATCGGCTCGCAGTTCCTCGGCCTGGTCGTCTGGTACCGCGGCATGGCGGCCATCGGCGTCCCCAAGGCCAGCCAGCTCCAGCTCGCGCAGCCGCTGCTCACCCTGGTCTGGTCGGTGTTCCTGCTCGGTGAGCACCTCACCGTCGCCGCCCCGCTCACCGCGGCCGCCGTGCTCGTCTGCATCGCGGTCACGCAGCGCTCCCGCGGCTGAGCCGCCGGCCGTCCGAACCGCACCAATTTCCGCCACTCGTCGTACACTGGCGGCCACGGATAGCGACCACAGAGCGGGACGAGGGGACACACCAGATGCGTGCAACCGTGGGCGACGAGCTGTTGGTGCACGGCAGGATCGTCGGGCAGCACGACCGGATCGCGGAGATCGTCGAGGTGCTCGGCCCGGACGGCGGTCCGCCGTACCGGGTGCGGTTCGAGGACGGCCACGAGACGCTGATGTCGCCGGGCCCCGACACCGTCGTACGGCATCAGGGCACGGAATAGGACTCGGCGGCGACCGGTCAGCGCGGCGGCTTCGCCGGCTTGCGGTAGTGGTCGGCGACGACGCGCGCCATCGCGCCGTTCTTGTCGACGCCGACCTCCTTCGCGGAGAAGTAGATGTGCCCGCGCACCTCGCTGTACCGCTCGGCGAACGTGAGGTGCCGGGACAGCTCCGCCGGGTCCTGCCAGGGCGCGGGCTGCGCCGGGTCACCGGCCTTGTACAGGGCCTCGCCGATGTACAGGTTCACGCCCGTGCCGCGCACGACCTCGTTCCACCACGGGACCAGCTTCGCGTAGTCCGCGACGGTGAAGCCGATGTTCCAGTAGACCTGCGGGACGATGTAGTCCAGCCACCCCTTCTCCACCCAGCCGCGGGTGTCCGCGTACAGATCGTCGTACGTCTGCACCCCCGCCCTGGTGTCCGATCCCGTCGGGTCGGTCGCGATGTTGCGCCAGACCGCGAAGGGGCTCACCCCGAACTGAGTGCCGGGGCGTGTCTTCTTCACCCGGGCGGACATCTCGCGCACCAGCTTGTCGATGTTGTCGCGCCGCCAGGAGGCACGGTCGGGGAAGCCCTCGCCGTAGCGCGCGAAGGCGTCGTCGTCGTCGAAGACCTGCCCCGCCACCGGGTACGGGTAGAAGTAGTCGTCCCAGTGCACGGCGTCGACCGCGTACCGCCGCACCGCGTCGAGCATCGCGTCCTGCACGAAGCGCCGCACCTCGGGCAGGCCCGGGTTGTAGTAGAGCTTCCCGCCGTACGGCACGACCCAGTCGGGGTGGACGCGTGCGGGGTGGGTGGCCACCAGGCGCGAGGGGTCGGTGTGGTTCGCGATGCGGAAGGGGTTGAACCACGCGTGCAGCTCCAGGCCCCTGCGGTGCGCCTCCTTCACCGCGGTGCCCAGCGGGTCCCAGCCCGGGTCCTTGCCCTGGACCCCGGTGAGGTACTCCGTCCACGGCTCGTGCGGCGACGGCCACAGCGCGTCCGCGGTGGGTCTCACCTGGAAGACGACCGCGTTGAGTCTGCGGCTCACCGCGGAGTCGAGGAAGGCGAGCAACTCGCTCCGCTGCGCTTGCGCGGTGAGTCCCGGCTTGGAGGGCCAGTCGCGGTTGACCACCGTCGCCAGCCACATGCCGCGCAGTTCGCGGCCCTTGTGCGGACGCCGTCCGGGGGACGCCGCCGCGCCCCCCGTGGACGTCAGGCCGGCGACCGTCGCCGCGGCCAGCACCGAGAATCCCCGACGTGACATATGCCTCATCGTTACGCCCCTGAGCTCGCATCCGTCCGGCTCCACCGCCGGTTGTGCGCACAGCATGCCCGACCCGGCCCGCCATGGACCCCGTGTTGCGGAGTAACGTTCACGGCCGAGGCAGGCACCGCGTCCGAACGGGGGGTGGGGGCCTGCCGGCCCCCGTAATCAGCGAAAGGCACGAGGTGACCGACTCCATGACCGATATCGCACGCGTCGGAGTGGTGGGCTGTGGCCAGATGGGCGCGGGAATCGCGGAGGTCTGCGCCCGCTCCGGTCTTGACGTGAAGGTCGCGGAGACCACCGGCGAGGCCCTGGAGATCGGCCGTACGCGCCTGTACAACTCGCTCTCCAAGGCGGCTGAGCGCGGCAAGATCTCCGAGGAGGAGCGGGACGCGACGCTGGCGCGCCTGAGCTTCACCACCGACCTCGGCGAGTTCTCCGACCGTGACCTGGTCATCGAGGCCGTCGTGGAGAACGAGCAGGTCAAGACCGAGATCTTCCAGGTGCTCGACCAGGTGGTGACCCGGCAGGACGCGATCCTCGCCTCCAACACCTCGTCCATCCCGCTCGTGAGGCTGGCCGTCGCGACCTCGCGTCCGGACCAGGTCATCGGCATACACTTCTTCAACCCGGCGCCAGTGCAGCAGCTCGTCGAGCTGATCCCCGCGCTGACCACGTCCGAGGGCACCATCAGCCGGGCCCAGGTCATGGTCGAGAAGGTCCTCGGCAAGCACGCGATCCGCGCCCAGGACCGCTCGGGCTTCGTCGTCAACGCGCTGCTCATCCCGTACCTGCTCTCCGCCATCCGGATGTTCGAGTCGGGCATCGCCAGCCGCGAGGACATCGACAACGGCATGGAGATGGGCTGCGCCCACCCGATGGGGCCGCTCAAGCTCTCCGACCTGATCGGCCTGGACACGGTCGCCTCGGTCGCCGACTCGATGTACGCGGAGTACAAGGAGCCGCTGTACGCCGCTCCCCCGCTGCTCCAGCGGATGGTCGACGCGGGCCGCCTCGGCCGGAAGTCGGGCTCGGGCTTCTACAGCTACGTCTGAGCCGCGCGGTCACGCGTCATCCGGAGCGATTCACTCCCCGTACGAACACACTCCGTACCCGACGGGCCCGGCACTCCTGCGAGTGCCGGGCCCGCGGCGTTCACACACCGTGTGCGCAATGGGCTCGCATATGCCCATCGCACACTCTCCCGCCCTGTCCACCAGGAGAGTTCACTTTCTGTGCGGATGAAGGGGGGACGCGCCATTACAGAGAGGAGTGCGCTCGTGACCACCGACGGCGAGAGTGCCGTGGTCCCGGAAGAACTCGCCGAGTTACGCCGTAGCCTGGACGTGGGTCTGGCCCGCGTCGACGGACGGCTGGCGTTGCTCACACAGCACGACGACCAGAACGCCAAGACCGTGCAGGCCCTGGAGGCCCGGGTCGCCGCCTTGGAACACACGCGCTGGCCGCTGCCCACCATCGTCGCCCTCGCGGCGGTCGCGGCACTGGCCGTGGCGGTCTGGCAGGCCATCGGCCATTAGCTAGCGCGCGTCCTGGCCGAGGCGCAGATGGTGCAGGAGGAGCAGCGCCGCGGCCATGTTGGCGGCCGGGACCTCCCCGCGGGCCACCATGTCGGGGACGAGTTTGAGCGGGACCCATTCACGGCGGTCCGACTCGAAGTCGTCCTGCGGATGGCCCATGTACGTCCCTTCGTCGGACCAGTAGATGTGGTGCCGGGCGTCGGTGAGCCCGTTGGAGGGCTCGACGCTCATCAGGTGCCGCAGCGGGCCCGGCCGCCAGCCGGTCTCCTCCTCCATCTCGCGGGCCGCCGCGTACGCGATGTCCTCGCCGTCCTCGACGACGCCCGCCGCGAGCTCCCATCCCCAGCTGTCGGTGATGAAGCGGTGCCGCCAGAGGAGCAGGACCTCGTTGGCCTCGTTGACGACGGTGGCCACGGCGACGGGCCGCAGCCGTATGAGGAAGTGGTCCAGATGCCGGCCGTCGGGTAGCTCGACATCTGCGAGATTGACCGTGAACCACCGGTTTCCATACACAGTTTGTTCGTTCTGTTTCGTCCATTGCACGGTTCTGCCACCTTCCGCCGAGTTGCTGGCAATATCGCAGCAGGTGGAAGGTCAGAGCAGAGTGTGTGGGGCGCGGAGAGGTGTGCGCGGCGCGCCCGGAAGTCGGCGCCACCGGCGCGTCACAGTGGAACGCGCAGCGCCCCTGCGATGAGTTCGGCCGCCTCGGCGGTGCCCGCGCAGTCGCTGCGCACGAGGTGCTCGCGCACCGCGCGCAGCCGGTCGCGCAGCCGCTGCGACTCCATGCCCCGCGCCTGTTCCGCCATTTCGACGGCCGTGGCCACCGCTCGGTCGGTGTTTCCCTGGCGCAGTTCGATCTGACTGAGCATCGCGAGGCGGTGGACCCGGCCCCGGTCGTGCGCCGGTGTGTCCACGGCCGCCGCGGCGTGCTCCTGGGCGCTGGTCAGGTCCCCCAGGCTGAGCAGCGCCTCCGCCACCTGTACGTTGACGAGGCCCGGCTGCACATAGCCCGTCTCGTCCGGCTCCCGGCCGCGCAGGATCCGGTCGGCCGCGGCCTCGGCACGCCTGATGCAGGACAGCGCGCTCCTGCCGTCGCCCAGGTGCGCGTACGCCTTGGCCTGCATGGCGTACAGATCCGATGCGAGCGCCGGGGTGAGGTCGCGGCCCGCGGCCCGCAGCGCCGCCTCGGCGAACGCCACCGCCTGGCGGTACTCCCGCATGAACAGCGACTGGTTGACGAGCAGCGCGATCACGTACGCCCCGAGCCCCATGTCCCCGCTGGCCTTCGCGAGCCGCAGGGCCTGGTGGAAGTAGCGCTGCGCGAGGCCGTGCGCGTCGGAGTCATAGGCGCAGATCCCCGCTATCGCCACCAACCCGCCCGTGGAGCGGTGCAGTTGGCGGCCCATCTCGTCCGTGTAGCTGCCGCGCAGCAGGGGCGCCGCCTCGGCGTTGAGGAAGCCGACGATGCGGGTGCGGGTCGCGACGCCGCCGGTCTTGCGGTACATCTGCTCGTAGTGCGCGCGGGCTGCCCGCATCATCTCGATGTCCGCCGTGCTGACGGGGTGCCGCCCGCCGCGGGAGACGTCGACGTCCTCCGGCGGGTTCTCCCACTCCCAGACCGGCATCACCGCGGGCGTGCCAGTGACCGCGGGGGCGCCGAGCAGATGCGGGCGCTGCTGTTCGTCCGAGCGCCACAGCGCGGTGGCCCGCTCCACGAAGCCGGAGAGCGTCGTGGCCGCCGAGCCCACGCGGGCGGAGGGCACACCGGGCAGCCCGAGGCCGATGTCGTCCAGCGTGACGGGCCGCTGCAACCGGGCCGCGAGCACCTCGCAGATCAGGTCGGGGACCTGACCTCGCGGACGCTGCCCCTTCAGCCAGCGGGACACGGCCGTGTGTTCGTAACGCAGCGCGAGACCCCGGGACTTGCCGGCCTGGTTCACATGCGCGGCGAGTCCCGCGTGGGAGACGCCGGCTTCGTCGAGGATCGCGTCGAGCAGGGTGTTGGGCTGCATGGATGCCCTCCGGTGGCTCGGTCCCTTGTCAGATTAGTCCAGGTGCCTTCACACGGGGTGTGAACGGAGTGCCCGCGTCCGGGGGGTGTGCGCTCTGCCGCATGCCGTGTGGGCTCGCTTGACTGAGGTGCCTCATCAATTAAGGAGGCCGGCCGGGCCGCCGGCTCCCCCCTCGTACAGTGCGGCGGTCCTCATGGGCGCCGCCCGTCCCGCCGTCTGCCCGACAACTCCATGGCGGGGCGGGCGGCGCATGCCGTTCCCACGCGCGGGGCGCCTCACGTCAGGGTGCCGGCGCGCCGTCCCTGCTCCGGGTGTTGCACGGGCAGCCTCGTGCGGTCGTTGCGCAGGGCGAGCAGCGCCACGTCGTCGGACGGCGGTCGGCCGGTGTGCCGCCGCAGTTCGGCGTAGACCTCGTGGACGAGACCCTGCGGCGTGACCGGCCTGCCCGCGGCCTCGGTGAGCTTCGTCCGCAGCGGGAAGAAGGCTCCCGCCGCGTCGCGCGCGTCCTCCATGCCGTCGGTGTGCAGGACCAGCGTCTCGCCGGGCAGCAGCCGGCCGCCGTAGAACACGGGCAGTTCGGCGGGGAGCGGGAAGGAGCCGAGCGGCGGCAGCGGCTCGGCCTCCGTGAGGGGCCTCGCCTGTCCGCTCAGCAGATGCGGCCAGGGGTGCCCGCAGTTGAGCGCGGAGATCTCGCCGTCGTCGCCGATCTCCATGAGCAGTACGGTGACGAACTCCTCGGCCGAGGGGGTCTCCGGCCCGGGGCCGCCTCTGGCGGGGTGCTCAGCGCGCGCCCGCTCCCGCAGGTGGCGTCCGAGGGTCCGCTCCAAGCGCCGCATCACCAGGGCCAGTTCGGGTTCGTCGTGCGCGGCCTCGCGGAAGCTGCCGAGGACGGCGGCGACGGTCCCGATGGCGGCGAGGCCGTGGCCGCGGACATCCCCCATGACGACGCGGACACCGTGCTCGGTGGCGGCCACCTCGTACAGATCACCGCCGACCGTGGCACCCCGCGAGGCGGAGAGGCGTCCCGCGGCGAGGGCGAGCCCGGCGACGCGGGCGGGCAGCGGCCGCAGGAGCACGTTCTGCGCGGCGCCCGCGACCTCGCGGAGCTGCCGCAGCTCCCGCATCAGCGCCCTGCGGACGTGCACGACGAGCCCGGTCCCGACGGCGAAGAAGACGGCACTGCTGACGAGCCGCGCCTCCAGGCCGTCCTGCTGCGCGAGCGGACAGGCCAGTTTGTACGTGGCGGCGACGGCGCCCCAGCCCAGGGGCAGGCCAAGACCCCGCACCCTGCCCAGGCGCACACCTCTCGTGCCGGCCCGGAGCAGCTTCCGGCAGGGAGGCCCAGCCTTGATCCGCATCATGCCGACGCCCCCTCAGGACCGTGTACGGCGCGCAGGTAGGCCCCCACGGCCGGATCGATTCTGACCATCGGATGGGTCTATCGGGCCATGGTGACTTCTCCAGCCACTCGAACGAGTGAGGGGCCCGTCCGGCGGTGCGGACAAGCCCCTCTGTGCGCCTCTTGTGCGCCTTTTCTCGCCTGCTCGCGGTGACTACGCTCCGCGCAGCACGGCGCCCGTGCGCTCGGCAGCCAGGGCGACGGCCGCGTCACGGGCCGCCGACGCCTCGTCGACGGTCAGCGTGCGGTCGGCCGCGCGGAAGCGCAGCGCGTACGCCAGCGACTTCTTGCCCGCGCCGATCTGCTCGCCCTCGAAGACGTCGAACAGCCGGATCGACTCCAGCAGGTCGCCCGCGCCGCCGGTGAGGTGGTACTCGACCACGGCGGCCGGCACCTCCTTGTCGACGACGAGTGCGACGTCCTGGGTCGCCACCGGGTAGGTGGAGATCCGCGGTGCCTGGAGGGCGCCTTCGCCGGCCTGCTCCACGCGGTCCAGGTCCAGCTCCATCGCGCAGGTCCGCGCGGGCAGGCCGAGTGCCTTGACGACGCGCGGGTGCAGCTCACCGGCGTGCCCGACGGAGACGATGCCGCCGTCGACGACGACCTTCAGCTCCGCGCAGCGGCCCGGGTGCCAGGGGCCGTACTGCCCTTGGTCGACGATGAGCTCGACGCCGGCCTCGCGGGCGACGGAACGCGCCGCCTCGACGGCGTCGGCCCAGTCCGCGGGGCGGCCCTTGCCCCACCAGCCGGCCTGCTCGCGGGCGCCCGCGAGGACGACGGCGGCGTGCCGGGGCTGGACGGGCAGCGCCTCGGTGAGGGAGGCGATCTCCTCGTCGGTAGGCCGCCGGTCGACGGGCAGGCGCACCGCGACCTTGAGCTCCTGGCGCGGGTAGAAGACCAGGCCGGTCTCGAAGAGCGCCAGGTCGTGGCTGCCGCGTCCGTCGTTGCGGCGCAGCGCGGAGAGCAGCCCCGGCAGCAGCGTCGTACGGAGAGCGGGCTCCTCGTCGGAGAGCGGGTTGGCCAGCTTGACGACGCGGCGCGCGGGGTCGTCCGCGTCGAGGCCGAGCTGGTCGAAGACGTTCTCGCCGATGAAGGGGTAGCTCAGCGCCTCGACGTAGCCGGCCCCGGCGAGCGCGCGGCCGACCCTGCGGTGCAGCCGCTGCCGCTCGGTGAGCCCGCGGCCCGCGGGGGGCTTGGGCAGCGTGGAGGGCAGGTTCTCGTACCCCTCCAGGCGGATGACCTCTTCGGCGAGGTCGTTCGGCTCGGCGAGGTCGGGGCGCCAGGACGGCACGGTGACGGTCAGGTCGTCCTGTCCGTACACGTCGCAGCCGACCTGCTGGAGGCGGCGTACGACGGTCTCGCGGCCGTACTCCACACCGGCGACCCTGTCGGGGTGGTCGGCGGGCATGGTGATCGTGCGCGGCGCGGTCGGCGCGATGACCTCGGTGACGCCGGCCTCGGCGGTGCCGCCCGCGAGCAGCACGAGCAGGTCGACGGTGCGCTGCGCGGCGGCCGACGCGGCCTGCGGGTCGACGCCGCGCTCGAAGCGCTTGGCGGCCTCGGAGCCCAGCTTGTGGCGGCGCGCGGTGCGGGCCACGGAGAGCGCGTCGAAGTGCGCGGCCTCGATGACGACGTCGGTGGTGCCACCGGTCTCTTCGTGATCGGCGATCTCGGTGTTGGCGCCGCCCATGACGCCCGCGATGCCGATGGGACCGCGGTCGTCGGTGATGACGAGGTCCTCGGCGTCCAGGACGCGCTTGGCACCGTCGAGCGTGGTGAACTTCTCGCCCTGCTCGGCCCTGCGCACACCGATCGTGCCCTGGACGCGGGAGCGGTCGTAGGCGTGCAGGGGCTGGCCGAGCTCCATCATCACGTAGTTGGTGATGTCGACGGCGAGGGAGATCGGGCGCATGCCGGCCTTCTGAAGGCGGCGCTGGAGCCAGATCGGGGAGCGGGCCTCGGGCCGCAGACCCGTGACCGTGCGCGCGGTGAAGCGGTCGCAGCCGATCGGGTCGTCGATCTTGACCGGGTAGCCGAAGGAGTTCGGCGCGGGGACGTCGAGGAGCGCCGGGTCGCGCAGCGGCAGGCCGTAGGCGATGGCGGTCTCGCGGGCGACGCCGCGCATCGACAGGGCATAGCCCCGGTCGGGGGTGACGGCGATGTCCAGGACCTCGTCGACCAGCTCAAGGAGCTGGATGGCGTCGGTGCCGGCCTCGTGCTCGGGCGGCAGGACGATGATGCCGCCGCTGCCGTCGTCGCCCATGCCCAGCTCGTCGCCGGAGCAGATCATGCCGTGCGAGGTCTTGCCGTACGTCTTGCGGGCGGCGATGGCGAAGTCGCCGGGCAGGACGGCGCCGGGCAGGACCACGACGACCTTGTCGCCGACGGCGAAGTTGCGCGCGCCGCAGACGATCTCCTGCGGCTCGCCCGTGCCGTTGGCGGTGCCGACGTCGACGGTGCAGAAGCGGATGGGCTTCTTGAAGCCCTCCAGCTCCTCGATGGTGAGGACCTTGCCCACGACGAGCGGGCCCTTCAGGCCGGCGCCGAGCTGTTCGACGGTCTCGACCTCAAGGCCGACCTCGATGAGCTTGGCCTGCACGTCACGGCCGGTCTCGGTGGCGGGGAGGTCGACGTACTCCCGCAGCCAGGAAAGCGGGACCCGCATCAGATCTCCATCCCGAACGGCCGGGTGAACCGGATGTCACCCTCGACCATGTCTCGCATGTCTTCGACGTTGTGGCGGAACATCAGCATCCGCTCGATGCCGAACCCGAAGGCGAATCCGCTGTACTTCTTGGGGTCGACGCCGCAGGCGGTGAGCACCTTGGGGTTGACCATGCCGCAGCCGCCGAGCTCGATCCAGCCCTCGCTGCCGCAGGTGCGGCAGGGGCGGTCGGGGTTGCCCACGGACTCGCCGCGGCAGACGTAGCACACCATGTCCATCTCGGCGGACGGCTCGGTGAACGGGAAGTAGTTCGGCCGCAGCCGGGTCTTCATGTCCGGGCCGAAGAGCGCCTGGACCATGTGGTCGAGGGTGCCCTTCAGGTCGGCCATGGTCAGGCCCTCGTCCACGGCGAGCAGCTCGATCTGGTGGAAGACCGGGGTGTGCGTGGCGTCCAGCTCGTCCGTGCGGTACACCCGGCCGGGGCAGACGATGTAGACCGGCGGCTCACGGCGTTCGAGCAGCGCGCGGGCCTGCACGGGCGAGGTGTGCGTACGCAGTACGACACCGGACTCCTCGCCGGTCGCGCCCTCGGGGCCCTGGACGAAGAAGGTGTCCTGCATCTGCCGGGCCGGGTGGTCGGGCGTGAAGTTCAGGGCGTCGAAGTTGAACCACTCCGCCTCGACCTCGGGGCCCTCCGCGACCTCGTAGCCCATGGCGACGAAGACGTCGGAGACGCGCTCCATGAACGTGGTCAGCGGGTGGCGGGCGCCGGCCGGGGTGCGGTCGTAGGGCAGTGTGACGTCCACCGCCTCCTCGACCAGGACCCGGGCGTCCCGCTCGGCCTCAAGATCGGTCTGGCGGGCAGCCAGCGCCTTGCTCACGGCGCCGCGGGCCATGCCCACGCGCTTGCCCGCCTCGGCCTTGGCCTGCGGGGGCAGCGCGCCGATCTCGCGGTTGGCGAGCGCCAGCGGCGAGGTGCCGCCGGTGTGCGCGACCTTGGCCTCCTGGAGCGCGTCGAGCGTGTCCGCGGCGGCGAAGGCGGCGAGCGCCTCGTCCCGCATGCGCTCGATCTCTTCAGGTTTCAGTGCCTCGACCTCAACAGGGTCGTACGACTTGTTCGGTGCCGACATCTCTTCCCGTGCTTCCGATTGGCTGGCGGATGGGTCCCCGTCAACAACTCGGAGACAAGCTGTCCCAGATATGGGGACACAAAGTGCCAACGACCGAGTCTAACGGGGGTGTGGTGAACGAATGAGCCCGCGGGCTGCTCACGGCGTCCTTACTGGAGATACGCCGGGGCCCCCACGGGCAACGTAAATCGGAACTGGGCGCCGCCGCCGGGCGCGCGGCCGACGGTGATCGTCCCGCCGTGCGCCTCCACGATGCCCTTCACGATATACAGCCCCAGTCCCGTGCCGCCGCGCTTGCTGCCCCGCCAGAAGCGGGTGAAGACGCGGCCCATCGACTCCTCCGGAATGCCGGGACCCTCGTCGCTCACGGTCACGGCGGTCTCGGCGCCGCCCCGCTCGCGCGGCGATGAGGAGGGCGCCACCCCAATGGTGACGGTTCCCTCGCCGTGCCGCACCGCGTTTTCCAGCAGGTTGCCGAGCACCTGGTCGATCTTGTCCGGGTCCGCCCAGCAGTCGGGCAGCGGCTGCTGCACCCGGACGAGGAAGCGGTCAGCGTCCTGGCCGGACGCGACATGGGACTGGATGTGCCGCCCGACGGCGGCGCCGATGTCGACGGGCTGGCGGCGCAGCTCCAGGCGCCCGGAGTCGATGCGGGAGATGTCGAGGAGCTCGGCGATCAGCCGGGTGACGCGGTTCGCGTCGGCGTCGACGGTCTCCAGCATCAGTTTCTTCTGGTCGTCGGTGAACCGTTCCCACTTGGCGAGCAGCGTCGCCGTGAAGCCCTTGACGGAGGTGAGGGGCGAGCGCAGCTCGTGGGCGACCGTGGCGATCAGCTCGGCGTGGCTGCGCTCGGTGCGGCGGCGGGCCTCAGTGTCCCGCAGCGAGACGACGACGCGGCGCACGGGCCCGGTGCGGTGGGTCCGCAGATAGCGGGCGGAGACCAGGACCTCGCGGCCGCCGGGGAGCAGCAGATTGCGCTCGGGCTGGCCCACGCGGATGGCGAGGCCTCCGTAGGGATCGGTCAGCTGCCACCAGCGGCGGCCTTCGAGGTCCTCTAAGGGGAGCACGCGCTCAAGGGGCGCGCCGATGGCTTCGTCGGCGCGGACGGCGGTGATGCGCGCCGCCGCCGCGTTGAAGCAGATGATCCGGCCCGTCTCGTCCGCCACGACGAGCCCGTCGGGCAGTTCGTCCGGGTCGAGTCCGAGGTCGCCGAGGTCACCGGGACCGCCGCGGTCCGCGCGGGCACGGACGACGTCCGGTGCTCCCGGTGCTCTGCTCGTGCCGACGCTCATTCCCCGTACCCCGCCTCTCGCACTTCCGGTGCGGGTGCCTCCAGCTCAGCGGTGCCCCTTTTGTTCGAGCGGAACCGGGAACATGCGAGCGGAACCGAGAACTTGGGGGGAGCGACCGCGAGCTGGGGAGGGCCCCCGAGCCCGTCACACTACTAGCTCGATGTGACGGAGCGGCACCCTCCGGCGGCGCGCTGTGCACGGGCGGACGCGTAGAGGCACACGGCGGCGGCCGTGGCGAGGTTGAGGCTCTCGGCCCTGCCGTGGATCGGGACGCGCACCACGGCGTCGGCGAGCGCGCGGGTCTCCTCCGGCAGGCCCCAGGCCTCGTTGCCGAAGACCCAGGCGCTGGGGGTGCCCATGGTGCCCTTGTCGAGCTCCGTGTCGAGGTCGTCCTCGCCCGCGCCGTCGGCGGCGAGGATGCGCACGCCCGCGTCCTTGAGCCCGCGCACGGCCTGTTCCACGGGCACGCCCACGGCCACCGGAAGGTGGAACAACGACCCGACGGAGGCCCGTACGCACTTGGGGTTGTAGAGGTCCACGGAGGCGTCCGTGAGGATCACCGCCTCGGCGCCCGCCGCGTCGGCGCAGCGCAGCACGGTCCCCGCGTTGCCGGGGTCGCGTACGTGGGCGAGTACGGCGACGAGCTTCGGCCGCGCCGCCAGGATCTCCGCGAACGGGGTGTCGAGGAACCGGCAGACCCCGACGAGCCCCTGCGGTGTCACGGTGGTGGAGATGTCGGCGATGACGTCCTCATCGGCGAGGTGCACCCGCGCTCCGGCGGCGCGCGCCTCCCCCACGATGTCGGCGTACCGCTCGGCGGCGTCGACGGTGGCGAACAGCTCGACGAGCGTCTCGGCGTGCCCGGCGGCCTCCCGCACGGCCTGCGGCCCCTCGGCGAGGAACAGCCGCTCCTTGCCCCGGAAATTCCGCTTGGCCAGCCGCCGCGCGGCACTGACGCGGGGTGACTTGGGGGAGAGCAACTCGGGGGCGGCGGTCATGAACTCACCTTCGGGGATGTGAGGCCCCGTAAGGGGCGCGGGCGACGGCGGACGCACACGGACCCGCAAGCCACAGGTGGCCTACGGGTCCGGGGGGCGCTCAGGGACGCACGGCTCAGGCGGCAGCCTTGGGCGCGTTGACGTCCGAAGGCAGCGCCTTCTGCGCGACCTCGACCAGCGCGGCGAACGCGTTCTGGTCGTTGACGGCGAGCTCCGCGAGGATCTTGCGGTCCACCTCGACGTTGGCGGCCTTCAGACCCTGGATGAAGCGGTTGTAGGTGATGCCGTTGGCGCGGGCAGCGGCGTTGATGCGCTGGATCCACAGCTGACGGAAGTCGCCCTTGCGCTTCTTGCGGTCGTTGTAGTTGTAGACCAGGGAGTGGGTGACCTGCTCCTTGGCCTTGCGGTACAGGCGCGACCTCTGGCCGCGGTAACCCTTGGCCGCCTCGAGGATCGCCCGACGCTTCTTGTGGGCGTTGACTGCCCGCTTGACGCGTGCCACTTGTTAACTCCTTGCAGCGGGGCCGTGGTGGGAATCACACGGCCCGATATCGATTGGGTCCCGGTCAGAGCTCGGGCGCGCGGTGCGCGCCCCGGCTCACTTGCCGAGAAGCTTCTTGATCTTCTTGGCGTCGCCCGGGGCCATCTCGGCGTTGCCGGTCAGGCGACGCGTCAGACGGGACGACTTGTGCTCGAGCAGGTGGCGCTTGCCGGCGCGCTCGCGGAGCACCTTGCCGGAGCCGGTGACCTTGAAGCGCTTGCTGGCACCGCTGTGCGACTTGTTCTTCGGCATAGCGCCGTTCTCTCCTCGTCAGTGGCACTCCGATGCCCGGTCGTGAAACCGGGCATCCGGAAGCCATATGTGTCAGTTGGCGATCCCCTGGACTCGCGTCCGGGAGGATCAGGCCTCGGCGGGAGCCTCGGCCGGGGCCTCGGCGGGAGCCTCGTCGAGCTCCTCCCCCTCGGCGGAGTTCTGCGAACGGCCCGGATTGGCCTTCGCGTCCGCCTTGCGGGCCGCCTGGGCCTCACGGGCCTCGGCCATCGCCTCGGTCTTCTTCTTGTGCGGACCGAGAACCATGATCATGTTTCGGCCGTCCTGCTTCGGGTTCGACTCGATGAACCCGAGGTCCTCGACGTCCGAAGCGAGACGCTGGAGCAGTCGGAAACCCAGCTCGGGGCGGGACTGCTCGCGACCACGGAACATGATCGTGATCTTGACCTTGTCGCCCTGCTTGAGGAACCGGACGACGTGACCCTTCTTGGTGTCATAGTCGTGCGGGTCGATCTTCGGCCGGAGCTTCATCTCCTTGATGACCGTGTGCGCCTGGTTCTTGCGCGCTTCACGGGCCTTCATGGCCGACTCGTACTTGAACTTCCCGTAGTCCATGAGCTTGCACACGGGCGGCCGGGCGGTCGCCGCGACCTCGACCAGGTCAAGGTCGTACTCCTGCGCGAGCTCCAGGGCTTTGGCAAGCGGAACAATTCCGACCTGCTCGCCACTGGGGCCGACAAGTCGCACCTCGGGAACGCGAATCCGGTCGTTGATGCGGGGCTCGGCGCTGATGGATCCTCCTCGGTAGCACCACGCGACCGTCTGGCGGACAGCCGCGTTACGTCTGTTTACTCGACCAACCGAACGAGGCCACAAAAAATGCCCCGACCGATCACACTGAAGGGGCTCCATGTACTACCGGAGCACCTCCGCGGTGATCGCGGGGCGCACATCGGACGACCCGAAGCCCCATGGACTTCGGCCGCCTGACCGGTGACCCGCCGCTCCGGGGAGCGGTCAGGTGGGAGAACGGAGCCTCCACTTGTGGGCCGGAACCTCGCGCGTTGGCACACGGGTGTCCGGCCGGTCGTTACACAAGGTTAGCAGCTCCGCCGGGGTGGAGCGAACCCTCGGCGCCGCGGCTCCCGGCGCCCGGCCCGCCCCGGGCGCGGCTTATCGTGTGGGACATGAGCGACACGACCCCCACCCCCGAGTCCCCCGCCGGTGACTCCCCCACTTTCGACACCATGACCCGTGACATCGCGGACGTCCCCGCGGTCGAGGTGATCACCACGGTGGCGGTCCACCTGATGAGCGCCGCCGCCGTGAACCTCGGCCTCGCCGAGGGCGGCGAGGGCCACAAGGACCTCGACGAGGCCCGCAAGCTGATCCACTCCCTGGCCGGCCTGATGGACGCGAGCGCCACGGAGATCAGCTCGTTCCACGCGGCGCCGCTGCGGGACGGCCTGAAGTCCCTCCAGCTCGCGTTCCGCGAGGCGTCGGTCGTGACGGACGAGCCCGGCCAGGGCCCCGGCGAGAAGTACACGGGCCCGGTCTTCGGCTGAGCTTCTGGATCAGCTGTACGTACTTGGATCAGGCTGTACGTACGTAGAGGGGCTCGCCCGGCGGCGTCGCCTCGGCCGGCAGGAGTGCCAGGTCGAGGCCGCGCACCAGGCGGGCCCTCAGCGTTTCGTCGGCGGCGATGGCCCGGGCCACCCGCTGGGCGGCCTCGGCCGGGTCGGCGGAGGCGTCGAGGACCAGTGCCAGGGTGCCGTCGGCGGAGCCGGCACCGAGGTGGGCCCTGACGACCGCCGGCTCGGCGGCGACGGCCGCGCGCACGGCCTCGCGCACGGCGGGGTCGGCCAGCGGGTCCGCGTCGGCGCGGCCCTCGGCGAGGGCGAGCAGCGCGGCCCTGCCGAGTTCGTAGGGGACGGGGCCCGCGAGGTCCAGGACGATCGTGTCGGCCTGTTCGTGGGCGGCGGCCTGGAGCGCCTGGTGCAGGGGCACGGCGACCGGGCGGGCGGCCGGGTCCCACAGGGCGAGGGTCTCGGTGGAGGTGAAGGCGGGCAGGGCCTTGCGGTCGCCTGCCTTCAGGGTGGGCACCGCCATGTCGCTGGTCTTCTCGCGACGCAGACCGTTCTCGTCCTCCTCGACCTCGCCGAGCACGGCGACGACGGGGACGAGCAGCCGGGCTCCGGCCAGGGCCGCGAGGACGGGGCCGTGGGCCGTGCGGTCCCCGGCCCAGGCGGCGAGCGCCGCGGCGAGCGCGGGGTCGGCCGACCCGTCGTCGTCGGAGAAACCGGGGTCGGGAATGTTCTTGTTCGCCACGGTCCCCGACCCTACAGAGGCGGGCCGGGGGCCTTGGCGGCAGGTTGGGTGGTCGCCCTGCGGGTGGGCCCCCGGGAGCCGTGGCGAGGACGGCCGGTCGGGCCTCGCAGGGGCGGCGGCTGCGGGCGGCGTCCGGACCGGGGCTTCGCCCATAGGGCGCCCGCAGTCGGCGGTGGGGTGTGCCCCGCGAGGCCTCCGGGCCTACAGCGGCAGCTCCGGGTGGCCGTCGGAGCGGGTGGGGCGTCTGGTGCGCCAGAGGTGGACCGCTGCCGCCAGCAGGGCCACGCCGAGGGCGGCCGCGGTCGGGCCGGTCCAGGCCGCGGGGCTGGTGTCCCCCTTGTCCGCGTCAGGCCCCGGGCCGAAGTACGTCTCTCCGTACGCCGTGGCGCGCAGCTCGTCCGGCTTGAGCTTTCCGGCGCGGGCGAGGGCCGCCGCGGGGTCGATGAGGCCGAAGCCGCGGGAGTCGTCACGGCCGCCGGACGGGGCGTCGCGGGCGGTGTCCTCCAGGAGCTGTTTGATCTGCGCGGGCGCGAGGCCCGGGTGCTCGGCGCGGATCAGTGCGACCGCGCCCGAGACGAAGGCGGACGCGGCGCTGGTGCCCCAGCCCTCGTAGTACTTGCGGTCGGGGTCGGCGATGACGATGTCGTCGCCGGGCGCGGCGACGGTGGCGTACCAGCGGCGGGTGGAGAAGGAGGCTCGGGCGCCGTTCTCGTCGACGGCCGTCGCGGCGATCACGCCGGGGTAGGCGGCCGGATAGGAGACGTGGTCGCCGCGCTCGCCGGCGTTGCCCGCGGAGGCGACGACGGCGACGCCCTTCTTGAGGGCGTACTGCACGGCGGCGTCCTCGGACGGTTCGGGGTGGGCGGACCTGGAGTCGTCGCCGAGGGAGAGGTTGATGACGTCCGCGCCGTGGTCGGCGGCCCAGCGGATACCGTCGGCGAGGGCGTTGCCTCGGGTGTTGCGGGCCTTCTTGCGGGCGGGGTCGCCGTCCTCCAGGATCACGCGGACCGGCAGGATCCGTGCTTCGGGCGCGATGCCGAGCACGCCGTCGCCGCGGCCCTCGCCGTGTCCGTGGCCCGCGATGATGCCGGCCATGGCGGTGCCGTGCCGGGCCCAGGGGCGGTCGCCGCGGGAGGCGCCGAAGCCGACCATGTCCTTGCCTTCGAGGACGTTGCCCGCGAGGTCCGGGTGCCGGTCGTCCACGCCGGTGTCAAGGACGGCGACGGTCACGCCCCTGCCCTTGGTGGTCTGCCAGACCTGGCTGGTGTGCATGGCGTCGAGGCCCCACTGCTGGACGCGGATGCCGTCGTCGGCGCGGGCGGTGGCGGCCGGGGCGAGCACCAGCGCGGCGGCGAGGGCGGCGACGAGGGCCCGCCGGCCGAGCGGCCGTCCCTGCCGCGCCGTCATGACCCTCGTAACCCTCGCGGCCTTTGCGGCCTTCGCGGCCTTCGCGGCCTTCGTGGTCCTCATGGTCCTCACGCGTTCTTCTCCGCGTCCGCGATGGTCTTGCGCAGGCCGCGCTCGACGCGGTCGGCGATGCCCTTCGCCTCGTGGCCGAGGCCGGACTGGGCGGGCGCGGAGTCGTTGCCGTCCATCGCCTCGGCCGCGGGCTCGGGGTCGGTGACGGCCCTGCCGTCGGCGAAGCCGGACACGGCGTACGCGATGACGGGCGCGTCCGGGAGCACGGACAGGGTCCAGGCCGCGCGCTGGGCGTCCCCGAAGTCCTCGGCGACCGTGCCGTCGGCGGCGTAGGCGCGGGGCATGAGGTCGGTGCGCCGGTCGAGCCCCTCCTCCGTGATGCGGTTCCGCAGCGCCCGCATGGCGTCGGCGTCCGCCTTGGCGAACATCAGGCCCACCGTGGTGACGTGGCTGCGGGTCGCGTCGGTGTACGTGGCGCGCAGCAGCCGCAGGCAGCCCGCGGGGGCGAGGGCCTTGGCCAGCAGCGGGTCGAAGGCGGCCCGGCAGTTGCCGTCCGGGGCGACGGCGATACGGGTCCAGGAGCGGTCGGCGCCGCCGGGGCCCGCGCCGCCACCCTTGAGGGTGCGCGGGAAGAGCCGGTCCACGGGGACGCTGTGCCAGAGCGCGCCGGTGACCTCGTACGCGCTGCCGGCGCTGCCGCTCGCCGCGGACTCGCCGGTCAGCCAGCTGCCGGTGGCCGCGCCGCCGATGAGGCCGAGGCCGACGACCGCGCAGGCCGTGGCGGCGGCCACGCGGGGGCGCGCCCAGGCGCCGACGCGGCGCAGCCGGGTGGTGGTGTCGTCGTACAGGGCGGGCCGGGCGAACACGACGAAGGGCCGTCCCGCCCCCGGCCCCGGCGTCAGATCGACGGCCCCGACGGCACGCCGGGCGGCCGTGGCGCGAGGCGCGTCGCCGCGTGGGCTCACGTGCGTGTCCGCCGTCCGGGCCCGCGGGGCATCGGGGATGGGCCGCAGCCGGGCGGTGGTCTCTTCGGGCACCTCGGCCTCGGGGGGCGCCTGCCGCGGGCGCGGCTCACCTGGCGGGGTGGCCTCGACGGGCGGGGCGGAGGGCTGCGGCGGCACGGCGGCGGGCCGCGCGGGGGCCTCCGGGGGTGCGTCGGGGAGCCGTGCCGACGCCGGCGGCGGAGGCGGTACCTCGCGGGGCGTACGGGCACGCTCGAAGGGGGCGAGGAGGTCCTCTATACGGGCCGCGCGGTCGGACCTGTCGTCGGCACCGGCTTCCTGACGCGGACCGTCAAGGGGCAGCCCCTCATCGCCCGCCGTACGAGCACCGGAAGCCCGACCCGAGGAAGCCGTACGGCCAACGGCAACACCCGCACCTTCAACGACCGCCGGACGCACATCCGGAAGACGAGCCGAAGCAGCCGGAGGCGCCCCGGAAGCCGGACGGTCGACAACACCGGCCGCACGACCGGCGGCATCACCCGCACCCTCAACGACCGCCGGACGCACATCCGGAAGACGAGCCGAAGCAGCCGGAGGCGCCCCGGGGGCCAGACCGTCCCCACCATCAGCCGTGCCGCCCGCGGCATCACCCGCACCCTCAACGGCCGCCGGGCGCCCATCCGGCAGGCGAGCCGAAGCAACCGGGGCGGTGGTGTTCGAGACGGCGGGAGCTGAGGTTTCCTCAGGGGCGGTCGTGTCGGCCGTGGCGGGGTCCGGGACGGTGAGGAGCCAGTCTTCGTCCACCGGGGGGCGCACGTCGGGGAAGCGGGCCGACGGGGGCGGCGGGGGGTCCGGCGGGAGCGCCGGACGGGGGGGCGTGGCGGGCCTCGGGGGGATCGGGGTGCGACGCGCCTCCGTGCTCATGCTCCCCCGTCTCCTCGCACTCCGGTGCCGGAGCGCTCGGCCCGGCGAGGCTCCGTGCGCGTCACTCTACGGGCAGACGCAGGTCGCGCGGGAACCCGGATCGCGCCCCCGGGCGATCTGCCCGGATCATCCCCCTACCCCCGGGTAATCGTGTCTGACAGGCTTCGGCCATGACTGCCCCTGCCGCGGACAGGGCCCGCTACGACCGGGCCACCGCACACCTCGACGCCCCCGTAGCGATCGTCGATCTGGAGGCGTTCGACGCCAACGCCGACGACCTGGTGCGCCGCGCCGGCGGCAAGCCGATCCGCGTCGCGAGCAAGTCCGTCCGGTGCCGGGCCCTGCTCGAACGGGTCCTGGCCCGTGACGGCTTCGCCGGGGTCATGTCGTTCACGCTCGCCGAGTCCCTGTGGCTGGCCCGCTCCGGCTTCGACGACGTGCTGCTCGCCTACCCCTCGGCGGACCGGGCCGCGTTCGCCGAGCTCGCCGCCGATCCGAAGCTGGCCGCGAGCGTCAGCGTGATGGTCGACGACCCCGCCCAGCTCCGGCTGATCGACGGGGCCAGGGGCGGCGGGAAGGAGGAGATCCGGGTCTGTCTGGAGCTGGACACCTCCCTGCGGGCACTCGGCGGCCACGTGCGCGTCGGCGCCCTGCGTTCGCCGCTGCACTCGCCCGAGCAGGTCGCGGCCCTGGCCCGCGCCATCGCCCGGCGGCCCGGGTTCCGGCTCGTGGGCGTCATGGCGTACGAGGGTCATGTGGCCGGCGTCGGTGACGCGGTCCAGGGGCGGCCCGCGCGCTCACGGGCGATCAGGCTGATGCAGGCGGCGGCCCGCAAGGAGCTGGCGGAGCGCCGGGCGCGGACGATCGCGGCGGTCCGTGCGGCCGCTCCCGATCTGGAGTTCGTGAACGGCGGCGGCACGGGCAGCGTGCAGCACACCGCGGCCGAGCCGGCGGTGACGGAGATCGCCGCGGGGTCGGGGCTCTACGTGCCGCGGCTCTTCGACAACTACACGTCCTTCCGGGGGCGTCCGGCCGCCCTCTTCGCGCAGCCCGTGGTGCGCAGGCCGGCCCCTGGCATTGTGACGGTGCTCGGCGGCGGCTACCCCGCGTCGGGTGTCGCGGGCCCGGACCGTTCGCCGGTGCCGTACCTGCCCGAAGGGCTGCGGTACGACCCGCAGGAGGGCGCGGGCGAGGTGCAGACCCCGCTGCTCGGCCCGCCGGCGGACGATCTGCGGATCGGCGACAAGGTGTGGTTCCGGCACGCCAAGGCGGGCGAGCTGTGCGAACGCTTCGCCACCCTGCGGCTGGTGGAAGGTGACACGGTCACGGCGAGCGTGCCGACCTACCGGGGCGAGGGGCACACCTTCCTCTGACCGGCTTTCAGGGCGCCGGGCGCCTCACCCCGTGGGAGTGACGCCGCTTCCCACGCCGCCGCTCGACTCGCCGTCGTCCACGGACCGGATGCCTCTCGTGATCTCGTCCATGTCCGAGACCGGCGGCGCCCCGTCCCGCGCGCCGACGGCGAAGCGGACGATGACCATCGACTCGGAGCCGACGCTGGAGGCGAACGCGAGGGACTGGACGTAGCCGCCGGGGCCCTTCGCCGTGTGGACGCGCCAGCGCACGTAGTAGCCCGCGCGGCCCGCGACCGCCACCTGGCCCGCCTCGACCTGCTCGTGGCCGGTCATGCCGCCGTAGGGCTGCCGGTCGAGCGTGTCCTTGTCGTAGGCGGCTTCCGCCGCGTCCTTGATGTCCCCGAGGGCGAGGGTCTTCGGGTCGGTCTCGTCGGTGCCGGTGGCCGTGCTGGAGGTGACCGTCCCGTGGCGGCAGTTGCCGGAGTCACCGGGGCAGTCGACGATGTCGGGCGTCTGGATCGTGGCGCCGCCGCCGACGGTGTCGTCGTCCTTCTCCCAGCCGTCGGGCACCGGCAGCGTGATGCCGTTGAGGTCGTCGACCAGGGTGTCCGGGTCGGGGTCGGCGGTCGGGGACTTCGACTCCTGCTCCGTGGCGGTCGCCGTGGGACTCGTCTCCGCCTTCGTACTCGGCGCGGCCACGCCTTCCGGGTCGTCGCCGTCCTTGCCGAGGACGACGACGCCCGTGACGATCGCCGCGACGAGCACGGCTCCGGCGGCGACCAGCGCGAGGATCTTCGCGCGGCCGCCGCCGGAGGACACCGGGGCCGTCACCGTCGTCACGGCGGGGTCCGGCGCCGGGCCGAAGCCCTGCTGCGCCGGGGCCGCTTGAGCGGTCTCGGGAGTGCGCCGGTGCTCGGTCCACGCTGTTCCGTCCCACCAGCGCTCGACGGCGGGCTGCTGCGGGTCCGGGTACCAGCCGGGCGGAGGCGACATACTCATCCCGGCACTGTAGGACGTGGCGCGAAGGTCAGTACACCGAGTCCCGCTGGTCTGGCACGACCGAGCCGTCGGCGCGCAGGACCGGGCCCTTGTCCCCGCCGTGTTCGTTGTACGCGGCGGTCGAGCACGGGTAGGTGCCGGACTTGCGCGGCAGCGGCTCGATGAACATCGGGTTCACGACCCAGCGGCCGTCGGCGTCGTCGTACGCGCGGCACATGAACTCGGCCTTGTTGCGGTTGAGCACGAGGTGCGCGCCGGTGGCGTCGCCGACGAAGGTCACGTCCGTGTCGGCGTCACCGCCGCCGAGCGCGATGCGGTGGGCGCGGTCCTGCTTCTGCCAGGCCGCCTTGCCCTTGACGCCGAAGATCTCCTGGTTGATCCAGCACCGCTTGCCGTCGATGTACGGGATGGCCTCGCCCTTGTTGACGGGCACTCCCCCGCAGCCCTGGTTCCAGGTGGTGATGCGGCCCTCGCGGTCCAGGACGGAACGGATGGCGACGGTGTGCGCGCGGTCGATGCCCACGCTCTTGGACCACACCTCGGTGACCGGCTCGGAACCCGCCGAGACGATGTAGACGTCGAACCCGGCCTTCTTCAGGGTGCGGATCAGGTCGCGCTGCTGGTCGTAGTAGCGCACGTACCCGGGGATCTCGTGCGTGCCGACGGTCTGCTCGCTGCCTATGGGGGCGGCCAGCGCCTCCTTACGGGCCTTCGCGGCGTACGACTCCAGTTCGGGGACGGTGTGCCCGGCGAAGATCTGCGGCACCCAGGCGTACTGCGGGACGGTGTGGCGGTGGTCCCACTTCCCGGCGAAGGCGGCGGCGCCGCTCATCGTCCTGCCGTCCTCGCGGACCTCGAAGATCTCGTCGGCGCAGGCGGTGTTCGTGGAGGTGGGCAGCGGCTTGCCGACGGGGACCTTCGTGCCGCACGCCTTGGTCAGGGCGCGGTCGGCGGCGTCGGTCATCCACTTGCTCGTGGACTTCCAGCTCTTGGGCCGCAGGATCTTGTCGTGCCGCAGGGACCAGGCGATGGTCGCGTCGGTCACGTCGTTCTTGGTGATGGTGTTGTCCCAGTCGAAGGCGGCGACCGGGCGTTTCCCGCCGTGTCCGAGGTGCGGGTCCGAGCAGCGTCCGCGCTCGTCGATCATCCGCTGGAGCTTGGCGCGGTTGTCACCGTGCCACTTCAGTTTCTTCGAGAGCTGCGGACAGTGCGCGTCGGTGGTACGGGAGTTCGCGGGCGTGGCGGCGGCCGCGGGGGAAGCTGCGGGCACGGCTGCCAGGGAGGCGGCCGTGGCCAGCGTCAGCGCCACAAGGTGTCTGGTACGCATGTGAGTGCACCGTACATCAGTACTACGAGCCTGACGACAGCGTCGGCGCGCCGTGCACAGCGTCCCTCTGGTCGGGGATCACGGAGCCGTCCGCGCGGCGCACCGGGCCCTGTGTGCCGTCCCGTTCGGTGTAGCCGGTGGTGGCGCAGGGGTAGGGGCCGGTCCTCGCGCCCTTGGGCCGGATGAACATGGGGTTGACCAGCCAGCGGCCGTCGCCGTTGTCGTAGGCGCGGCACATCAGTTCGTCCTTGTTGCGGTTCAGGACGAGCCGCAGCCCGGTGGCGTCGCGCAGGAAGGAGACGTCCGTGTCGGAGTCGCCCGCCGCGAACACCTGGCGGTGCGCGGCCGGTCGCACCTTCTCGGCCGCCGCGCCGCGCACGCCGAAGATCTCCTGGTTGATCCAGCACCGCTTGCCGTCGATGTACGTGATCATCGAGTCGTCGCCGTCCCTGACGGTGCCGCAGCCCTTGAGGTGAGCGGTGAGCCTGCCGTGGGCGGTGACGTTGCGGATGCCGATGGTGTGGCGGGCGTCGACGCCGACGCCGCGCGCCCAGACCTCGGCGACCGGCTCGGGTGACGCGGAGACGACGTAGACGTCGAAGCCGGCCTTCTTCAGGGTGCGGATCAGGTCGCGCTGCTGGTCGTAGTGGCGGACCCAGCCGGTGGCCCTGCCGCTGCCGACCCGCTGTTCGGTGCCGACCGGCGCGGTGAGGTTCTCCTTGCGGGCGGCCGCCGCGAAGTGCTCGACCTGCTGGGTGGTCCAGCCGCGGGTGAGCTGGGCGAGCCAGGCGTACTGCGGCTCCATGCGGCGGTGGTCGAAGCCCGCGAAGGCCGGGGCGCCGCCGGTCGTGGTGCCCTCGCCGTAGACGGAGAGGATCTCGTCGGCGCAGGCGGTGTTCCGCCGGGTGGGCAGGGTGGCGGCGGTGGCCGGGCAGGCCTTCGCCAGGGCCTTGGCGGCCGGGTCGGTCAGATGGCGGCTCGTGGTGTGCCAGTCGCCCTCGGCCGGGGTGCGTATCCTGCCGTTGCGCAGCAGCCAGTACATGGTGGCGTCGCCGACGTCGTTCTTGATGACCGTGTTGTCCCAGTCGAACGTGGCGACGGGCTTGGCCCCGCCGTGGTGGCGCCGGGGGCCGCAGTGGCCGTACGTATCGATCATGTGCTGGAGCCGTGCCCGGTTCTCGCCGTACCAGCCCTGGGAGACGGTGAGGGCGGGGCAGGTCAGCGACCGGCCGCGGGCTTCGGTCTGGGTGGCCTCGGCGGTGGCCTGGACGGCGACGAGACCGGCGGCGGCGACGGCGAGTACAGCGGTGGCCGCGGCGGCGCGGCGCTTGAGGTTCACGAACACACTCCCGTGTCTACGCAGGTCAGCCGGGCGTCGTGCGACGCCCGGCTGACGCCTGGGTGGCTCCTTGGTGAACTGCGCGCTGTGCCTACAGCGGGGTCACGTACGCCCCGGAGATGCCGCCGTCCACGAGGAAGTCGGTGGCGTTGACGAACGAGGAGTCGTCGCTGGCGAGGAACGCCACGGCGGCGGCGAGCTCGTCGGCCTCGGCGAAGCGGCCCACGGGGATGTGCACGAGGCGGCGTGCGGCGCGCTCGGGGTCCTTGGCGAACAGCTCCTGGAGCAGCGGGGTGTTGACGGGGCCCGGGCAGAGCGCGTTGACGCGGATGCCCTCGCGGGCGAACTGGACGCCGAGCTCACGGGACATGGCGAGGACGCCGCCCTTGGACGCGGTGTAGGAGATCTGCGAGGTCGCGGCGCCCATCCGGGCCACGAACGAGGCGGTGTTGATGATGGAGCCCTTGCCCTGGCGGCGCATGTAGGGGATGGCGGCCTTGCAGCACAGGTAGACGGAGGTGAGGTTGACCTCCTGGACGCGCTTCCAGGCGTCGAGGCCGGTGTCGAGGATGGAGTCGTCGTCCGGCGGCGAGATGCCCGCGTTGTTGAAGGCGATGTCGACGGAGCCGTAGGTGTCGAAGGCCGTCTTGAACAGCGCGTCGACCTGCTCGGCGTCGGTGACGTCGACCTTCACGAAGATCCCGCCGACCTCATCGGCGGCCTTCTTGCCCGCGGCCTCGTCGATGTCGCCGCAGACGACGTGGGCGCCCTCGGAGGCGAGGCGCCGCGCGGTGGCGAGTCCGATGCCGCTGCCGGCGCCGGTGATGACGGCGGTGCGGCCGACGAGGCGGCGGCAGATGTTCTCTGACATAGGGGTTCAGGCCTCCGTACTGATGAAGACGTTCTTGGTTTCCGTGAAGGCGTGCAGGGCGTCCGGGCCGAGCTCGCGGCCGAGGCCGGACTGCTTGTAGCCGCCGAAGGGGGTCCAGTAGCGCACGCTGGAGTGCGAGTTGACGGACAGGTTTCCCGCCTTGACCGCCTGCGAGACGCGGAGCGCGCGGCCCACGTCACGGGTCCAGATCGAGCCGGAGAGGCCGTAGTCGCCGGCGTTGGCGAGACGCACGGCGTCGGCCTCGTCCTCGAAGGGGATGACGACGGCGACGGGGCCGAAGACCTCCTCCGTGGCCACCGGGGCGCCCGGGTCGACATCGGTGAGCAGCGTCGGCGGGAACCAGAAGCCGGGGCCGTCGGGGGCCGTCCCGTGGATGCCGTCGCCGGGGGTGACGTAGGACCGGACGCGGTCGAGCTGGGCCCGGGAGATCAGCGGGCCCATCTGGGTCTTCTCGTCGGACGGGTCGCCCACGACGACGGACTCGACCGCGGGCGCCACCATCTCCATGAAGCGGTCGTACACCGAGCGCTGCACGAGGACGCGGGTGCGAGCGCAGCAGTCCTGGCCGGAGTTGTCCAGGTACGACATGGGGGTGGCGAGGGCCGCCGCCTCCACGTCGGCGTCGGCGAAGACGATGTTCGGGCTCTTGCCGCCGAGTTCGAGGGTCAGCCGCTTCACCCGGTCGGCGCAGGTGGCCATGATCTGTTTGCCGACGCGAGTGGAGCCGGTGAACACGATCTTGGCTACGCCGGGGTGCTCGACCAGCGCCCTGCCCGCGACGCCGCCCACGCCGGGCAGGACCTGGAAGAGTCCCTCGGGCAGGCCCGCCGCCAGGGCGAGTTCGGCGAGGCGGAGCGCGGTGAGCGGTGTCGTCTCGGCCGGCTTGAGGATCACCGCGTTGCCCGCCGCGAGGGCGGGGGCCGTGCCCCACGCGGCGATCGGCATCGGGAAGTTCCAGGGGGCGATGACGCCCACGACGCCGAGGGGCTCCAGGACGGTGACGTTCAGGCCGCCGGGTACGGGGATCTGCCTGCCGCTCAGCCGTTCGGCTCCCCCGGCGGAGAAGTCGAGGAGGTCGCGGACGTTGCCGGCCTCCCAGCGGGCGTTGCCGATGACGTGCCCCGCCTCGCGCACCTCCAGGCGGGCCAGCTCCTCCAGGTGGTCGTCGACCTGGGCGGCGAAGCGGCGAAGCAGCCGGGCGCGGTCGGCGGGGGCCGCCGCGGCCCACTGTTCCTGGGCGCGCGCCGCACGGGCGACGGCGGCGTCGACGTCCTGCGGGGTGGCGGCGGGGACGGTCGCGACGAGTTCTTCCGTCGCCGGGTTCAGTACGTCGAGGTTCAGTACGTCGACGTTCGGTGCGTCTGGCAAGGCTGCCTCACATGCGTTCGAAGGAGCGGCGGAGCTCCCAGTCGGTCACCGCGGAGTCGAAGGCGTCCAGCTCGACCCGCGCCATGTTGCGGTAGTGCGCGACGACCTCGTCGCCGAAGGCGGCCTTCGCGACCGGGCTGTTCTCCCAGAGCTCGGCGGCCTCGCGCAGGGTGGTGGGGACGTGTGCGTACTCGCCGGAGTAGGCGTTGCCCGTGCACTCCTCGGGCAGTTCGAGCTTCTGCTCCACGCCGTACAGACCCGCCGCGACGAGCCCCGCGACCGCGAGGTGCGGGTTCACATCACCGCCCGGCAGCCGGTTCTCGAAGCGCAGGGAGCGGCCGTGGCCGACGACGCGCAGGGCACAGGTGCGGTTGTCCTGCCCCCAGGCGACGGCGGTGGGGGCGAAGGAGCCGGGCACGAACCGCTTGTAGGAGTTGATGTGGGGCGCGTAGAGCAGGGAGAAGTCGCGCAGCGCGGCGAGCTGGCCCGCGAGGAAGTGCCGCATGAGGGGCGACATGCCTCCGGGGTCGTCCGGCGAACCGGCCATGACGTTGTCGCCGTCGGCGTCCTGGAGCGAGAGGTGGATGTGGCAGGAGTTGCCCTCGCGCTCGTTGAACTTGGCCATGAAGGTGAGCGAGACGCCCTCCTGGGCCGCGATCTCCTTGGCGCCGGTCTTGTATATGGCGTGCTGGTCGCAGGTGACGAGGGCCTCGTCGTAGCGGAACACGATCTCGTGCTGGCCGGGGTTGCACTCGCCCTTGGCGGACTCGACGACGAGGCCTGCCGCCGCCATCTCGTTGCGGATACGGCGCAGGAGGGGTTCGATGCGGCCGGTGCCGAGGACGGAGTAGTCGATGTTGTACTGGTTGGCCGGGGTCAGGTCCTTGTACCCGGCGTCCCACGCCTGCTCGTAGGTGTCCTTGAAGACGATGAACTCCAGCTCGGTGCCCACGTGGGCGCTGAGGCCCAGTTCGGCGAGGCGCTCCAGCTGGCGGCGCAGGATCTGCCGGGGCGCGGCGACCACGGGCGAGCCGTCGCTCCAGGCGAGGTCCGCGACCAGCATCGCGGTGCCCTCGTTCCAGGGGACGCGCCGCAGGGTGGTGAGGTCGGCGTGCATGGCGAAGTCGCCGTAACCGCGGTCCCAGGAGGACATCGCGTATCCGTCGACGGTGTTCATCTCCGGGTCGACGGCGAGGAGGTAGTTGCAGCCCTCCGTGCCGTGTTCGAGGACATCGTCGAGGAAGAAGCGGGCGGCGAACCGCTTGCCCTGGAGCCGCCCTTGCATATCGGGAAAGGCCAGGACGACAGTGTCGATCTCGCCGCTCGCGACGAGGGCCTTGAGCTCCTCGACGGCGAGCGGGGGTGTGCGGTCTGCCACGGGAAAAGCCTCCTTGGGTCAGCCGAGGGCCATAAGGTATTGCGGAGAACCTTTGCTTGGGAAGGGGGTGCGGGCATGTCGCACACGGAAGAGGACACCTCGCCCGTGCGGGGCGTGGGGAGCGCGCGGGCGCCGCAGGACGACGACCGGCTGACCCCGGTGCTGCGTCCGGTGCGCGCGGGCAACGGCTTCGAGGAGGCCCTGGAGCAGATCCTCCAGGTCGTACGCCTGGGCCTCGTGCCCGGCGGCGAGCGCCTGCCGTCGGAGCGGGAGCTCGCCGACCGCCTCGGCATCAGCCGCGTCACACTGCGCGAGGTCCTGAAGGTGCTCCAGGACCAGGGCCTCGTCGAGTCGCGGCGCGGGCGGTACGGCGGCACCTTCGTGCGCCGGCGCCCCGGGGCCGCGGGCGAGGACGAGCTGCGCCGCAGGGTCGTGGACGTGGACGTCGAGGACGCGCTGCGCTTCCGCGAGGTGCTGGAGGTCGGGGCGGCCGGGCTCTGCGCGGCGCACGGTCTCGACGCGGGGCAGGCGGACCGGCTGCGGGACGCGCTGGCGCGGACGCATGACGCGCCGCTGGCGGAGTACCGCCGCCTGGACACCCTGCTGCACCTGACGCTCGCCGAGCTCTGCGGATCGCCGACGCTGACCGCGCAGTACGCGGCGGTGCGGGCGACCGTGAACGAGCTCCTGGACTGCATCCCGCTGCTGGTACGGAACTTGGAGCACTCCCAGCGTCAGCACACCGCGCTCGTCGACGCGGTGCTCGACGGGGACGCGGACGGGGCGCGGGAGATGATGCGGGAGCACTGCGCGGGTACGGCGGCGCTGTTGCGGGGATTCTTGACGTGAGGGCACACATTAACCACGCGGTAACGCACGGGTCTTGATTTCCGCCGCCCGGGGCGGCAAAGGTATGGCTCCGTTCCATTAAGCCGCCCGTCGCAGTGCCGCCGCCGCATAGGAGCCGTGCCATGACCGTGGAATCCTCCGATCCGGGTCCCGTCGGACCACGTCCCGCCGCACCGGGCGCCGCCGAACCTCGCCCCGCCGAACCGGCGGACGACTACCTGGAGCGCAGGTCGCTCCGCCGGGGCAACGCGGGCTGGGTGCTGCTCACCGGCCTCGGCGTCGCCTACGTCGTCTCCGGCGACTTCTCGGGCTGGAACTCGGGCCTCGCGGAAGGGGGGTTCGGCGGCCTCGGCATCGCCATGGCGCTCATGGGCGTGATGTACGCCTGCATGGTCTTCTCGCTGGCCGAGCTCTCCTCCGTACTGCCCACGGCCGGCGGCGGCTACGGCTTCGCGCGCCGGGCGCTCGGCCCCTGGGGCGGCTTCCTGACCGGCACGGCCATCCTCATCGAGTACATCCTGGCGCCCGCCGCGATCTCCATCTTCATCGGCGACTACGTGGAGTCGCTCGGCCTCTTCGGTCTGACCTCGGGCTGGCCGGTCTACCTCGCCTGCTTCGTCGTCTTCATCGGCATCCACCTCTGGGGCGTCGGCGAGGCGCTGCGGTTCAGCTTCGTCGTGACCGGCATCGCGGTGGTGGCGCTGCTCGTCTTCGCGGTCGGCGCGTTCATGGAGTTCGACGCCTCCCGGCTCAATGACATCCCCGTGGACACGGACGCCCTCGGCTCCAACTCGTGGCTGCCGCTGGGCCTGCTGGGCATCTGGGCGGCGTTCCCGTTCGGCATGTGGTTCTTCCTCGGGGTCGAGGGCGTGCCGCTGGCCGCCGAGGAGACCAAGGACCCGGCACGCACGCTGCCGAGGGCGATCCGCTGGTCGCTCTGCATCCTGGTCTTCCTCGCCCTGCTCACCTTCTTCGCCTCGGCGGGCGCGCGCGGCTCGGCGGCCATCCAGTCGGCGGGCAATCCGCTGGTGGAGGCGTTGCAGCCGGACGGCAAGGCCACGGGCCTGAGCCGCGTCATCAACTACGCCGGGCTCGCGGGCCTGGTGGCCTCCTTCTTCTCCCTCATCTACGCGGGCTCCCGCCAGCTCTTCGCGCTCTCCCGGGCCGGCTACCTCCCCCGCTTCCTCTCCCTGACCAGCAGCCGCAAGGCGCCCTACCTGGGCCTCCTCGTCCCCGGCGCGATCGGCTTCGGGCTCGCGGCGGCCACCGGGGACGGTGCCCGCATGCTGAACGTCGCGGTGTTCGGCGCCACCATCTCGTACGCCCTGATGTCGCTGTCGCACATCGTGCTGCGCCGCCGCGAGCCGGACCTTGAGCGGCCCTACCGCACCCCCGGCGGCGTCCTCACCTCCTCCGTCGCGCTGGTCCTCGCCTGCGCGGCGCTGGTCGCGACGTTCCTCGTGGACGTGACGGCGGCGTTCATCGCGCTCGGGGTGTACGTGGTCGCGCTCGCCTACTTCGGCCTCTACAGCCGCAAGCACCTGGTGGCGCGCGCCCCGGAGGAGGAGTTCGCTGCGCTGGCGGCGGCCGAGGCGGAGCTGGCACGCGACTGACGACTGACCGCCGCGCGGCGGTGGCACGGTGAACATCACCAACACGAGGGGAGTTCAATGAACAGGCCACTGATCGGAGTCAGTACGTACTGGGTGCCGAGCGCGAGCTGGGGCGCCTGGGAGCTGCCCGCGGCCCTGCTGCCCGCCGGGTACCCGCTCCTGGTGCAGGCGGCGGGCGGCCTCGCCGCGATGCTGCCGCCGGACGAGCCGGAGAGGGCCGCGTCGGCCGTCGCCCGGCTCGACGGCGTGGTGATCGCGGGCGGCCCTGACGTCGACCCCGCGTGCTACGGCGCCGAACGGGATGAGCGCACCGGCCCGCCCGCGCCCCGGCGGGACGCCTGGGAGCTGGCCCTGATCGAGGCGGCCCTGGACTCCGGAACTCCCCTGCTGGGCATCTGCCGTGGCATGCAGCTCCTGAACGTGGCGCTGGGCGGGACGCTGGTCCAGCACCTGGACGGCCACTCGGAGAAGGTGGGCGCGTTCGGCACCCACGCGGTGCGGCCGGTCGCGGGCACGCTCTACGCGTCGATCGCCCCGGACGCCTCCACGGGCGTCCCGACCTACCACCACCAGGCGGTGGACCGCCTCGGCAAGAACCTCGTCGTCTCGGCCCACTCGGAGGACGGCACCCCCGAGGCCATCGAACTTCCCGGCCCCGCCTGGACACTTGGCGTCCAGTGGCATCCGGAGATGGGGGACGACACACGGGTGATGGAGGCGCTGGTCAGAGCCGCATCCTGAGCCGGCCCGGGGCCGCCGCAGCGGCAGCCGCAACCCTTGCAAACACTCTGTTCACAACGAGAGGTTGACAGTATCTTGTGTGCGGGCGCACGCTGATCTCATGACAGCCACTCCCGAGCGGCCCCCCGGCGCCGCCGACCCCTTCACCGCACCCCACCCGGAGCAGGCCCGCGCCCAGCGGGTCTACGCGGCGCTGATGCGCGTCGCCGAACGGCACGGCGCCGACGACGAGCAGCGGCGCAGGCAGGCACACCCCACGGTTCTCGGCCCCCACGAAGCGGTCAGGCTGGTGTCGTTCCTGCTCAGCGGCGCCGCGAAGCCGACGGACGGCGAGCCGGACGTGGACCATGCCGACATCACGGCGGCGCTGACCCTGCTGCCGCTGGTCCGCGGCGAGCTGGACGAACTGGAGACCGGGCTGCTCCAGATGGCGCGGGGCCGCGGCATGACCTGGCCGGAGATCGCCTTCGGCCTCGGCCTCGGCACCCCGCAGGCCGCCCGGCAGCGGTACGAGCGGCTGGCCTCCCGTACGGATACGGGCGACTCGGACCGGGCGGCGCGGGAGTAGCCGCCGCTCACGCCGTGCGCGTGCCGGGGCCGTTCCTCGTCAGGGTCAGGAGGTCCCGCGCCGGGCCCGCCGGGCGGTGGCCCGTCGGCCAGACCGCTCGCAGTTCGCGGCGCAGGCGCACGTCACGCAGGGGGATCTCCACCAGGCGGCGGGCGGCCAGCTCCTCGCCCACCGCCAGCTCGCTCAGGACCGAGGGGCCCGCGCCGCTCACCGCCGAGGCCTTGACCGCCGTCGTGGAGGAGAGCTCGATCAGCGGGCGGGCGAGGCCGCCGAGCGCCGCGTCGAGCACCTGGCGGGTGCCGGAGCCCTCCTCGCGGAGGATCAGGGGCGTGGCAGCGAGCTCCGCGGGGTCGAGCGGCTTGTCGCGGCGCGCCCACGGGTGCGAAGGGGCCGTCACCACGACCAGGCGGTCGTGCGCGATGACCACGTCGTCGAGGCCGCCCGGCACCGTCAGGCCCTCGACGAAGCCGAGGTCCGCCTCACCGGCGAGGAGCCGGGACGCCACGGCCGCGGAGTTGCCCGCGAGCAGCGACACCGCCGTGTCGGGCCGCTGGGTGCGCAGGGCGATGAGCCAGCCCGGCAGCAGGTACTCGGCGATGGTCATGCTCGCCGCCACCCTGAGCCGTGAGTCCCGCCGGTCGCGCAGCGCCTGCGCCCCCGCGTCGAAGGCCTCCGCCGCCTCCACGATCCGCCCCGCCCAGTCGGTCACCAGGGCCCCGGCATCCGTGAGGCGCGAGCCGCGCGGCGACCGGTCGACGAGGGCCACGCCGAGCTGCCGCTCCATGGCGCGGACCCTGCTGCTCGCGGCGGGCTGCGTGATGCCCAGCTCCCGCGCGGCCCGCCCGAGACTGCCGAGCCGCGCCACGGCGAGCAGCAGCTGGAGCCCCCCGAGATCGGGGACCCGGTGGGCGAGTGAGGCCTGCGGCGAAGCGGGGTCGAAGGGACGGGAAGGCGGTACAGGGGACGAGCTCATAAAGCCAGCTTATGTGCCCATAGGAAGAGCTCTCCTGGTGACGGTCACCGCTCCGTACGACAGTTAGGCCATGGTCACCGCCGTCCCACCCTCTCGTACCGCGTCGTCCGGCGCAGCCGCAGGTCAGGCCCCCGAAGCCGGTGCCCGGGCGTCAGGCGTCCGCCACCTCGGGCCCAACTGGTACGCCTGCGTCATGGGTACCGCCATCGTCGCCAACGCGGGCGCCGCCCTCCCCTACGGGTTCCCCGGGCTGCGCACCGCCTGCACCGCTGTCTGGGCGCTGTCCCTGGTGATGCTCGCCGTGCTGCTCGTCGCCCGCGCCGCGCACTGGGCGCACCACCGCGACCAGGCCCGCGCCCACCTCCTCGACCCGGCCGTCGCACCGTTCTACGGCTGTCTGTCGATGGCCCTGCTCTCGGTCGGCGCGGGCGCGCTGCTCGTGGGCGAGGACTGGATCGGCACCGGCGCGGCGCTCGCCCTCGACACCGTCCTGTTCACCCTCGGCACGGCCATCGGCCTCGCCGCGGCCGTCGCCATCCCGTACCTGATGGTGGTCCGGCACCGCATCACCGCCGACCAGGCGTCGCCGGTCTGGCTGCTGCCCGTGGTCGCGCCGATGGTGTCGGCCGCCGTCGGCCCGCTGCTGGTCCCGCATCTGCCCCCGGGCCAGCCGCAGCAGACGCTGCTGTACGCCTGCTTCGCGATGTTCGGCCTGAGCCTGCTCGCCACCCTGGTGATGCTGCCGGTGATCTTCGCCCGTCTGGTGACCGCGGGCCCGCTGCCGACCGCCCTGACCCCCACGCTCCTGCTGGTGCTCGGCCCCCTGGGGCAGTCGACGACCGCCGCCGACAAGTTCGCGGACGTCGCGCCGGGCGTCCTGCCCGCCCCGCTCGCCCGCGGCTTCCTCGCCTTCGCCGTGCTCTACGGAGTGCCCGTGATGGGCTTCGCCCTGCTCTGGCTGGCCCTCGCGGCAGCCATGGTGCTGCGCGCCCGGCGCGAGGGCATGGGCTTCGCGATGACCTGGTGGGCGTTCACCTTCCCCGTCGGCACCTGCGTGACGGGCGCCGAGGGCCTCGCCCGGCACACGGGCCTTGCCGCCTACGACTGGCTCGCGGCCGGTCTCTTCGCCGCCCTCGCCGTCGCCTGCGCCGTGGCCCTCGCGCACACCCTGCGCGGCGTCCTCAACGGATCGCTGCTCGCAGCGCCGCGCCGAGCACCGCGGGAGCCCGGGCCAGCGAGGGCCCGTACCAGGTGAGGTGGCGGCCGCTGACCAGGGCGATCGACGGGGAGTCGGGGAACGCCTCGGGGCCGTCGTCGGGTGTGAAGCGGTAGGGCTCGTCGGGCAGGACCAGCAGGTCCAGGTCCGGGCTCCGCAGTTCCTCGACGGAGACCTTCGGATAGCGCTCGGCGTGAGCGGCGTACGCGTTGTCGACGCCCAGGCGCGCCAGGACGTCGCCCGCGAACGTGTCGCGGCCGAGGACCATCCACGGCCGCCGCCAGACCGGGACGGCCGCCCGCAGCCGGGCCGTGGGGGGCGGCAGGTTCCGCCACGCGGTCTCGGCCTCCCGGAGCCAGCGGGGGCGCCCGGCGCCGCAGGCCACGAGGACCCGCTCCAGCTCCACGAAGGCCTGGGGCAGCGTCCGCACCTCGGTCACCAGGACCTCGATGCCGGCCGCCCGCAGCGCCGCCAGGTCGGGGGCGCGGTTCTCCTCCTCGTTGGCGATCACCAGGTCGGGCGCGAGGGCCACGACGCGGGGCACGTCCGGGTTCTTCGTGCCGCCCACGCGGGTGACGTCGAGGCCCGCCGGGTGGGTGCACCACTCCGTCGCCCCGACCAGCGCCCCCGGCACCGTGACGGCGACCGCCTCGGTCAGCGAGGGCACGAGGGAGACGACCCGCAGCGGTCCGCGCGGCACGTCAGCGCCCCCCGTCGTCCACCGCCTCGATGTGGTCGCCGACGGCGACCACCAGGACCCGGGTGTCCGGCACGGTGGCCCGCCACCGGTGGCGCACACCGCCGGTGAGGAAGAGGGAGTCGCCGCGTCCGAGGCGGTAGGCGCGGCTCTCCGCCTCCATCTCGACGGCACCCTCGATGACGTACATCAACTCGTCGTTGCGGTGCTGGAATTCGCGGCCCTCGTCGTGGTCGCCGATGAACTCCAGGGCGTGCAGCTGATGGTGGCCGCGCGCCAGTTCCCGTACGCGCGCCTCGGGTGTCGAGTGGTCCAGGTCCGTGTCGTCGTCCGCGCGCACGACCTCGACGGTGCGGGCCGGGTCGGCGGCGGCCAGGAGCTCCACGTCGGTGGTGCACAGAGCGTCGGCGACCCGTTGCAGGGAGCGCATGCTGGGCCGGGCGCGCTCGTTCTCGATCTGGCTGAGGAACGGCACGGAGAGGCCGCTGCGCTCGGCGACGACGGCGAGGGTGAGTTCGAGCTGCCTGCGGCGCCGCCGCACGGCCGAGCCCACCCGGAGGGTCTCCTTGTGCTCGTCCATCGCCTCGGCTCCCTTCAGCGCATCGTCCACTCTCAACCCTGAGGGGTTGTCTGCACCCTACGCATGTTCGCCGGACGGTTCTGCCCCGTTGCCGGGACCGCCCGTCACTCGCCTCCCACCGCGGGTACGGAAAAGCTCCGGCCGCCGACCTTACTTCCCGAGTTCGCGCCAGTAGAGCAGTTGTCCGGATTCGCCCGGGGCGGAACCCTCGCGGGGCACGAACAGGCTCACGAGGAGAGCCGGTTCGCCGCGCGGGTCGGTCAGCAGCGTGGCGGAGGGGTTGGCGAAGGCGCGGCTGCCGCCGTGGGTGCGGATGTCGAGGCGGTCGGCGCGTCCACTCGGGGGATCGTAGGCGTACGTGGCCCAGCTCCCGAAGTCCCCGCGCCGCCCCTGTCCCTCGACGAGGACCACCCGCTGACCGCCGAGCTCGACGGGCGCGCGGTCCCCGATGTTGCCGCCGTTGCCCTGGGACCGCACGGCCCGGTCGAGCCGCCGGTCGGGCTCGGCGTGCCAGTGCCTGAAGCCGGTGAGCGTGGCCCGGAGCTGGCGGTCTGTGTCGCAGCCCGCGCGGTAGTGCCCGGTGAGGTGGACGGTCGCGCCGCGCACCGCGGTGATGCTCGGCGTGCCCTCGGCACAGCGCGACAGGGTGAGCGGCGCGTCGAAGGAGTGCCGGGCGCGGCCCGCGAGGAGCGCCGCGACATCCTCGTACGACCGCACGGCGATGTGGTTGCGCGGGTCCTTCTCGTGGGCGAGGACGTAGCCGCCGCGGCCGTCGTGGGCGAGCGAGGCCTGGTGGGTGCCGGGGCCGAAGTCGTGGCGGCGCTGCCAGTGGAGCAGGTCGGTGGAGGTGGCGACCGCCGCGTGGAAACGGCCGTCGGCCAGGAGCGTGTGGTAGACGGCGAGATAGCTGCCGTCCTGGGCCTGCTCGATCTGCGCGGCGTCCATGGTGCGCCCGGTGTGGTCCCGCATGTCGTAGCGGTGCCCGTCGGCGGCGGTGACGTCCCCGGCGAGCGCGGCGAGGCGCGCGGTGGCCGCGGACGCGGGGGCGGCCTCCGCCCGCGCGAACTGCGCGACGAGCAGGGAGGCGGCCAGGGCGAGGGCGGCGGCGAGGTAGAGGCGGGCCGTCCTTGGCTGCCTGGCGTTCACGGGGCTCACGTTCGTTCGGTTCTGTTCCGGATGACCCGGTTCCGGATGGTTCTGTTCCGGATGGGGCGGGCCCAGTCGAGATTAGGCACCGGGACGGCCCGCGGGAACGCCGGAAGGGGTGGGCTTCGCCACAGGGCGAGGCCCACCCCTCCAGAGGGTGCCGCGGTGGGACTACTTCGCGGAGGTCATCTTCTCCTCGAAGCCCGGGTTCTTCTTCAGCCAGGCGTCAACGGCCTTGGGCTCGTTGTTCTTGCCCGCCTTGTTGATCTCGTTTTCCAGGCTCGCCAGCTCCGGCTCGCTCATCTTGAAGTTCTTGAGCCACTTCGTGAGCTGCGGGTACTGGCTCGGGAAGTCCTTGCCGGAGAGCGTGCGGATCGTGTTGCCCTTGCCGAAGCCGCCCTTGGGGTCCTTCAGCTTGGTGAGCTTGTACTCGCTGTACGCCCAGTGCGGCGACCAGAGCAGGACCGCGACCGGCTCCTTCTTGGCGTACGCGGCCTTCAGCTCGGTGAGCATCGCCGGGGTCGAGCCCGCGGCGATCTCGTACTCGTCCTCCAGGCCGTACCCGGGCAGGACCTTGTCCTTGAGCGCCTGCATCACGCCGGTGCCCGGCTCGATGCCGATGATCTTGCCCTTGAACTTGTCGCCCTTGCCCTTGAGGTCGGCGAGCGACTTGACGTCCTTGACGTAGGACGGGACGGCGACCTCCAGGGAGGTCGGGCTGTACCAGGAACCGAGGTCCTTGAGGTTCGCCTTGTTCTTCTCCCAGTACGTCTTCTGGGCGGTGGGCAGCCAGGCGTCGAGGTTGAGGTCGATGTCACCCTGCGCGAGACCGGTGTAGGCGGGGCCCACGTCGGCCGGCGTCAGCTCCATCGTGTAGCCGCGCTTCTCCAGGACACGCTTCCACAGGTTGGTGACGGCGATGTTCTCGTCCCAGGCGAAGTACGCGGCCTTCAGCGGACGCTTCTTCTCCTCGCCGCCGGTGTTCTTCGGCAGCGGGGCGAGCTTGTTGACGACCTTGGGGTTCTTCTTCAGCCAGGCGCGGACGGCGTCCTGCTGCTTGCCCTTGCCGGCCTTGTTGATCTCCGCTTCGAGGCTGGTGAGCTGCTTCTCCTCCATCGAGAAGTTCTTCAGCCACTTGGCGACCTGCGGGTTCTCCTTCGAGAAGCCCTTGCGCGCCAGCGAGTGCACGCCGTCGCCCTTGCCCCAGGCGCCCTTCGGGTCCTTGAGCTTCTTCAGCTTGAAGTCGTTGTACGCCCAGTGCGGTGACCAGAGCGGGACGACGATCGGCTCCTTCTTGTCGTACGCCGCCTTCAGCTCGGACAGCATCGCCGTGGTGGAGCCGTCGACGACCTTGTACTCCTTGTCGAGGCCGTACTCCTTGAGGATCTTGCTCTTCAGGAGCTGCATCTCACCGGCGCTCGGCTCGATGCCGGTGATCTTGCCGCCGAACTTGTCGCCCTTGCCCTTGAGGTCGGCGAGCGAGTCGACGTCCTTCATGTAGGCGGGGACGGTCAGCTCCAGGGACGTCTGGTCGTACCAGGAGCCGAGGTCCTCCAGCTTGTCGCCGTACTTCTTCATGTACGTGGCGTGCGTCGTCGGCAGCCACGAGTCCGTCTGGAAGTCGACGTCGCCCTGGGCGAGCGAGGTGTAGAGCGGCCCCGCGTCCAGGAGGCTGGCGTTCACCTTGAAGCCGCGCTGCTCCAGGATCTCCTTCCAGAGGAAGGTGGAGGCGATGCCCTCGTCCCAGTTGATGTAGCCGATGTTGATTTCCTTGCCCTGGCCGACGTTCTTGGAGTCGGCCACGGACTCGGTCTTGTCATCGGTGAAGATGCCCATGCCGCCCGCGACGAGCGCGAGGATGACGACACCGACGCCCGCGACGACGGGCCGGGGACGGTAGTTCCACAGGTTCAGGCCCTGCGCGGCCCGCAGCTTGGCGAGCGCGCGGCGGCCGAGCGGGGAGACCTGGCCGCCGAGACCGCTGGTGACGCGGTCCAGGTAGATGGCGAGGATCACGATGGAGACGCCCGCCTCCGCGCCGAGACCGACGTCGAGCTGGCCGATGGCCGCGTTGACGTCGGCGCCGAGGCCCGGGGTGCCGACCATGCCGGTCAGGGCCGCCATGGACAGGCCGAGCATGATGACCTGGTTGACACCGGCCATGATCGTCGGCAGCGCCAGCGGCAACTGGACGCGGAAGAGGGTGTTGCGGGGCGTGGTGCCGAACGCGTCGGCGGCCTCGACCAGCTCCTTGTCGACCTGGCGGATGCCCAGCTCGGTCATGCGCACGCCGGGGGCGAGCGCGAAGACGATCGTGGCGACGATGCCCGCGGGGGCGCCCATCCGGAAGAACAGCAGCGCCGGGATGAGGTAGATCATCGCGGGCAGCGTCTGCATGAAGTCCAGGACGGGCCGCACGATGCCGCTGACCGTCTTGGAGCGCGCCGCCCAGATGCCCACGGGCACGGCGATGACCAGCGCCACGAACGTCGCGACGAGCACCAGGGCCAGCGTCATCATCGCGTTGTCCCACAGTTCGAGGGAGACGATGAACGCGAAGCCCGCGAAGGACAGGATGCCGCCGACCACGCCGCGCAGCCAGAAGGCGACGATGGCGAGGATGCCCGCCATCAGCAGCGGCTCGGGGGCGGAGAGGACGTCGTAGACGCCGTCCCACATGTTCTGGAAGAGCGTCTTGATGAACGCGAACAGCCAGTCCATGTTCGTTCTGAGCCATTCGACCGAGTCATTGACCCAGTCGCCGAAGGGAATCCTAGGCACCGCTGCTCACCTTGCCCACGCTCTTGCCGCCGTTGTCCTGCGCGGTCTTGCCGCCGTCGTCCTGCGCGGCCTCGTCGGCGGAGCCCTTCGCGAGGGCCTCCACCGCGTCCTCGGACTCCATCGGCTCGCCGAGCACGGCGAGCAGCCTGGAGCGCGGCACGACTCCGATGAGCGTGCCGTCCTCGTCGGTCACGGCCACCGGCACCACGCTGGTGGAGCAGGGCGTGAACAGCTCGATGATGGGAACGTCCGCGGCGACCGTGGCGGGCGCGTCTGCCTGCACGAAGCCGTCATCGGGGTCGGCCATGATGGCGCCCGCGGTCAGGACCCGGGAGCGGTCGACGTCCTGCGTGAACGCGGCGACGTAGTCGTTGGCCGGGGTGACGAGGATGTCCTCGGAGGTGCCTATCTGGACGATGCGGCCGTCGCGCATGACGGCGATCTGGTCGCCCAGGCGCATGGCCTCGTTCAGATCGTGGGTGATGAAGACGATGGTCTTCTTCAGCCGCTTCTGGAGGACCAGGAGCTGGTCCTGCATGTCGCGGCGGATCAGCGGGTCGAGCGCGCTGAACGACTCGTCCATGAGGAGCAGGTCGGCGTCGGTGGCGAGCGCGCGGGCCAGGCCCACGCGCTGCTGCATGCCGCCGGACAGCTCGTCGGGCCAGGACTTCTCCCAGCCCTTGAGGCCGGCGAGCTCCAGCGCCTCGATGGCGCGCTTCTCGCGCTCGGCGCGCGGGACGCCCTGCACCTCCAGGCCGTAGCCCGCGTTCTCCATGACGCTGCGGTGCGGGAAGAGCGCGAAGTGCTGGAAGACCATGCTGATCTTCTTGGAGCGCACCTCGCGCATCTCGCGGGCGCTCAGCTCGGTGAGATCCTGGCCGTCGAAGCGGACGTGACCGGCCGTCGGCTCCGACAGCCCGTTGAGCATGCGCAGCAACGTGGACTTGCCGGATCCGGAGAGACCCATGACGACGAAGATCTGGCCCGGCTCTACCTCGAAGGAGGCGTCGATCACGGCGGCGGTGGTGCCGTCGGCGCGCAATTCCTCTCGGTCGGCTCCGTGGCGGAGTTTCTCCACCGCGTCATCGGGTCGTCTGCCGAACACCTTGTACAAGCGCTCGGCCTGAAGCCTGGACACATACACCTCTCGGGTTGAACCAAGACGGCCCGCCTCCCCCGCCGGCGGGCCGTGGAGCGTGGGTGGCTTCGGGCCACTTGCCCGATCGAAAAGTTGAAAACGCGACCGGCTTCGCTCCGGCTGCGCGCCTGCCCACACTTATTCACGCCAAACACAAGAGTGATCCAGTTCACATGTGTTGCGCTCTCGGCACTGGGAGCCGCCATGCGCAACGCGCCTCTCTTTCGCCCTCCACGCCGTCCGGGCCACTGTCAGTGCCGTGCGGCATGATGCGCAACGTGACTCAGCGAACACGACGGCTCATGCTTCTCGACACGGCTTCCCTGTACTTCCGGGCGTACTTCGGTGTGCCGGAATCCGTGAAGGCCCCGGACGGCACGCCGGTCAACGCCGTGCGCGGGCTCCTCGACTTCATCGCCCGCCTCGTCCAGGACCACCACCCGGACGATCTGGTCGCCTGCATGGACGCGGACTGGCGCCCGGAGTGGCGGGTCGAGCTCATCCCCTCGTACAAGGCGCACCGCGTCGCCGAGGAGATGCCGCAGGGCCCGGACGCCGAAGAGGTCCCCGACACGCTCGCGCCCCAGGTGCCGGTGATCGAGGCCGTCCTGGACGCGCTCGGCATCGCGCGCGTGGGCGTGGAGTCGTACGAGGCGGACGACGTGATCGGCACCTTCGCGGCCCGCGCGACGGGCCCGGTCGACATCGTCACCGGCGACCGCGACCTCTACCAGCTGGTCGACGACCGGCGGGGCATCCGCGTCCTGTACCCCCTCAAGGGCGTCGGCAGCCTCCAGGTCACGGACGAGGCGTGGCTGCGCGAGAAGTACGGCGTCGACGGCCCCGGCTACGTCGACCTCGCCCTGCTGCGCGGCGACCCGAGCGACGGCCTGCCCGGCGTGCCCGGCATCGGCGAGAAGACCGCGGCCAAGCTCCTGGACGCCTTCGGCGACCTGGCCGGGATCATGGCCGCGGTCGACGACCCGAAGTCCAGGCTGACGCCGTCGCAGCGCAAGCGGCTCGACGAGTCGCGGGCGTACGTGGCGGTCGCGCCGAAGGTCGTCCGGGTCGCCGGTGACGTGCCGCTGCCCGAGGTCGACGTGGCGCTGCCCCGCGAGCCGCGCGACCCCGCCACGCTGGACGAGCTGGCCGCGCAGTGGAATCTGGGCGGCTCGTTGCAGCGCCTCGTCGCCACGCTCCAGGACTGAGGTGTTAGCTTAGGTAAACCTAAGTAGTTGTTGAAGGGGAGGCCGTCGCCATGGCAGAACGTCCGGCACGCAAGGCACAGAAGGCTCACGTCGGGCGCGTCGTGCGCTCCGAGCGGCTTACCCCGCACATGCAGCGCGTCGTCCTCGGCGGGGAGGGCCTCGCCGAGTTCACGGCGGGCGACTGCACCGATCACTACGTGAAGCTGCTGTTCGACGCCGAGGGCGTCACCTATCCCGAGCCGTTCGACATACAGCGGATCCGCGAGGAGTTCCCGCGCGAGCAGTGGCCCGTGACCCGTACGTACACGGTGCGCCGCTGGGACCCCGAGGCCCGTGAGCTCACCGTGGACTTCGTGGTGCACGGCGACGAGGGCCTCGCGGGACCCTGGGCGCGCGACGCCCGGCCCGGCGACACGATCCGCTTCCTGGGCCCCGGCGGCGGCTATGCCCCCGAGGCCGACGCGGCCTGGCACCTCATCGCGGGCGACGAGAGCGCCCTGCCCGCGATCGCCGCCGCGGCCGAGGCGCTGCCCGAGGGCGCGACGGCGCACGTCTTCGTGGAGGTCGAGGGCCCCGAGGAGGAGCAGAAGATCGAGACGCACGTCCCGGTCGTCTGGCTCCACCGCGCGGGCCGCCCGCTCGGCCAGGCGCTGGTCGAGGCGGTACGCGCACTGGAGTTCCCCGAGGGCACCCCGCAGGCCTTCGTCCACGGCGAGGCGGGCTTCGTGAAGGAGCTCCGCCGCTACCTCCGCGTGGAACGCGAGATCCCCCGCGAACACCTCTCGATCTCCGGCTACTGGCGCCTGGGCCACAACGAGGACGGCTGGCAGGCGTCGAAGCGGGACTGGAACGCAGAGGTGGAAGCGGAACAGGAATCCGCCGCGTAACGCTGCGCTGACCTGAACGGTGCAACGCGGCGTCACCTTCAGCCGCCGTCAGCCGCGCTGACCTGATCCGTGCAAGGCGCCAGCCGCAGCGGCCATCAGACTGCGCGGCTCCGACGGAGTCGGAGTGGCAGTGCACGGGCTTGAGCGGCGTAACGCTGCGCCGGCTTGAGCGGTGTAACGCGCCGTCAGCTCCAGCCGCCGTCAGGCTGCGCGGCTCCGACGGCGCCGGAGCAGCAGTGCGCGGGCTTCGGCGGCGTCACGCTGCGAGGCCGCTTGGCAGAGGTGGGCGGCAACCCGCTCCCCCGGGTGCCGCCTCCAGGCGTACGCCGCGCCGGCCGCGCTCCGGGGCCGGCCGCCGCCGGTGATCACCAAGTCGCTGTCAGGCCGCCGCGCCGGTGGCCGCCGTCGCGGCACGCCCCGCGATGCGGGCGTGCAGATGCATGTCGTGCCAGCCGTCCGTGTGCAGTGTCGCGCTCCGTTTCGTGCCCTCCGTCGGGAAGCCTGACTTCGTGGCCACTCGGCAGGACGCCTCGTTGGCCGTCGCGTGGGTCAGTTCCAGACGGTGCAGGCCCACCTCCTCGAAGGCCCAGCGGGACAGGGTCTCCACGGCTCTCGGGGCGACCCCGCGGCCGCGGGCCGCCGGTACCGTCCAGTACGCGACCTCCGCCTGGCCGTCCGCGAGGACGATCAGCTTCAGGGCGATCCGGCCGACCAGGACGTCCGTCTCCGCGTCGGCTATCGCCCAGTACGCGTCCCGCTCCCCCGCCCAGGCCGCGCGCCAGTCCTCGATCCAGCCGCGCGCCTCACTCTCGGAGTCGGCCACGCGCGCGTGCCACCGCTGCAACGCGGGGTCCTGGAAAGCCTCGTACACGGAGGGCGCGTCCGTCAGCAGCCAGGGGCGGATGACGAGCCCGCCGGGGACGGAGAGCACCGGCTGCTCCCGCCGGGCGAGGGTGCCGGGTGCGACCACGTCGGAGATCTTGTAGGGCATGGCCCCATCGTGGCAGCGGCGACAGGGAGAGGGCAGCGAATTTCCACCGGGGGGCACCGCCACCGCAAGGCCCCCGGCCAGGCTTACGCTGGCCCCCTGATGAGACGCAAGCCCCGCATCCCGCCCTCCCCGCTGCCCCAGCGCGACGGCGTCGACCCCGTCCGGGTCAGACTGCCCCAGGAGACGAGGTGGCCGACCGTCCGTGACCACCTGGTCGAGCGGCTCGCGGCCGGCCCCGGTGTCATCGACGCGATGGTCCGTGAGGGCAAGGTCGTCGGCGCGGACGGCGCGGCCATCGCGGCGGACACGCCCTATGCCGCCGGAGCCTTCGTCTGGTTCCACCGGGACCTCCCCGCCGAGGTCCCCGTGCCGTTCACGATCGACGTCGTCCACCAGGACGAGCACATCGTGGTCGTGGACAAGCCGCACTTCCTCGCCACCATGCCCCGCGGCGGCCACGTCACGCAGACCGCCCTCGCCCGCCTCCGCACGGAGCTCGGCATTCCGGCGCTGGGCGCCGCGCACCGCCTGGACCGGATGACCGCCGGGCTGCTCCTGCTCACCGTGCGCCCGGAGGAACGCGGCGCCTACCAGACCCTGTTCAGCGACCGGCGCGTACACAAGGAGTACGAGGCCGTCGCCCCGTACTCCCCCGGCATACCGCTCCCCCGCACCGTCCGCAGCCACATCGTGAAGGAGCGCGGGATCATCGCCGCGTACGAGGTGGAGGGCGCCGAGCCGAACAGCGAGAGCCGTGTCGAACTCGTCGAGCACCGTGGCGCCCTCGGCCGCTACCGGCTCACCCCGCACACCGGCCGCACCCACCAGCTCCGCGTCCACATGAACACGCTGGGCCTGCCGATCCTCGGCGACCCGCTCTACCCGGAGGTGGCCGCCCCCGCCGCGCCGGACGACTTCCGGCGGCCACTCCAGCTCCTGGCGCGCGTCCTCGCGTTCACCGACCCGGTCACCGGCGTCGCGCACCGCTTCGTGAGCGGGCGGACGCTGGGCGCCTGGGCGGCGTACGACGACTGGGATCAGTAGCCGCGCCACCAGGTGACGAACCGCTGCCAGGCCCCCTCGCCGCGGTCCTGTCCGGCCGCGGGCGCCGGTGTCCGCGCGGCTGTCCGCGACGGCGGGACCGGGACGGCGGGCGGCTGGACCGGCGGCGAGGAGACGTGCCAGTCACCCCGCGAACTCGGCGCGTTCGCGGACGGCCTGGCCATGGCGTCCTGCGGCGGCCGGGGGGCGAAATACACCGGCAGCTCCACCAGATGCCGCGAGAGGATCGTCGACGTCCACCGCAACCGGCGCTCGTCGATGGAGAGTTCGACGTCCGGCAGGCGCATCAGGAGCGCGTCGACGCCGATGTCGGCGATGGCGCGGCCGATGTCCTGGCCGGGACACTCGTGCGGCCCACCGCTGAACGCGAGGTGCGAGCGGTTGCCCTTCATGTTCGCGGCGAGGTCGGGGCGTACGACCGGGTCGACGTTGCCCGGCGCGATGCCGAGGATCAGCCCGTCGCCCGCCCTGATGCGCTGCCCGCCGAGCTGGGTGTCCTGCTTGGCGAAGTAGCCGACCATGGCGCTGAAGGGGGGCTCGTCCCACAGGGACTGCTCGACCGCCTCGGGCACCGTCATCTGCCCGCCGCTGAGCTGGGCCCGGAAACGCGGGTCGGTGAGGACCATCCGCAGGACGTTGGCGAGGAGGTTGGCGGTGGCCTCGTAGGAGGCGATGAGGACCAGGCGCAGGTGGGCGCCCACCTCGTCGTCGGTGAGCTGCGCCGGGTGCGCGATGAGGTTGCTGGTGAAGTCCTCCTCCGGCTTGGCGCGCCGCCGCGCCACGAGGCCCATCAGGACCTCCATGATGTACGCGTTGCTGGCGATGGCCGTCTCGGTGCCCTTGATCATGTCGCGGGCCGACTGGACGATCCGCTCGTTGTACTCCTCGGGCATGCCGAGGATGTGGCACATCACCATCATGGGCAGATGCTCGGCGAACTGGCTGACCAGCTCCGCCTCACCGTCCAGGCAGATGTCGTTGATCAGCAGGTTCGTGTAGCGGTTGATGTAGCGCCGCAGGCCCCGGTGGTCGATGCTCGACATGGCGCCGGTGACCGCGCCGCGCAGCCGCTGGTGCTCGTCGCCCTCGACGAAGGAGGCCATGGGCTGCCAGGTGAAGACGGGCGCGAGCGGGTGGTCGGGGCCCGCGCTGCCGTCCCGCACGGCGCGCCAGATGCGCGAGTCGCGGGTGTACTGCGAGGGCGTGCGGACCATGTGGAAGTTCTCGCTGTGCCCGAGGACCACCCAGATCGGCACGTCGTTGTGGAGCAGTACGGGCGCCACCGGGCCGTGCTCGGCCCGCAGCCTCTCGTACAGCCCTGCCAGGTCGGTCTCCGCCTCGGGGCCGTGGAGGCGGCGCAGACCGCCGGCTCCGAAGCCGTGCGCGGGACAGCCGGGAGGGGGCGCCACGGGGTCGTCGGCGCTCGGCCAGGTGGGATGGGGAGTCGTCACGGTCGTCGCTCCGGGTTTCGCGTCAAGGGGTCCGGGACAATGGGTGCCGGGAGAACAAGGGAGTAGTGCGGTCTGGGGCGTGATCAGGCACGGGTCGCGGTCAGGGAGTGCAGGTAGCGCATCAAGGTCATCAGGACGTCCCTGCTCGACTCCCTGCGGCGCGCGTCGCACGGCATGATCGGCACCTGGGGCTCCAGGTCGAGGGCCCTGCGCAGGGTCTCGATGCCGTGGTCGGGCGCGTCGGGGAATTCGTTGACGGCGACGACGAACGGCACGCCGCGCTCCTCCAGGCGGCCGATCACGTCGAAGCTGACCTGGAGGCGGCGGGTGTCGACGAGCACGACCGCGCCGAGCGCGCCTTCGAAGAGCCCGTTCCACAGGAACCAGAAGCGCTCCTGGCCCGGGGTGCCGAAGAGGTAGAGGACCAGTTCCTCGGAGATGCTGATCCGGCCGAAGTCCATGGCGACGGTGGTCGCCGTCTTGCTCTCCGAGCCGTAGTTGTCGTCGACGCCGATGCCCGCCTGGGTCATCGTCTCCTCGGTGGTCAGCGGGCGGATCTCGCTCACCGAGCCGACCATCGTGGTCTTGCCGACCCCGAAGCCGCCGACGATCACGACCTTGACCGCGGCCGTGGCCGTGTGCGGAAGGACGTCCTCGCTGCGGGGGCCGGTGATCGTGTCAGAGCTTTTGAAGTCCATGCATCACCGCTTCGAGAAGGGATCGGTCGGGCAGCGCGGATCGCACGATGGGGGCGCGCGCCTGGACGAGCTCGGACCCGAGGAGCTCCGTCAGGACGACGGTCACGACGCTGAACGGCAGCGCCAGGTAGGCCGACAGTTCGGCGACGGAGATCGGGGTCGTGCACAGCCGCAGCACCGCGGAGTGTTCGGGCTGCGCCGTCGGGGCCGCCTCGCCCCGCGCCACGATGAGCGTGACGAGGTCGAGGGGGGCCCGCTCGGAGTCCTCACCCGTCAGGACGTACAGCCGTTCGGGGTTGTCCGGGTCGCGGCGCTCGCGTTGGGGGGGTGCCTCTCCTCCCGGCTCCTTCCCGGGGGAAGGGTCGTGGGGAGGTCCTTGCGGAGGAGTCATACGGCCTGCCCGTCGCGGCGTGGCGGGCTCGTCAGATGGGCCCCGATCCGTACGACGAGGTCGCGCATGCGGTTGCCGATGAGGCCCGCGTCGACGGTCTCGTCGGCGAGCACGGCGAGATACGCGCCCGCGCCCGCGGCCATCAGGTAGAAGTAGCCGCCGTTGATCTCGATGATGACCATCTTCATGCCGCCGTCGCTGTGCGGGATCTCGGTGGCCACGGCGGCGGCCAGGCTCTGGAGCCCCGCGCAGGCGGCGGCGATGCGGTCGGCCGCGTCGGGGTCGCCGCCGTAGCGTGCGATGCGCAGGCCGTCCGCGGAGAGGACGACGATCTGCCGGGTCTGCGGGACGCCGTCGGCCAGCTCCTTCAGCATCCAGTCGAAATTGGCGCGCTGCTGGATCACTGCCAGCCCCCCTCGTCGGCGATGCCGTGGTTGTTCCGGTGGGATTCCTGCGCAGGGTCGGGTCCCCGCGGTGGGTCGGTGCCCTGCGGCGGTTCCTGGCCGGGAGCGGCGGGGTCTCCCTTGACGCCCTTCATGAACGCCTCGATCCACAGGCCGGGCTCGCGCTCTTCCTTCTTCTGCGCGGGGACCGGCGGCGGTGCCGTGGTGGCGGCGTGGGCCTCGGCGGCGCGCTGGGCCTCGGCCTCCAGGGCGTACCGCTCGCTGAGCGACATCGTGACGCGGCTGCGGCGCTGCGGCAGGCCGCCCTCGGTCCACTCGGTGACCTCGGGGACCTCGTCCTCCATGGCCGCGGTGAGCGGGGAACGCAGCGGCGGGCCCGCGGTGACGACGCGGGGCTTCTTGCGGCGGATGTTGCGCTCGGGCTCCTCGATGAGGTTGCCGCTGTCGTCCACGCGGGGCACCGCGGAGGCGCCGATGCCGTGGGCGAGTCCGGGCGCCGGGCCCGTGGTGATCATCTCGTGCGGCACGATGAGCACCGCGCGGACGCCGCCGTAGGCGGACTGCCGCAGGGAGATCTGCATGTTGTACATCTGCGAAAGGCGGCCCACGACGGCCATGCCGAGGCGCGGGCTGTCACCCAGGTCGTTGAGGTCGATGCCGGCCTGCGCCTGCGCCAGCATGCGCTCGGCACGTTCGCGGGCCTCCTCGCTGAGGCTGACGCCGCCGTCCTCGATCTCCACGGCGATGCCGGTCTGCACCTCGACGGCGGTGACGTGCACCTTGGTCTGCGGCGGCGAGTACCGCGTCGCGTTGTCGAGCAGCTCGGAGCAGGCGTGGATCAGCGGCTCGACGGACGTGCCGTGGATCGCGACCTTGGCGATCGAGTGCAGCTCGACGCGGGGGTAGTCGAGGATGCGGGACATCGCGCCGCGCAACACGCTGTACAGCGGTACGGGCTTGGGCCACTGGCGGCCGGGCCGGGCGCCGCCGAGCACCGCGATGGAGTCGGCGAGGCGGCCGATCAGGGCGGTGCCATGGTCGATGCGGAGCAGGTCGTCGAAGACCTCGGGGTTGCGGCCGTGGAACTCCTCCATCTCACGCAGTTCCGCGGCCTGCTGGTGGACGATCGACTGGACGCGGCGCGCGATGTTCACGAAGGCGCGCTGCGCGGAGTCGCGCATCGCCCCCTCGTAGTCCAGGGTCTCCAGGACGTCGCGGAGCAACTGGCGGTGCGGGGCGGGCAGATCGCGGAACGTCTCGTCGTTGTCGACGACGTTGCGGATCACTTCGGCGGGCGGTTCGTTCTGCCGGAGCCGCCAGAGCGCCTCGGGCAGGATGTCCCGGCCCAGGCGTACGGTGTCGTCGTCGTGGGCCGCGATGCGCCGCTCCAGGCGGGCGAGCTGCTGTGCGTACTGCGTGCGCTGCCCCCTGATGGTGCGGCCGCGCCGCACGACTTCCGCGCCGACCAGGACGACCAGGAGGGTCGCGACGGCGCCGCACCAGATGACGGCGGGCCGGGCAGGTTCCGTCACGGCGGCGACGGCGGCTCCGGTCGCCGCGGCCATCAGCATGGCGGGCAGCAACAGGGCGCGGACGTAAGGGATTTCTCGGCCACCGGGAGGCGATTGAACACTCACCATGTATGCCCTCTGAACACTCGTCTTGGGGAAGGGGTACGCGGTTGAAGCCAGGGGAGTTAAACGAACTTTCGAACGTTTCGGGAACAAGCGCGCGAATCTGCCGCAACTCGTGTGAACTCGCCGCGCTCCGGGCGAGCTTAGTGCGCCGAAAACAGCACGGAGTAATATTTGACAACCCTCTGCGACGGCCACGGCGACGGCATACACTCGCCCATTTACACGCATGGCGATCATTCGAACGCATGGCGTAATGGCCCCGGAAACAGCGATGCCCGCCGGGCGCCCCCTCGATCAGGGCACCCGGCGGGCAACAGTGACTGCCGTAAGGCGTAAGCCGACGTCAGCCGTCAGCCGTCAGCCGACGGAGCTGTACGCCACGACTCCGCGCAGCACCTGGTCCACCGCCTTGCGGGCGTTCTTCGCCACCGTGCTTCCGCCGCGCGGAGCCGCCGCGGAGATCTGGCCGAGGACGTCGATGACCTGCTTGCACCAGCGCACGAAGTCACCGGCCGGCATCTCCGCCTCGCGCAGCACCTCGTCCAGGCCCTTGCCGTTCGCCCACATGAACACGGCCCAGGCGAAGCCCAGGTCCGGCTCGCGCTGGCCGACGCCCTCGGTCTGGCTGATCTTGAACTCTTCCTCCAGGGCGTCGAGCCGGCCCCAGATCCGCACCATCTCGCCGAGCGCCGCCTTCGCCGCGCCGGACGGCACCTTGGGCGCGAGCGCGTCGTCGCCGACCCGCGCCTCGTACACCAACGCCGAGACGCACGCCGCCAGTTCGGCCGGGCCGAGCCCCTCCCACACCCCGGCGCGCAGGCATTCGCTGGCCAGGAGGTCGAGCTCTCCATAGAGCCGGGCGAGCCGCTTCCCGTGCTCCGTGACCTCGTCGCCCCGCAGATAGTCCAGCTCGCTGAGCAGGGCGACGATGCGGTCGAAGGTGCGGGCGATGGTGTTCGTCCGCCCCTCGATGCGGCGCTCCAGCTGCGTGGTGTCGCGCAGGAGGCGCTGATACCGCTCGGCCCAGCGCGCGTGGTCCTCGCGCTCGTCGCAGCCGTGGCAGGGGTGCGCGCGCAGCTCCGTGCGCAGCCGTGCGATCTCCTGGTCGTCGGCGGCCGCCGCGCGGCTCTTGCGGTGCCGGTCGGGGACGATGTGCCCGGCCTTGGTGCGCAGCGCCGACGCAAGGTCCCGGCGGGACTGCGGCGAGCGGGCGTTGAACGACTTCGGGACGCGCATCCGCTCCAGCGCCTCGACCGGCACCGGGAAGTCCATCGCGGCGAGCCGCTTGACCTGCCGCTCGGCGGTGAGCACCAGCGGGCGCGGCCCGTCGACGTGGTCGAAGCCGCGGTGGCCGTTGGCCCGCCCGGCGGGCAGGCCGGGGTCGAGGACGAGCGCGAGCCCCGCGTACTTCCCCGTGGGCACGTGGATGACGTCCCCCGGCTTGAGCTTCTCCAGGGAGGCGGCGGCCGCGGCCCTGCGCTGGGCCGCGCCCTGCTTGGCCAGCTCGTTCTCCCGGTCCTTGAGCTCGCGGCGCAGCCGCGCGTACTCCTCGAAGTCGCCCAGGTGGCAGGTCATGGAGGCCTTGTAGCCCTCCAGGCCCTCCTCGTTCTTCTGGACCTGGCGCGAGATCCCGACGACCGACTTGTCCGCCTGGAACTGTGCGAAGGACGTTTCGAGCAGCTCGCGCGAGCGGTGGCGCCCGAACTGCTCCACGAGGTTCACCGCCATGTTGTACGACGGCTTGAAGCTGGACCGCAGCGGATACGTGCGCGTGCCCGCGAGTCCGGCCAGGTGGTCCGGGTTCATGGCGCGCTGCCAGAGCACCACCGCGTGGCCCTCGACGTCGATGCCGCGCCGTCCGGCCCGGCCGGTCAGCTGGGTGTACTCGCCGGGGGTGATGTCGGCGTGCTGTTCGCCGTTCCACTTCACGAGCTTTTCGAGGACCACGCTGCGCGCGGGCATGTTGATGCCGAGGGCGAGGGTCTCGGTGGCGAAGACGGCCTTCACGAGGCCGCGCACGAACAACTCCTCCACGACCTCCTTGAAGGTGGGCAGCATGCCCGCGTGGTGCGCCGCGATGCCGCGCTCCAGGCCCTCCAGCCATTCGTAGTACCCGAGGACGTGCAGGTCCTCGTGCGGGATCGAGGCCGTGCGCTCCTCGACGATCTCGCGGACCTTCATCCGGGCCTCGTCGTCGTTCAGCCGCAGTCCCGCGTACAGACACTGCTGGACCGCCGCCTCGCAGGCCGCGCGGCTGAAGATGAACGTGATCGCGGGCAGCAGCCCCTCGGAGTCGAGCCGCTCGATGACCTCGGGGCGGCCCGGCGTCCAGACCCGCGACCGCTGTCTGCGCTCCCGCTCGCGGTCGGCCTCGCGGATCATCTTGCCCTTGCGGCGGTCGCGCGGGTTGTACGAGCGGGTGGCCTCCAGGCGCGCCATGCGGGTCAGGTCGGGGTTGACCGCCTTCTTGCGGCCCTCGCCCTCCTCGAAGAGGTCGTACATCCGGCGCCCGGCGAGCACGTGCTGGAAGAGCGGCACGGGCCGGTGCTCGGAGACGATCACCTCGGTGTCGCCGCGCACGGTGTCGAGCCAGTCGCCGAACTCCTCGGCGTTCGACACCGTGGCCGACAGGGAGACGAGCGTGACCGACTCCTGGAGGTGGATGATCACTTCCTCCCAGACGGCGCCGCGGAAGCGGTCCGAGAGGTAGTGCACCTCGTCCATGACCACATAGCCGAGGTTGACCAGGGCCTGCGAGCCCGAATAGAGCATGTTCCGCAGGACCTCGGTGGTCATGACGACCACCGGCGCATCGGAGTTGACGCTGTTGTCGCCGGTGAGGAGGCCGACCTTGTCCGCGCCGTACCGCCTGGCGAGGTCGGCGTACTTCTGGTTGGAGAGCGCCTTGATGGGCGTGGTGTAGAAACACTTCCTGCCCTGGCCCAGGGCGAGGTGCACGGCGAACTCGCCGACGATCGTCTTGCCCGACCCCGTGGGGGCGGCCACGAGCACGCCCTTGCCCGCCTCCAGCGCCTGGCAGGCCTCGATCTGGAAGGGGTCGAGGCCGAATTCGTACATCTCGCGGAAGGACGCGAGTGCGGTGGCCTGCTCGACAGCGCGCTTGCGCGCCGCCGCATACCGCTCGGCCGGTGAGAGGTCCTCTGTCATCGTGCTTTCGAGACTACCGGCCACCACTGACAACGGACGATCATTATCGGGAGCCGAGGGCAGCCGGGGAGGCGTTGCGCGCGAGCGCTCAGGGCGCCAGGATCCGCACGGCTCCCGGCACGCACTCGGCGGTCAGCGGCAGCGCTCCCAGTGGCTCGCCGTCCGCGTACCCGGTGATTCCGGGCGCGGCCAGCTCCACCCTGGCCGCCCGGTGCACGGTGACCTTCGGATGGTCCAGGTGCGTGCCCCTGTACACCCGCGGGAACACCCTGAGCAGCGTCGTACGGCTGCAGTCCCCCACCACGGTCACGTCGAAGAGCCCGTCGGTCAGGTCGGCGCCGGCGCAGATCCGCATGCCGCCGCCGTACGAGGTGCCGTTGCCGACGGCGACCAGTGTGGCCTCGACCTCGTGGACGTCGCCGCCGTCCAGCGTGATCCGGTACGGCACGGGCCGGAAGGCGGCCAGCTCGGCGACGATCGCGAGGTCGTACTTGAGGCGCCCGGCGGGCCACCGCATCCGGTTGCCCCGGTCGTTGACCCGGGAGTCGAAGCCGGAGGCGAGGACCGTCGCGAACCAGGTGCCGCCGACCCGCCCCAGGTCGATGTCGCGGGCGCACGCCCCCTTGATCGCCTCGGCCGCGGCCTCCCCCGCGGCGGCCGGATCACGCACCGGGAGCCCGAGGCCCCTGGCGAAGTCGTTGCCGGTGCCCACGGCGACCACACCGAGCGGGGTCGGCGTCCCGGCCACGGCCTGTATCGCCAGGCTCACCATGCCGTCACCGCCGACGGCTATCAGGGCCCCGGTGCCGGCCGTGACGGCCTCACGGGCCCGCCGCAGCGCGTCGGGGGCGTCCTCGCCGATGACGGTGCGCACGGAGAAGCCACGGGCCCGCAACGCGGAAGCGGCCGGCTGCGCCGCGTGGGCGCCCCGGCCGCGGCCCGCGGTGGGATTGACGAAGAGGGTGATCTCGCTGGTCACGGCGGGACCCTACAAGGTCACATCAGGTCACGTCATCGAAACCGTTCACCCGCTGGTCCGACCGGCCCGTGCTCGCCTGCTCGGGCAGCGCCTTCGCCGTGGAGACGGCCTCGACGTCTCCGACGGCCTCGGGCGTGAGATCCAGGTCGGACGCCTCGTCGTCGTCGAGCTCGGCGTCGGGGTCGTTGCGGCGTCGGCGCCTGTCGTTCAGGAAGGAGATGCCGACCGCGAGGAAGTAGAGGACGACGATCGGCCCGGCGAGAGCGATCATGCCGACGGGGTCCGTGGTCGGGGTCGCCACCGCGCCGAAGACGAAGACACCCATGACCACGCCGCGCCACCAGGTGAGCATGCGGCGCCCGGTCACCATGCCGGTCATGTTGAGCATCACGAGAAGCAGCGGCAGCTCGAAGGAGGCGCCGAAGACGAGGACCATCCTGACCGTGAAGTCGAGGATCTTGTCCATCGCGAGGAGGTTCTCGGCCTGGTCGGGCGTGATGCTGATCAGGACCCGCATGCTGATGGGCATGATCGTGTACGCCAGCCAGGCGCCCCCGAAGAAGAGCGGCACGGCGGCGGCGACGAACCAGTAGGTGTACTTCCGCTCCTGCTTGTGCAGGCCGGGCGCGACGAAGGCCCACAGCTGGTACAGCCACACCGGGCTGGACACGATGATGCCGACCATGAGGCTGACCTTCACCGTGGTGGTGAAGGGTGACAGCAGGTCGTTGAACGTCACCCTCGCGCAATGGCCGCCGGTCGGGTCCATGCCCGGCTTGCAGCGTGGCACGGGGTCAGCCAGGAACTCCATCAGCTGCTGGCTGAAGAAGGCCGCCACGATCGACACGACCGTGATCGCCAGCATGCCCTTCGCGAGCCGGTTGCGGAGCTCGCGCAGATGCTCCCCGAGGGGCATCCGCCCCTCGGGGTCCTTGTCCTTGCGGGCAGACTTGAGCAACCCACGTCCTCATCTCGTGCGGCAGGCCGGCCTGTGCCGGCCTTGGATCAGCGCTGCGTCGTACGATCGGTCGGCTCGGTGACCGGGCGGGAGCTGGTCACGTCGCCGGGGGCAGCCTGGATCGTGCGCTTCTGGACGGCGGGGTCGCTCGGGGGGTCGGCCGGAGCGGCGTCGTCCGTCTTGCTCTCGGACTTCATCGCCTTGGCCTCGCTCTTGAGGATGCGGGCGGACTTGCCGAGGGAGCGCGCCATGTCAGGCAGCTTCTTGGCGCCGAACAGCAGCACGACAATGACGAGGATGAGAATGATCTCGGTGGGGCCGAGCCTACCCATAGCTAATACCTTCTTCACCGAGGCGACAGGAGTCTGGTGCGCGTAGACCGGACATACATCCGATCTCCACGCTGGCAGCGATCGTAACCCCCCGGGGTAAACGCTCGGCAATCCCCGCGCATACTCCGAGTACGGCCCCCCGCCTCGATTTCGGGCCGTCATCGCAGCGTACCCGCCCACCTCCGGCAGGTGACAGGCCGCGGATGCTACGGAGTCCCCTGCCCCGCACGCGCCACTGCCGCCGCGGCCTTCTCCAGGTCCTCGGCCGCCCGGTTGATCTGCTGTGTGGTCCGGTTCACCTGGTGCGCGAGACGCTGCGCCTCCACGAATACCTTGACCGCCAGTACGCCGAGGACGGCGAGGCCCAAGAAGCCCGCCGCGATCGCGAGCATCGCCCAGAACATGCGCCGAGCCTAGACGGTCGAGTGCAGACGCAGAGTCCGCACCCCGCCGCCGGTGAGCAGTTCGACGATGCGCTCGCCCGCCGGCCTGCGGGCCGACACCCCGCACTCGGGGCAGGTGAAGGAGTAGAAGGTGGTGCGGTCGCTGGCGCCGATCACCAGGCGCAGCGCCCCCGCGGAGAGCTCGAAGCGGGCGCGGCAGTCCGGGCAGGCGGCCGTGAAGAGGACGGGAGCGGGCCTGGCCTGGGCCGGCACTCCCGGCAGCCCGGACATGGTCGGTGTGCTCAACGCCCTTGCTCCTGCCGTTCATATGCCTGCGCGTACGGCTGCTCATCGTAGGCCCCGCCCAGCGCCTCGTCGCGCGCTTCGGCATACGCCTCGTCGTAGGCCGCGAGTGCTTCCCGCGCGGCCTGCCGTGCGCTGTCCGCGAGCTGTACGGGGGAGACGATCCGCCCGTCCCCGCCGAGCCGCAGCGCGAGCCGGCGCAGCGAGGTGGGGTCGGGGGTGCGCAGGGTGATGCGGAGGCCGCCGTCGGGCAGTTCGTCCGCACTGTCGTGCGGGTAGTACTCCGCGACCCAGCGGCCGCCGGGGCCGACCTCGACGACGACCTCGGGGTCCTCGGCGGCGGGCTGCACGAGCGCCTCGGAGAGATCGCGGAGCTCGACCTCGGGCGGCGCGGACGGCTCGTCGAGGATCTTGATCTCGGCGACGCGGTCGAGGCGGAAGGTGCGGCGCGCCTCGGAGCGGCGGCACCACGCCTCCACGTACGTGTGGCCGACGCTGACCAGGCGGATCGGGTCGATCTCGCGCTCGGTCAGCTCGTCGCGGGCCGGTGAGTAGTAGCGGATCCAGAGCCTGCGCCGCTCGGAGATGGCCCGGTCGACGTCGGCGAAGACGCCGCCCTCGGACTCGAAGGTCACCGAGAGCCGGGCGCTGGCGCCCGCCGTCTCACCGGCCGCGGTCTCCAGCTTCGCGGTGGCGCGCAGCAGCGCGAGGCGGTCGCTCTCGCGCAGGCCGGGCAGGGTGGCCACCGCGCGGGCGGCCACGAGCAGCGCGGTCGCCTCGTCGGCGGCGAGCCGCAGCGGGGCGGCGACGTCGTCGGGGTTGTGCCACCAGATGCGGTCGCCGTCGGTGTCGATGTCCAGCAGGTCGCCGCCGCGGAAGCTGGTCCCGCACAGGGGCAGCACGTCGAGGTCGGAGATCAGTTCGTCGGGGGTGATGCCGAAGGCGCGGGCGACGTCCTCCACGTGCGCGCCGGGCCGCTCGCGCAGATAGGTGACGAGCGACAGCATCCGTCGTGTCTGGTCGATGGCGTTCGAGGCCATTGGTCTTCCGTCCCCTCAGCCCTTGGCCACGGCGCGCAGCCGGTCCATGACGTCGGCCCGCAGCTCGGCGGGCTCGAGGACCACCACGTCGGGTCCGAACTCCACCAGCCAGGCATCGAGCCCGTGCCCGTACGGAATCTCCAACTCGTCCCACCCGTCGCCCAGTTCCCGCAGCGAGCCCGCCTTGGCCCGCAGCGGATAGCCGGCCTCCGCGCGGAGCCTGATGCGGGCCGTGCGGTCGGCGGACTCCCCCGCCCAGCTCGCCACGGTCTCACGCACCGTGACGACGTCCGGGACGTCGACGGTGTACTTGCCCGCTCGGGCGCGGACCTTGCCGGTGATCCGCGAGAGCCGGAAGACGCGCTCGGCGCCCCGGTCGCGGTCCCAGCCCGCGAGGTACCAGTGCCCGCGCCAGCACTCCAGTGCCCACGGCTCGACATGGCGCTGCTCGGGGCGCGCGGCGGTGGCCTTGCGGTAGTCGAAGATGACGGGGCGGCGGTCGCGGCAGGCGAGCATCAGCGGCTCGAAGGACGCCTCGTGCGCGGGGATGCGGGGCTCCAGGGCGCTGTGTGCCCCGTACGGGTCCATCTCCTCGGGCAGCCCGGCGGCGCGCAGCTTCTGCAGTGCGCCGCTGGCGGCTCCGGCGAGGCGGGCCTGCTGCCAGACCTTGGCGGCGAGGCCGAGAGCGGCGGCCTCCTCGGCGTCGAGGGTGATGGGCGGCAGGCGGTTGCTGTCGCGCCGTGCGAGGTAGCCGACGTCACCGTCGAGGTTCTCCACGGTCTCGATGACCAGGCCGAGCTCGCGCAGGTCGTCCTTGTCGCGCTCGAACATCCGGTTGAAGGAGTCGTCCGAGCCCGCTTCGAGGTAGGCCTCGATGGACTCGCGCAGCTCGCGCTTGCTCAGCGGCCTACGCGTCCCGAGCAGGCACAACGCCAGATTCATCAGCCGCTCGGCCTTGGCAATGGCCATTGACGCCCTTTCTCGGCCTTACACACATGCTTCTCGAACACACAACGCTTGCGAGCACACAATGCTTCCGACCGATGACCGTACCGCCCCGGGGTGTCGCGGCAAAAGCCGAGGGCCCATGCCGGACAGGCATGGGCCCTCGGCGGACGCGTGCGCCGGGTCGGGTCGCGGGGCGAAAGGCCCGCGGCCCGGTCAGCCGGGGCTCAGACCGCGACGAGGTCGCAGACGAAGATCAGCGTCTCGCCCGGGGCGATGCGGCCGCCACCGGCGCCGCGGTCGCCGTACGCCAGGTGGGCGGGGATGATCAGCTCACGACGGCCGCCGACCTTCATGCCCTGGACGCCCTGGTCCCAGCCGGAGATGACCTGGCCGGCACCGAGCTGGAACTCCAGCGGGTTGCCGCGGTTCCAGCTCGCGTCGAACTCCTCGCCCGTGCTGAAGGCCACGCCCACGTAGTGGACCTTGACGAAGTCGCCGGCCTTGGCGACCGGGCCGTCGCCCTCCCAGATGTCCCTGCTCTGCAGTTCGGCCGGCGGCTCGCCGCCCGGGAAGTCGACCTCGGGCTTTTCAATGCTCACGAAAATGCTCCTGCTTGGTACGGAAAGTCAGCGCGGACAGTCTTACATCCCCGGGGGCTCACGACTTCGCGAGGATGTCCACGGTGAAGACGAGGGTGGAGTCCTTCTTGATGGAGCTGCCCTGCGGCGGCTTGTCGCCATAGCCCAGCTTCGGGGGGATGACGATGAGGACGCGGCTGCCGATCTTCTTGCCGGTCAGACCCTGCGCCCAGCCCTTGACGACCTGCGCGAGCTGGAACTGGGCGAGCTGCTTGCGCTTGTACGAGGAGTCGAACTCCTTGCCGTCCTCCCAGAGCACGCCCTTGTACTGGCACAGGAGGCTGTCGGTCTCCTTGATCACGTCGCCGTCGCCCTCGAGGATGTACGAGGAGACGAGCTTCCCCGGCGCGTCGGTCTTCGGGATGTCGATCGAGGGCGCCTTGCCGTCGGTGTCCGTGCCGACCTTCGGCAGGTCCTTGTTGGACTGGGCGACCTCCTTGCCCTTCGACGAGCTCGTGGCGTTGAACGTGTCCACGAGGTCGACGACGAACACGAGGGTGTCCGAGCCCTTGATGCCCGCCTCCTTGTTGCCCTGCTTGCCATAGCCCAGCTCCGGCGGGATGGCGAGCTCGACGCGGCTGTCGAGCTTCTTGCCGACGAGGCTCTGGTCCCAGCCCGGGATGACCTGGCCGACGCCGATCGGGAAGACGGTGGGGCTGCCCCGGTCGTAGGAGTTGTCGAACACCTTGGCCGTCGCCCAGATCTGGCCGAGATAGTGCGCCTGGAGATAGTCCCCCTTGGCGACCTCCTTGCCCTTGCCCTCGATCAGCGTCTTGACCGCGAGGTCGGAGGACGGCTTGCCGGAGCCCTTGGCGACGGTCGGCTTCTGACCGAACTTGTCGCCCTTGGTGATCTCGGGCACGGGTCCGCCCACGATCTTCGCCTTCGGGGCGGCCGACGGCGAGTTCGTCGGGGCTTCGCTGGTCTTGGACTTGGCCTTGTCGGGCTTGTCGTCACCACAGCCTGCGAGCGTGAGCAGGCCGGCCGGGACGGCAAGGAGGAGGGAGCGTCGGCGCACGGTGGGGGCCTCGTATCGGTCGATCTTGTGGATTGGCGTGCGCGCAACTCTACGGCGTGAGAAGGGCGCCGTACGAGGAACGTACGGCGCCCGCGTTGCGTTCCCACAACGCCACTGGCTTCACCGGGGTCACATCCCGGCGGACCGGGGTCACATACCGGCGATCAGCTTCTCCACCCGGTCGTCGACCGACCGGAAGGGGTCCTTGCACAACACCGTGCGCTGTGCCTGGTCGTTGAGCTTGAGGTGCACCCAGTCGACCGTGAAGTCGCGGCGCTGCTCCTGGGCGCGCCGGATGAAGTCGCCGCGCAGCCGCGCGCGGGTGGTCTGCGGGGGCACCGATTTGCCCTCGAAGATCTTCAAGTCGTTGCAGATACGGGCGGCTTGGCCCTTCTTCTCCAGGAGGTAGTAGAGCCCGCGACGGCGGTGGATGTCGTGGTAGGCGAGGTCTATCTGGGCGACCCGCGGATGCGACATGGTCATGTTGTGCTTGGCGCGGTACCGCTCGATGAGCTTGTACTTCATGACCCAGTCGATCTCGGTGTCGATGCGGTCGAGGTCCTCGGCCTCGATCGCGTCCAGCGTCCGCCCCCACAGTTCGAGCACCTGCTCGACGGTGCCGGTGCGGATGCCGCGGCGGTCGACGAAGTCCACCGCCTTCTCGTAGTACTCGCGCTGCACCTCGAGGGCGGACGCCTCGCGGCCGCTGGCCAGACGCACCTTGCGGCGGCCCGTGATGTCGTGGCTGACCTCGCGGATGGCCCGGATCGGGTTCTCCAGCGTCAGGTCACGCATGACCGTGCCCGCCTCGATCATGCGCAGCACCAGGTCGGTGGCGCCGACCTTGAGGAGCATGGTCGTCTCGGACATGTTGGAGTCACCGACGATGACGTGCAGCCTGCGGTAGCGCTCGGCGTCCGCGTGCGGCTCGTCGCGGGTGTTGATGATCGGACGGGAGCGGGTGGTCGCGGAGGACACGCCCTCCCAGATGTGCTCGGCGCGCTGGCTCACGCAGTACACGGCGCCGCGCGGAGTCTGCAGCACCTTCCCCGCACCGCACAGCAGCTGGCGGGTGACGAGGAACGGGATGAGGATGTCCGCGAGCCGCGAGAACTCTCCGTGCCGGGCCACCAGGTAGTTCTCGTGGCACCCGTAGGAGTTTCCCGCCGAGTCGGTGTTGTTCTTGAAGAGATAGACGTCGCCCGCGATTCCCTCCTCGTGAAGGCGACGTTCTGCGTCGACGAGCAAGCCTTCCAGAATGCGCTCGCCGGCTTTGTCGTGGGTGACCAGCTCGGTCACGTTGTCACATTCGGGTGTTGCGTATTCCGGATGTGATCCCACGTCAAGATAGAGGCGGGCGCCGTTCCGCAGAAAGACGTTGCTGCTGCGGCCCCATGACACAACACGGCGGAAGAGGTAGCGCGCCACCTCGTCAGGTGACAGCCGGCGCTGTCCCCTGAACGTGCACGTGACGCCGTACTCGTTCTCCAGCCCGAAAATGCGGCGGTCCATGACTGAACATTACGCCTGATGCCCGGCACTGAAACCGGGTTCGACGGCACCGTTTCGATCATTTTCCGATGAACCCGCAACAACCCCTGTTTCACCGGGCGTCACCAGTACCCGCGCGGTGGCCAGCAAAACCACGAGAGCCGCCCCGCCTGCGAGTCCCGGCACCGCGAACCCCCATACCGTCCCGCCCCACTCGACCACCGGTCCCGCCGCGGCCGTGCCCAGCGATGCGCCGACCGTGAACGTCGTGACGAGCCACGAGAACGCCTCCGTGACCGTGCCCCGCGGGGCGTGCCGGTCCACGATGATGAACGCGCAGGCGAGCGCGGGCGCAAGGAAGACCCCCGCCAGCGCGGCCAGCGCCGTCATGGGGAGCGCGCCGGGCATCAGCGTCAACGGCACGTAGCAGACCGCGAGGAGGGCCACCAGGACGCTCAGCCGCCGCTCAGGGACGCCGTGCCACTGCCTGGCGCCGTATACCGACCCGCCGATCAGCGCGCCGAGACCGAGCGCCGCCATCATCCAGCCGTAGACCGCGTCACCGCCGTGCCCGTCCGCGTACGACACTCCGGCGACGGTGATGGAGCCGAGCCCCATGCCGATGAAGAGGAACGCGCCGAGGAGCGCGAGGAGGCCGGGCGAGCGCAGCGCCCCGAGCCAGTGCGCCTCGCGGGGCGCCGAGCGCCACGCGCGTGACGGCTGGGACATCACTACGGAGAGGGCGCCCAGCACGCCGATCGCGTTCACGACGAGGAGCGCGGCCTGCTCCGACCAGAGAGCCACGCACCCGGTCACGAGCAGCGGGCCGACGGTGAACATCACTTCCTGGGCGATGGCGTCCATCGCGTACGCGGTGTGGACCCGCTCCTCCTTGCCGAGGACGCTCGGCCACAGCGCCCGCAGGCCGCCCTCCAGAGGCGGCGTGAACAGCCCCGCGGCGCCCACCGTGACGTACGCCAGGGCCAGCCGGTCGGGCCCGGTGAAGGCGAAGGCCGCCATGCCGAGCGCGGAGAGCAGGGCCGCGGGAAGCTGCACGCGCGGCTGGCCGTGCAGGTCCACGAGCCGGCCGAGCAGCGGCTGCCCCACCGCGTTGGCCACGCCGTACACCGCGGCCAGCGCCCCGGCCAGGCTGTAGGTGCCGCCCTCCGCGCGGATGAACAGCACGATCGCGATGGCCGCCGTGGCGTTGGGCAGCCGGCCCACCAGCGTCCCGGCGAGCAGCCGTGTCGCGTACCGCGTCCGGAGGATCTCCGCGTATCCCGCAGCCATGCCCGCCCGCCCTTCCCCCGCGCCGCCACGGCCGGGGTTTTACGTATAACGTCGAGCGCCATACGTACCATGAGCGCTGTCCACGGGTCCACCGGATACCCGCCCGCGGACGACGACCTGGGAGGTAGCAGTGGCCGGGCCACAACAGGAGACCGGGGGCCCCCGGCCCACCAGCCGCGACGTCGCACGCGTGGCCGGCGTCTCACAGGCGACCGTCTCCCTGGTGCTCGGCGACAAATGGCACGGCCGCGTCGCCGAGGCGACCGCCGAACGCGTCCGCGCCACCGCACGCGAGCTCGGCTACCGGCCCAACCTCGCCGCCCGCAACCTCCGCCTCGGCCGGACCAGGACGGCGCTGCTCGTCGTCCCCGCCCTCACCAACGAGTTCTTCGCCCACGTCCACACCGGAGCCGCCCGCGTCGCCGCCCGGCACGGCTTCGGTGTCGTCCTCTACCCCTCCCCCGACGGCACGGGACCCGCCCGCGACCCCTTCGACTCCGCGCGAGCCTCACTGGACGGCGTCCTCGCCTCCTCCATGGCCTCCCACGCGCTCGCCACCATCCGCGGCGACGACCTCCCCCTGGTCATGCTCGACAGCGACCCCGCCCGCAGCCTCGGCGCCGCCACCGTCAACCTCGACCTCGCCGACGGCATGCGCCGCGTGACCCGGCACCTGCTGGCCCTCGGCCACCGCGACTTCCTGCACCTCGCCGCCGACATCGACTCCTGGACCTTCGACGTACGCGCCGACGCCCTCGCCGCGGCCCTCAGCGGCACCGACACCGCCCTGCGGCGCGTGGCCGCACCCCTGACCGTCGACGCCGCCCGCACCGCCGCGGAGGCCGCCCTGGCCGCGCCGGGGCCCCGGCCCACCGCGGTCATCTGCGACGACGACTTCCTCGCCGCCGGAGTCTGCAAAGCGGCACGGCGGCTCGGGCTGCGCGTCCCCGAAGACCTCTCCGTGACCGGCTTCGACGACCTCACCCTCGCCACCGCCGTCGAACCGGAGCTCACCACCGTCCGCCTGCCCGCCGAACACTTCGGAGAGCGCGGCATGGAGTCCCTCGTCGCCGTCCTGGAAGGACGCACCCCCGACGCCACACCCCTGGCCGTCGAACTCGTCGTACGGGACTCGACGGGACCCGCCCGCTGACCGGCCCCGCACGCGCGAACGCCCCGCGCCCCCGGCGGAGAGCCGGGAGCACGGGGCGCACGCGGAACGGGCTACTCGCCGTCGGCCTCCGCCTCGGGCTCCGTGTCGGACGGGGCGTCCGTCGAACCGCCCTCGTCCAGCAGGCGGGACAGCTGCCGCCCCACGATCCGCTTGAACTTCCGCTGCTGCGGCCGCGTCCGGTCGAGCACCGCCACCTCCAGACGCTCGGCGGGAATCTCGCGCTCACTGCCGTTGGTGTCCCGCGACAGCGCGCGCACCGCGAGCTTGAGCGCCTCGGCCAGCGTCATGCTGTCGCTGTGGTGCTGGTCCAGATACGTGCTGATCTGCTCGGCATTGCCGCCGACGGCCAGCGAACCGTGCTCGTCCACGATGGAACCGTCGTGCGGCAGGCGGTAGATCTGGTCGCCCTCGCGGGTGACGCCCACCTCGGCGACGACCAGCTCCACCTCGTAGGGCTTCTCGGCGGCGCTGGAGAAGATCGTGCCCAGCGTCTGCGCGTACACGTTCGCCAGACCACGCGCCGTCACGTCGTCGCGGTCGTAGGTGTAACCGCGAAGGTCGGCGTACCGGACACCACCGATACGCAGGTTCTCGTACTCGTTGTACTTGCCGGCGGCCGCGAAACCGATGCGGTCATAGATCTCGCTGAACTTGTGCAGCGCGCGGGACGGGTTCTCGCCGACGAACACGATGCCATCGGTGAATTGCAGTACGACCAGGCTGCGGCCGCGCGCGATGCCCTTCCGGGCGTATTCCGCACGGTCGGCCATCTGCTGCTGAGGTGATACATAGAACGGCGTCGACACCGGATCCGTCCCTTTCTGTCAAAAACTGCTGGCGGCGAATTCGGGACGGTCAGAGCAGCGCGGCACGCGGGCCGTCGGGCTGCTCCAGCCGCCTCTCCAGGATCGAACGCGCGATCGCCGCGGACTCGTCGTCCGTCAGCCTGCGGAAGCCGTCGTCGGTGATGACCGTGACGATGGGATAGATCCGCCGCCCCACGTCGGGGCCACCGGTCGCCGAGTCGTCGTCCGCGGCGTCGTACAGCGCCTGGACCACCAGAGTCGTCGCCTGGTCCTCGGTCAGACCACCGTGGTACAGCTTCTTCATGGCGCCGCGGGCGAAGACCGAGCCGGAACCGGTCGCCGCGTACCCGACGTGCTCCTCCGAGCGGCCGCCCGTGACGTCGTACGAGAAGATGCGGCCCTTCTCGCGGTCCACGTCGTACCCCGCGAAGATCGGCACCACGGCCAGGCCCTGCATGGCCATGGCGAGGTTGCCCCGGATCATCGTGGAGAGCCGGTTCGCCTTGCCCTCCAGGGAGAGCGTGGCGCCCTCCACCTTCTCGAAGTGCTCGAGCTCCAGCTGGAAGAGCTTCACCATCTCCACGGCCAGGCCCGCCGTGCCGGCGACGCCCACCGCCGAATACTCGTCGGCCGGGAAGACCTTCTCGATGTCGCGCTGCGCGATCATGTTGCCCATCGTCGCCCGCCGGTCACCGGCGAGGACCACGCCGCCGGGGAACGTGACGGCCACGATGGTCGTGCCGTGCGGCGCCTCGATGGCACCCTGCATGGGCGGCAGTTGACGGTTCCCCGGCAGGATCTCGGGCTGATGCTCGGTCAGGAAATCCATGAAGGACGACGAACCGGGCGTCAGGAAGGCAGCCGGCAGACGCCCGGTGCTACGAGTTTTGGCTTCCACGAGGATCCCTCCAAATAGGCGGCAGCCCGACGAACTGTGTCGGGATCGTCTCCCAACTTGCCGATGGCCGAATTGCAGTTGAAGCACAGTACGCCACGGACCCTACCCGTTTCGTGGCAGTGATCCACATGGATTCCGGGGGCCTGGGACCGATCACGCGGAGCCCCATTCGCGGGGCGGACATCCCGTCCCGCCGTGGCGGCCGCGCTCGACCTGCTCCGAGCGAAGGCTGCTCGCGGTTTGCCTTCCTGGCACCGCGAGCAACGCTTCACATCCTTCACTTCAGCCACCCGACCCCCTGCGTGGCCTTGAATTCGAAGGGCAAGCGGGCTTACTGCCCACCCTTCTGAACGAAGGACCGCACGAAGTCCTCGGCGTTCTCCTCAAGCACGTCGTCGATCTCGTCCAGAACGGAGTCCACGTCGTCGTTGAGCTTCTCCTGGCGCTCCTTGAGGTCCTCGGAGCCCTGCGCCTCCGGCGCCTGCTCCTCGGTCTCCTCGGTGTTGCGCGTCGCCTTCTGCTGTCCGCCGCCGGTGTCCTTGGTCGCCATCTACCTCACCCCGCTCGCTCGGTTAGACGTTCTTGATCAGACCCTACAATCCGGGTCCGACATCGGCCCCGCACTTGGTGCAACGTACGGGACCCACCTCTGTGATTCCCTCGTCGATGACCTTTAGCCGCCGGAAAGGACCCGAACCAGATCCTCTGCCGACCGGCAGCGGTCCAAGAGCTCCTTGACGTGGTTCCTGGTGCCGCGCAGGGGCTCCAGGGTCGGCACTCGTTGCAGAGAGTCACGGCCGGGCAGGTCGAAGATGACGGAGTCCCAGGAGGCGGCGGCCACGTCGTCCGCGTACTGCTCGAGGCACCGGCCGCGGAAGTACGCGCGCGTGTCCTCGGGCGGCTTGGTGCCCGCGCGCTCCACGTCCGCCTCGTCGAGGAGCCGCTTCATCTTGCCCCGGGCGACCAGGCGGTTGTACAGGCCCTTCTCGGCCCGTACGTCGGCGTACTGGAGGTCGACCAGGTGGAGGCGTGCCGCGTCCCAGTCGAGGTCGTCACGGCGGCGGTAGCCCTCCATGAGTTCCCGCTTGGCGACCCAGTCGAGCTCGCCCGAGAGGCTCATCGGGTCGGTCTCCAGGCGGCCGAGCACGTCCTCCCAGCGGGTGAGCACGTCCTTGGTCTGTTCGTCCACGTCGGAGCCGTACCGCTCCTCGACGTACTTGCGGGCCAGTTCGTAGTACTCCATCTGGAGCTGTACGGCGGTGAGTGACCGGCCGCTGCGGAGTGTGACGAGGTGCTTGAGCGACGGGTCGTGGGATACCTGGTGCAGGGTGCGCACCGGCTGGTCGACCGCGAGGTCCACCGCGATGAAGCCGTCCTCGATCATGGCGAGCACGAGGGAGGTGGTGCCGAGCTTCAGGTAGGTCGAGATCTCCGAGAGGTTGGCGTCGCCGATGATGACGTGCAGCCTGCGGTACTTCTCGGCGTCGGAGTGCGGCTCGTCGCGGGTGTTGATGATGGGCCGCTTCAGGGTCGTCTCGAGGCCCACCTCGACTTCGAAGTAGTCGGCGCGCTGGCTGAGCTGGAAGCCATGTTCATGGCCGTCCTGGCCGATGCCGACGCGTCCCGCGCCGGTGACGACCTGGCGGGAGACGAAGAACGGCGTCAGGTGGCGCACGATGTCCGAGAAGGGGGTCTCCCGCTTCATCAGGTAGTTCTCGTGCGTGCCGTAGGAGGCGCCCTTGTTGTCGGTGTTGTTCTTGTAGAGGTGGATCGGCTGGGCTCCGGGGAGCTGCGCCGCGCGGTCGGCCGCCTCGGCCATGATGCGTTCGCCGGCCTTGTCCCAGAGGACCGCGTCCCTGGGGTTGGTGATCTCCGGTGAGCTGTATTCGGGGTGCGCGTGGTCTACGTAGAGGCGCGCTCCGTTGGTGAGGATGACATTGGCGAGGCCGATGTCCTCGTCGGTCAGCTGGCTGGCGTCGGCGGCCTCGCGGGCGAGGTCGAAACCTCGCGCGTCCCGCAGCGGGTTCTCCTCCTCGAAGTCCCAGCGGGCGCGTCGCGCCCGGTGCATCGCCGCGGCGTATGCGTTGACGATCTGGGATGAGGTGAGCATGGCATTGGCGTTGGGGTGGCCGGGGACGGAGATGCCGTACTCCGTCTCGATGCCCATTACTCGCCGTACGGTCATGCGGCCCTCCTTGCCCGGCGGCGCTCCCATTCGGGAACGGCGCTCAAGTACCGCTGGTGCTCCAGTGCGCGTGCGGTGCCCGTCCCCGCACTGCGCGACTCGGCGGTACCGAAGAGACTAGAACGCCTTTGCGCTGGTGGGGAGATCATTGCCTTCATTGAAAAGCAGACGGCTGCGGGTACCCGTGAAGGACACCCGCAGCCGCCCTGTGTTCTAGAGGTACTGACCGGTGTTGGCCACCGTGTCGATGGAGCGTCCGGTGTCCGCGCCCTGCTTTCCGGTGACGAGGGTGCGGATGTACACGATCCGCTCGCCCTTCTTTCCGGAGATCCTGGCCCAGTCGTCCGGGTTGGTGGTGTTGGGCAGGTCCTCGTTCTCCTTGAACTCGTCGATGCAGGCCTGGAGGAGGTGAGCGACCCTGAGGCCCTTCTGGTTCGCTTCGAGGAAGGCCTTGATGGCCATCTTCTTGGCGCGGCCCACGATGTTCTCGATCATGGCGCCGGAGTTGAAGTCCTTGAAGTAGAGGACTTCCTTGTCGCCGTTGGCGTACGTCACCTCGAGGAAGCGGTTCTCCTCGGATTCGGCGTACATCTGCTCGACGACGGACTGGATCATGCCGTGCACCGTGGCGCGCCGGTCGGCGCTGTGCTCGGCGAGGTCGTCGGCGTGCAGCGGCAGCCGTTCGGTGAGGTACTTGGCGAAGATGTCCTTGGCCGCCTCGGCGTCCGGGCGCTCGATCTTGATCTTCACGTCGAGTCGTCCGGGGCGCAGGATCGCGGGGTCGATCATGTCCTCGCGGTTGGAGGCGCCGATGACGATGACGTTCTCCAGGCCCTCCACGCCGTCGATCTCGGCGAGGAGCTGCGGGACGATGGTGTTCTCCACGTCGGAGCTGACGCCGGAGCCACGGGTGCGGAAGAGCGACTCCATCTCGTCGAAGAAGACGATGACGGGGGTGCCCTCGCTCGCCTTCTCCCGCGCACGCTGGAAGACCAGGCGGATGTGGCGCTCGGTCTCACCGACGTACTTGTTGAGGAGCTCGGGGCCCTTGATGTTGAGGAAGTAGCTCTTCCCCGTGGGCTGGCCGGTCACCTCGGCGACCTTCTTGGCGAGCGAGTTGGCGACGGCCTTCGCGATCAGCGTCTTGCCGCAGCCGGGGGGCCCGTACAGCAGCACGCCCTTGGGCGGCCGCAGTTCGTGCTCCTTGAAGAGATCGGGGTAGAGGTACGGGAGCTCGACGGCGTCCCGGATCATCTCGATCTGGCCGCCGAGGCCACCGATCTTCTCGTAGCTGATGTCGGGGACTTCTTCGAGGACGAGCTCTTCGACCTCGCTCTTGGGCACGACCTCGTAGACGTAGCCGGAGCGGGGTTCGAGCAGCAGGGCGTCGCCCGGGCGGATGGTGACGTCGAGGAGGGGTTCGGCGAGCCTCACCACTCGTTCTTCGTCGGTGTGTCCGACCACCAGGGCGCGGTCGCCGTCCTCGAGGATCTCCTTGAGGGTGACGATGTCGCCGACGCTCTCGTACTCCATGGCCTCGACCACGTTGAGCGCTTCGTTGAGCATGACTTCCTGGCCGCGCCTGAGCTCTTCGAGCTCCACGCTGGGGCTGACGTTCACCCGGAGCTTGCGGCCCCCGGTGAAGATGTCGGCCGTGCCGTCCTCGTTGGCCACGAGGAAGACCCCGAAGCCGGCCGGCGGCTGCGCGAGCCGGTCGACTTCCTCCTTGAGGGCCACGATCTGGTCGCGGGCCTCGCGGAGCGTGTTGGCGAGCCGTTCGTTCTGTGCTGACACGCCGGCCAGGTTGGTCTGCAGCTCGACGATCCGCTCTTCGAGAATCCTCGTATGACGCGGAGAGTCGGCGAGCTTTCGTCGCAGGACGGCGATTTCCTGCTCGAGATAGGCAACCTGACCGGCGGGGTCTTCAGACCCTCGCCCCGGCCGGATGCCGCGGTTGATGTCGTCGTCGTGGGCTGCCACGGTCCTCACCTCCTCCAAGGGGAGCTGGACGCTTCCAGACCCTACCTGGGTGGGTGTCGATTGAAACCCCTAGATCACAAAGACGATGGGGGTGTGTCCGATCTTCACCCTTGCGCTCTCCCTCACTCTCAGGTGAATACCCACCCAACAACATCGGAAAGCGGGCGGTTGTATCGTCGAAGTGTTCAACACCCGTCAGAGCTGGCCCGACTTACCGTGTGGTCGGCCTGCTCGGCGCAGCTACCGGCAGGAGAGATGACCGTGCGGCACGAGGCCGAGACCGGCAGTGAGGGCCACGACCTTCTGGAGGTCTGGATCGATCAGGACCTCTGTACCGGGGACGGCATCTGTGCGCAGTACGCGCCCGAGGTCTTCGAACTGGACATCGACGGACTGGCCTACGTGAAGAGCGGCGACGACGAGTTGTTGCAGGCGCCCGGAGCCACGACGCCGGTGCCGTTGCCGCTCCTGCGTGACGTCAAGGACTCCGCGAAGGAGTGTCCGGGCGACTGCATCCACGTACGCCGGGTTTCCGACAGGGTCGAGGTCTACGGCCCCGACGCGGAGTGATCCGCCTCACCCGGTGAGGCGCCCGCGCCGTGGCCCGCGCCGGGTCAGACGCGGCGCGCTCCGGCCGGCGTCGTCCTTTCGAATGTGCCGTCCTTCCACTGCCACTTGGCCGCGTCCTTGCGGTCGGGGCAGCAGCGGGGGACGTCCAGTGACGAGTATCCGAGCAGGGTCGCGGTGACCGCGCCGTCGCGTACGGCGAAGTCGGTGGCGTTGAGCCGGTCCGCGGGGTCGACGAGGGTCGCGACCACGCGGGGTTTTCCGGCGCCGGGGCGAGTGATCACGTAGACGCCGTCGGGCGGGGTGCCCGAACCGGCGCGGCAGTGCACGACGGCGACGGTCTCGGCCCTGCCGTCCCCGTCCAGGTCGCCGGAGGCCTTCTTCTTCACGACGGGCTTCGCGGTGCCGCAGTTCAGCGGGAAGTCCACGGACGCGGGGTCGGGCGCCGGGACGGGTGCGCCCGCGGCGGCTCTGGTGTGGGTCTTCGGCCCCGTCTGGGCGGCCGTGGCGGCGTCGGGCTGGAGGAAGGCGGCGCCCGCGACGACGGCGGCCAGCGCGGCCGCGGTGGCCAGCCAGTGGATGGGGCGGGCGGTGGCGTGTGCCAGTTCCGGGACGGCGGGGTGCTGCACGAGGAAGTGTCTCCTGTGAGGGCTGTGCCGGTGGGGGAGGTGGCCAGCATCGTGCCATACGTCACAGTGAGGTGGAACACCGGGGTGCGGGGGCACTCGGCCTGGTTCGGTACGCGGCTTCCCGTACGCGGCTTCGTACGCGGCCGGTGCCTGGTCAACGAAACGGCGCCGCCGCCGAGTTCCCTGGTCGGTCAGGGAACTCGGCGGCGGCGCCTGCTCATTGGACGGGGTCCGTCGCGCGGGTCAGCGCGGGGTGCCACCGTCCGCGTTGGGTCCGGAGTAGTCCTCGCCGTACGCGCCCTTGGCGGGGCGGCGGCGGCGCATGGGGGGCTCGACGCCGTCCGCGAGGCGGCGGGCGGTGAGCAGGAAGCCGGTGTGCCCGATCATGCGGTGGTCGGGGCGGACGGCCAGGCCCTCGACGTGCCAGTTGCGGATCATCGACTCCCAGGAGGTCGGCTCGTTGAAGCAGCCGATCTCGCGGATGGACTCCACGGTCCGCGCGAGCTGGGTGGTGGTCGCCACGTAGCAGCAGAGGATGCCGCCGGGGACGAGCGCCTTGGAGACGGCCTCCAGGCACTCCCAGGGGGCGAGCATGTCGAGGATGACCCGGTCGACCTCGGTGTCGCTGAGGTTGTCCTGGAGGTCGCCCACGGTGAGCTGCCAGGCGGGGTGGGGGGCGCCGAAGTAGCGCTCCACGTTCTGCCGGGCGATGTCGGCGAAGTCCTCGCGGCGCTCGTACGAGTGCAGCATTCCCTGGTCGCCGATGGCGCGGAGCAGGAAGCTGCTGAGCGAGCCCGAGCCCACGCCCGCCTCGACGACGCGGGCGCCGGGGAAGATGTCGGCGAAGGCCAGGATCTGCCCCGCGTCCTTGGGGTAGACCACGGCGGCGCCGCGGGGCATGGACAGGACGTAGTCGGGGAGCAGGGGTCGCAGCGCCAGGTAGGCGACATTCCCCGTGGTACGGACAACACTGCCCTCGGGAGCGCCGATCAGCTCGTCGTGGGGGAAGGAACCCTTGTGGGTGTGGAAATTCTTCCCGGCCTCGAGCGTGAACGTGTAGTGGCGTCCCTTGGGGTCGGTGAGCTGGACCTGGTCCCCGACCTTGAAGGGCCCGCGACGGCGGGCGGCACCGGTCGGTTCGGACATGTGACCAGCCTACCGGCCGCGGCGGACACCGCCGACCACCGTGGCGGCCGCCGGGGGCCTCAGGAGGGCCGGGCCATGGCCTTGACGAAGGCCCGCTCGACGTCGGCCGCGGAGAGGACTCCGTAGATCTCGCCGGAGTCCTCGACGACGAGGTACTCGGTGGCGGGTGTGGCCCGGAGCGTGTCGAGCAGCTCCTCCCCCGACAGCTCGGCGGAGACGCGCATGCCCTCGGTGAGGTCCTGGGCGAGGCCGCTGACCGTGACCCAGGGACGGCGGTGCTGGGGCACGGAGACGATGGCCGCCTCGCGGACGACGGCCTTCGGATCGCCGTCGGGGTCGACGACCACCAGGGCGCGGGCGCCCGCGTCGTTGGCGCGCCGCAGCGCCTCGGAGAGGGGTGTGCCGGACTCGACGGGCACCGCGCGGCGGGTGAGGGTGCGGGCGCGCAGCTCGGGCAGGTGTTCGCGCAGGCGGGCCATGCGCAGGCTGTTTCCGGCGCCGGTCCAGATGATGGCGGCGAGGATCGCGGCGAGCAGGGCGTCGGTGACGGTGTCCATGCCGCTGATTTCCTGGGGGTCGCCGCCGAGGGCGCCGGACTGGTTGAGCAGGGGCAGTCCGATCAGTACGGAGACGGCGAGCGCGCGGCCGACCCAGGCGGCGGCGATGGTGCCGCTCATCGGCTTGCCGGTGATCTTCCAGACGACGGCGCGGAGCATGCGGCCGCCGTCCAGGGGGAGGCCGGGCAGGAGGTTGAAGGCGGCGACGATGAGGTTGGAGATCATCAGTCCGGCGAGCAGGACGCCGGGGACGGTGCCTGGCTCGACGGCGCGCATGCCCGCGTAGAACACTCCGGCGAGCACGAGGGAGAGCAGCGGGCCGACGAAGGCGAGGACGAACTCCCGGCCGGGGGTCTCCGACTCCTTCTCGATCTCCGAGACGCCGCCGAAGAACTGGAGCTGGATCCGGCGCACCGGCAGCTTGAAGCGGAGGGCCGCGACGGTGTGGGCCAGTTCGTGGACGAGTACGGAGGCGTAGAAGGCGACGGCGAAGAAGAGCGACACGAGGTAGCGGACGCCGCCCAGTTCCGGCAGGACGCGGTCGAGCTGGCCGCCGAAGACCCAGGTGATGAGGGCGGCGACGAGGAACCAGCTGGGCGCGACGTACACGGGCACGCCGAACGGCCTGCCCATGAGCAGCCCGCCACCGGGCCCCTTCCGCGTCTTGGGCGGTCCGGTCTTCTGCCGCTTGGGGCTGCGCCCGCCCTGGGCCCGCTCGTGCGCCTCGGGGAGGACGGGGGCGGGCGCCGGCCTATCGGCGGGGGCGGGATCCGGCTTCTCGGCGGGGGCGGGCGCCGGTCCTTCGGCGGAGGCCGGGTCAGGCTTTTCGACGGGAGCGGGCGCCGGTCCATCGGCGGAGGCCGGGTCTGGCTTCGCGACGCGGGCGGGCTCCCGCCTATCGGCAGGCTCCGCCTCATCGGCAAGGGCCGGGCCCGGCTTCTCGGCGCGGGCGGGCTCCGGCCTGTCGGCAGGCTCCGCCCCATCGGCAAGGGCCGGGTCCGGCTTCTCGGCGGGAGCGGGCTCCGGCCTGTCGGCAGGCGCCGATCCATCGGCGAAAGCCGGATCCCGCTTCTCGGCGGGAGCGGGCTCCGGCCTATCGGCAGGCGCCGACCCATCGGCGGAGGCCGGGCCCGGCTTCTCGGCGCGGGCGGGCTCCGGCCTATCGGCAGGCGCCGACCCATCGGCGGAGGCCGGGTCCCCCTTCTCGGCGGGAGCGGGCGCCGGTCCATCGGCGGGCGCCGACCCATCGGCAGGGGCGGGGTCCGGCTTCGCGGCGCCCACAGGGTCCCCCTTCTCGGCGGGGCCCGGTCCCGTGACCGCCGAGCCCGGACCCGTGACCGCCGAGCCCGGCCCCGTGACCGCCGAGCCCGGCCCCGTGACCGCCGAGCCCGGCCCCGTGGGCGCCGGGCTCGGTTCGGGGGGAGTGGCGTCCTCGGGGCGTGGGGGCTTTGGTGTCTTGTCGAGTGGGGTGATCGGCCGGGCCTCGGGGCGCTCGTCGGCCACGTCGAGCGGGCGCGGCGACCCGGAGGCGCCGGCCGTCCCGCTCGGACGTGGGCCCTCGGTGCCGTCGGACTGCGGCCTGCCGCTCTCGCCGCGTTCGTCCACGATGTCCCCTCGATCGAAAGCGTCCCTCGCCCCGGTATGGCGTGGTTACCCACACGATCATGCAGGGCGAGAGGGTTCGTCGTCGATGGTATGCGTCCGTTGTCAGTGGCGGGCCGTAGGGTCTGTTCCCATGGAAACCAGCTCCGAAGGCGCCGCGGCGGCCGTCCGCCCGGCGTCCCTGTCGCCCTCGCGCGCGGGTGACTTCATGCAGTGCCCGTTGCTGTACCGCTTCCGGGTGATCGACAAGCTGCCCGAGAAGCCCAGCGAGGCGGCGACGCGGGGCACCCTGGTGCACGCGGTCCTGGAGCGTCTCTTCGACGCTCCGGCGAGCGAGCGGACGGCGCCGCGCGCCAAGTCGCTGATCCCCGGCCAGTGGGACCGGCTGCGCGAGACCAAGCCGGAGCTGACCGAGCTGTTCGCCGACGATCCGCAGGGCGAGCGGATGGCGCGCTGGCTGTCGGACGCGGAGAAGCTGGTCGAGCGCTGGTTCACCCTGGAGGACCCGACGCGCCTGGAGCCGGCGGAGCGCGAGCTGTTCGTGCAGGCCGAGCTGGCCTCGGGACTGCGGCTGCGCGGCATCATCGACCGCGTCGACGTGGCCCCTTCGGGCGACGTGCGGATCGTGGACTACAAGACGGGCAAGGCCCCGCGTCCGGAGTACGCGGAGGGCGCGCTGTTCCAGATGAAGTTCTACGCCTTGGTGGTGTGGCGGCTGAAGGGCGTGGTCCCGCGCCGCCTCCAGCTCGTCTATCTGGGCAGCGGTGACGTCGTCACGTATGACCCGGTGGTGGCGGACCTGGAGCGGGTGGAGCGGAAGCTGCTCGCGCTCTGGGAGGCGATCGAGCTGGCCACCGCGACGGGCGAGTGGCGCCCCCGGCCGACCAAATTGTGCGGTTGGTGCGACCACAAGGCGGTATGCCCTGAATTCGGCGGGACTCCCCCGCCGTATCCGCTTCCTCTCAGGGCGCCCGAGTCGGCCGAGGGCGAGCAGGGCAGAATGGGCCCGGCCTAGCTAAGGAGAGTTACGTGGCCATCCGCGTCCTACTGGTCGATGACCAGCCGCTGTTGCGCACCGGGTTCCGGATGATTCTGGAGGCCGAGCAGGACATCGCGGTCGTCGGCGAGGCCGGAGACGGCCTTCAGGCTCTTGACCAGGTGCGGGCACTCCAGCCCGACGTGGTGCTCATGGACATCCGCATGCCGCGGATGGACGGCGTCGAGGCGACCCGGCAGATCACCGGCCCCGGCCGGGACGGCCCGGCCAAGGTCCTGGTCCTGACCACCTTCGACCTCGACGAGTACGTGGTGGAGGCGCTGCGCGCCGGCGCCAGCGGCTTCCTGCTCAAGGACGCCCCGGCGAACGAGCTGGTGCAGGCGATCCGCGTGGTCGCCGCGGGCGAGGCGATGCTCGCGCCGAGCATCACGCGCCGCCTGCTCGACAAGTACTCCGCGCATCTGCCCTCCGGCGACGAGCCGGTGCCGGACACCCTGCACACCCTCACCGAGCGCGAGGTCGAGGTGCTGAAGCTGGTGGCGCGCGGCCTGTCGAACGCGGAGATCGCGGCCGACCTCTTCGTGAGCGAGACGACCGTGAAGACGCACGTCGGGCATGTGCTCACGAAGCTGGGCCTGCGCGACCGGGTACAGGCGGCGGTGTACGCGTACGAGAGCGGCCTGGTCCGCCCCGGCGCCCAGTAGCCACCGAGTCCCACCCCCGGTCCCCCGCGCCCGGTTTCCCCGGGGCACGAACGACGAAGGCGGCCACCCCCTGAGGGGGCGGCCGCCTTCCGTGCTGCGGGCCGCGATGGCGACGCGTCAGAGTGTCACTCGCCGACGCCGCGGCCGAGCTCCCACAGCTGGAGGCTGGAGGCGGAGTTGAGGGCGTACTCGACGCCCGTGATGTCGTCCCGCGCGGCGATGTACTGCTTGCCCTGCCAGAGCGGCAGTACGGGCACGTCCTCGGCGACGATGTCCTGGATCTTGCGGATGCTCTTCGACGCGGCCAGACGGTCGGCCTCACGGCGCGAGGTCGGGATCAACTGGTCGATGATCTCGTCGTTCTCGTAGGGCGAGCCGAGGAAGTTGCCCTTGTCGAGGAAGGGCGCGATGAAGCTGTCGGCGTCGGGGAAGTCGGGGAACCAGCCCATGCCGTACACGGCGTACTTGCCGTCGCGCTCGGCGGGGCGGAAGGTGCCCCAGGGCGTGCCCTTGATGGAGACGTCGAACAGACCGGAGTCGTTGAGCTGCTTCTGGAGCACCTCGAACTCCTTCTTCGTCGCCGGACCGTAGTGGTCGGTGGTGTAGTTCAGCGTCATCTTCACCGGAGTGGTGATGTTCGCCTTGCTCAGCGCGGAGCGGGCCTTGGCCGTGCTCGGGTCGCCGTACTTGTTGAAGAACGAGTTGGCGTGGCCGGTGATGGTGCTCGGCACCAGCGAGAACAGCGGGTCGGCCGTCGCGCCGTACACCGAAGAGGTCAGCGCGCCGCGGTCGATGACCTGCGCCATGGCCTGGCGGACGGCCTTGCTCTTGGCCGGCGCGGCCTCGGTGTTGAAGGCGAGGTAGCGGATCTCGAGACCCTGCATCTCGACCAGGTCGATCTTCTCGTCGGAGGATCCGTCGAGCTTCTCGACCTGCTCGGGCGACATGGTGCGCGCCATCACGTCGATGTCGCCGTCCTCGAGCGCCTTGCCCATGGACTTGGTGTCGTCGAAGCTGTGCAGCTCCACCGTGTCGCTCTGCGGCTTGAACTCACCCTTGTAGTGGGGGTTCTTGCTGAAGACCGTCTTCACCAGACGGTCGCCGTCGACCTCCTGCTTCGCGACGTACGGGCCGGATCCGGAGATCTCGAAGCCGTCACGGAGCTTGTTCTTGGGGTAGTCGTCCTTGCTGATGATGCCCGCGGCCGGCGTGGCCAGCTTGTACGGGAACGTCGCGTCCGAGGTCTTGAGGTGGAAGATGACCTCGCGGTCACCCTGCGTCTCGATCTCCTGGACGTTCGACACGAGAGCGTCGACGCCGCTGGAGTCCTTGATCTTGATGTCGCGGACCCGCTCGATGGAGAACTTCACGTCGGCGGCGGTCAGCGGCTCGCCGTCGGAGAACGTCAGGCCCTTGCGCAGGGTGCAGGAGTAGCGCTCGTTGCCCGTGTCGGTGAAGCCGCACTGCTCGGCGGCCTCGGGCTGCGGGTCGCCGCCGGCGCGCGGCAGGGCCATCAGCGTCTGGAGGGTCTGCCGCAGCAGGCTCCAGGAACCGGCGTCGTAGGCGTACGCGGGGTCGAAGGGTGCCGGCACCTCCTTGGAGATGGCGAACGCGTCCGTGGTGCCGACGGCGATCGCGTCGTCACCGTCTCCGCTGCCCGATCCGCCACACGCGGCGAGGGCGGGGGCGAGCAGACCTATGACAGCCGGCAGCACCAAAGTCTTGCGGTTCATGCTCGACGTTCTCCAGAGCTCTTGGATCCCGTGAATCCCGCAACGCGGGGTGAGGGTTGATGGGTGCACGGGGGGTGGGGCGATGTTCTCGCGATGACATTAGTCCGCGGCAGTTGGGCGCCGGAAAGGGTGGCCGCCGAGCATCAATCACGCAGTGAAACCGGGCGTGGACGCATTGATAACCCGACACCGGAAGGATTCGTGCACGCTCCCACCAATCGGGACACAACGTCACGCCCGCAGGGGCCCCAAGAGGGGTTACTGCACACGCGTCCCCCACTGTCGACCCCGGCGCGGGTGGGAAAGGTCACACAATGGATCAGGTTCGGGAACGAACCTGTCGGACCTGTCAGAGGGTCATGAGGCCTTGCAGGAAAGGCAGGTTGACGTGTTCGAGGGACGGGACGACCGTGCGTCCCGTGAGCGGCGGGATCGGCGCGACCGACGGCACCGCCACGACGCGGCAGCCCGCGGCCTCCGCGGCGGCCACGCCGGTCGCGGTGTCCTCGATGACGGCGCATCTCGCGGGGTCGGCGCCGAGCCCCGAGGCGGCGAGCAGATACGGGTCGGGGTGGGGCTTGGTGCGGGACACCTCGTCGCCGGCGACGGTGAGCGTGAAGTGGTGGGCGCCGATCGAGTCGAGCACACGGTCGATGATGCGCCGGTGCGAGGCGGACACGAGCGCCATGGGGACGTCGTGCGCGGCGAGTTCGGCGAGCAGCCGGGCGGCGCCCGGCATCAGCGGCAGCGAGCGGCTGATGCGGTCCTCGAAGCCGTCGTTGAGCAGCACGGTGAGTTCCGCGACGGTCACGTCCGCACCGGTGGACTCGATGAGGAAGGCCGCGCTGCGTGTCATCGGGCCGCCGACGACGACTTCACGCCAGGCCTCGTCGAGCGTGTGCCCGAGGCGGGCGAACACGTCGACCTCGGCGTCCCACCAGAAGCCCTCGGTGTCGACGAGCGTTCCGTCCATGTCGAGGAGAACGGCCTGCAACGCCGAGCCTTCGGCCGTTCGGGTGTTGAGCGCGGGAACCGTACTGGTCATGCGACCACACCTTCCATGAGGGACGAGAAGGCCGGTCGCCCGCCTAGACGGCAAGGCAACCGGCCTGCACTGGACCGACCAGTGTACGACTGTCCCGGATCAGCGCGCGTTGAAGTACTTCGCCTCGGGGTGGTGGATGACGATGGCGTCCGTGGACTGCTCCGGGTGGAGCTGGAACTCCTCGGAGAGGTGTACGCCGATCCGCTCGGGCCGCAGCAGGTCGGCGATCTTGGCGCGGTCCTCCAGCTCGGGGCAGGCGCCGTAACCGAGGGAGAAGCGGGCGCCGCGGTACTTCAGGGCGAACATGTCCTCCACGTCGGCGGGGTCCTCGCCGCCGAAGCCGAGCTCGGCGCGCACGCGCGCGTGCCAGTACTCGGCGAGCGCCTCGGCCAACTGCACGGACAGGCCGTGCAGTTCGAGGTAGTCGCGGTAGGAGTCGGCGGCGAAGAGCTCGGCGGTCGCCTCGCCGATCCGCGATCCGACGGTGACGATCTGGAAGCCGACGACGTCGGTCTCCCCGGACTCCTCCGGGCGGAAGAAGTCCGCGAGGCAGAGCCTGCGGCCCCGGCGCTGGCGCGGGAAGGAGAAGCGGGTCCGCTCCGAGCCGTCGTCGTTGAGGACGATCAGGTCGTCGCCCTTGGAGACGCACGGGAAGTAGCCGTGCACGACGGCCGCCTCCAGGAGGTTCTTGGTGTGCAGCTCGTCCAGCCAGCCGCGCAGCCGCGGACGTCCCTCGCGCTCGACGAGTTCCTCGTACGAGGGTCCGTCACCGGTGCGCGCCTGCTTCAGGCCCCACTGGCCCTTGAAGAGCGCGCCCTCGTCCAGCCAGGAGGCGTACTCCTTGAGCTGGATGCCCTTGACGACGCGGGTGCCCCAGAAGGGCGGGGTGGGCACGGGGTTGTCGGTGGCGACATCGGAGCGGGCGGGGCCCTCCTCCTCCTTGACGTCGAGGACCGCGGCCGTCGCGCTGGTGGGGACGCGGCGCTGCTTGAGCTCGGGCAGGGTCGCGCCGGGCACGCCGCGCTTGACGGCGATGAGGGCGTCCATCAGGCGCAGGCCCTCGAAGGCGTCGCGGGCGTAGCGGACCTCGCCCTCGTAGATCTCGTGCAGGTCCTGCTCGACGTAGGCGCGGGTGAGGGCGGCGCCGCCGAGGATCACCGGGAAGTCGGCGGACATGCCGCGCTGGTTGAGCTCCTCCAGGTTCTCCTTCATGATCACGGTGGACTTGACGAGGAGGCCCGACATGCCGATCACGTCGGCGCGGTGCTCGGCGGCGGCGTCCAGGATCGCGGCGACGGGCTGCTTGATGCCGAGGTTGACGACGTTGTAGCCGTTGTTCGACAGGATGATGTCGACGAGGTTCTTGCCGATGTCGTGGACGTCGCCGCGGACGGTGGCCAGGACGATGGTGCCCTTGCCCTCGGCGTCCGACTTCTCCATGTGCGGCTCCAGGTGGGCCACGGCCGTCTTCATGACCTCGGCGGACTGGAGCACGAAGGGCAGCTGCATCTGGCCGGAGCCGAAGAGCTCGCCGACGACCTTCATGCCCTCCAGGAGGGTGTCGTTGACGATGTCGAGCGCCGGGCGGGTCTCCAGGGCCTCGTCGAGGTCGGTCTCCAGGCCGTTCTTCTCGCCGTCGATGATGCGGCGCTTGAGGCGTTCGTCCAGCGGCAGGGCGAGGAGTTCCTCGGCCTTGCCCGCCTTCATCGACTTGGTGGAGACGCCCTCGAAGAGCTCCATGAGCTTCTGGAGGGGGTCGTAGCCCTCGGCGCGGCGGTCGAAGATGAGGTCGCGGGCGACGGTGACCTGCTCGTCGTCGAAGCGCGCGATGGGCAGGATCTTGGACGCGTGCACGATCGCGGAGTCCAGGCCCGCCTTGACGCACTCGTCGAGGAAGACGGAGTTGAGCAGGACACGGGCGGCCGGGTTGAGGCCGAAGGAGATGTTGGAGAGGCCCAGCGTGGTCTGCACGTCGGGGCGGCGCTTCTTCAGCTCGCGGATCGCCTCGATGGTCGCGACGCCGTCGCCCCGGGACTCCTCCTGGCCGGTGCAGATGGTGAAGGTCAGGGTGTCGACGAGGATGTCCGACTCGTGGATGCCCCAGTTGCCGGTGAGGTCGTCGATGATGCGCTCGGCGATGGCGACCTTGTGCTCGGCGGTGCGGGCCTGGCCCTCCTCGTCGATGGTCAGCGCGATCAGGGCGGCGCCGTGCTCCTTGGCCAGCGCGGTGACCTGGGTGAAGCGGGACTCGGGGCCGTCGCCGTCCTCGTAGTTGATGGAGTTGATGACCGCGCGGCCGCCCAGCTTCTCCAGGCCGGCCCGCAGTACGGGCAGCTCGGTGGAGTCCAGGACGATGGGGAGGGTGGAGGCGGTGGCGAAGCGTCCGGCCAGCTCCTCCATGTCCTTCACGCCGTCCCGGCCCACGTAGTCGACGCACAGGTCGAGCATGTGCGCGCCCTCGCGGATCTGGTCGCGTGCCATCTCCACGCAGTCGTCCCAGCGGCCCTCCAGCATGGCCTCGCGGAACTTCTTGCTGCCGTTGGCGTTCGTGCGCTCGCCGATCGCCAGGTACGAGGTGTCCTGGCGGAACGGCACGCTCTGGTACAGGGAGGCGGCGCCGGGCTCGGGGTGCGGCTCGCGGCGGACGGTCTCGACGCCCCGGACGCGCTCGACGACCTGGCGGAGGTGCTCGGGGGTGGTGCCGCAGCAGCCGCCGACCAGAGAGAGGCCGTAGTCGCGTACGAAGGTCTCCTGGGCGTCGGCCAGCTCCGGGGCCGTCAGGGGGTAGTGGGCGCCGTTCTTGCCGAGGACCGGCAGGCCCGCGTTGGGCATGCAGGAGATCGGCACGCGCGAGTGGCGGGCGAGGTAGCGCAGGTGTTCGCTCATCTCGGCGGGGCCGGTGGCGCAGTTCAGGCCGATCATGTCGATGCCGAGCGGCTCCAGGGCCGTCAGGGCGGCGCCGATCTCGGAGCCGAGGAGCATCGTGCCGGTGGTCTCGACGGTGACGGAGCAGATCACCGGGAGGTTCGCGCCGGTGGCCTCCAGGGCGCGGCGGGCGCCGAGGATGGCGGCCTTGGTCTGGAGAAGGTCCTGGGTGGTCTCCACCAGGAGCGCGTCGGCGCCGCCCGCGATCATGCCTTCGGCGTTGATCTGGTAGGCGTCGCGCAGGATGCCGTACGGGGCGTGGCCGAGGGTGGGCAGCTTGGTGCCGGGGCCCATGGAGCCGAGGACCCAGCGCTGCTGTCCCGTCGACGCGGTGAACTCGTCGGCGACCTCGCGGGCGATGCGGGCCCCGGCCTCGGAGAGCTCGAAGTTGCGCTCGGGGATGTCGTACTCGTTCAGGGCGGCGAAGTTCGCGCCGAACGTGTTGGTCTCCACGCAGTCGACGCCGACGGCGAAGTACTCCTCGTGGACGGAGCGCACGATGTCGGGCCGGGTGACGTTCAGGACTTCGTTGCAGCCTTCGAGCTGCTGGAAGTCCTCCAACGTGGGGTCCTGCGCCTGGAGCATCGTGCCCATCGCGCCGTCGGCCACCACGACACGGGTGGCGAGGGCCTCGCGGAGGGCGTCGGCCCGGGTCCTGCTCTCGGGCGGAACGGGGATGGTGTGTGACGACGGGGTAGGCGACGAGGCCATTGAGGAGCTCCCTGGAGTGCGACGGCTGTCGGCTTTGCGCCCTCTGCTGGAAGGTGCACCCGGCCAGGGTAGCGGGCACCTCCTTCTCGCGGTGAAGGCGTCCACGGGGCGGACGGGTGGCCCGGCGGCGGCTTGAAGTGGCTCCTGAGGGGGGAAAGGGGGGCAACACAGGCTGTCCGGGCATTAGCGGGAGGTCGACAACGACCGATAGTGTTCAGCATTGTCGAACGTCGAGTGTTGGTGTGGGGATCGGAGGTAGAGGCTGCGATGGCACGCAACATCCAGTCGCTCGAACGGGCCGCGGCCATGCTGCGGCTGCTCGCGGGCGGTGAGCGACGGCTCGGTCTCTCGGAGATCGCCTCCTCGCTCGATCTCGCCAAGGGCACGGCACACGGCATCCTGCGCACCCTCCAGGCCGAGGGCTTCGTCGAGCAGGACTCCGCCTCGGGCCGCTACCAGCTGGGCGCCGAGCTGCTGCGCCTGGGCAACAGCTATCTGGACGTGCACGAGCTGCGGGCCCGCGCCCTGGTGTGGACCGACGACCTGGCCCGCTCCAGCGGCGAGAGCGTCCACCTCGGCGTGCTGCACCAGCAGGGCGTGCTCATCGTCCACCACGTCTTCCGGCCCGACGACAGCCGCCAGGTCCTGGAGGTGGGCGCCATGCAGCCGCTGCACTCCACGGCCCTCGGCAAGGTGCTCTCCGCCTACGACCCGGTCGCGCACAACGAAGCCCTGGAGGCCGAGCGCCGCCCGCTCACGGCCCGCACGGTGACCGACCCCGACGGCTTCGAGGGCGTCCTGGACGTCACCCGCGCGCGCGGGTACGCGGCCGACGTCGAGGAGACCTGGGAGGGCATCGCGTCCGTCGCGGCCCCCATCCACGACCGGCGCCGCATGCCGGTCGGCGCGGTCGGCGTGACCGGCGCCGTGGAGCGGGTCTGCCGGGACGGGGAGCTGCGCCCCGAGCTGATCGCCGCCGTGCGGGACTGCGCGCGCGCCGTCTCCAGGGACCTGGGCGCCGGGCGCTTCTGAGCCTCGGGCCTACGCCCGCCCGGCCACCGCCATATGCACCGGCCCCGCCACCGCCATATGCACCGCCCCGCCGCGCCGACGTGCGTGCGGCGGGGCTCGGGGCGACCATCGATGGACCGAATCGCCCCTGCCGGAGCCCTGCCAGGACCGATAGGTCGAAACGATCAATAACGATCGTGTTTTCAATAACAGAACTCTTGACGTGCAAGTAACCCCGGGGTGAGACTCGCGTCCATCGGTCGGCATTGTCGAACACCTACCGGCATTACGCGTTAGAGTGGGGCAACGCCAAGGGCCGGCAACGACCTCACCTGAGGTCGCGGACCACCGGAGGGACCCGGGGTTCGCCTTCCCCTGGACGAAGGACAAAGGAGTCGCGGGTGTCCAGCTCCGACATCTTCATCGGCGAGACCATCGGTACCGCCGTGCTCATCCTGCTGGGCGGTGGCGTGTGTGCCGCCGTCACGCTCAAGCGCTCAAAGGCCAAGGACGCCGGCTGGCTCGCGATCACCTTCGGGTGGGGCTTCGCCGTACTGACCGGCGCCTACCTCGCGGGTGGCGTCTCCGGCGCCCACCTCAACCCGGCGGTCACGCTCGGTCTCGCCATCGAGGGCGGCACCAAGTGGAGCGACGTTCCGCTCTACCTGGCCTCGCAGCTGCTCGGCGCGATGATCGGCGCCGTACTGGTGTGGCTCGCCTACATGGGCCAGTTCAAGGCCCACCTGACCGACCCGGAGATCCTCGCGGCGCAGCCCGTCGAGGAGGGCATGGTCGACCAGAAGGCGGCCCCCAAGGCGGGCCCGGTGCTCGGCGTCTTCTCGACGGGCCCGGAGATCCGGAACTACGCCCAGAACGTGGTCACGGAGATCATCGCCACGATCGTCCTGGTCCTCGCGATCCTCACGCAGGGCCTGAACGACGGCGGCAACGGCCTCGGCACCCTCGGCGCCCTGATCACCGCGCTCGTCGTGGTCAGCATCGGTCTCTCCATCGGTGGCCCCACGGGCTACGCGATCAACCCCGTCCGCGACCTCGGTCCGCGCATCGTGCACTCCCTGCTCCCGCTGCCGAACAAGGGCAGCTCGGACTGGTCGTACGCCTGGGTCCCGATCGTCGGCCCGCTGATCGGCGGCGCCATCGCCGGCGGTCTCTACAACGTCGCGTTCAAGTAGACCCGCGACAGCGACCGATGACCGGCAAAGACGCCTGAGACCGACAGCAAAGAACTTTCTGGAGCACACCGTGACCGACGCACACACCGCAGGCCCCTTCATCGCGGCCATCGACCAGGGCACCACGTCCAGCCGCTGCATCGTCTTCGACAAGGACGGCCGGATCGTCTCCGTCGACCAGAAGGAGCACGAGCAGATCTTCCCGAAGCCGGGCTGGGTCGAGCACGACGCGACCGAGATCTGGACCAACGTCGAGGAGGTCGTGGCCAAGGCCGTCTCCAAGGCCGGCATCACCCGCGACGACATCAAGGCGATCGGCATCACCAACCAGCGTGAGACCACGCTGCTGTGGGACAAGAACACCGGCGAGCCGGTGCACAACGCCATCGTCTGGCAGGACACCCGCACCGACGCGCTCTGCCGGGAACTGGGCCGCAACGTCGGCCAGGACCGCTTCCGCCGCGAGACCGGCCTGCCGCTGGCCTCCTACTTCGCGGGCCCGAAGGCCCGCTGGCTGCTCGACAACGTCGAGGGTCTGCGCGAGCGCGCCGAGGCCGGCGACATCCTCTTCGGCACCATGGACTCCTGGGTCATCTGGAACCTGACCGGCGGTGTCAACGGCGGCAGGCACGTCACCGACGTCACCAACGCCTCCCGCACCATGCTGATGAACCTGCACAAGATGCAGTGGGACGAGAAGATCTGCGAGTCCATCGGCGTGCCCACGGCGATGCTCCCCGAGATCCGCTCCTCCGCCGAGGTCTACGGCGAGGTCACCGGCGGCAAGCTCGGCGACGTGCTCGGCGGCATCCCCGTCGCCTCCGCGCTCGGCGACCAGCAGGCGGCCCTGTTCGGCCAGACCTGCTTCGACGAGGGCGAGGCCAAGTCCACGTACGGCACCGGCACGTTCATGCTCCTGAACACCGGTGACAAGGCCATCAACTCCTACTCGGGCCTGCTGACCACGGTCGGCTACCAGATCGGCGACCAGAAGCCGGTCTACGCCCTGGAAGGCTCCATCGCCGTCACCGGTTCGCTGGTGCAGTGGATGCGCGACCAGATGGGCCTGATCAACTCCGCCGCCGAGATCGAGACGCTCGCGTCGTCGGTCGAGGACAACGGCGGCGCCTACTTCGTGCCGGCCTTCTCCGGTCTGTTCGCCCCGTACTGGCGCTCCGACGCCCGCGGTGTGATCGCCGGTCTGACGCGGTACGTCACCAAGGCGCACATCGCGCGCGCCGTCCTGGAGGCCACGGCCTGGCAGACCCGTGAGATCACCGACGCCATGACGAAGGACTCCGGCGTCGAGCTCGCGGCCCTCAAGGTCGACGGCGGCATGACCTCCAACAACCTGCTGATGCAGACCATCTCGGACTTCCTCGACGCGCCCGTGGTGCGCCCGATGGTGGCCGAGACGACCTGCCTCGGTGCCGCCTACGCCGCCGGTCTCGCCGTCGGCTTCTGGTCCTCGACCGACGAGCTGCGCGCCAACTGGCGGCGGGCCGCGGAATGGACCCCCCACATGGACGCGGGCACCCGCGACCGTGAGTACAAGAGCTGGCTCAAGGCCGTCGAGCGGTCCATGGGTTGGCTCGATGAGAGTGGCGAGGAGTAAGACAATGACCACCCTGCAGAGCGTCCCTGCCCTCGGGACGCATCCGGCTGCCGGCCTCAACCCGAGCCGCGCCGAAACCCGGGAGCAGCTTTCCAAGGCGACGTACGACCTCCTGGTGATCGGCGGCGGAATCCTGGGCATCTCCACCGCCTGGCATGCCGCGCAGTCGGGACTGCGGGTGGCCCTGGTGGACGCCGGTGACTTCGCCGGCGCCACCTCCTCCGCTTCCTCCAAGCTCCTCCACGGCGGCCTGCGCTACCTTCAGACCGGCGCGGTGAAGCTGGTCGCGGAGAACCACTTCGAGCGTCGCGCGGTCTCCCGTCAGGTGGCCCCCCACCTGGCGAACCCGCTCACCTTCTACCTGCCGGTCTACAAGGGCGGCCCGCACGGCGCCGCCAAGCTGGGCGCGGGCGTGTTCGCGTACAGCGCGCTGTCCGCGTTCGGCGACGGCGTCGGCCACCTGCTCTCGCCCTCCAAGGCCGCGCAGGACGTGCCGGAGCTGCGCACCGACAACCTGAAGGCCGTCGCCGTCTACGGCGACGACCAGATGAACGACTCCCGCATGGCTTTGATGACGGTCCGCGCGGCCGTCGAGGCCGGTGCCGCCGTCCTCAACCACGCCGAGGTCACGGGCCTGCGCTTCACCAAGGGCCGGGTCACGGGCGCGGAGCTCAAGGACCGCATGAGCGGCGACGAGTTCGGCGTCAACGCGCGGCTCGTGCTCAACGCGACCGGCCCGTGGGTCGACCACCTGCGCAAGATGGAGAACCCGGACGCGGCGCCCTCCATCCGCCTCTCCAAGGGCGCGCACCTGGTCCTCAAGCGCACCTCCCCCTGGAAGGCCGCGCTGGCCACGCCGATCGACAAGTACCGCATCACGTTCGCCCTGCCCTGGGAGGACATGCTGCTGCTCGGCACCACCGACGAGGAGTTCGAGGGCGACCCGGCGGACGTGCGCGTCACCGAGGCCGACACCGCCCAGATCCTGGACGAGGCCGCGTTCTCCATCCGCGACCAGCAGCTGTCGCGTGACCTGATCACGTACTCCTTCGCGGGTCTGCGGGTGCTGCCCGGCGGCCCCGGCGACACCTCCAAGGCCAAGCGCGAGACGGTCGTCAGCGAGGGCCGCGGCGGCATGCTGTCGGTCGCCGGCGGCAAGTGGACGACCTTCCGCCACATCGGCCGTACGGTGATGAAGAAGCTGGAGGCGCTTCCCGGCCACCCGCTCGGCGACGACTACGAGCCGATCTCGGAGCTGCCGAAGAAGCTGCCGCTGCCCGGCATCGCCAACCCCCGTGCCGTCGCGCACCGCCTCCTGGTGGACGGCCCGGCGCCGGGCCCGCGCATGGCCGCCGACACCGCCAAGCACCTGGCGACGCACTACGGCTCGCTCTCCTTCGACATCGCCCGCCTGGCGAACGAGAACCCGGAGCTCGCCGAGCGCGTCCACCCCGACGCCCCGGAGATCTGGGCGCAGGTCGTCTACGCCCGCGACAACGAGTGGGCCGAGACGGCGGACGACGTGCTGCGCCGCCGCACCACGCTGACGATCCGCGGCCTGGCCACGGACGACGTGCGCGGCAAGGTCGACGACCTGCTGGGCAAGAAGGCCTGAGCGACAGGGTCCGACCGTATGAGCGGTTGAGTGTCCGGTAAGGGGCGGTTCCCATGGGGGGCCGCCCCTTACCCGTGCCCGGCGCTGCGTACGATCACCGGCGTGAGCTCTTCCTCGACGTCGCCGTCCGACGCCCAGCCCATCACCCGTGTGCCCGGCACCGGGCTGCCCGCCCAGGCGGTCGTGGTCGGTGATCCGGGCCGCGCGGAGGCCGTCGCCGCGCTCCTCGCCGACGCCAAGGAGGTGTCGTACCACCGCGAGTACCGCACCTTCACCGGGGACTGGCAGGGCACTCCGGTCGTCGTCGCCTCGCACGGCGTCGGCGCGCCCGGTGCGCTGCTGCTCTTCCAGGAGCTCGCCGCGGCCGGCGTCCGCACCTTCCTGCGGCTCGGCACGGCGGGCGCGATCAGGACCGGCATCCGCGACGGCGACCTGGTCATCGCGGACGCGGCGGTACGGGACGACGGCGTGACCCAGCAGCTCATCCCCGCGGAGTACCCGGCGTTCGCCACGCCGGAGGCGGTCATCGCGCTCCAGCGGGCGGCTCGGGCGGCCGACGCGCCCCACCACCGGGGCGTGGTGTGGACGCGGGCCGCGTTCCAGCCGGGTTTCCTGCCGCTGCCCGGCGACGCGTACGCGCGAGCGGGCATCGCGGCCATCGAGATGGAGCTCTCGGCGCTGTACGTCTTCGCCTCCACGCACGGTCTGACCGCGGGCGGCGCCCTGGTGGTGGACGGCGCGAACGCGGACGAGCTGGTCGACGACGAGGCGCCCCTCTCGTCCGGCGGCTACGACCCGCACCGCGATGTGGTCGCCGCCGGGGTCGACCGGGGTGCCCGCGTAGCCTTGGACGCGCTGCGCCTCCTGGTCTCGGCCCCGAGCACCGAACGAGCACAGCGACCGTAGCGACCCGGGAGAGCGGAACCGATGCCCCACACTGACCTGCCCGCCCAGGACCGCGGCGGCTCCAGGGACCTGGACCTGCTGGTGCACGGCGGCGACGTCCTGACCGTCGACGCGGCGGGCACCGTCGTGCCGGACGGCGCGGTGGCCGTGCGCGCCGGACGGATCGTGGAGGTCGGCCCCGCCGACCGGCTGCGCGCCACGTACACGGCCGCGCGGGAGATCGACGCCCGGGGCTGTCTGGTGCTGCCGGGGCTGATCAACACGCACACGCACCTCGCGATGAACCTGCTGCGCGGCATCGCCGACGACCTCACCTTGCAGGGTTTCCTGGACCGCGTCATCCCGCGCGAGGCCGAGCTCCTCTCGCCGGAGACGGTGGCGGCCGGGCTGCGTGGCGCGATCGCGGAGTCCGTGCGCGGCGGGGTCACGGCGGCGCTCGACATGTACTGGTTCCACGAGGCGGCCGACGCCGTGGCGCGGGAGGCAGGCTGGCGGCTGCTGAGCGGGCCCACGTTCATGGACGTGCCGGGACCGCCCGACGGCCGCCCCTACGCGGAGCGGCTCGGCTGGGCGAGCGCCTACCTGAAGGGCCGCACCCCGGCCCCCGGCACACGGCCCGTGGTCTTCGCGCACTCGGCGTACACGCTGGGCCCCGAGCAGCTCACGGAGATCGCCGCGCTGGCCCGGGAGCACGGCGCCCTGCTGCACCTGCACGCGGCCGAGAACGCGGGCGAGGTGGCGACGGTCCTGGAGCAGCACGGCATGCGTCCGGTGGAGCTGCTCGACTCGCTCGGCGTGCTCGGCCCGGACACGCTGCTCGCGCACGCCGTCGACCTCACCGACGCGGAGATCGCGACGCTGGCCCGCACGGGCACGGCCGTCGCGCACTGCCCGGTGTCGAACCTGAAGCTGGGCTGCGGCATCGCGCGCGTGCCCGAGCTGCTCGAAGCGGGCGTCACGGTCGGCCTCGGCACGGACGGTGCCGTGAGCTCCAACACCCTCGACGTGCTCGGCGCGGTGAGGATGGCCGCGCTGGTGCACAAGGCGGGCGGCGACCCCACGGCGGTCGGTGCCGAGCAGGCCGTGCGGATGGCGACCATCGAGTCGGCGCGGGCGCTCGGCCTCGGCGATCAGCTCGGCTCGCTGGAGACGGGCAAGCGCGCCGACCTGATCGTCGTCGAGCTCGGCCGCCCGCACCTCGCGCCCCCGCACGACCCGTGGTCGACGCTGGCGTACGCCGCGGCCGCCGGTGACGTGCGGGACACTGTGGTGGACGGGCGTGTGCTGATGCGGGAGCGCGTTCTGCGCACGCTCGACGAGCCCGCGGTCCTGCGTGACCTGACCGTCGCCGCGGGCGGCCACCAGGAGACGAGCACCGTATGACCCCGGACACCGGACACGAACCCACCCGCGGTTTCACCGGCCGCGCCCGCGCCGCCGACCGCGATCCGCGCCTGCCGCCGGGCCAGTACGACGCCCGTGACGGCTGGCCCGTCCTCTCCGCCGAGGTGACGCCGAGTCTGGCCGCCGCCGACTGGACGTTCCGCGTGGACGGTCTCGTGGCGGAGCCGCGCACCTGGGGCTGGGACGAGGCGCACACGCTGCCATCGGCCGAGTACCGGGGCGACATCCACTGCGTGACGAGCTGGTCGAAGTTCGGGGTGCGCTTCGGCGGGGTGAGCCTGGACAGCTTCCTCGCCGCCGTCCGCCCGCTCCCCGGGGCGTCCCACGTCGTCGCGTACTCCCACACCGGCTACACCAGCAATCTGCCGCTCGCCGACGTCACCGGCGGCCGGGCGTGGATCGTCTGGGAGTACGGGGGCGAGCCGCTGCCCCCGGAGCACGGCGGCCCCGCCCGGCTGATCGTGCCGCACCTCTACTTCTGGAAGAGCGCCAAGTGGATCGCCGGGCTGCGGCTCCTCGACCACGACGAGCCGGGCTTCTGGGAGCGGAACGGCTATCACCACCGGGGCGACCCGTGGGCCGAGGAGCGTTACGCAGGTGACTGACATCCCGTACTCCGAATTCCACGAGGGCGGCTTCGTGCCGCCGACGCGGTTCGCCGTGCCCGGCCGGATCGCCGTGAGCGAGCGTGCCGGCAGCCTGTGGCAGCGGGCGCTGATCACGGGGGTCCGCAGGGAGACCCCGGGCGCGTCGACGTTCCGGCTCAAGGTGCCCGAGTGGGAGGGGCACCTGCCGGGGCAGCACCTGATGCTGCGGCTCACGGCGGCGGACGGCTACGTCGCCCAGCGGCACTACTCCATCGCCTCCGCGCCGGACGACAGCGGCGAGATCGAGCTGACCCTCGACCATGTGATCGACGGCGAGGTGTCGGGGCATCTGCACGAGGTGGCCCGGGTCGGCGACACCGTGGAGGTGCGCGGTCCGCTGTCCGGTTTCTTCGCCTGGCCCGGCGACCGGCCCGCGCTGCTGCTCGGGGCCGGCTCCGGGGTCGTGCCGCTGATGTCGATGGTGCGCCACCACCGCCGCGCGGGGCTCGCCCTGCCGCTGCGCCTGATCGTTTCGGCGCGCACGCGCGAGGACCTGATCTACGCGGACGAGTACGGCGATGAGACCACCGTCGTCCTGACCCGCACCGAGGGGCGTCTGACCGCGGCGCATCTGGCGCCGTTCCTGGGGGCGGGACAGCCCGAGGGCGGCTGGGAGGCGTACGTCTGCGGCTCGAACGGCTTCGCGGAGCACGCGTCGCGGCTGCTTGTGCAGGGCGGCCAGCCGGTGGACCGGATCAGGATCGAGCGCTTCGGCTGACTCCGGTGCGCTTCGGCGGTCGAGCGGGCCATAATCGCCTGATACATCGGATGTATCATCCGGCCCTTTTTCACTGTTGAGGCGAGGTCCCCATGGCTGTCACCGACGAGGCCATCGAGAAGATCAAGGGAATGATCGTCTCGGGTGCGCTGCGCCCCGGGGACCGGCTGCCCAAGGAGAGCGAACTCGCCGCGGACCTCGGCCTGTCGCGCAACTCCCTGCGCGAGGCGGTCCGCGCGCTCTCGCTGATCCGCATCCTCGACGTGCGCCAGGGCGACGGCACGTACGTGACCAGCCTCGACCCGCAACTCCTCCTGGAGGCCCTGAGCTTCGTCGTGGACTTCCACCGCGACGACACGGTCCTGGAGTTCCTCGCGGTGCGCCGCATCCTCGAACCCGCGGCCACCGCGATGGCCTGCGCGCACATCACCGAGGCGGAACTGGACGTGCTGAGCGGCCAGTTGGACGCCCTGGGGAGCGCGCCCTCCGTGGAAGAACTGGTCGCCTGCGACCTGGAGTTCCACCACGGCATCGTCAAGACCTCGGGGAACTCCGTCCTGTGCTCCCTGCTCGACGGTCTTTCCGGGCCGACCACGCGGGCCCGCGTCTGGCGCGGCCTGACCCAGGAGGACGCCGTCAGCCGCACGCTGCACGAGCACCGCGCGATCCTCACGGCGCTGCGCGACCGCGACGCGGAGGCGGCCAGGTCATGGGCGACGGTACACATCGCGAGCGTCGAGCAGTGGCTGCGCTCCACGCTGTGACACCGGCCGTTTCCCGGCGCCGGGCGTGGGCAGTGATCACGCACTCCCCCACCCGAGGGGGCTGCGTGGGGCCCCTGCCGACGCCGTAAGGTTGGGGCGTACGCAAGGGAACGTCGGAAGGAGGCCTGGGTGATCGAGCTCGAGGGGGTTCCCGAGCTGGTCGACCCGGTCATGGTGGCCGCGTTCGAGGGCTGGAACGACGCCGGCGACGCCGCCTCCACCGCGGTCGCGCATCTCGACAAGGAGTGGAAGGGCGAGGTGTTCGCGGCGCTGGACGCCGAGGACTACTACGACTTCCAGGTCAACCGCCCGACCGTCTGGCTGGACGACGGGGTGCGCAAGATCACGTGGCCGACGACCCGGCTCTCCGTGGTCCGCGTGGGCGGCGAGAAGCCGCGTGACCTCGTCCTGGTCCGCGGCATCGAACCGTCGATGCGCTGGCGGTCGTTCTGCAACGAGATCCTCGGCTTCGCGCACGAACTGGGCGTGGAGCTGGTGGTGATCATGGGTGCGCTGCTCGGCGACACCCCGCACACCCGGCCCGTCCCGGTCAGCGGCGTGACGTCCGACGCTGACCTGGCGCGCACCATGGACCTGGAGGAGACGAAGTACGAAGGCCCCACGGGCATCGTCGGCATCCTCCAGGAGGCGTGCACGCACGCGGGCGTCCCGGCCGTCAGCCTCTGGGCCGCCGTCCCGCACTACGTCTCGCAGCCGCCGAACCCGAAGGCCACGCTCGCGCTGCTCAACCGCCTCGAGGACCTGATCGGCCTGCGCATCCCGCTGGGCGAGCTGGCCGAGGACGCGCGCGCCTGGCAGCTCGGTGTGGACCAGCTCGCGGCCGAGGACAGCGAGGTCGCGGAGTACGTGCAGTCCCTGGAGGAGGCGCGGGACACCGCCGAGCTCCCGGAGGCGTCGGGCGAGGCCATCGCCCGTGAGTTCGAGCGCTATCTGCGGCGCCGCGACGGCGGGCCCGGCCAGAGCGGCACGCACGCGACGGAGGGCGAGGGCGCCGCGTATCTGCGCGATGCCCCGAGCGACCGCACGCGTCCGCCGAAGCCCAAGCCCACGCAGCGGCCCGAGCCGGACGCCGAGGGCGAGAGCGACGGCGAGGACTCTTCGGGTGCGCCCGACTCGACGCCCGAGTCCCCACCTGATTCGCCGTCCGATTCCTCGGACGACTGAGGGCGCGGTACGGAACGGGCCGCTCCGGACTTCCGGAGCGGCCCGTTCAAGGGTTGGCAGGTACGGCTACAGAGCCACGCCGAGCAGCGCGTCGACGGCCCGGGAGACCACCCCGGGGGCACCCTCGTCCGTACCGCCCGAGGCGGCCTGGGCGGCCGCCCAGCGGTCGACGGCGGCCAGCGCCGCGGGCGCGTCCAGGTCGTCCGCGAGAGCGGCCCGCATCTCCTCGACGACTTCCTCGGCAGGCGGCCCGTCGGGACGGGACACCGCCGCCCGCCAGCGGCCGAGCCGCTCGACGGCCTCTTCGAGGACCCCGTCCGTCCACTCCCAGTCCGCGCGGTAGTGGTGCGCGAGAAGGGCGAGGCGGATGGCGGCCGGGTCGACCCCGGAGCGCCGCAGCGCCGAAACGAAGACGAGGTTGCCCTTGGACTTGGACATCTTGGCGCCGTCAAGGGCGACCATGCCGGCGTGTACGTACGCCTTGGCGAAGGGGTACTCGCCGGTCAGGGCCTGCGCGTGCGAGGCGCCCATCTCGTGGTGCGGGAAGGCGAGGTCCGATCCGCCGCCCTGCACGTCGAAGCCCATGCCCAGGTGGTCCAGGGCGATGGCGACGCACTCGATGTGCCAGCCGGGGCGCCCGCGGCCGAGGCTGCCGCCGTCCCAGTCGGGCTCGCCCTCGCGGGCCGCCATCCAGAGCATCGGGTCGAGCGGGTTCTTCTTGCCGGGGCGCTCGGGGTCGCCGCCGCGCTCGGCGGAGAGCAGCTTCATGGCGGCGGCGTCGAGCCCGGACACCTCCCCGAAGTGGCTGTCGGACTCCACGGAGAAGTAGACGTCGCCCTCCAGCTCGTAGGCGGCTCCCATGTCCCTGAGCCGTTCGACGAGCGGCACGATGCCGGGTATCGCCTCGACGGCTCCGATGTAGTGCTGCGGCGGCAGCAGCCGCAGCGCGGTCATGTCCTCACGGAACAGAGCGGTCTCGCCCTCGGCGAGCTCGACCCAGTCCTTTCCGTCGCGTTTGGCGCGTTCCAGGAGCGGGTCGTCCACGTCGGTCACATTCTGGACGTAGTGAACCTGCCGCTTGGTGTCGAGCCACACGCGCTGCACGAGGTCGAACGCGTTGTAGGTCGCCGCGTGACCCATGTGGGTCGCGTCGTACGGAGTGATGCCGCAGACGTAGATACGGGCGACGGGACCGGGGTCAAGGGTGACGAGTCCACCGGTCGCGGTGTCGTGGATCCGGAGGTCGCGGCCCTTGCCAGGAAGGGCGGGGACCTCAGAAGCGGGCCAGGCATGCATGCCTTGAGCGTAACCGGACGGAGCGTCCGTATACGAGTGGGGATCAAGGAATAGAGCACTCGGCCGAGAAGAGCCCCTGCCGGACGGCGCTCCCGGCCGGTGTGTGCTTCGCCGTACGAGGGTGTCCGCGGCCGGGGTACACACGCCGCGCCGATGGCCTGTATGGCCTTATACGGGCGGCCAGGGAATCGCGGGCCACTCCCCCGACGGCTTCGGGTGGCGCCCGGATTCCAGCAGGGTGGCCACCCGCGCGCGGAGCGCGTCGGTCTCCGCCGCGGTGATGAGCCCGGAGAGCCGCTCGGCGAGGGCGGCGCCCTCCTTGAGCGCGTCCCGCAGCACCCGCAGGACCTCGGTGGCCTCGTCGGTCAGGGGCTCGCCCGCCCATCCCCAGAGCAGCGTCCGCAGCTTGTCGTCGGCGTTGAAGGTTACGCCGTGGTCGATGCCGTAGAGGCGGCCGTCGACGGTGAGGAGGTGGCCGCCCTTGCGGTCACCGTTGTTGATCACGGCGTCGAGCACCGCGAGCCGCCGCAGCCTCGCGTCGTCGGCGTGCACGAGCAGCGCGGTGCGGTCCTCGTCCACCTGGGCGCGGCCGATCGCCTTCCAGCCGTCCTCCGGCTCGTCGGCGTCGACCAGGGCGAGCAGTCCGTCGTCCCCGGAGTCCTCGATCCAGAGCTGGCACATGCCCTCTCCGTAGGGCCCGTCCCGCAGCACGGTGGGCGGTACGAGGTCCCAGCCGGTGGCCCGCGACACCTCGTACGCCGCGACCTCGCGCTGTGCGAGCGTGCCGTCGGGGAAGTCCCACAGGGGCTGCTCCCCCGCGACCGGCTTGTAGACGCAGACGGCTTCCTCGCCCTCGTGGGCGACCGTGCAGTACAGCACCGCGTTCGAGGCCTCGCGGATCTGCCCGCGCACGGTGAGCTCCCCGTGGGTGAGGAGCGCGACGGGGTCGGTGCTCACGCGCCCCGCCGGTATCCGTTCTGGCGCGGGCATACGTGTCCTTCCGGGTCGAGCGGGAGGCTGCAGAGCGGGCACGGCGGGCGGCCCGCGTTCACGACGTCGAGGGCCCGCTTGGCGAAGGCGCGGGCCTGCGCCCCGGTGAGCCGGACGCGGAGCATCGGCGGGCCGTTCTCCTCGTCCTGCAGAAGCCTTTCCTCGGCTTCCGCGAGATCGTCCTCGGAGTCGGCGTCGAGCTCGACGAGCGCCTGCGCCTCGACGATCATCCGCTCCTGCTCGCCGTCCCAGGCGAGGGCCATGGTGCCGACGCGGAACTCCTCCTCGACGGGGGAGTCGAGCGGGGCGCTGTCGGCGACCTCGGTGGGCGTGACGGCCGGCACGGCGGCGTTGCCGCCGCTGCGGCGCACGACCTCGTCGAGGAGTTCCTCCATGCGCTCGGCGAGCGCGGCGACCTGGGTCTTCTCCAGGGCGACGCTCGTCACCCTGACGCCCGCGGAGGCTTGCAGGAAGAACGTGCGCCGTCCCGGCAGCCCGACCGTTCCCGCGACGAAACGCTCCGGGGGGTCGTAGAGGAACACCTGACGGGACACGACCTGTCTCCATTGGATCGACTGCGGGGTACGGGTGCCGCGACGGGTTCGGCGCGACCGCTGGACGGGTCAGGGGACCTGCCGCAACCGCTTCACCCTACTGCGGGCGACGATCACGGTGCGCCCGCACCGCCTCCGACTGTCGCGTCGCTTCCGGGCGGCTCCTGCCGGGGCGCGAGCGACGCGAAGTCACCGGTGTCCCCGAGGCGCACGAGGAACGGGCGCAGCCGCGTGTAGCGGATGACGGTGACGGAACAGGGCTCCACGGAGATGCGCTGGAACAGGTCCAGGTGGAGCCCGATGGCGTCCGCGACAAGGGACTTGATGACGTCCCCGTGCGAGCACATCAGATACGTGGCGTCCTCGCCGTGATCGCGCTCCACGCGCGCGTTCCACTCGCGCACCGCCTCCGCCGCCCGGGTCTGCATGGCCCGCATGGACTCGCCGCCGGGGAACGCGGCGGCCGAGGGGTGCTGCTGGACGACCTCCATCAGCGGCTCTCCGGCCAGTTCGGCGAGCTTGCGGCCCGACCAGTCGCCGTAGTGGCACTCGCCGATGCGGTCCTCGCTGTGCGCCCTCAGGCCGGGGCGGGCGGCGAGCAGCGGCGCGACGGTCTCCTGGCAGCGCTGCAGGGGGCTCGTGACGACCTCGGCGACGGGCACGGGGGCGAGCCGGTCCGGCAGCGCGGCGGCCTGCGCGGCGCCGCGCTCGTCGAGGGCCACGCCGGGGGTCCACCCGGCGAGCAGGCCCGCGGTGTTGGCGGTGGAACGTCCGTGCCGGACGAGGATCAGCGTGGGCATACGGACAGCCTAGATCCTGCCGTCAAACCCTCCCCGTTCGCGGGTGAACCCCGTGGCGCGGAACCTCCGTGTGCGGTGAACCCGTGTACGCGGAACCCCCCGTGTGCTTCCGGGGAGTGCAAGGTCCGGGGTGGCCGGGAAGACTGCACTGCATGATCGTCGACTGTGCCATCTACCGCGAAGGCCGTCGGAGCGAGGGCCCCCGTGACTTCTCCGACGCCCTCGACGAGGCGCGCGCCGCGGGTGACGCGTTCGTCTGGGTCGGCCTGCACGAGCCGACGGAGGCGGAGTTCGACAAGGTCAGCGAGGAGTTCCGGCTGCATCCGCTGGCCGTGGAGGACGCGCTCAAGGCCCACCAGCGGCCCAAGCTGGAGGTGTACGACGACTCGCTGTTCATGGTGCTCAAGCCGGTCGTCTACGAACCGGACAGCGACACCGTCTCCTCCGGCGAGGTCATGCTCTTCGTGGGCGACTCGTTCGTGGTGACCGTCCGCCACGGCGAGGGCGCCCCGCTCGGCGTCGTACGCCACCGCCTGGAGGCCGAGCCGGAGGTGCTCAGGCACGGCCCGACGTCGGTCCTGTACTCGATCGCCGACGCCTCCGTCGACCACTACCTGGAGGTCGCCGACGAGCTCCAGGCCGACCTGGAGATCCTGGAGGCGGAGGTCTTCTCGCCGGACGACGGGGGCTCGCGCAACACGGCGTCCAGGATCTACAACTTCAAGCGGCAGATCCTGGAGTTCCGCAGGGCCACCGGGCCCCTGGCGCTGCCCGTGGCGCGGCTCTCCGGAGCGGGCCCGTTCGGCCCTTCGGTGCCGTTCGTGGACGAGACGGCGCAGCCCTTCTTCCGGGACGTCAACGACCACCTGACGCGCGTCAACGAGTCCGTGGAGGGGCTCGACCGGCTGGTGTCGGACATCCTGTCCGCGCACCTGGCGCAGATGAGCGTGCGGCAGAACGACGACATGCGGAAGATCTCGGCGTGGGCGGCCATGGCCGCGGTCCCCACGATGATCGCCGGCATCTACGGCATGAACTTCGACCACATGCCCGAACTGCACTGGACTTGGACCTATCCGGCCGTGATCGCCGTGATGGTCGTCCTCGAAGTGGTCCTCTACCGCATGTTCAAACGGCGGGGGTGGCTGTGACCGCGGGGCCGCCCAGGGCGTCACGCCGCTCCGGCGGGGTCAGGGAGACCATCCGCCGCCGGCCGGCGACGCGCTCGTACGCGTACACGGCGTGGATGCCCGCGGCGAGCGTCTTCCGCTTGGCGGCGGGCCAGCCGAGGATGCGCCCCATGTGGTCCATCACGGCGAGGCTCACGTCGCGGTAGACGCGGATCTCGACGCGTGCGCACTCGCGCAGGGCCCGGTGGATCGTACGGCCGTGCCCGGCGGCGGCGAGGCGCAGCAACTCCTCGTGGCAGTAGGCGAGGTGGTTGTCCTCGTCGGCCGAGATCATGCGGACCGCGCGGCCGATGTCCGGGTGGCCGGCGAAGTGCTTGAGCAGCAGCCGCATCTGTTCGGAGGCGCGCTGTTCGGTGACCCTGCTGTGCGCGAGATACGTGACGACGTCCGGCACCGAGAGCGGCTCCTCGCCCTTCAGCTTCTCGTGCGCGAGGCCGATGCCGTGCTTCTCCAGGAGCATCGTGTAGTCCGTCTCCGGGGGTACGTCGACGGGGCTCAGGCCGCGCTTCTTCAGCAGCGCGCGGAAGATCCTGCCGTGCTTGTCCTCGTCGGCGCCGTGCCGGCTGATCTTGGGCGCGAGGGCGCCCTCGGTCTCGGGGACGAGCGCGGCGATCCGGCCGTTCTCCCAGCCGCCCTGGGCCTCACCGCTGGCGGCGATCGAACAGAAGAGCCGGAACGACTCGTCGTCGGCGAGGATCTCCTCGAAGACACTCCTGGCCGAAAGCATCACTGGCACCTCCATGCCCTCCATGCCATGCCCCTGCGCGTGAACCTCCGCAAAGAAACAGTCAAGTGCGGGAATCGCGGCCGGGCAACAGGTGGCGCGGGGCGGGTCTGCCGAATGTGGGGCCGGTGGCGGCCCGCGGCCCGGCCGTAACCGCGGGCCGCGTGAAGCGTTGTTCCGGGTGACGGCCGTGGCGGGGAAGACCCCCCGAGCCCCCACCACGGCCGCGGAAATCCTCTTCTTCTCGGTTACGCCGGTCCGGCGAACCTCTTGTCCCCGGTCACGCCAGTCCTGCCCGCTCGGCGGCCTCCGTGCCGGCCCGCAGCGCGGCGATCCGCTCGTCCAGCGTGAAGCCCGCCGGGGACAGCGTGAGCGTGGTGACACCGGCGTCGGCGTAGGCCCGCATCCGGTCGGCGATCCGGTCCACCGAGCCGAGCAGCGTCGTCGAGTCGATGAGCTGCTGGGGGACGGCGGCCGCGGCCCCCTCCTTGTCGCCCGCCAGGTACTTGTCCTGGATCTCGGCGGCCTCCTTCTCGTACCCCATGCGCTGCGCGAGCTGGTTGTAGAAATTCTGCTTGCGGCTGCCCATGCCGCCGACGTACAGCGCGGTGTACGGCCGGAACATGTCCGCCAGGGCACCGACCCGCGAGTCCTCGCCGAGGGCGAGCGGCAGCGTCGGGACGACGTCGAAGCCCTCCATGGTCCTGCCCGCCTTCTCGCGCCCGGCCCGCAGATGCCGCAGCGCGGTCTCCTCCAGGTGCTCGGCGGCCGGGAAGATCAGCAGGGCGCCGTCGGCGATCTCGCCGGTCTGCTCCAGGTTCTTCGGGCCGATCGCGGCGATGTACAGCGGGATCTGCTCGCGCTCGGGGTGGACGGTCAGCTTGATGGGCTTGCCGGGGCCGCCGGGCAGCGGGAGCGTCCAGTGCTCGCCCTCGTAGGAGAGGCGCTCACGGGTCATGGCCTTGCGGACGATCTCGACGTACTCACGCGTGCGTGCCAGCGGCTTGTCGAACTTCACGCCGTACCAGCCCTCGGAGACCTGCGGTCCGGAGACGCCGAGGCCCAGGCGGAAGCGGCCGCCGGAGAGCGAGTCGAGGGTGGCCGCCGTCATCGCGGTCATCGCGGGCTGGCGGGCCGGGATCTGGAAGATGGCGGACCCGATGTCGATGCGCTCCGTCTGCGCCGCGACCCAGGAGAGCACCGTCGCGGCGTCCGAGCCGTAGGCCTCGGCGGCCCAGCAGACCGCGTAGCCGAGCTTGTCGGCCTCCCTGGCGACCGCGAGATTGTCCGCGTCCATCCCGCCGCCCCAGTAACCGAGGTTGATCCCGAGCTGCATGGCCGATCCCCTAACCGCTGTACTCATGAGTAACGTCCCTGTGCCGCGGACTTTAGCGCGCGGGCGGAGGATTCGTCAGGGGTGGCGGGCGCGGCTGGGGCGAGGCCGGGGCGGGGCCGGGTGGCGGGGTTGTCCACAATCGCTGGTTTGTCCACAGGGGCGCCCGCGGGCGGGGCCCGATGAGTAATCTCAGCGCCCATGGAGCAGAGGCATCTCGGCCGGACCGGCCTTCGCGTGTCCCGGATCGGACTCGGCACCCTCACCTGGGGGCACACCGAGGAGAGCGACGCCGCCGACCTTCTCAAGGTGTTCTGGGAGGCGGGCGGCACGCTGGTCGACACCGCGGACGTGTACGGCGACGGCGAGGCCGAGTATCTCCTCGGGCGGCTGATCGAGCGGCTCGTGCCCCGGCGTGACCTGGTCATCGCGACCAAGGCGGGCAGCGTGCCCGACCCCGAGCGCCGCTTCGACGGCTCGCGCGGCCATCTGCTCGCCGCCCTCGACGCCTCGCTCGCCCGCCTCGGCACGGACCACGTGGATCTCTGGCAGCTCCACGCCTTCGACCCGGGGACGCCGATCGACGAGACCTTGCAGGCGCTCGACATCGCGGTCAGCAGCGGACGCGCGCGGTACGCGGGCGTCTCCAACTTCTGCGGCTGGCAGCTCGCCAAGGCCGCGACGTGGCAGCTCGCGGTGCCGGGCGCCCGCACCCGCATCGCGGGCACCCAGATGGAGTACTCCCTGCTCCAGCGCGGCGTGGAGCGCGAGGTGCTGCCCGCCGCCATCGACCTGGGGGTGGGCCTGATGCCCTCATCGCCGCTCGGCAGGGGCGTGCTCACCGGGAAGTACCGCCACGCCACCCCGGCCGACTCGCGCGGCGGCTCCGACCACATGGCGCCGTTCGTCGCCCCGTACCTGGACGACGCGTCGGCCCGCATCGTCGACGCGGTGGCCACGGCCGCCGACGGGCTCGCCGCGAGCCCCCTCCAGGTCGCCCTGGCCTGGGTGCGGGACCGCCCGGGAGTGGCGGCACCGATCGTCGGCGCGCGCAACGCGCAGCAGCTCACGGCCGCGTTGTCAGTGGAGACCCTTAGTCTTCCTGACGAGATCTGCCAGGCGCTCGACGACGTGTCGGCGCCCGTGCACCGCTATCCCGATCACGACTGGAGCACGCTGTGAGTACGGAACCCGCTGCCGCGGAGGACCCCGGGGCCGCTGCCGCGGAGCAGGCGGAGCCGCCCGGCACGGAGGAGACCGCGCCTCCGGGGGGCGACGCCACCGGCGAGGAGACGGCTGCCACCGGCGAAGAGACGGCCGATGGGACTGACGGGACGGCCGGCGAGGTGGCCGAGGGCGGGGCCGCGAAGGCCGAGCTGTCCGAGGCCGAGGCCGAGCTCGCCGCGCAGCGGGAGTTGCGGGAGCGGATCGAGCAGCGCAAGGCGTCCAAGGAAGCACCGATCGAGGCCGGGACGAAGCTGAGCGGCACCGCGGCCGACCTGCTGGCGGCGGTGCGCGCCGTGGAGAGCGGCGAGAAGCCCGTCGTCAGCGCCTTCAGCGAGCCGGAGCCCGCCCCGCGCAGGCCCGCGTCCGCCCCCGCCACGGAGCCGGTCCGCCCGCCGCGGCCGTCAGCGGCGGCGCCCTCCGGAGAGAGCGTCGACGCGGTGCGTGCCGTGCTCGCCGAGGGCGGCGCGCCGGACGCGCTCGCCGGGCCGACGGCAGCCGTGCTCGGCGAGGGCGCCGAGGAGCGGCTGCGCGCGGACCCGTGGCAGTTGCTGCGGATCACGGGCGTGCGGCCGGAGCAGGCCGACGGGTTCGCCAGGGCCCTGCTGGGCGCCGAGTGCGGGCCCGACGACGAGCGCAGGGGCCGTGCGGTCACCGTCTGGCTCCTGGAGCAGGCGGCCGTGGCGGGGCACACCGCGCTGGATCTCGCGGCGCTGACCTCCGCGCTGGGGCAGCGTGCGGTGCCTGACCCGGACGCCGCGGTGCAGAGCGCCCTCGCGGAGGGCGACGCCCTGGCCTTCCAGGACGCCCTGGACACGGCGGAGTTGCCGGTCCAGCGCTCGGACGCCGGGGCCTCCGAGGACGGCGAGGCGGATGCGGAGCAGGAGCGTCCGGTGCGCGTCCTGATCGGCCTCGAGCGGTGCGCCCTCGCGGAGGAGAGCCTCGCCGACGGGCTCGCCCGAGTGATCAACTCCCTGCCGAAGGAGGAAGGCTCGGGGCCGGACGCAGCCGCGTGGGAGACGGCCGCCGCCGGAGCGTCGGGCTCCGCCGCCGAGCTGATCCGTGCCGTCGCCGGGCACGGCCTCGTGCTGCACTCCGGCGGCGAGGCCTCGCGCGGCGAACCGGCCGCCCTGGTGACCGCCGCCGCGGCGCTCGGCCTGCGGGTGTACGCCGCCGCCCACAGCACCGACGGCAGGCGCCGCCTGGCGGGGGCGACTGGCCTGGAGGACGCCGCCGTGACGGTGGCCGGACTCCTCTCCGGGGAGGAGGGCCCCGGGCGGGACGCGGACGGCGCCCTCGACCTGGACCTCCTGGTGGTCCTCGACGCCCCGCAGCTGGACGTGGAGAGCGCGGCGATGCTCGTGGAGTCGCTGCCGGACGGCGCCCGCCTGGTGCTCTGCGGAGACCCGGCGGTGCTGTGGTCGGCGGGTCCCGGGCAGGTCTTCGCGGACCTCGTCTCCGCGCGCTGCTGCCCGCAGATCGTCTCCCGCACCCCTGACCCCGGCCCCATCGGTGAGCTGACCTCGGGCATCGGCATCGGCGAGCTGCACCAGGTCGAGGCCCCGGGCAAGGAGGTCGTGCTCGTCCCGGTGCGCGACGCCGCGGAGGCGATCCACCGCACCGTGCAGCTCGTCGCGGACTCGGTGCCCCGGGCGATCGGGGTGCCCGCCGAGCAGACCCAGGTCATCACCCCCGGGCACGGCGGCGCCGCGGGCACGCGTGCGCTCAACGCCGCGCTGAAGGAGCGGCTGAACCCCGGCCCCGGCCGCTTCGGCGGCTTCGACCCCGGGGACAGGGTCGCCCACATCCCGGCGGCCGGACGTGCGACGCCGGGCCGGGTGGTGCGGGCCGACGCGGAGGGACTGCACCTGGAGTGCGACGGCGCCCCCGTCCTCGTACCCAAGGAGCGGGTGGACCGCGAGGTGCGGCACGCCTGGGCGCTCACGGCTCACCAGGCCGTGGGGCTGCGCTGGCCCGCGGTGGTCGTGGTGCTGCCGGGCGACGCGGCGCAGTCACTGACGCGACCGTGGGTCTACACGGCGTTCAGCCGCGCGGAACGGCACCTGTCGGTCGTACAGGGCGTCGAGCAGGCACTGCCGCGAGCGGTGGCGGAACGCCTCGGGAAGGACCGCACGACCCGCCTCCAGACCTTGCTGCGCCCACAGGTGCCGCAAGCGGCGTCCTGAGCCGGGGAAGCCCACCTCGGCCACGGGCGAGCGCACGAAAGCCGCCGTCGGCTAGCGCACGAAAGCCGCCGCCCGCAGACGTACGCAGGCGCCCGCAGGCGTACGAAAGCGCGCCGTTCCTCGAAGGAGCGGCGCGCTTCGTCGGCCCGGCTACGGCCTGGTCCTGTGCCGGGTCGTCAGAGGCCGGCCCCGCGCGCCCGGGAGCCCTCGCCGGGCCCCTCGGCACCGTCCCGGGGGCCTCGGCCGTCCGTCTCGTCGATCTCGTCGACCTCGTCGAGCGGCACCGCCAGGTCCGCGTCGATGTCGACGTCCGCGTCGGGGCCGTCGAGGGCGTCGTCGTCCAGCTCGTCGTCGAAGACCGCGCTGACGTCGAAGCGGCAGACCACCCGGTGCGGATCGGCCTCGTCGAAGGGGGCGCTCAGCCACTCCCCCGGCTCGGCGGCAACGTCCGCCGCGGTCACCCAGAGGGTGGAGTCGCCCTCCTCAAGGCCGAACTCCTTGTGCCGCGAGGCGATCTCGTCCGGTTCGAACTCCCCGAAGAGGACACCGAGCGCCCCGTGCACGGTGTCGGCGGGACCGCTGCCGCCCGGCCCGCCCGCGTCGAGGTCGGCGACCCGCTGGGCCTGGGCGAGCAGCCGCTGGGGTTCCGCCACGGCGTAGTCGCGGCGGATGAGCACGCTGAGCGCGTTGGCCTCCTCCGGGCCGCGGTAGGGCGGCAGCGCGTCCTCCGCGGCGGGGATCTCGAAGGGGGTGACCTCGTCATGGCGGTCGTAGAGGAGTTCGTCGTACTCCTCGGCCGCCGCGGCGAGCGCGTTGAACGCTTCGTACACGGCCGGATCGTCCTCGCCCGACCTGCGTTCGACCGCGGCCAGGTGGCGGTCGAGCGCGGTCTTGACCGCCTCGGCGGCGGCACGTACCTCGGCAGCGGTGGGCTGCGCAGCATCAGACATAGTGCAGACGCTATCCGTACCGGGCCCGTGCCCGCACAATAGATGCGATGCCGGAATACGAATTTGTCGACGTGTACGTACCGCGCGGGGTCACCCGCAAGGAAGCCACACGCCTGCTGACTGACCACGCGGAGTACGGACTGTGGGAGTTGGACCGCCTGAGACTTCACCGTGACGGCAGCCGCAGGGTGCGGCTGAAGCGACGGATCATCCGCCAGCTACGGGCGACCTGGTGACCCGGTGACCTCGTGACCGAACCGCCGAGAACGGCGGAAACGGAGCGGCCCACGGCTGCGGGACCCGCTCCGTTCCGCCGTGCCCGGCGGTGCAACGGCTCAGGCGGCCGCCCGCGCCCTGCGGTACAGGACGGTGCCCGCGAGCAGCGCGCCCGCGCCGAGCGGCAGTGTGACGCCGAGCGGCAGCGAGCTGCCGGTGTCCGCGAGCCGCGGGGCGCGGCCCGCATCCGTCACCTGTGCGTCGCCGCCGGTATCCGTGAGGTGCGAGCCCCCCTTGGGCGGGGTGACGACCTGCGTGCCCGGGTTGTTCGGAACGACAGGGTCGACCGGGTCCTCGGGGTCACCGGGATCGCCGGGGTTGCCAGGCTCACCGGGGTCACCGGGATCGCCGGGCTCATCCGGATTGCCTGGGTTGCCGGGGTTGTCCGGCTCGTCGGGGTGACCCGGGTGCTCAGGATCCGTCGGAGGATGCTCGTGGGCCGGTGGCGGCGTGGAGCCGTCGGACTCGTTGGCGCAGTCGTTGCCGCTGACGGGGTTGGCGAGGCCTCCGATGGTGACGCTGTTGCCGCAGACATTCACCGGCGCGTCCACGGGGAGCTGCACCTGGTTGCCGGAGCCGACGCCGGGCGAGTCACTGGCGTGACCGTCCGCATCGGAGCCGCCGGAGGGCTTGCGTGAATCGCCGCCCCCGTGGTTGACGCAGGCGTTGCCGGCGGCGGGGTTGAGGACCCCGACGACGTTCACGGTGTTGCCGCAGACGTTGACCGGGGCGTCAACGGGAATCTGCACGGAATTGCCCGACAGAACACCGGGCGAATTCGAACTGCTCCCGTCGGCACCCGCGTCCGCGTGTGCGTAACTCCCGGTCGCGGCGAGTACGCCGGTCGCCGCGGCCACAATGGTCAGGCCTTTGCGCGTGACCTGTCGCATAGCTGTTCCCTGCCTTTTACCTTCCGGAGAACGTACGGACGTGTTCGCCCGGACGCGGAATACCTGTCGGCCCCGGAGCGCATGGCGCGCGCTCCGGGGCCGACGGACTCAGACCCTCAAGGGGGTGAGGCGCAACAACGTCACTTGTTGATGCAGGTGTTGCCGAAGGTGGGGTTCAGCAGCCCGATCACGGAGACCGTGTTACCGCAGGCGTTCACCGGCACGTGCACGGGCACCTGGACGACATTGCCCGAGAGCACGCCCGGGGACTGCACAGCGGCACCCTGCGCACCGGAGTCGGCGGTGGCGATACCCGCACCCGCGAGCACGAGACCACCGGTGGCGGCAACAGCGGCGACGATCTTCTTGATCATTATTCCTCCTCGTAGGCAAACGCAGTCCAAGCTGCGGACTGCATCACCTGTAACGAGGAGGGTGGTGCGGGGCTACGAGCAGATGACCTCTTTCACTCTTTTCAGTCAAGTACGCACGGGCTGGCGATTATTGGAGTGTCGTCTGAGCGACTAATCAGGTCGCATTCCTTCAGGAGGCGTCGATGAACCGGTCGAGCACCCGGACACCGAACTTGAGGCCGTCCACCGGAACCCGCTCGTCCACGCCGTGGAACATGCCCGCGAAGTCCAGCTCCGGCGGCAGCTTCAGCGGTGCGAAGCCGAAGCCGCGGATGCCGAGGTCGTCGAAGGACTTGGCGTCCGTCCCCGCGGAGAGCATGTACGGCACGGCGCGCGCGATCGGGTCCTCCGCCCGCAGGGCGGTCTGCATGGCGTCGACGAGCGCGCCGTCGAACGTCGTCTCCAGGGCCTTGTCGGCGTGCACGTCCTCGCGGCGCACGTTCGGGCCGAGGAGCCGGTCCAGGTCGGCGAGGAACTCCTGCTCGTACCCCGGCAGGTAGCGGCCGTCGACGTGCGCGGTGGCCTGCCCGGGGATCACGTTCACCTTGTACCCGGAAGCGAGCTGCGTGGGGTTGGCGGTGTTCTGGAGGGAGGCGCCGATGAGCTTGGCGATGCCGCCGAGCTTGGCGAGCGTCTCGTCCATGTTCTCCGGGTCGAGCTCGGTACCGAGGGCGTCACCGAGCTCGTCGAGGAAGTGGCGCAGGGTCTTGGTGACGCGCACCGGGAACTTGTGCCGCCCGAGGCGTCCGACGGCCTCGGAGAGCTCGGTGATCGCGTTGTCCTTGTGGATCATCGACCCGTGGCCGGCGGTGCCGTCCACGGTCAGCTTCATCCAGTGCATGCCCTTCTGGGCCGTCTCGACGAGGTAGAGCCGCAGGTTCTCGTTGACGGTGAAGGAGAAGCCGCCGACCTCGCTGATCGCCTCGGTGCAGCCCTCGAAGAGGCCGGGGTGGTTGTCGACGAGGTGCCGCGCGCCGTACGTGCCGCCCGCCTCCTCGTCCGCCAGGAAGGCGAGGACGATGTCGCGCGGGGGCTTGCGGCCGCTGCGCATCCGCTCACGGACGACCGCGAGGGTCATCGCGTCCATGTCCTTCATGTCGACGGCGCCCCGGCCCCACACGCAGCCGTCCGCGATCTCCCCGGAGAAGGGGTGGTGCGTCCAGTCCGCGGCGTTGGCCGGCACGACGTCGGTGTGCCCGTGGATGAGCAGCGCGGGCCGCGACGGGTCCTCGCCCGCGATCCGCGCCACCGTGGAGGCCCTGCCGGGGTGGGACTCGAAGATCTTCGGTTCGAGACCGACCTCGGCGAGCTTCTCGGCGACGTACTCCGCGGCCTTGCGCTCACCCGGACCCGAGTGGTCGCCGTAGTTGCTCGTATCGATCTGGATCAGTTCGCGACAGAGGTCGACGACCTCGTCCTCACCGGTGACGGCCTTGCCCGTGCTGGACCCGCTCACGCTGGCTCCTCCCGCATTCGCTGCTGGTGGTCCCCCTCATCCTCTCTCTCCGCGGCTCCGCGCCCAAGGCCGGGCGGGTGCCGTCATCAGCAGTTCACAGCGGTGGCGGGGGTGATCGGGGACCCTGGGAAGCCTGGTAATGTTCTCTGTGTCGCCGCGGGAAACGCCCCGCGAAGACAGACACCTTGTCCGGGTGGCGGAATGGCAGACGCGCTAGCTTGAGGTGCTAGTGCCCTTTATCGGGCGTGGGGGTTCAAGTCCCCCCTCGGACACCAGCCAAGGCCCCAGTTCTCGAACTGGGGCCTTTCGCGTGGCCGCCGCGGCTTCTCGAACTCTCGCCGCGGCTGCTCAGCTCCTACCGTGCCCGCTCAGCTCCCGCCGCTCCGCGCGACGAGCTGCTTCAGGGCGACGTTCAGCTCCAGGACGTTCACCCGCGGCTCCCCGATGAAGCCGAGTGTCCGGCCGTCGGTGTGCTCTTCGACGAGGCGTTCGACCTTTGCCGGGGCCAGGTGGTTCCTCGCCGCGACGCGACGGGACTGGAGGTCCGCGTAGGCCGGGGAGATGTGCGGGTCAAGGCCCGATCCCGAGGAGGTGACCGCGTCGGCGGGTACCTCGGAGGGCCGCACCTCGTGGCCCGGCGTGGAGTTGTCCTTGATCACGGCTGCCTTGGCGGCCTTCACCTGGCTGATCAGGTCCTCGCTGTCGCCGGCGAGGTTCGTGGCGCCGGACAGCAGCAGCTCGTACTGCTCGTTCACGCTGTTCTCCCCCAGGCCGTTCGAGGGGCGCGGCTGGAACCATCTGAGGTCCGGTTCGGCCGTCTCCTGGCCCTTCTTGAGGGGCAGGTCATAGCGCTGGCCGATGAGCTCGGAGCCGACGGTCCGGCCGTCCGCCCGTATCTCGGAGCCGTTGGCCTCGTCGTTGAAGAGGGCCTGGGCGGCGCCGGTGACCGCGAGCGGGTACAGGACGCCGCAGACGAGGGTGAGGACGAGCAGGGCGCGGGCGCCCGCGCCGAGCAGCCGTGCGGTGTTCGCTACGGAGTTGTTCATGGTGACTCAGCACGCTTTCTGGTCGGCCGGGGCCGGGTCAGCCCAGGCCGGGGACGAGGGAGAGGAGCACGTCGATGATCTTGATGCCGATGAAGGGGGCGACGAGGCCGCCGAGGCCGTAGACGCCGAGGTTGCGCCGGAGCATCCGGTCCGCGCTCATCGGGCGGTAGCGCACGCCCTTCAGGGCGAGCGGCACGAGGGCGACGATGATCAGGGCGTTGAAGATCACCGCCGAGAGGATCGCGGACTCGGGCGATGCCAGGCCCATGATGTTGAGCTTGTCGAGGCTCGGGTACGCCACCGTGAACATGGCCGGGATGATCGCGAAGTACTTGGCGACGTCGTTGGCGATGGAGAACGTCGTCAGGGCTCCGCGGGTGATGAGGAGCTGTTTGCCGATCTCGACGATTTCGATGAGCTTGGTGGGGTCGGAGTCCAGGTCGACCATGTTCCCGGCCTCCTTGGCGGCCGAGGTGCCGGTGTTCATGGCCACGCCGACGTCCGCCTGGGCGAGGGCGGGGGCGTCGTTGGTGCCGTCGCCCGTCATCGCGACCAGCTTGCCGCCCGCCTGCTCGCGCTTGATCAGCGCCATCTTGTCCTCGGGCGTGGCCTCGGCGAGGAAGTCGTCGACGCCCGCCTCCTCGGCGATGGCCTTAGCGGTCAGCGGGTTGTCGCCGGTGATCATGACGGTCCTGATGCCCATGCGGCGCAGTTCGTCGAACCGCTCGCGCATGCCCTCCTTGACCACGTCCTTGAGGTGGATCGCGCCGAGGACCCGGGCGCCGCGGCCGTCCTCCACCGCGACGAGCAGCGGGGTGCCGCCCGCCCGGGAGATCCGTTCGGCGATGGCGCGCGTGCCGTCGGCGACCGCTCCGCCGCGCTCCTCGACCCAGGCGAGCACCGAGGCGGTCGCTCCCTTGCGGACCCCGCGTCCCTCGACGTCCAGGCCCGACATGCGGGTCTGCGCGGTGAACGGCACCCATGCCGCGCCGGTCAGCTCGCCCTGGTGACGCTCGCGCAGCCCGTACTTCTCCTTGGCGAGTACGACGACGGAGCGGCCCTCGGGGGTCTCGTCGGCCAGTGAGGAGAGCTGGGCCGCGTCGGCGAGCTCGGCCGCGGTGGTACCGCGTACGGGCACGAACTCGGCGGCCCTGCGGTTGCCGAGCGTGATGGTGCCGGTCTTGTCGAGCAGCAGCGTCGACACGTCGCCCGCGGCTTCGACGGCCCGGCCGGACATGGCCAGGACGTTGCGCTGCACCAGGCGGTCCATGCCCGCGATGCCGATGGCGGAGAGCAGGGCGCCGATGGTGGTGGGGATCAGGCAGACGAGCAGGGCCGTCAGGACGATCAGCGAGGTCTGGCCGTCGGCCCCTGCGTAACCCGCGAAGGGCTTGAGGGTGACCACGGCGAGCAGGAAGACGATGGTGAGGGACGCGAGGAGGATGTTCAGCGCGATCTCGTTGGGGGTCTTCTGACGGGCCGCGCCCTCGACCAGGTTGATCATGCGGTCGATGAACGTCTCGCCCGGCTTCGTCGTGATCTCGATGACCACGCGGTCGGAGAGCACCTTCGTGCCGCCCGTGACCGCGGACCGGTCGCCGCCCGACTCCCGGATGACGGGAGCGGATTCGCCGGTGATCGCCGACTCGTCGACGGACGCCACGCCCTCGACGACGTCTCCGTCACCGGGGATGATGTCGCCGGCCTCGCAGACGACCCGGTCGCCGACGCGCAGGGCGGTGCCCGGCACCGCCTCCTCGGCGCCGTCGGTCAGCCGGCGGGCCACGGTGTCGGTCTTGGCCTTGCGCAGGGTGTCGGCCTGCGCCTTGCCGCGGCCCTCGGCGACGGCTTCGGCGAGGTTGGCGAAGAGCGTGGTCAGCCAGAGCCAGGCGGTGATCGCCCAGCCGAACCAGTCGGACGGGTCCAGAGCCGCGAGCACGGTGGTGGCCACCGAGCCGATCAGGACCACGAACATCACCGGGGACTTGACCATGATCCGCGGGTGCAGCTTGCGGAAGGCGTCGGGCAGCGACGTGAGCAGCTGGGCCGGATCGAAGAGACCGGCGCCGACCTTGCCCGCATCCGCCTTGCCCGCCCCGGCCTTGCCCGTCCCGGCTCCGCCCGTCTCCGCGGTCGGGTCTCCCGCCCGGACCTCGTGGTGAGGGGTGGCCTTCGCCGCCTCGTGCTTCTCGGTGTCCGTGCTCATGACGCGAGTCCCTCGGCGAGCGGTCCCAGCGCGAGCGCGGGGAAGTAGGTGAGTCCGGTGATGATCGTGATCGTGCCGACGAGCAACCCGGTGAACAGCGGTTTCTCGGTGCGCAGGGTTCCTGCCGTCTCCGGTACGGGACGCTGCTGGGCCAGTGATCCGGCGAGCGCGAGGACGAAGACCATCGGCAGGAAGCGGCCGAGGAGCATGGCGAGGCCGATCGTGGTGTTGAACCAGTTCGTGTCGGCGCTCAGGCCGCCGAAGGCGGAGCCGTTGTTGTTGGCGCCGGAGGTGAAGGCGTAGAGGATCTCGGAGAATCCATGGGCGCCCGAGTTGAGCATCGAGTCCTTGGGCGTGGGCAGTGCCATCGACACGGCGGTGAGGCTCAGCACGAGCGCCGGGGTGATGAGGATGTAGCACGCCGCGAACTTGATCTCGCGGGTGCCGATCTTCTTGCCCAGGTACTCCGGCGTGCGGCCGACCATCAGGCCCGCGATGAACACCGCGATGATCGCCATGACGAGCATGCCGTACAGGCCCGACCCGGTGCCGCCGGGGGCGATCTCGCCGAGCTGCATGCCGAGCATCTCCAGGCCGCCGCCGAAGCCGGTGTAGGAGGAGTGGAAGGAGTTCACGGCGCCGGTGGAGGTGAGGGTGGTGGCCACCGCGAAGAGCGACGAACCGCCGATCCCGAACCGGGTCTCCTTGCCCTCCATGGCCCCGCCCGCCAGGTCGAACGCCGGGCCGCCGTGGTGGAACTCGGTCCACATCATCAGCGCGGTGAAGCCGATCCAGATGGTGACCATCGTGGCGAGGATCGCGTGTCCCTGCCGGAGCGATCCGGTCATCCGGCCGAAGGCGCGGGTCAGCGCGAAGGGGATGAGGAGGATCAGGAAGACCTGGAAGAGGTTGGAGAGGGGGGTGGGGTTCTCGAAGGGGTGGGCGGAGTTGGCGTTGAAGTAGCCGCCGCCGTTGGTGCCGAGGAGTTTGATGACCTCCTGGGAGCCGATCGCGCCGCCGTTCCACTGCTGCGAGCCGCCGGTGAACCGGCCGACCTCGTGGATGCCGGAGAAGTTCTGGAGGGCGCCGCAGGCGACGAGGACGAGGGCGCCGAGCACGGATATCGGCAGCAGGACGCGGACCACGCCGCGCACCAGGTCGGCCCAGAAGTTGCCGAGCTCGCCGGTGCGGGAGCGCGCGAAGCCGCGTACGAGTGCCACGGCGACCGCGATGCCCACCGCCGCCGAGACGAAGTTCTGCACCGCGAGGCCGCCCGTCTGGACGACGTGGCCCATGGCCTGTTCGCCGGAGTAGGACTGCCAGTTGGTGTTGGCCACGAACGAGACCGCGGTGTTGAAGGCCTGGTCGGGGTCGATGGAGCGGAAGCCGAGGGAGCCGGGCAGCGTGCCCTGGAGCCGCTGGAGCACGTAGAGGAAGAGGACGCCGGCCACGGAGAAGGCGAGGACACCGCGCAGGTACGCGGGCCAGCGCATCTCCGTGTCCGGGTCGGCGCCGATGGCCTTGTAGATCCACTTCTCGGCGCGAAGGTGTTTCTTCGAGCCGTAGACGCGGGCCATGTGGTCGCCGAGCGGGCGGTACGCGAGGGCGAGCGCCGCCATGAGTGCGAGGAGCTGGAGCACACCGGCTGGGACTGGGCTCATGTCGGCTTCAGAACCTCTCCGGGAAGATGAGGGCGAGGACGAGGTAGCCCAGGAGAGCGAAGGCCACGACGAGACCGACGATGTTCTCGGTGGTCACAGCTTCGTCACCCCCTTGGCGACGAGTGCCACCAGCGCGAAGAGCGCGAGTGTGGTGACGACGAAGGCCGCGTCGGCCATCGTGAGCTCCCGAAAGAAGTGGACGGATGAACTGCTTGCTCTGACGGTTGAAGGAAACCGCTGTTCAAGCCGCATCCGGCCGCCGTTGACGCCGTCCATACGACGTCGAAGGCCCTCTTGACGGGTCTCTTACGACAGCACGCCCGCTGCCCCGTCCGGCTACGCCGTCAGCTCGGCGAGGCGCGTCAGGGCGTCGCTCGCCGCCTCCCTCTCGGCGGCCGTGAGTGTGAGCGCGGCGGCCCTGGTCAGGAGCCTGTCGGCCAGCTCCGCGTCGTCGAGCCGCTGGGCGACGTCGGCGCGCAGGACCAGCAGGCGCAGTTCCTGTTCCGCGGTGGGCCGCTCGTCCGTGCGGTCCAGGGCCCTGTCGATGATCTTCGCGGCGCCGGACAGGTCCTCCTTGGAGTCGACGAAGAGGTCGGCCAGGTGCAGGGCCCGCGCGAAGGTCTCCTTCGGGACGGGGCGCATCGAGGGGTCGTCGCTGATGGGCTGCCCCACGCGGATGCTGTTGCCGCCGGGGTCGGTCATGAGGAACTGCCGCACTCCGTACGACATGTCCTTGAGCGGTCCGATGCGGGGCAGGCCGCGCGTCGGAATCCTGCCGTACGCCGCCTTGAGCCCGGCGCGGAAGGCGGCGTGCAGGGTGTCGACGTCATCGGTGAGGACGTAGCAGCCGGAGTGGGACTCCGTGGGGTCGTACTGCTTCATGCCGTAGAACTGCAGCTGTATCGCGCCGCGTTCGACGACGGCGTAGGCGTAGGGGCTCTTCTGGAGGAACGTCGTCTCGAAGCCGAGGGCGGTGTAGAAGTCCACCACCGGCTGGATCGTCTGGCACGGGAGGAGGGGGATCGTTTTCTCGGGCATGCGCCGCACCCTAGTCAAGTTTGAGTAGCGGCGCAGGCCCTTCGGGGTTCCGCTCTACAGCGCGTGGCCCGTCGTCACGTCCACGTGGTCCGGGATCTCCTCGTGGCGGTCGCCGACCGTCAGCGTGCCGGTGGGCTCGAAGAGCAGGATGCGGGCGCCGTCCGGGGCGTACGGCTTGTGCTCGGTGCCGCGCGGGACGGTGAAGACGGAGCCCCGCGGCAGGGTGACCCGGCGCTCCCCCGCGGGTTCGCGCAGGTCGATGTGGAGCTCCCCGCCGAGCACGAGGAAGAACTCGTCGGTGTCGTCGTGGACGTGCCAGACGTGGTCGCCCTCCAGCTTGGCGACGCGTACGTCGTAGTCGTTGACGGAGGTGACGATGCGGGGGCTCCACAGGGCGTCGAAGGAGGCGAGGGCGTCGCCGAGGGCGATGGGTTCACTGGTCATGAGGCGATCTTGCGACGTGACCGGCCACCGCCACGAGTGCTAGAAACCGCACATGACGCAAGAATCCTCGCAGTCGCCGCCGGGGCGGGCGCCGCACCGGGTCGTGGTCATCGTCGACGAGGGGACCAACCCCTTCGAAGTCGGGGCCGCCACCGAGGTGTTCGGACTGCCGCGGCCGGAGCTCGGCCTCGCCGGAGCGCTGTACGAGATCGTGCTGTGCACACCGGAGCCGGGCATCCGCATGAACCACGGGTTCTTCACCCTCACCGGCGTGCCCGGGCTCGACGCCGTGGAGAGCGCGGACACGCTGATCCTGCCGGGGCGGCCCGACAACAACGTGCCGCGCGCGTCGGCCGTACTCGACTCCATCCGGCGGGCCCACCGGCGCGGCACCCGGATTCTGAGCCTGTGCACCGGGGCCTTCGCGCTCGCCGAGGCGGGCATCCTCGACGGCCGCAGGGCCACCACGCACTGGCAGTGGGCCGACGAGTTCCGGGAGCGGTTTCCGGCCGTGCGGCTCGAACCGGACGTGCTCTTCGTGGACGACGGCGACATCCTCACCGCCGCGGGCAGCGCGGCCGCACTCGATCTGGGCCTGCACATCGTCCGCAAGGACTTCGGGGCCGAGGTCGCCACCTCCGTGAGCAGGCGCCTCGTCTTCTCGGCCCACCGGGACGGCGGCCAGCGGCAGTTCGTGGAGCGGCCGGTTCCACAGGTGCCCGACGCCTCGCTCGCGCCGTTGCTCGACTGGGCGCGGGAGCGGCTCGGCACTCCCCTGACCGTGACCGGCCTCGCGGCCCGCGCCGGGGTGAGCCCGGCCACCCTGCACCGCCGCTTCCGCGCGGAGCTCGGCACCACGCCGCTGGCCTGGCTCACGAACGAGCGCGTGGCGCTGGCCTGCCGGCTCATCGAGCGGGGCGAGGAGCGGCTCGACGTCGTCGCGTACCGCAGCGGCCTGGGTACCGCCGCGAATCTGCGGGTCAGGCTGCGTCGCCGGACGGGGCTCAGCCCCACCGGCTACCGGCGCAGGTTCGGGACCGGCGGGGGCCCCGTGGCCGGCCGGAACGCGGCTGCCGTCGCGGACAGCGCCCCGTCAGGAGCTGTCAGTCCCAGAGAGTCCCGTGCCGGAGGTGCGCGTCGGTGAGCCCGCGGTGGAAGAACCGCTCGTAGTAGTCCTCCTCCACGTGGTGGACCTGGAGCCAGATCCCGGGCACGTGGATCGCGTCGACGTGCGCGGGAAAGCGGCGGTGCGTCCGCAGGATGTACTCGCAGATGTCACGGGCGCAGGCGACCACCCGGTCCTCGTACGCGCTCGCCTCCGCGAGGTAGCGCTGCCCGTAGTCCTCGCGGTAGATGCGGCTGAACACGTCCGGGTCGGCGTAGACCCCTCCCCGGCCGAACTTGGCCCGGACGACCCCGTCGACCGCCTGCCTCATCGTGCGGTGCGCGGGCGGGCAGGCGGCCTGGATCAGGGGTTCGCCCCCGGGCGAGGTGAGGCCCACCGGGTGGGAGCGCAGCGCCGCGTACTTCGGGAGCGGGACGTGCCAGCGCCACAGGTCGTGCGGGTGCCAGCGCGGGGTGACGAAGGTGAAGCCGAGCATCCTGCCGTAGGCGCGGGAGAACTTCGGGTCGCCGAGGGCGATCTGCGGGTTGACGGACGCGTGGATCCAGGCGCCGAGGCCCATCGCCTCGGCGGTCAGCATGAGGTTCTGCAGGAGCAGGTCCGCCTCGATCTGGGTGCGCAGCGGGCCGAGCGCCCCGAGCGGCAGCTTCAGGCCGGGGTTGAGGAAGCCGTTGCGGATCCACTTCCGTACGCCCGCCGGGCGGTAGAAGTTGCGGTCGTCGACGAGGGTGGGGCGGGCGTCGTCCGGCTGGGTGAGCAGGTACATCAGGGCGTTGATGTACTGGTGGGAGAGGTCGACCACCGGGAACAGGACGGTCGTTCCCGGCAGGTTGGACAGGAAGCGGTTGGAGTCCAGGTACGCCGGGAAGTCGCGCATGCCCTCGGCGACGTCGAGGCGGTGGTCGAGGACCCGCACCTTGGCCTGCCTGGCCCGCTCGACGAGCCGCCGGGCGTCGAGCAGCTCGTCGGGAGCCGGAGGGAGCCCGCGCAGGAAGTACGTGCCCGAGTCGTTGATCAGGAAGAAGTGCGTGGCCTGGGCGTTGTCGGGGCTGCCGGCGGTCCGGCCCGCCATGGTCATGTTGGGCTTGGCCATGATCGGCTTGCCGTCGCGCGGATCGTCGAAGGGGCGGTCCGGCATGGTCAGGCCCGTACAGCCGGTCAGCGCGATGAGGACCGCTTCCTCCAGCTCGGTCAGGGGGCGCGGCTCGTGCGGTGAGCGGTACGTCATCGAGCCCGCGGGGACGGTGGCGCCGCGGCTCACCCGGTGGGTGCGGCGGCGCCAGAGCGTCTCCAGGAGGGGCCGGGTGAACAGGTCGGCGAGCCCCGGGTGTCCGGGGTGTCCGGGGTCGTCCGGGCCGTGAGTCCCGGACGACCTGCCCGGGCCGCCCTCAGCCGCCGTCACGGCCGTCGCCGGTCATCGGCTGGACGTGCCGCCAGGGGGCGAAGGCGCTGGCGCCGCGCGGCAGCAGACCCGCGAGTTCGGGGCAGTGCCGCAGCAGGACGGTGTTCATGCCGCCCTTCCGCACCCAGTCGATGCCGAGCGGGGTGTAGATCTCGGGGCGGAAGTCGACGGTCAGGAAGCGGTCGCTCTGGAGCCGCCGGGTGGCCATGAGGATGAAGACGCGGAAGGCCGTGTCGCTGAAGCCGAAGCCGTGCGGCGGGTTCTCGGCGAACAGGCCGACCACCGTGTCGATCTCGTCGACCGAGCGGTAGACGTCCTTGAGCGCGGCCAGGGTCGCGGGGTCCTGCGAGAGGTCCTCGAAGCGGCGTATGCGCTGCTTGTGCAGGCCCGCGCGGAAGTCGTTGTAGCGGGGCACGCCGCGCCTGCGGGTGCGGACCAGGTCGACGACGGACAGGTCGATGATCTCGCCGTCCCGCTCGAAATGCTGGAGTGCGCGCGGGAAGTTGTGCAGGGTGATCGCGCCGGGGTGGGCGATGCCGAAGGAGTACAGCGTGTCGGCGAGACCCGTCTTGCGGATGGCGGCCTCGGCGAAGCCGCCCTGGATGTCGCGGAAGCCGAGGGTTTCGAGGCGCTGCCCGAAGCGGTGCTCGCGCATCTCGAAGTCGTCGGGGATCAGCGGGTGCATCCGGTAGACGGTGACGAAGTCCTCCGTCAGCGAGTACGGGGCCTTGTGGTGGTCGGGGAGGGTCTTGGGGATGCCGGTCAGGGAGTGGGCTTCGAGCAGCCACAGGCCGAGCTTGTTGAGCCAGTTCGCGGGCGGCCCGTCCCAGTTGGTGTGCAGGCCGAGGTCGATCGCCTCGGTGGCGAGGATCGCCGGGGTCCACTCCACGGTGTGGATCTTGGCGATGAGGGCGGAGACGACGAGGCGCGCGGTGTGGTAGACGCTCTCCTCGCCCATCGAGGGGTAGGCGTGCCGCAGTGCGTCGCAGACCGCGTTGTGTTCACGGGCGAAGAGCGTGTGCATGGCGCTGAGGCCCGTCCACCAGCTCTCGGCGAAGCCCGTCAGCGGGATGCCGTTCTGGCCGAGGGGCAGATGGCCCTCCTCCAGGCGCAGCTTGGCGCCGCCGCCCGGTTCGCGCAGATACGTGGCGGTCCGCTCGTTCTCGCCGTACACCTCGGACCCGTCCCACCAGTGGGACGCCGCGTTGGCGAAGAGCAGCGGGGGCTGTCCGGGAACGTCGATGCCTTCGTTCTCGGCGAAGCGCATGACGCGCTCGGCGGGGCCGCCGGGGGTGTTGTGCCAGGTGCTGCCGGGTGGCAGCGGCACCTCGACGGCCGGCCCTCCCGGCTTGTGGCGGCGGTGGTTGACCCAGTCGTGGACCTGGAACTGGATCCAGGCGGCGGCCAGGACGTTCAGCGAGGTCGCGGGCAGGAACGTGTCCCGGTACAGGAGCCGGCGGCTGACCTCGACGGGGTTCGGGACGTCGAAGAGGTCGGGGCGGTGGACGGGCTTGAGGTTGCGGCCGAAGGCCGCGCCCACGGCGCCCATCTCCGGCTTGGACAGGTCGTTGTACGTGCCGTCGTACGAGCGTGAGGTGCGCAGCCGTTCGTCGGGCGGCGGGGTGGGCACGGGCACGGCCCTGGGCGGCGCCTCGTGCACGTCGGTGTCGATGAGGTTGAGGCGGCGCAGCGCCTTGCGCAGGAAGACGAGGTTGAGCAGGCTCGCCGCCAGCGGCAGCCTGTGCCAGGGCACGTAGCGGTTCAGGAGGCGGAACGCCGCGCCGACGGGGGCGCCGAGCACCCGGTTGCGCAGCGGCTCCTCGGTGACGAAGCGCAGACCGTGGCGGTGGGCGGCGCTCGCCTCGTACGCGGACTTGCGGGCCCGGTTGAGGTTGCCGAGGGGGCGGAAGCCGTCGGTGGTGAACCACGGGTTGAACCCGGTGGCCTCGACGCGCAGGGCCGCGGCGCGGGCCTCCGCGGTGTCGAGGTCCTGGCTCGGCACGGTCAGCCGGGCGACGGGCAGCGCGGGCGCGGCGGACTCCGCCCACTCCACGGAGCAGTCCTCGACGGGCGTGGCCCTCTCGTCGGCGTACCGCTGCACGCAGAGGTCGAAGGCGATCTCCTGGCGGGCGAGCCGTGCCTCCAGTTCGCGGCTGAGGTACCGCGAGTCGCGCCGCGCCGCGTCCGGCGCGGCACCGCCGTTGGAGACCGGGCGCAGCAGGTACCGTACGGGGCCCGCCGCGCCCCAGAGGATCGCGCTGCGGCTCCAGTACGTCTCGTCCGCGAGGCTGCCGACCGTGCGCTTGACGGCGGCCCCGACGTTGCGGCGCATACGGCCGGCGGCGGTGGGGCCGATGGCGAGCGGCAGCTTGACGAAGAGCCCAAGCGCCTTGCGCGGGCGGCTCGTCGCCCCCGCCATGGCCACGGCGAACGCCACGAACTCGCGGGCGTCACGGGCGTGCGACACCGGGAAGTTGGTGGCGAACAGGTCGTGGCTCTCCTCGGCGGAGACCGTGACGCGCACGGCGACGCCGCGCAGGTCGGGCGCCCCGTCGGCCGACCGGATGCCGCTCGCGTTGGACAGCCGCAGGGTCGCCGGGTACTCGGCGCCCGGCTGTGCGAAGCCCGTGCGCAGGGCCTCGGGGAGGTCGTCGCGGAAGCGGAGCCGGGCGTTCTCCACGCCGAGCGCGGCCTTGGCGTGGAGGGCGCGCTCGGGGCCCGCGGCCTTGGCGGCGCGCCGGTTCTTCTCCTGGACCTTCATCAGCTCCCGGGCCAGGCGCTCGAATATCCGCCGCTCCGCCTCCGGGCTGCCGCCCATGTAACGCTCGTAACTCGGCTGGTGCTGTCCGCTGTCGGCCATCGGGCGCCTCTTCCATCGCACGGCGTAGGGCATACGGCGTACGGGACTGCGTGAGGGACGGGGCAGCCAGACGCTACTGGCGGGCCCGGTCGGCCGCAGCGAGGGTTCCCGCCTATGTGCGCGGGCGCTCCGGGGCCTCGAACTGGCGGTCGGGCCAGGGCGTTTGGGCCCGTCGGCGGCTTCCGGGCGGCAGCGGTGAGCGCCGGGCGCGACGGGGACACACCCCGTGTGAATCCCCGCTTCCCTGGAGTCCCACGCGCGCACCCGCGCCGGTGGCCGGGTCACGACGGGTGGGGCCGCGGCGCGTGGGCCTCAGTCGATGAACGCGCCGTCGACGTACACCCACGCACCGTCAAGGCGTTCGAAGCGGCTGCGCTCGTGCAGCGCGTCGGGGCGTCCGCCGTCGGTGTAGCGCGCCCGGAAGGTCACCGTGCCGGTGGTGTGGAACGCGGTGCCCTCGGTGGTCTCCTCGATCTCCAGGCCCGTCCAGCGCATCGCCGGGTCGAACTCCACGCGCGGGGGGCGCGTGCGCGGGTGCCAGGTGCGCAGCAGATAGCCCTCGTCCCGCACGGCGAAGGCGCTGTAGCGCGAGCGCATCAGCTCTTCGGGGGTGCTCGCGGCGGCCCCGCCCCGGTGCAGCTCGCCGCAGCACTTCTCGTACGGCTGGGGGTGGCCGCAGGGGCAGGGCGTGGGGCGTGTGGCGCGTCGGGACATGCCGTCCATTGTCGCCGACCCCCGGACCGCGCGTGCCTCAGGGCGCCAGGATGTCCAGTTCCTCAAGGGCGCCCAGGGCGATCTCCCGGGTCAGTGCCTCGGCGCGGGCTGCGTCGCCCTCCCTGACCGCCTCGGCGACCTTGACGTGCAGGGTCACGGCGGGCGGGTCCGGGTCCTCGAACATCACCTGGTGGGCGGTGCGGCCGGTGAGGACCTCGGCGACGACGTCTCCGAGGCGGGCGAACATCTCGTTGCCGGAGGCGTTGAGGATGACCCGGTGGAAGGCGACGTCGTGCCGCAGATAGCCCTCCAGCTGGTGGCCGCGCGAGTGGGCGACCATGCCGAGCGCGCACTCGGTGAGCTCCGCGCACTGGGCGGCCGTGGCGTGCCGGGCGGCGAGCCCGGCCGCGACCGGCTCGATCGCGGAGCGCAGCACGGTCAGCGAGCGGAGCTGGCGCGGCCGCTCGGCGCCGGCCAGCCGCCAGCGGATGACCTGCGGGTCGTAGACGTTCCACTGCTCGATGGGCAGCACGGTCACGCCCACGCGACGGCGGGACGCTACGAGGCGCATGGACTCCAGGACCCGGACCGCCTCGCGCATCACGGAACGTGACACCTCGAAGCGCTGGGCGAGCTCGTCCGTGAGCAGGACGCTTCCGGCCGGGTACTCGCCGGCCGTGATGGCGGGCCCGAGGCTTTCGAGTACGCGGGAGTGCAGCCCTCGGGCCCGATCGGTCATGAGGGAAGCCTACGAGGGATGCCGCGTGAACAATAAGTCAGACTTTTATGTCACAGACTCTTGAATTCGTCAGACCTAATGGGTTTCAGTGACGTGAACGAAGGACCGATGTCGATGAAGACAGCGAGGCAGGACGCGATGAAGGAACGGCGCACCCCCCACGTCGTCGTGATCATGGGCGTGGCAGGGACCGGCAAGACCACGATCGGGCCCCTGCTCGCCGACCGGCTCGGCGTCCCGTACGCCGAGGGCGACGACTTCCACCCGCCGGCGAACATCGAGAAGATGTCGTCCGGGACCCCGCTCACCGACGACGACCGGTGGCCCTGGCTCGACGCCATCGGCGCCTGGGCGGACGACCGCGCGGGCAAGGGCGGCGTGGTCAGCAGCTCGGCGCTGAAGCGCAGCTACCGGGACCGGCTGCGCGCCGCGGCCCCCGGGGTCACCTTCGTCCACCTCACCGGTGACCGGAAGCTCATCGAGGACCGGATGTCGCACCGGCAGGGCCACTTCATGCCGACCGCGCTCCTCGACTCGCAGTTCGCCACGCTCCAGCCCCTCGGGGCGGACGAGGCGGGCGTCGCCGTCGACGTCGCCGGCAGCCCGGAAGAGATCGCCGACCGGGCCGTCGAGGCGCTCAGCCGTCTTGGCTGAGCGCTCCCGCCGGTAGTTCTTCGACTGGCCTCTTGTGGCTGGTCACGCAGCTCCCCGCGCCCCTCACGGGGCACACCCCCGCACCCTCGTACAAGGAAAGCACCGTGACCCATCTCAGCGTCGAGATGCTGGCAGCGGACCCCGTCGAGTCGATCACTTCGGCGGGCCATGCCCAGCTGGGGATCGCCGTCCTCGCGGGCATCGCCGTCATCGTCCTGCTCATCACCAAGACCAAGCTGCACGCGTTCCTCGCGCTGACCGTCGGGTCACTGGCGCTGGGTGCCTTCGCCGGCGCCCCGCTCGACAAGGTCATCACGAGTTTCACGAACGGGCTCGGCTCGACCGTCGCGGGCGTGGGCGTCCTCATCGCCCTCGGCGCGATCCTCGGCAAGCTGCTCGCCGACTCGGGCGGCGCCGACCAGATCGTCGACACGATCCTCGCCAAGGCGGGCGGGCGTGCCATGCCGTGGGCGATGGTGCTCATCGCCTCGGTGATCGGCCTGCCGCTCTTCTTCGAGGTCGGCATCGTGCTGCTGATCCCGGTCGTCCTGATGGTCGCCAAGCGCGGCAACTACTCGCTGATGCGGATCGGCATCCCCGCGCTCGCCGGGCTCTCCGTGATGCACGGCCTCATCCCGCCGCACCCCGGCCCGCTCGTCGCGATCGACGCGGTCAAGGCCAACCTCGGCGTCACGCTCGCGCTCGGCGTCCTCGTGGCGATCCCCACGGTGATCATCGCGGGGCCGCTGTTCTCGAAGGTCGCGGCGCGCTGGGTCGACGTACCGGCCCCCGAGAAGATGATCCCGCAGCGTTCCTCCGACGACCTGGAGAAGCGCCCCGGCTTCGGCGTCACCGTGGCCACGGTGCTGCTGCCGGTCGTCCTGATGCTGGCCAAGGCCCTGGTGGACATCGTGGTCGACGACCCCGACAGCACCGTGCAGCGGGTCTTCGACGTCGTCGGATCACCGCTGATCGCGCTGCTCGCCGCGGTCATCGTCGGGATGTTCACGCTGGGCCGCGCGGCCGGGTTCACCAAGGACCGGCTGTCGGTCACGGTCGAGAAGTCCCTCGCCCCGATCGCGGGCGTGCTGATGATCGTGGGCGCGGGCGGCGGCTTCAAGCAGACGCTCATCGACGTCGGCGTGGGCCAGATGATCCTGGACTTCTCCGAGGACTGGTCGATCCCCGCGCTGCTGCTCGCCTGGCTCATCGCGGTGGCCATCCGGCTCGCGACCGGCTCGGCGACGGTCGCGACGATCTCGGCGGCGGGCCTCGCGGCGCCGCTGGCGGCCGACATGTCGACCTCGCACACGGCCTTGCTCGTGCTGGCCATCGGTGCGGGTTCGCTGTTCTTCTCGCACGTCAATGACGCCGGGTTCTGGCTGGTCAAGGAGTACTTCGGCCTGGACGTCGGCCAGACGATCAAGACGTGGTCCATCATGGAGACGATCATCTCCGTGGTGGCGGGGGGCCTGGTCCTCCTGCTGTCCCTGATCATTTAGCCCCCGTCCGGGGCAGAGCCCCGGGGCTCTGCCCCGGACCCCGCTCCTCCATCGCCGCAGGGCTGGATCTCAGCCCTCCGGCGAGCCCGACGCCTTCTCCAGTTGGAAGGCCTCGTTGCCCAGGCCGATCCTGGCGTGGGCGGCGGGGTTCCTGGCCCGCAGGATCGCTCCGTAGCCCAGGCCGATCGCGGCCGCCAGGAAGATGATGCCCGGCAGCACCCAGCTCAGGGCGGAGTCGGGGCCCGCGGCCACCAGGACGTCGAAGTCCTTGACCGTGTACGCGGCGATGACCAGGAGCCCCGCCGCCGCCAGCGCGGAGGCCGCGATGCGCCAGGCCTGGGCCCGCGCGGCGCCCCTGCGGGCGAAGAAGACGATGACGGCGACGGAGGCCGTGGCCATCAGCAGGATCACGCCGAGGGCACCGATGTTGCCGCCCCAGGTGAAGAGGTGCAGGACGGGCGCGGTCGGGTCACCGGCCGCGCCGTCGTCAGTGATGGCGAAGCCCACGACGACCACGACGGAGACGACGGTCTGGAGCAGCGAACCCGTGCCCGGGGCGCCCGTGGAGGTGTTGGTGCGGCCGAACGCGGCGGGCAGCAGCCCCTCGCGCCCCATCGCGAAGGCGTAGCGCGCCACCACGTTGTGGAAGCTGAGGATCGCCGCGAACATGCCGGTCACGAACAGCACGTGCATGACGTCGGTGAAGGTCCCGCCGAGCCGCGACTCGGTGAGTCCGAAGAGCAGCCCCGCGCTCTGCTCCTGCGCGGCCGGCACGATCCCCGAAGGTCCGGCGGCGACGGTCAGCGCCCAGGAGCTGATCGCGAAGAAGACGGCGACGAACCCGACGGCGAAGAACATCACGCGGGCCACGACGACCTGCGGACGGCTGGTCTCCTCCGCGTACACGGGAGCCTGCTCGAAGCCCGTGAAGGCGGCGATGCAGAAGCAGAGCGAGGTGGCGACGCCCGCCCCCGTGAGCGTGTCGGGGTTGAAGGCGTGCAGCGACAGCCCCTCCTTGGCCGGGTCCGCGATGGCCGCGATGTCGAAGATGACGACGAGCACCACCTCGACGATCAGCAGGACGCCGAGCACGCGCGCGTTGAGGTCGATCTTCAGCCAGGCCAGGACGGCGACGAGGGCCACGACGACGAGCGCGGGGATCCACCAGGCGACCTCGGCGTCGAAGTACGTCTGGATGAGCCCGGACACCTCGAAGCCGAGCAGTCCGTAGAGGCCGGCCTGAAGGGCGCTGTAGGAGACGAGGGCGACCAGCGAGGCGCCCGCACCCGCCGTGCCGCCGAGCCCGCGGGATATGTACGCGTAGAAGGCGCCCGCGTTGTGCACGTGCCGGCTCATCTCGGCGTATCCCAGGCTGAAGAGCGCGAGGACGACGCCGAGGATGAGGAAGAGGAGCGGCTGTCCGACCACGCCCATCACGCCGTATGTGGTGGGCATGACACCGGCGACGACCATCAGGGGCCCGGTCGCGGCGAGCACGGAGAGCAGCAGGCCCGCCGTGCCGAGCCGGCCGGCCCGCAGCGCGCGTTCCTCACCCTTGTATGTACTGATCCCCCCGCCGTCCTTCGGCTCGCCGAGTGATCTCGTTCCGCTCGTGCTCGAACTGCCCGTCGCCATGGCGCGGTCGTCCTTTCAGGGGTACGTCGGGGGTACGGATGTTCAGGCCGAGCCGAGCGCTGTGGCACGCGCGGCCGTGAACGCTTCGTGCGGATCCCGGTCCGGATAGGACCAGGGGGCCGGGGTCGCGTGCCGTCCGATGCGGTGGAAGAGCGCGGCGGCCTCGGCCGCCCTGCCCTCGCAGAACTTCGCGTGGGCAAGGAAGTTGAGGTCGACGTGGCAGCGCGGGTGGGACGGCCGCGCGGGCGTCTCCCACTCCAGCCACCAGTCGAAGGCGGTCCTGATGACACCGCGGGCCCGGCGCCCGGTCCAGTGCTGGGAGGCCACGGGGTCGGCGGACTCCAGGCCCGCCGCGGCGAGCACGCGGTAGCGCTCGGTGTGCGCGATCACCGGCAGGACCGCCAGCGGCGATCCGGGCGTGGCCTGTTCCGCGGCCCAGGACGCGAAGTCGTACACCTCGTGCAGCGGGTCCTGGCCCGCTCCGGGGCGCCGCTCGGCGAGCCGGGCGATCATCAGGTGGTGGGCGTGGTGGTGCTCGGGGTGGCGGTGCCTGACCTCGTCGAAGAGGCGTACGACGTCCTCCTCGTGCCCCAGGGAGCGTTCGAGCAGGAGCAGCGCGAGCCACGGCGTGGGGTCGGCGGAGGTGCGGGTGGCCGCCTCGCGGCACTGGGCGCGCACCTTGTCCGAACGCGCCTTGCCCCGCAGCGCCTTGTGTACGGCGGCGAAGGCGAGCAGCAGCTCGGCGTCGTGGCTCTCGGGCTCGACGAGCCGCCAGTCGCGGGCCCACGCGGCGGTGGCGGGTTCCTGGCCGAGGACGTCGAAGCGGTGGCCCCTGCGGTCCCAGTCGTCGCCGGTGGCGGCGAGCAGCTCGCGGGCCTCGGCCCAGCGGCCCTGGACCAACGCCGAACGGGCCGCCACGAGTTCGGTGTCGTCGAGCGCGGCGTCAAAGGCCTGTGCGGCCGTCTTCTTGCGGGAGCGGCCCAGTGGGGGTGGGGGTGGTGACACCGCGGGACTTCCTCCCCGGCGCGGTTCGCGAGCGGATGATCACGCACAGCAAACCGGTAGGCGCCCCTCCACGTCAAGGGCAGCCTACCCTTGCCTTCTTCACCAACTCGTTTCAAACCGCGCGCACTTCATACGTCACCTGCAAGTACGCCGGTCCGGCGAGGGTCCGCTCACCCCACCTGCCGGGCGGCGGCGCGGCCCGCCGTGCGGCCCGAGAAGAGACAGCCGCCGAGGAAGGTGCCCTCCAGCGAGCGGTAGCCGTGCACTCCCCCGCCGCCGAACCCGGCGGCCTCCCCTGCCGCGTACACCCCGTCGAGCGGCCGGCCGCCGTCGGTCAGGACGCGCGAGGAGAGGTCGGTCTCCAGGCCGCCGAGCGTCTTGCGGGTGAGGATGTTGAGGCGTACGGCGATGAGCGGCCCCGCCTTCGGGTCGAGGATCCGGTGCGGCGCGGCGGCCCTGATGAGGCGGTCGCCGAGGAACTTGCGGGCCCCGCGGATGGCCGTGACCTGGAGGTCCTTGGTGAAGGGGTTGGCGATCTCGCGGTCGCGCGCGGCGAGGGTGCGGCGCAGCGCGGCCTCGTCGATGAGGGGCTCCTTGGTGAGCGCGTTCATGCCGCGCACAAGGGCGCCGAGGTCCTTCTCCACCACGAAGTCGACGCCGTGGTCCATGAACGCCTTGACGGGTCCCGGCACCTCGGACCGCGCGCGGTCGATGACGCCGCGCACCGACTTGCCGGTCAGGTCGGGGTTCTGCTCGGAGCCGCTGAGGGTGAACTCCTTGCCGATGATGCGCTGATTGAGGACGAACCAGGTGTGGTCGTGGCCGGTGCCCATGATGTGTTCGAGCGTGCCGAGGGTGTCGAAGCCGGGGAAGAGCGGCACGGGCAGCCGGTCGCCGCGGGCGTCGAGCCAGAGGGACGAGGGTCCTGGCAGGATGCGGATGCCGTGCCGGTCCCAGATGGGGTTCCAGTTCTCGATGCCCTCGGTGTAGTGCCACATGCGGTCGCGGTTGATCAGGCGCGCCCCGGCCGCCTCGGCGATGCCGAGCATCTTGCCGTCCACGTGCGCGGGGACTCCGGAGATCATCTTCTCGGGAGGGGTGCCGAGCCGCTCGGGCCAGTTCGCGCGTACGAGGTCGTGGTTGCCGCCGATGCCGCCGGAGGTGACGATCACCGCCTGGGCGCGGAACTCGAAGGTGCCGGTCACCTCGCGGCTGCTGGCCTGGCCGCGCTCGGCGTCGGAGGCTTCGAGCACCTCGCCGGTGACGGTGTCGAGGGCGCCCGCGCTGCGCGAGAGCCCGGTGACGCGGTGCCGGAACCGGAGCTGGACCAGGCCGCGAGCGACCCCGGCGCGCACCCGCCGCACGAACGGCGCGAGCAGGCCGGGACCGGTCCCCCAGGTGATGTGGAAGCGCGGCACGGAGTTGCCGTGGCCCTGCGCGTCGTAGCCGCCGCGCTCGGCCCAGCCGACGACCGGGAAGAACCGTACGCCCTGGCCGTGCAGCCACGACCGCTTCTCACCGGCCGCGAAGTCGACGTACGCCTCGGCCCACTTGCGGGGCCAGTGGTCCTCCGGACGGTCGAACGCGGCCGTGCCCATCCAGTCCTGCATGGCGAGCGCGTGGGAGTCCTTGATCCGCAGGCGTCGCTGTTCGGGCGAGTCGACGAAGAAGAGGCCGCCGAAGGACCAGTGCGCCTGGCCGCCCAGCGACTGTTCGGGCTCCTGGTCCACGAGGATGACCCGGCGGCCCGCGTCCACCAGCTCCGCGGTCGCCGCGAGCCCGGCGAGACCCGCCCCGATCACGATCACATCTGCGTCGTACGCCATGAGGGTCGTCCTCCTAGACAGGGTCCCGCGAGGTTACTGATGGGTCAGATCCTGGATAGCGGCGTGACGCACGTCAACCGACAGACGGGTCGAACGCGTCAAGCTCCGGTGCGCGGCGGGGACGATGGGCGGCTATCGTCGGCCAAGTCCCCATTTCGTGCCCCGGCTCGCGCGCGGACACGCCCTCCGCCGCTCCCCGGGTGCCCGAGTACGGCCGCGATCCCGAGCCCGAGGTGTGTGACGTGTCGGTCCTGGTTCTCGCCCTCGCCATCGGAGCGGCCTGCTGCCTCGGCCTCGGCTTCGTGCTCCAGCAGAACGTGGCGCGGCAGGCACCGCTGAGCGACTTCCTCTCGTTCCGGCTCCTCCTCGACCTGGTGAAGGTGCCGCGCTGGCTGGCCGGGATCGGCCTGATGGTCTGCGGGATGGTGCTCGGGGCGCTGGCGCTCGGCCGCGGGGAGATCTCCTTCGTCGAGCCGCTGCTCGCCACCCAGCTCCTCTTCGCCCTCGCGCTCTCCCGCTACCAGACCGGGCAGCCGCTCGGCCGCCAGGGCTGGGCGGGGCTCGTGCTGCTCGCGGGCGGGGTGACCGCGTTCATCGTGGCGGGCGAGCCGCGCGGGGGCGTCGCGGAGACCAGTCCGCTGCGGCACTGGCTGATCGTCGGCCTGATGGTGGGCGGGGCGCTGGTCCTGACGGCGTGCGCGAAGAGGTCCCGGCTCGGCGCGGGCCCGGTGCTGCTCGCGCTGGCCGCCGGGCTGCTCTACGGCGTGCAGGACGCGCTGACGCGGGTGACCGGCGACCGGTTCGCCGCGGGCGGGCTGCCCGAGGTGCTGACCGGCTGGCAGCCGTACGGGGTGCTCGCGCTCGGCGTCACGGGGCTCGTCCTGGTGCAGAGCGCCTTCGAGACGGCTCCGCTGCGGATGTCGCTGCCCGCGCTGACGGCCGCGCAGCCGCTGGCCGGGATCGCGTGCGGCGTCGGCTTCCTCGGCGACCGGCTCCGGACGGACTCGGGCGCCCTCGCGTGGGAGGCGGCGGGGCTCGCGGCGATCGTGGCGGGCGTGGTGCTGCTCGGGATGCACCCGGCGATGCCGCGCGGCTCCGGCGGCGAGCAACCGGACCTGCCGCGCAGCGACGCCCCACCGCCGCCGCCCCGCCCGGCCGCCCGCTGGCTGCGACCGGCCCTTCGCCGGCACTGAACGCGGCCCACGGCCCCGGCCCCCGTTCGCTGTCCGGTCCCGTTCGCTGTCCGGCCCCGTTCGCTTTTTAATAATGTCCAGCATTACAGTGGTTCCATGGCCAGGACGTCAGGACCCGAGACCCGGGAGAAGCTCATCCGTGCGGCGGAGGAGGTCTTCGCCGCGCAGGGGGTGGACGGGGCCCAGTTGCGGGACATCGTCCGGCTCGCCGGGCAGAGCAACCCCTCGGCGGTCCAGTACCACTTCGGCTCGCGCGGCGGCCTCCTCGACGCCGTGATGGCGGCCCGCCAGAGCCGCACGGAGCAGGTGCTCACCGCCGAGCTGGAGCGCGCCGAAGGCGGCCTGCGGGGACTGCTCACCGCGCTGGTGAACGCCGAGGCCACCGAGCTGCGCACCGAGCGCGGCCTGCGCTGTCTGCGCATCTCCGCCCAGCTCAGCCACGAGAGCGGCGTCCGCACCAGGACCCCGCACCCCACCCTCGACGGCACCGTCTACTGGACGCTCATCGGGCGCGTCGAGGACCGCCTCGCCCCCGAGCTGCCGGAGCCGGTGCGCCTGGAGCGGCTCGACCTCGCGCTCACCCTGATCGGCGCCGCGATGAGCGACCGTGCCCGGCAGTACCTGGCGGGCACCACGCCCCTGACCGGCGAGGACGTCTTCCTCTCGGACCTCGTCACGACCACGTCGGCCCTGCTGCGGGCCGCGCCACCCACCCCTGGAGAAGACGCATGACCACGTACGACCTCACCGGCAGGACCATCGTCATCACCGGCGCCGCCCGCGGCCTGGGCGCCGAGGCCGCCCGCCAGGCGGTCGCCGCCGGGGCGAACGTCGTCCTCACCGACGTCCTGGACGAGGAGGGCGTGGCGACCGCCGAGGCGCTCGGCGCGCGCGCCCGCTTCGCGCACCACGACGTGACGTCCGAGGAGGACTGGCGGCGCGTGGCGGACCTCGCCGTCGCCGAGTTCAGCGCGATCCACGGCCTGGTGAACAACGCCGGGATATCCACCGGCCAGTTCCTGGAGTCGGAGTCCGTCGAGCACTTCCGCAAGGTCCTCGACATCAACCTCACCGGCGCCTTCATCGGCATGAAGACCGTGATCCCGGCGATGAAGGAGGCGGGCGGCGGCTCGATCGTCAACATCTCCTCCGCGGCCGGGCTCATGGGCCTCGCGCTCACCGCCGGGTACGGCGCCTCCAAGTGGGGCGTGCGCGGCCTCACCAAGATCGGCGCGGTGGAGCTCGGCACGGCCCGTATCCGCGTCAACTCCGTCCACCCCGGCATGACGTACACCCCGATGACCGCCCAGGTCGGCATCGAGCAGGGCGAGGGCAAGTACCCGAACACGCCGATGGGCCGGGTCGGTGAGCCGCACGAGATCGCGGGCGCCATGGTGTTCCTGCTCTCGGACGCCGCCTCCTACGTGACGGGCGCGGAGCTGGCCGTCGACGGCGGCTGGACCGCGGGCCCGACCGTCAGGTACGTCATGGGCCAGTGAGCCACGTGGGGTTGGATGGACGGCATGACTGATGCCACCCCGGGTCCGGCCGACCCCCGCGAGGAGATCCTGTCCGTCGTCGACGAGAACGACGAGGTCATCGGCGAGGCCCCGCGCGGCGAGGTGTACGCGCGCGGCCTGCGCCACCGCTGCGTGTTCATCCTGGCGCGGGACGCCGAGGGCCGCGTCTTCGTGCACCGCCGCACCCCGCAGAAGCTGGTCTTCCCCTCGCTGTACGACATGTTCGTCGGCGGCGTGGTCGGGGCGGGCGAGTCCTACGCCGACGCGGCGCTGCGCGAGGCGCAGGAGGAGCTGGGCGTGGCCGGGCTCCCGCGCCCCACACCGCTGTTCACGTTCCTCTACGAGGACGGCGCGGGCCACAGCTGGTGGTCGTCCGTCCACGAGGTCCGCTGCGACCTGCCCGTGGACCCGCAGGCCGAGGAGGTCGCCTGGCACGCCTTCATCCCGGAGGAGGAGCTGGGGCGGCGGCTCGGCGAGTGGGAGTGGGTGCCGGACGGGCTCGCCGCCTACCGCCGGCTGCTCGCCCACCGGGCCGGGTGAGGGGCTCGCCGCCTGGTGAGGGGCCTGCCGGGGGCACGGCTTATGGTGCGCCAGTGAGCAATTTCGTACGGAGTCTGAGGCTGTGGTTCGCACCCGAGCGCATTCGCGAGGAGGGCGACACCCCCGACTACCGCTTCTCGCTCGCCAACGAACGCACCTTCCTGGCCTGGCTGCGCACCGCCCTCGCGCTGATCGGCGGCGGCTTCGCGGTGGACCAGTTCCTGCCGGACCTGCGCTGGGGCTGGCGGATCGGGCTCGCCCTCGCCCTGCTCGCGGCGGGCGTGCTGAGCTCGCTGCGTGCCGTCAACCACTGGGTGCGCTGCGAGCGGGCCATGCGGCGCGGCGGTGACCTGCCCGTCAGCCGCTTCCCGACGCTGCTGAGCCTGGTGGTCGCGGTGGTCGCGCTCGCCATGGTGGTGGTCGTGCTCTTCGGGTGGGAGGGATGACGGCCGCCGGGCCCGCCAGGGACCCCGGTCTCCAGCCGGAGCGCACCAGGCTCGCGTGGCGGCGCACGACGCTCTCGTGCACCGTCGCGGCGGTCCTCGCCGCCCGCGCGGTGCTGAACCGCGGCCCGAGCACGACCGGCGTACTCGCCTGCGCCCTCTGTCTGCTGCTTTGGCTCGGCTTCCTCACGGTCGCGCACCGCAGGATGGTCGCCCTGACCGCGGCCAGGCCCCGGCCTCTCACGGTCAAAGGGGCGTGCACGGCGGCCCTGTGCACCCTCGCCCTCGCCCTGTGCGCGGCGGCGATGGTGGTCTGAGAGAGGCCCGGCGTTGGTGGTCCAAGTGAAGGCCTCGCGGGGTCAGTCCGCCCACTCCACCGTGACGACGACCTTGCCCCGGGTGCGGCCCTCGGCGCTGCGGCGGTGCGCGTCGGCGGCGCGCTCCAGCGGGAACGTCTCGTCGACGTGCACGGTCACCACGCCCTGCTCCGCAAGCTCGCTCAGCCGCTGGAGGTCGGCGGCGTCGGGGCGCACGAAGCAGTACTGGCCGCCGAGCTCCACCACTTCGTTGTCGGTGATGGAGGCGAGCCGTCCCTCGGGTCCCAGCAGTTCGGCGGAGGCCCTGAGCGTGTCGCCGCCGACGGTGTCGAAGGCCGCGTCGACGCCCTGGGCGGCGAGCCCGCGCACCCGGTCGACGAGGCCGTCCCCATAGGTGACGGGTTCCGCGCCGAGGCCGCGCAGGTAGTCGTGGTTGTGCTCGCCGGCGGTGCCGATGACGCGGGCGCCCAGGTGCCGGGCGATCTGCACCGCGAGGGAGCCGACGCCGCCGGCCGCCGCGTGCACGAGGACCACGTCGCCCTCCTTCACCACCAGGGCCCGGGTGATCACCTGGTAGGCGGTGAGCCCGGCGAGCGGCAGGCCTGCGGCCTCCTCGAAGGAGAGGTTGCGGGGTTTGCGGGCGAGGGTGCGCACGGGGGCCGCGACGTACTCGGCGAAGGTGCCGCGGGAGAGGAAGTCCTCGCGCACGTAGCCGATGACCTCGTCACCGACGGCGAACTCCGGGACGGCGGCGCCCGGCTGCACCACCACGCCCGCCACGTCCCAGCCGGGGATCACGGGAAAGACCGGTTCCAGGAGTGCGTCGAGGTGGCCGTCGCGGCACTTCCAGTCCACGGGGTTGACGGCGGCGGCCCGCACCTTCACCAGGACGGAGTCGGGCCCGACCTTGGGGTCGCGCACCTCGCCGTACTCCAGGACCTCGGGTCCGCCGTAGCTTCGGTAGCTGATCGCCTTCATGGGTGCCGCTTTCGTCGGTCGCAAACTTTCACAAGGCTTCCATAACGCAACTTACCGGGCATCTCGGGCTAGCCTGAGAGGGTCATCCACCCCACCAGTCACGGAAGGTGCACGACATGACCACGCTCCACCACGAACACCCGGTGCACGACCACGTCCACGGCCCGGCCTGCGGCCACGCCGAGGTGCCGCACGGCGACCACGTCGACTACGCGCACGACGGCCACATGCACCGGCTGCACTCCGATCACTACGACGAGTGCGAGCCCTCCGCCCACGTGGCCCACCAGGGCCATGACCACCGGCACGGCGACGGCTGCGGCCACGACGCCGTGACCCACGGCGACCACGTGGACTACCTGCACGACGGCCACCGGCACGCGTCGCACGACGGCCACTGGGACGATCACTGAGTGCCCGGTGACCCCTGGACGGCATACCGACTGGTCGGCATCATGGGGTGGCACGTGACCACCACGCCGATCAGGAGCGACCATGAGCGCAGACCACCCGCCGGGCCTCGACCTCGACCAGTTGCGCGGCCACCTCGACCGCGAGCGTCCTGGCCTGGCAGGCGGACCGCTCACCGCACGGCTCATCGAGGGCGGCCGGTCCAACCTCACGTACGCGGTGACGGACGGCTCGACGCGCTGGGTCGTGCGGCGGCCGCCGCTGGGCCACGTCCTGGCCACCGCGCACGACATGAAGCGCGAGCACCGGGTGATAGCCGCCCTGCACCCCACGGACGTGCCGGTGCCCGCGCCCGTCCTGCTCTGCGAGGACGACGCCGTCATCGGGGCGCCCTTCTACGTGATGGAGTACGTGGACGGCATCCCGTACCGCACCGCGGAGGAGCTCGCGCCGCTCGGCCCCGAGCGCACCCGTGACGCGGTGCTCGGCCTCGTCGACACGCTCGTCGACCTGCACGCGGTGGACCCCGCGGCGGTCGGCCTCGGTGACTTCGGCCGCCCCGAGGGCTTCCTGGACCGGCAGCTCCGTCGCTGGGGCAAGCAGCTCGACGCCTCGCGCAACCGCGAACTGGCCGGTGTCGACGAGCTGCACGCCGCGCTCGGGCGCTCGCTGCCCGCCTCGCCCGCGCCGGCCGTCGTCCACGGCGACTACCGCCTGGACAACGTCCTGATCGGCGACGACGACCGGATCAGGGCCATCCTCGACTGGGAGATGTCCACGCTCGGCGATCCGCTCACCGACCTCGGGCTGCTCGTGATGTACAGCGCCAGGCTTGAGGTGCCCGACTCCCCCGTCAGCACCACCGCGGGCGCGCCGGGCCACCCGGACCCCGCCGAGCTGATCGAACGGTACGCCGCGCGCTCGGGGCGCGACGTCTCCGCCGTCTCCTGGTACACGGCCTTCGCGTGGTTCAAGCTCGCCGTGATCCTGGAGGGCATCCACTACCGCTACACGCTCGGCCAGACGGTCGGCGCCGGCTTCGACCGGATCGGCGAGCTGGTGCCCGTGTTCATCGAGCACGGCCTCACCACGCTGCGCGGAGAGCTACGGCCGTAGCGCCCGCAGCAGCAGGTCCGCCAGGTGGTCCGCCACCTGCTGCGGAGTGAGCGGGCCCTGCGGGCGGTACCACGTGGACAGGTGGTGGACGGAGCCGAAGTGGTAGTCCACCACCAGGTCCGCCGGGGTCGCGGTGGCGAAGACGCCGGACCGCTGGCCCTCCTCGATCAGGGCCCGGAAGCGCTCGTGGTAGCGACGCCGTTCGGCGCGCACCTGCTTGTTCTTCTCTGGGCTGAGGTGGTGCATCGAGCGGAAGAAGATCGAGGCGTCGTCGAGGTTGTCGATGGTGGTGACCACGACGTCCGCGGCGGCGTCGCGGACCCGCTGCTCGACGGGCGCGTCGCCGTCCGCGATGGCGTCGAGCCGCTCCTGCTGGACGCGGAGCATACGGGCGTAGACCTCGTGCAGGAGGTCGTCCTTGGAGCCGAAGTAGTGGTAGAGGGCGCCCTTGGTCACGCCCGCGGCCTCCACGATCTCCTGCACGGACGTACGGTCGTAGCCGCGGTCGGCGAAGAGCCGGGTGGCGGCGGCGAGGAGCCGCTGCGGGACGGGCGTGCCGTCACCGTCCGTCGTCCTGGCCACTGCCGCCACCTGCCTTTCGAATGTCACCGACTGTTCTGTGGACGGGAACGAAGTTCCCGCCGGAGGATCTTCCCACTTGTCGTCTTGGGCAGCTCCGCCAGGATCTCGACCTCGCGCGGATACTTGTACGCGGCGAGCCGCTCCTCGCAGTACGCCGTCAGCTCCTCGGCACCGGTGTCGCTGCCGGGACGCAGGCTGACGTACGCCTTGACGCTCTCCCCTCGGTAGCTGTCGGGGACGCCGACGACGGCCGCCTCGCGGACGGCGGGGTGGGAGTAGAGGACGTCCTCGACCTCGCGCGGCCAGACCTTGAAGCCGGACGCGTTGATCATGTCCTTCTTGCGGTCGACGACGTAGAGCCAGCCCGCCGGGTCCATGAAGCCGATGTCGCCGGTGCGCAGTTCGCCGTCGGGGAAGGCCTCGTCGGTGGCGTCGGGCCGCTTCCAGTAACCGGGCACCACCTGGGGTCCGGCCACGGTGATCTCGCCGTGCTCCCCGAACGGGACCTCCTGCCCTGCGTCGTCAAGGACGCGTACGACCGTCTCGGGCCCGGGGACGCCCACGGCGAGCGTGCCGGAGACCGGGTCGACCGGGGCCTCCTGGCCCGGCGGCACCGAGGCGCAGGGGGCGGTGCACTCGGTGAGGCCGTAGCCGTTGTGGAGGTAGGGGCCGAAGGCGGCGCGGAACTTCTCCACCAGGGCCGGGGGCAGCGGCGCGCCGCCCGAGGAGATCAGCGCGAAGGAGTCGAAGTGGCCGCGGGTCGCGGCGGGGTGGGCGGCCAGCGCCATGAAGGCCGTGGAGGGGCCGACCGTGTAGGCGGGGCGGTGCTCGGCGAAGGCGTCGAGGACCACGCCGGCCTCGAAGCGGTAGGCGAGCGCGAGGGTGCCCGCGTTGGCGACGCACGCCGCGACCTGGGCGACCATGCCGGTGATGTGGAAGAGCGGCGCCATCGCGAAGTAGCAGGCGCCTTCCGGTATCCCGGAGCCCGCGCGCTGGCGCTCGGCGTTGTAGGTGATGTTGCCGTGGGTGTTCATGGCGCCCTTGGGGGTGCCGCTGGTGCCCGAGGTGTAGCTGATCAGGGCCACGTCTGAGGGGCCGAGGACGCGGTCGGCGGGGGCCGGGCGGCCTTCGCGGGCGACCGCGAGGAGGTCGTCGGCGTCGGCCGCGGGCGGCAGCCGCCCGAAGTCGAGGACCCGGGTGTCGTTCCTCGTCTGGAGGTCGAGCTGACAGGCGGTCAGCACGATCCGCACGGGCGATCCCGCCGCCGTCTCGCGCAGGTACGTGTCCCAGGCGCGGTCCGCGCAGATCAGCGCGGTCACGTCGGCGTCGGCAAGGACGTGGGCGACCTCCGCGGACTTGTACATGGGGTTGACGGGCACGACCGTCGCGCCCGCCTTCCAGGCGCCGATGAGCGCGATCACGAAGTGCGGGGTGTTCTGAAGGAGGATCGCGACGCGGTCGCCGCGGGCGACGCCGCGGGCGGCCAGGTGTCCGGCGACGGAGTCGGTGAGGGCGTCCGTCTCGCGGTAGCTCAGGCGGCCGTCGAAGTAGGCGAGGGCGGTGTGCTCGGGGGTTCTGGCGACGGCCGCGCGGAAGGCGTGCACCACGGAGGCCGCGGGGGCGACGGGGGCGCGCTGGGCGTCGTTGAGGCGGGCGAGCCAGGGCTTGGCGGCGTAGACCGAACCGGCCGGGTAGGTGGTCACTTCTCGGCCGCCTCCCACTTGCGCTGGATGTGGTTCATGCCGGAGAGCCACTTGTCCGGGGTGGCGGCGCGGGCCTCGTAGAAGGCGGCGACCTCGGGGTGCGGCAGGATCAGGAAGCGGTCGTCGGCCATGCCCGCGAAGAGCGCGGCCGCGACGTCCTCGGGGTCGATGGCGGTGGGGGTGAGGACGAGGTCGCCCGCGCTGCCGGTGGCGGCCAGCATGTCGGTGCGCACGCCCTGCGGGCAGATCGCGTGGACCTTGAGGCCCCGGTGGCGGTAGGTCAGCGAGAGCCACTCGGCGAAGGCGTAGGCGCCGTGCTTGGTGACGCTGTAGGGGGCGGCGCCGATCATGGTGAGCAGTCCGGCCGCGGAGACCGTGGAGACGAAGCGGCCGCTGCCGCGCTCCAGCCAGCCGGGCAGCAGCGCGTGGGCCGCGCGGACGTGCGCCATGACGTTGACGTCCCAGGCCGCGGCCCAGACCTCCTCGGGCGCGGCCTCCGTGCCGCCGGAGCCGAGGCCCGCGTTGGCGCAGTAGACGTCGACCGTGCCGCCGAGCGCCTCGGTGGCCCGCTCCACGATCGCGGAGGCGTCGCCCGGTACGGCGATGCCGCCCACCTCTCCCGCCACGGCCTCGGCCTTGGCCCCGTCCAGGTCGTTGACGACGACGCGGGCGCCCTCGGCGGCGAAGCGGCGGGCCAGCGCCGCTCCGATCCCGCCCCCGGCACCGGTGACGACGACTCCCTTGTCCTTCAGGGTCTCCACGTGCGGTCTCCTTCGACCTCGGGCTCGACCAGGGCTCGCGCGGCTGGTCCGTCACGGCAGACTAACCAGTCGGTATGTAGCGGGGGAAGGGGGTGCAGGACATGCGGCGGGGGGGGGGGGGGGGGGGGGGGGGGGGGGGGGAACCGCCACCCCCCCCCCCCCCCCCCCCCCCCCCCCCCCCCCCCCCCCCCGCTGCCCCTACGCGGGGAGAGTCAGTTCCGTACGCTCGCGTGCAGGACCCGTGCCAGCTCGCGCGGCCGGGAGAACATCGGCCAGTGGCCCGTGTCCATCTCCACCAGGCGCCAGCGGTCGCTCTTGAGCGCCTCGGCCACGTCGTCCATCAGGTCCTCGCCGTCCAGCAGGCACTTGACGTACGTGGCGGACAGGTCGCCGAGCGGACGCGTGAGTTCGGCCGGTTCGGTCAGGGTGGCGCCGGGGTGCGGCGTCGCGCCGTTCACCAGGCGTGCGGCCTGTTCGCCGCTGAGGCCCTGCCCCTCGCAGTCGGCCGCGCCGAGCGGCGGCCAGACGCCGTCGTTCTCGGCCAGCGTGGCCTCGAAGACCTCCTGCCCCTGCCACCAGCAGGAGGCGAACGACTCGCCGTCGACGGGGACGTTGGCGTCGACGAACACCACATGGGCGAGCCGGTCGCCGAGCAGCCCGGCGGCCTGGCCGACCGGGATGCCGGAGTAGCTGTGCCCGACGAGGACGACGTCACGGAGGTCCAGGCGCTCGGCCTCGTCGACGATGTCGCGCACGTGGGTCCGCTGCCCCGCGGGCACCCCCTGTTTGTCGGCGAGCCCCGAAAGGGTCAGCGGGTGGACGCCGTGTCCGGCCGCCCGCAGTTCGCCCGCCACGTCGTCCCACGCCCACGCACCGAGCCAGGCACCCGGCACCAGTATGAATTCCGCCATGGCGCCGAACGTACACGCCGTGCGCCCTGCGGACAGCCCCCCGCCCGGTCGCGGGCGGGAGCGGTGACCCGGCACCCGGCGCCGGGATCTCACAAACCGAGACAGCCCGTCTTGGCTATTGACTGGCCCCTACATCGAACGTGAGAGTGCCGCTCGTGCAGAGCGACACTGAAGCAGCAGAGAAACAGCAGGTCCGGGGTGCGCAGGACGAGGGCGGCAGCTCGGAGAGCATGCGGCGCGTGGCCGTGGCCTCGTTCATCGGCACGGCCATCGAGTTCTACGACTTCTACATCTACGGCACGGCCGCCGCGCTCGTCCTGAACCAGGCGTTCTTCCCGACCCTGGACCCGGTCAACGCCACGCTCGCGTCGTTCTCGACGTACGCGGTGGCGTTCGCGGCGCGGCCCATCGGCTCGGTGATCTTCGGGCACTTCGGTGACCGGGTGGGCCGCAAGTCCGTGCTCGTGGCCTCGCTGCTCCTGATGGGGCTCTCGACCGCGTTCGTCGGGCTGCTGCCCGGCTACGGCACGCTGGGCGTCTGGGCGCCGCTGCTGCTCATCCTGCTCCGCTTCCTCCAGGGCATCGGGCTCGGCGGGGAGTGGGGCGGGGCCGCGCTGCTCGCGGTGGAGCACGCGCCGAAGAAGAAGCGCGGGCTGTACGCGGCGTTCCCGCAGCTCGGCCCGTCCGTCGGGTTCTTCGCGGCGACGGGGATCTTCTGGCTGCTCTCCTCCGCGCTGTCCGACGACGCGTTCCGCTCCTGGGGCTGGCGCGTGCCGTTCCTGCTGTCCTTCCTGCTGGTGGGCGTCGGCCTTTTCGTGCGGCTGCGGATCAGCGAGACGCCGGTCTTCGCCAAGGTCATGGAGGCGCAGGAGGCCAGCAAGGTCCCCACGCTCGACGTGCTCCGCCGCCACCCGCGCGAACTCCTGCTCGGCGCGGGCGGCATGGTCGTCGCCTACGGCCTCTTCTACACGGCCACGACGTACTGCCTCTCCTACGCCACGGGCACCCTGCACGTCTCCCGCAACACCATGCTCGGCCTCTCCCTGGTGGCCTGCCTCTTCCTCGCGGCGGGGACCTGGCTCGCCGCGACGCGCTCCGACGGGGCCGGGCGGCGCAAGCTGGTCCTCGCGGGCGCGGGGCTCGCCGTGGTGTGGGGCCTGGTGCTCTTCCCGCTCCTGGACACCGAGCAGCCGGTGCTCATCGCGCTGGCACTGGGCGGCGCCCTGTTCTGCATGGGCGTGGTCTACGGCCCGATGGGCGCCTACCTCCCCGAGCTGTTCGGCACGAGCGTGCGGTACTCGGGCGCCTCGCTCGCGTACAACCTCGGCGGCGTCCTCGGCGGCGCGGTCTCGCCGCTGGTGGCGACCCGGCTCCAGTCGGCGTTCGGCTCCTCGTCGGTGGGCTGGTACGTGAGCGCGATGGCGGTCGTGTCGCTGCTCTGCGTCCTGGCGCTGCCGGAGACGCGGGAGCGGGAACTGGCCTGAATCGGCCCCCTGTTCGCCGGGTCGGATGTGGCACGGCGTATGGCCAGTCGGCGCGGGCGGCGGGACCATGACGGCGTGGAGCCCTACTGGGAACTGACCTTCGACGCCGACGGCGACGTCGACACCGTGCGGCGCGAGGAGCTGCTGTCCGGCGTGGAACGCGAACACGTCACGGATCTGCTGGTCTTCGCGCACGGCTGGAACAACGACAAGGACGACGCGAGGAAGCTGTACCGGCGGTTCTTCGCGCCCTGCCGGAGCATGGCGGCGGCGGGCGTGCGCCTCGGCTACGTCGGGGTGCTGTGGCCCGCCATCCGCTTCCCCGACGAACCCGTCCCCGACTTCGACCCCTCGGCGTCCGCCGTCGCCGCGGCGGCCGGCGGGCCCGGCCTCGACCCGGCGACCCGGCAGGCGCTCGACCGCGCCTTCCCCGGCCACGGCGAGACGCTGGACCGGATCGCGGAGCTGCTCGCGGAGCGCTCCGAGGTCCCCTCCCGCGTATACGAGTTCGGGCGGCAGGTCCGTGAGCTGGTCTCCCTGCGGGAGACGAGCCCGGCCCGGCACCTGGGCGAGGACACAGGACCGGGCGAGCCCGCCATGCTCACCGACGACGCGGTGCAGGTCTGCGAGCTGCTCGCCGCGGCCCGCGCCGACACCGGGCGGCCCGAACTCCTCGGCAACCTGCGCGACCGGGTGTGGGACGGCGCCCACGAGCTGCTGCGGCAGGGCTCCTACTACGCCATGAAACGGCGGGCGGGCGCGGTGGGCCAGCTCGGTCTCGGCCCGGCGATCGGCCTGCTGGCCGCCGACGTGTCCGGGATCAGGGTCCACCTCATCGGGCACAGCTTCGGCGCCCGCCTCGTCTCGTACGCGCTGCGCGGCATGCCCGCGGACGTGCGGGCGGTGAAGTCGGTGACGCTGCTCCAAGGGGCGTTCAGCCACTACGCCTTCGCGGGCCGGGTACCGCACGACGCCTCGCGCAGGGGCGCCCTCCACGGCATGCAGCGCCGCGTCGACGGGCCGCTGGTCTCCTGCTACTCGCGCCACGACGACGCCCTCGGGCGGCTCTACCCGCTGGCGTCGAAGCTGGCGGGTGACTCCACGACGTTCCTGAACCTCTGGGAGCGCTGGGGTGCCATCGGCTACAACGGCATCCGGTCGGTGGCCGGCACCAAGCGCATCAAGCTGGGCCAGAAGGTGCCGGCCAAGGGGTGCGTGAGCCTGGACGCCGCCGCGGTGGTGCGACGGGGCGGCCCGCCCGCCGGCGCGCACAGCGACATCTGCCACGAGGAACTGGCACGCGTCGTGTTCGCCGCCGGACGGATCGCTCTCGCGTGAGGGTCCCCTACCGGTGGCGGGGGAACTCGACGACCTGCTGGTAAGTCGGGCGGTTCTGCCACTGGATCGGCTTGTGCGTGATGCCGCCCAGCGCCCGGTGGATGACGGAGTCCGCGCACCACTGGTCGCCCGCCTTGCACGCGTCGTCACCGGGGTAGACCTCGGTGGCGGGCTCGGCGGCGGCCTGGGTGAGCGTGGTCAGCAGGGCGTCGCGGCAGGCGTCGAGCTTGCCGCCGCCGCAGTAGGTGTCGCCGAGCGCGCCCTTCACCGGCTCCCCGAGCACCGCACGCAGGTCCTTGTCGGCGTAGCCCCACCAGCCGTACTGGAAGGCGGAGCCCGCGTGCGCGCCGGTGGGTCCGTGGCCCGCGGACGGCGCCTCGTCGGTGGCGAGCTGTGCGGTCAGGGCTTCGTAGAGGTCCTTGCCGAGGCCCGGCCGGAACTCGGCCTCGATGAGCCGCGGCCACCAGGCGTCCATGATCCGTACGGCGTCGGGATGGGCGTAGGTCTTGGAGCCCGCCGCCGTCTGGTTGCGCTGGGCGCCCGCCTTCAGCCAGGCGTCGAGCTGCTGGACCGCCTTGGCCGCCGCCGGGTCGGTGACGGGCTCGCTGCGGAGCACCTTGAGCAGTTCGGGCAGCACCTGCTCGCCGCGCAGGTCGGTGACGGCGGCCTCGGACATGGCCCGCGTCAGCGAGGCGCGGGTGACGCCGCCCGCCTCGGTGAGCTTCTTGACCCGGCCGTCGAGGAGGTCCCCGCGGTGCACGGCGCTCATGCCGAAGCCGGCGGTGGTGAAGTCGTCGGCCTGTTTGTTGTTCCAGGAGATGTAGTAGTCCTGGTTGACGGACTGCGGGTGCTCGGCGGGCGGTGTCTGCGCCGAGGTGTTGTCCGCGGGGTCGAAGTCACGCCATTCGTGGGCTTGCTCTCCCTTGACCGGCAGGGCGGGGTCGACGTCCTTCGCGCGGACGGGATTGGCGCCGCTGTTGTAGTACGCGATGTCGCGCGAGTCGGCGTAGAACCAGTTGAAGGCGTAGCTGATGTGCTGCGCCGCCTTCTGGAACGTCTCGGCGTCCTTGACGTACGAGGGGTCGTTGAGCATCTGGAAGCCGATGATCGAGTCGGCCTCGTGGCGGTAGGTGGAGCGCAGCGAGACGTAGGCGACGGGCTTGCCCTCGACGCTCGCGCGGTGGGTCACAACGCCGTACCGGGTGCGGAAGACCTGCATGCGGTAGGAGCCGGCGGCCGTGGAGTCGGCGACGGTCGGCTTCCAGGCGTTCTTGCGCTCCATCTTCTCCATGGGCGTGCAGGTGCCGCGGTACAGATAGCCGGCCGACTGCTTGGTGGGCGTACCGCCGCCGGGCTCACAGAGCTCCACGGCGTACGTGTCGGTGATGTCCTGCCCGGCGGAGGTCGCCGACCAGGCGTAGTCCTGGCCGCGGCCGAGCTGGACGTACATGCCGACGCCCGCGAAGGAGACGCCGCGGGCGCTGATGCCGGGGCCCTGGAGCTCCTGCTGCATGAGGAGCTGGGGGGCGAAGTAGCCGGTCTGGGGGCCGAAGACGGCGACGGGGTTCTTGCTCGCGGTGTGCTTGCCGGAGACGAGCAGGGCGTTCGACATGCCCTTCTTGTGGCCGTCCTGGCGGAAGAGGTCCTCAGGCAGGACGCCCTTGTCGTACATGCCCTGCGCGGGCCTGAGCTTCTCGGGTGCCTTCACCGGGTCCTTCGCGCCGGTCTTGGCGCCGCCCTCACGGTCGTACACGAGCTGTTCGCGCTCGACGGAGCCGGGGTCGGGCAGCGCGGTGCCGCGCGCCTTGTCCGGTTTGTTCGCGTAGGGGAAGCTCGTGCCGTCGTGGATGGTCTGCACGGCCTCGGGGTCGTTGCGGGCGCGGAAGGACTCCCAGACCTCGGTGCCCTTCTGGACGCCGTACTTCTCCTGGGACTTCAGCAGGGAGAGGGCGGACTCGACCTCGCCGCCGCCGCCGTTGCCGAAGAGGCCGCCGACCACGGAGGCCAGCGCGATCATGTCGGTGATCTTGAACGGCTCTATCTCACCCTTGTTGGTGATCGCGTCGATCTTGCCGGTCAGGACGTACTCGCCGGGGAAGTAGCGGCCGTTCTTGGACTTCACCCGGTAGGCGTTGAGCCCGTCGATGTAGGCCTGCGCGTCCTCCATGGCCTGCTTGCCGCGCTCGCCCTGCGTCGTCCTGATGTACTCGACCTGCTTCTCCAGGTCCGCCTCGGTGTACGGGGCCTGCGGCCAGAACTGCTGCTCCAGGCCCTGGTTGGCGGGCGCGCCGCCCGCGAAGGAGGTGAGCTGCCCGCGGCCGATGTGCCGGAAGAGGTCGATGAGCCAGAGCCGGTCCTGGCCCGCGGCGAAGCCCGCGCCGAACTCGGTGCCGTAGCGCGTGGTGCCCTTGATGTGCGGCACGCCGTACTTCTTGTCCCGGGTGATCGTCACGTCGTCGCGCGGTCTGGTGACCGAGGCGACCTGGCCGTCGCGGACCCCGAAGGACGCGTCGTTGAAGAACTCCGTCAGCTTGTCGTCGGTGAGCGAGGTGTAGCCCGAGGACAGCGCGTCGTAGGGGCCCAACTGGTCGTCGGCGTGGGCCGGCTGGGTGCCGAGGACCCGATGGGCGAGTATCTCGGCGAGCGTCGCGTTGCCGTTGGCGCCGGGCGGCAGGACGTCCGCGCACTGGCTCCCGCAGTAGTCCGTCGCGTCCGCGGACCGTTCCCGCACACCCGGGTCCCCCGGCGCCGCCGCCGCGCCCGGCAGGGGCACCAGGAGCGCGGCGCCGAGCGCGAGCGCCGCCCCCGCGGTGAACGTTCTGAGCCTGACGTTGCGTGGTCCCATGTGTGCTCCTCCGGTGGTCTGCGGAAGGCCGATGCGGCGGAGGTTACTGGCGGGTCGATGAACCCGAAAGATGAACAACCGTCGCCTTTTCCGAATCACCACAACGCGCCCCCCGCGTGCGTGCATCAGCGCTGCTCCGACGGGCAGGCGAAAAACGGTCGCCCGAATAGGGAGCCGAATCGCGTGTCGATACGTCTACTCGGCAACGCCGCTTCGGTTTCCGCTCGGCAGCGGCGCCGGGGAGAGAAGGAACACGGGGCACGAGAACGAAGTACGTGTGACGGAGGTGCAGGGCGATGGCCGGATTCCGGAGTCTCGCGAGACAGGTACGTGACCCGAAGAGCGACCTGGCACTGCGGCGGTACTCACTGCGCAAGTGCCTGGAGAGGTTCGCCCCCTACGGCCACCGGGCGACCTGGGACCATCTGTGCGCCCGGGCGGGCTTCGGGCCCGAGGACAGATCTCCCGACCCGGCCCGGCTCGTGGCGGCGCTGACGGAGCTGGAGGCGGCACGGGCGGTCTGGCTCGCCTACGAGGCGGGCTTCGCGGAGCGCCGCCGCAAGGAGAAGCACGACGGGCTTCGGCGCCCCGGAAGCGACGACGACTGGCACCGCCGCACCTGGGGCGGGTTCGGGGTCGCCTGGTGCGACGACCCCGACGTCCACCCCGACGCGCCCCTCGCCGAAGTCCTGTGCCGGCTGATAGCGGCGCTTGAGAGGGAGCCGGGCGCGGCGTGCCCCGTCTGCGGGGACACCACCCTCGTCTGGAAGCGCGGTCTGGCGCACGAGCCGTCCGCGGGCGCGGTCTGCACGGGCTGCGGCATCGTCGTGCCCGCTCCCGTCCTCACCCGGGAGGCGGTGCGCCGGGCCCAGGTACGCGCCCGGCGGCTGCGTCCGCTGGTGTCGGTGTGAGAGGTGTGACGCTCAGGGCCTGAGCACGTCCGTGTGGATGGCGAGCTTGAACTGGGCGTGTGTGATCGGCGTCTTCTTGCGTACGTCGCCCACGCCGCGCGCCGAGATCTTCAGCCCCACGGGCGTGTTCGGGTGCACGAACATCTGCCAGACGTAGGACCGGAACTGGCTGCCCCTGGTGGGCGCGGAGTCGGTCGTCGCGGTCGAGTCGTACCCGGTCGAGAGGCCGAGCGGGTCACGGACGAACCGCGTGCGGTACTCGGTGGGACCGCTGTCCGGCTCCCAGAAGACCAGCGCGGAGAGCACGCCCCAGCCGTCGTGGCTGGGCCATATCAGCCCCGAGCGGGGCTGCGGGAACTTCCCGGACGAGCTGCCGCCCTTCGCCGGGTCGTGCATGCGCCAGGGGTCGTAGTTCTCCTCCCCCACGCCGTACGGAAAGCGCACGAGGTGGTAGCCGTCGCTGTCATACGTGACGGACTGGCGCCCGTCCTGCGCGGCGTCCCACTTCAACGAACAGATGGCGACCGGCATCGGCCCTCCCTGGGTGATGTGGTGCGTGGCTTCCTTCGGCTCGCGTGTCCTGCACCTACCTTGCGGCCTCGGGCGCCGGTTCCGTAGCACGGGGAAATTACGGTGGTCACGTCGTTTTGTGACGGGCGAGAGTGATCGGCGACGAAGGACATCCGCCGGCCACCGAGGAGAACAGGCCCATGTCGACGCTGCGCGTCACCGCCGAAGCACTGACCGTCCACGAGCACCCGGGCGCCGACGCCCTCGAACTCGCCCAGGTGGGCCTGTACCGCGCGGTCGTCGCCAAGGGCGCCTACCGCACCGGCGACGTCGCGGTGTACATCCCCGAGCAGTCGGTCCTGCCCGCCGCCCTCATCGAGGAACTGGGCCTGACGGGACGTCTCGCGGGCGGCAAGAGTGACCGGGTCAAGGCGGTGCGGCTGCGCGGCGAGCTGTCGCAGGGCATCGTGTGCCGTCCGGCCGCGCTCTCCGGCGTCGACCTGGCGCGCGCCGCGGCCGAGGGCACGGACTTCGCGGAGCGCCTCGGCATCACCAAGTGGGTGCCGCCGATCCCGCCCACCATGAGCGGCGACACGGAGGCGGCGCCCGGCCTGCTGCCCTGGGTCGACATCGAGAACATCCAGCGTCACCCGGACGTCTTCGCCCCGGGCGAGCCGGTGGTCGTGACCGAGAAGCTGCACGGCTCGGCGTGCCTGCTGACGTATGTCACCGCGGACAGCCGCGTCCACGTCTCGTCGAAGGGCTTCGGCGCCAGGTCCCTGGCCCTGCGCGAGGACCCGCGCAACCTCTACTGGCGGGCCGTCCGCGGCCACGGCGTGGCGGACGCGGCGGCACGGCTCGCCGAGCGGCTGGGGGCGAGCAGGGTCGGCGTCTTCGGCGAGGTGTACGGCGACGGGGTGCAGGACCTGTCGTACGGCGCGGACGGGCGGCGCGACACGCTGGGGTACGCCGTCTTCGATGTCAGCGCGGAGATCGACGGGCGGGTGTGCTGGCTGGACGCGGCGGCCCTGCTCGACGGCGAACTGCCCCTCGTCCCGCGGCTGTACGAGGGGCCCTACGACGCGGGCCGCGTCCTGGAGCTCGCCTCGGGCCGCGAGACCGTGTCGGGGCGGGAGCTGCACCTGCGCGAGGGCGTGGTGATCCGCCCGGCCGTGGAGCGGTACAGCCCGGTGACGGGCGGCCGGGCCATCGCCAAGGCGGTCAGCGCCGCCTATCTGACGCGCAAGGGCGGCACGGAGTACGAGTGACCCCGCGGGCCGCCGCCCGGGACCGCCGGGCGGCGGCCGGCCTCACGACGAGGAGCGGCGCTCCGCCAGCAGGCGGGAGCCGGTGAGGCGTTCGCCGAAGACGTCGTCGGGGTTGGAGAGCACGCAGGTCTCCAGGGACAGGCAGCCGCAGCCGATGCAGTCCGTGAGGTGGTCGCGCAGGCGGCTCAGCTGCTTGATGCGCTCGTCCAGTTCCGAGCGCCAGGTCCCCGAGAGGCGCGCCCAGTCCTCGCGGGTGGGGGTGCGCTCCTCGGGCAGCGAGTCGAGGGCTTCGCGGATCGTGGCGAGCGGGATGCCGACGCGCTGTGAGGCGCGGACGAAGGCGACGCGGCGCAGCGTGTCCCGGTGGTAGCGGCGCTGGTTGCCCGAGGTGCGGCGGCTGGTGATGAGGCCCTTGGACTCGTAGAAGTGCAGGGCCGAGACGGCCACGCCGCTGCGGGCCGAAAGCTGTCCGACGGTGAGTTCGTGGACCTTCTCTGGAATCTGGGGCACCCGTCGAACCCTAATGGCTGGTCCGTTGACACGGGTCGGCACACCCAGCATGCTGAGCAAGCGCTTAGTCGCGTGCCGGCGAAGGCGCACGTCACGGAAGACTCAGTCTGGGAGGACCAGGGACATGGCGGAGCCGAGGATCTTCACGTCGGCCGAGGAACTGCGGGCCGGGGTCGGCGGACAACTGGGGCACAGCGACTGGCTGGAGATCGACCAGAAGCGGATCGACCTCTTCGCCGACGCCACGGGCGACCACCAGTGGATCCACGTGGACGCCGAGAAGGCGGCCCAGGGCCCCTTCGGGACGACCATCGCGCACGGCTATCTGACGCTGTCGCTGCTGCCGAGCCTGGTGCCGCAGGTCATGCGCGTCGAGGGCATGAAGATGGGCATCAACTACGGCACCAACAAGGTCCGTTTCCCCGCCACGGTGCCGGTCGGCTCGCGGCTGCGGGCGACGGCCACGCTGACCGACGTGACGCCCACGAAGGACGGGGGCGTGCAGGTGACGGCCCAGGTCACCGTGGAGCGCGAGGGCTCCGACAAGCCGGCGTGCGTGGCGGAGTCGGTCTCGCGCTACTACTTCTGAGCGGCGCGCGGGCCCGGGGCCTCCGGTCGACGCGTGGGCCCGGGGGGGCTACTTGCCCGCGCCCACCATGCGCAGCACGAGGTCGGCGTAGAGCGCGCCGACCTCGTCGGGCGTACGGTGCCCCGCCACGTTGAACCAGCGGGCCACGTCGATGCAGAGCGAGAGCACGGCCAGGGTGGTGCCCGGCACGTCGGGGACGTCGAACTCCCCGGCCCGCACGCCGTCCTCGATGATGTCCCGCACCGCCGCGTCCGTCCTGCGGCGCAGCGCGATGATCTCCGTGCGGTGCTCTTCGCCGAGCGCGTCGAGCTCGTACTGCACGACCCGCGCGGTGGTGTGGTGGGCGGCGTGCCAGCCGACGAAGGACCGCACGGCCGCCTCCAGGCGCTCGGCCGCCGTGCCCCCGCCGTCCGCCGCGGTGCGCAGGATGGCCAGGGCCTTGTCGTGGCCGATCCTGCTGATGCGGTGGAGCAGCTCTTCCTTGGTCTTGTAGTGGATGTAGAGCGCGGCAGGGCTCATCCCGGCGCGGCCCGCGATGTCACGGGTCGTCGTCGCGTGGTAACCGCGCTCGGCGAAGGCCTCCACGGCGGCGATCAGCAGCCGCCTGGCCGCGTCGGGGGCGACCTCGCCCCACGGCTGCTCCTCGCCGCCGCCCGTCTCCTCCGCCGCACCCATGCCCACTCCTGTTCCGCCCGCGTCACTCATCGGGAGGGACACCATACCCCTGACAGTGAGCAAGCGCTTAGGGGCGGCCGTGTCAGGGCTTGGCGAATGGGTCGTGTTCGACGAGCAGCTTCTCGACGCGGGCCTGGTCGACCCTGCTGACGATCTGTCCGACGTCCTGCCGGTCCCTGATCACCTTGGCGAGGGTGAACGCGGAGGTCGTCAGGTAGAGCACGGCGATGGCGAGGAAGCCCCGCACCCAGGCCGAGGCGTCCAGGTAGCCGATGCCGATGGCGACGGCGCCGATGGACACGGCGAACGAGGCCACGGCCTGGCCGTAGAAGGCGTTGGTGGTCTGCTGCTTGATGGACGGCTCAGTCATGGCCACAGCTTCGCCGGGCGCGGCCTGTGCCGTATCCGCTCACGTACTCAGATACGTACTCAGCGTGGCGCCAGGGCAGCCGGCACCGGGCGGTCGGCGGTCAGAACGCCGAGACTCCCGTCAGCGCCCGCCCGATGACCAGCTTCTGGATCTGGCTGGTGCCTTCGTACAGGGTCATGACGCGGGCGTCCCGCAGCAGTTTGCCCACCGGGTACTCGTCTATGTAGCCGTAGCCGCCGAAGACCTGGAGCGCGTTGTTGGCGGCGCGCACGGCGGCCTCCGAGGCGAACAGCTTGGCCTTGGAGGACTCGGTGGCGAACGGCTGCCCCCGGTCGATCAGGTCGGCGACCCGCCAGGTCAGCAGGCGCGCGGCGTCCACGTCCACCGCGATGTCGCTGATCAGCTCCTGGACGAGCTGGTGGCGGGCGATGGGCTTGCCGAACTGTTCGCGCTCACCGGCGTACCGCACCGCCGCGTCGAGCGCCGCCTGCGCGATGCCGACACAGCCCGCGGCCACCGACATGCGCCCCTTGGCCAGGGCCGACATCGCGACGGAGAACCCCTTGCCCTCGGGCGCGAGCATCGCCGAGGCCGGCACGCGGACGTCCTGGAGGACCAGCTCGGCGGTGGCCTGGCCGCGCAGGCCGAGCTTGCCGTGGATGGTGCGGCGGCTCAGCCCGGGGGTGTCGGCGGGCACCAGGAAGGCGGAGACGCCCTTGTGCCCCGGGGCGTCGTTGGTGCGCGCGAAGAGCAGGACGACGTCGGCCCACGTGCCGTTGGTGATGAACATCTTGGTGCCGTTGACCACGTAGTCGTCGCCGTCCCGCACGGCCCGGGCGGAGAGGTTGCCCGCGTCGGAGCCGGTGCCCGGCTCGGTGAGCCCGAAGCATCCGACGTACTCGCCCGAGGCCAGCCCCGGCAGCCACCGCCGCTTCTGCTCCTCGGTGCCCCAGGAGGCGACGGTCTTGGCGACGAGCCCGAGCGAGACGGAGACGATGCCGCGCACGGAGGAGTCACCGCGCCCCAGCTCCTCGGTCACCAGGCAGTACGCGAGGTGGTCGCCGCCCGAGCCGCCGTACTCCTCGTCGATGGTGAGCCCCAGGAAGCCGACCTCGCCGAGCTTCTTCACGATGGCCCGGTCGACGCTCTCGGCACGGTCCCACGCGACGACGTTCGGGGCGATCTCGCGCGCGACGAACTCCTCGGCCAGCCGCTTCACGGCGGCCTGCTCCTCGCTGAGCTCCAGGTTCATCGTGCGCACCTCTTCGCGTCGACCTTTAAATTAGCACTGCTAGTTTACTGCGGCAGCCCTACTATGTGCCGCATGGCCCGACCGCGCAAGCCCCTCCTCAGCCGAGAACGCATCGTCGACGCGGCGCGCGCCCTCGTGGACGCCGAGGGGCTCGCCGCCGTCTCCACGCGCCGCCTGGCCGCCGAACTGGGGGTCAGCGGTCCGTCCCTCTACAACCACTTCCGCACCAAGGACCAGATCCTGGAGGCGGTCGCGGACTCGGTGAGCGCGCAGGTCGACCTCTCGATGTTCGACGCCGCCGACGGACGCGGCTGGCGCACCGCGCTGCACGACTGGGCGGTCTCCTACCGGGCCGCGCTCACGCTGCACCCGAACATCGTCCCCGTGCTCGCCCAGGGCCCCGGGCGCAGGCCCGCCGGGCTGCGGCTCGCCGACGCGGTGTTCGGCGCGATGGTGGACGCCGGGTGGCCGCCCGCGCAGGCCACGTCGATCGGCGCCCTGATGCGGTACTTCATCATGGGCTCCGCGCTCGGCTCCTTCGCCGGCGGCTTCGTGGACGACGAGGCCGCGTACGACCCGGCCGACTACCCGCACCTCGGCCAGGCCCATCTCCTCGCCGAGCGCCAGGAGCTCATCGACGACCGCGCCTTCGAGACGGGCCTGCACGCCCTGCTCGACGGCCTGGCCACGCAGTACGCGCAGGTGGCGGGCCAGGTCCGCGAGGCCTGAGGAAACCCACCGGGCGACACTTCGGTGCGCGCCGAAGCGTCGCCGGGGCATTCTTGGGGCATGCCGCACGACCCCACGCAGATCGCCACCGCGCCCGCCCTCGCCTCGCTCGCCGGGCTCCTCGCCGACGAGACGCGGGCCGCCTGCCTGCTCGCGCTGCTCGACGGGCGGGCCTGGACGGCGGGTGAGCTGGCACGGCACGCGGGCGTCGCCGCGTCCACCGCGAGCGAGCACCTGGGCAAGCTGGTCGCGGGCGGGCTGCTCGCCGAGGAGCGGCAGGGGCGGCACCGCTATCTGCGGCTCGCCGACGCGGGCATCGCCCAGCTCGTCGAGGACCTCGCCGCGCACGCGGCTCCCGGGGCCCCGGCGAAGCCCCGTACGCTGCGCCAGTCGAGCGCGGGCTCCGCCATGGCGCGCGGGCGCACCTGCTACGACCACCTCGCGGGCCGGCTGGGCATCGCGGTCACCGAGGCGATGACCGGGCGTGGACTGCTCCGCCAGGACACGGGCTTCGCGCTGACGGACGACGGCGTCGCCTGGTTCGGCACCCTCGGCATCGAACTGGCACGCGGCGGGCGCCGGCCGCTGGCCAGGGGCTGCCTTGACTGGACCGAGCGGAAGCCGCATCTGGCCGGGGTGGCGGGGGCGGCGCTCTGCCGGCACGCGCTGGACGCGGGGTGGTGCGCGCGGATCGGTTCGCAGCGCGCGGTGAAGGTCACTCCGGCCGGAGCGCGGGCCTTCGCCACGCACCTCGGCATGGCGGAGCTCTGATCTCGCCCACCCCGCCCCGTCAGCGTTTCACCCTTCAGTCCTCGTTGACGATGCGCTCCACCGCCGCCGTGACGAGCTGTTCCCGCTCGGCCTCCGAGAGCACGTCGGGCAGGGTGAGCTGTTCGACGATGAGCCAGTTGAAGGCCAGGTAGAGGAGCTTGACCGCCGTCGCGTCGCCGGGCAGGCCCGAGGACTCGTGGTACGAGACGTTGGCGGCGAGGTCGTCCCGTACGCGCTCGGTGAGGACGGCGCGCAGCTCCGGGCGCCTGGTCGCCTCAAGCCGCAGTTCGAGCAGGGCGAGATAGCCGGTGCGGAAGCCGCTGACCCTGCCGACGACCTCGCGCATGAGTCGCGCGTAGGTCTCCTTGTCGGGCTTGGCGGTGCGCTGGCGCTCGATCTCCTCCTCGCCGGGCGTGAGGCGTTCGTAGACGCGGGCGCCCGCCTGGGTCAGCAGATCGTCGCGGTTGGTGAAGTAGTTGGACGCGGTGCCCGTGGGCACGCCCGCCTCGGTGTCCACCGCGCGGAAGGTGAGCCCGCGGGCACCCTCCCTGGCCAGCACCTCGATGGCGGCGTCGACCAGGGCCGCCCGCCGGCCGTCGTTCCTGCGCACCATTGACACCACTCCACATGTAGTACTACGTTTCGACCACTACATGAAGAGTACTACAGGGGGAGTAAGAGTGCGGGACACCAAGACGCGCAAGCTCGTGTACTACGTCGGCGCCTCCATCGACGGGTACATCGCGGGACCCGGCGGCGAGTTCGACTTCTACCCCGTCGGCGACGAGGAGCAGGCCGCCGCCTACGCCGCGTGGGTCAACGCCCGCTATCCCGAGACCGTCCCCACCGCCCTGCGCCCGCACGTCGGCCTCGCGGACGCCCCCGGCCGCCGCTTCGACACGGTCCTGATGGGGCGCGGCACCTACCGCCAGGCCCTCGACCACGGCACCGCGAGCCCGTACGCGCATCTGCGCCAGTACGTGGTCTCCGGCACGCTCGGCTCCGCCCCCGACCCGGCGGTGACCCTGATCGGCGGGGACGCCCGCGTACGCGCGCTCAAGGAGCAGGAGGGGCGGGACATCTGGCTGTGCGGCGGCGGACGCCTCGCGGCGGCGCTGCTTCCCGAGCTCGACGAGCTGATCGTGAAGAGCTACCCGGTGGTCGCCGGGGCCGGAGTCCCGCTGTTCGACGGCGAGTTCCGCCCCACGCGGTTCCGGGTGACCGCGCGCGAGACGTTCCCCAACGACGTGTCGATGACCTGGTTCGAGGCGCGGCGGTAGAACGGGAGCGTCGCCGCGCGCCGCCCCGCCGCCCCGCCGTCCCGCCGTCCCGCGGTCAGAAGACGACCAGTGCCCGGCCGCCCTTGCCCGCGATCATGTTGTCGAAGGCCGCCGGAATGCCGTCGAGCCCGATCCGGTCGGTCACCAGGACGCTCAGGTCGAGGCGCCCCGCCCGGATGTGCCCGGCCAGGACCGGCAGGTCCACCGCGGGGTCGGAGTTGCCGTAGACGCATCCGGAGAGGGTCCTGCCCCAGTGGAAGATCTCCAGGGCGTTGAACGTGACCTGCTGGTCCTTGCCGCCGATGCCGACCACCGTGGTCCGGCCGCCGCGCCGCGTGGACTCCCAGGCCGTGCGGATCGTCACCGCGCGGCCCACGCACTCCACGGCCACGTCGACGCCCTGGCCGCCGGTCAGCTTGCGGATGGCGCGGGCCGTGGTCTCCGAGGCGAGCACGTAGTCCGTGGCCCCGGCGGCGCGCGCCAGCTCCTCCTTCTCGGGGGACACGTCCACCGCGACGATCTGCGCGGCCCCGGCGATCCTGGCCGCCTGGAGCGTGGCGAGGCCGACCCCGCCCACGCCGAAGACCGCGACCGTCTCGCCCTCGCGCACCTTCGCCGCGTGGTGCACGGCCCCGTACCCGGTCAGGACGGCGCAGCCGAGCAGGGCGGCGTCCGTGAGCGGGACACCGTCCGGCGCGGGCAGCAGGCAGCGGGCCGGGACCACCGTCTCCTCGGCGAAGGCGGCGACGTTCAGGCCCGGGTGGAGCTCCGTGCCGTCCGGCCGCCGCGCGTGGACGCGGGCGGCGCCCGCGAGGGCGTCGGCGCAGAGCCACACCTCGCCGAGCGAGCAGGCGTGGCAACTGCCGCAGGAGGGCGCCCAGTTCAGGACGACGGCGTCGCCGGGCGCGTACCCGGTGACGTCCTCGCCCACGGAGACCACGGTGCCCGCGCCCTCATGGCCGAGGACGGCGGGCACCGGGAGGCGCATCGTGCCGTTGGTCAGGGACAGGTCGGAGTGGCAGACCCCGGCGGCGGCGAGCCGCACCCGGACCTGCCCCGGCCCCGGCTCGGGCAGCTCGATGGCGGCGATCTCCAGCGGGGAGCCGATGGCGGGAAGGATGGCGGCGCGGACCACGTTCACGTACTCCTTGGGGAGGCTGGCGGGCTCGGGGCGGCGGGAATAGGAGGGCTCGGGCGGCGGGGGTCGGTTCAGAACTGGAGGGACTTCGTCTGGAGGTACTCCGTCAGGCCGTGCGCGCCCAGCTCGCGGCCGACGCCGGACTGCTTGTAGCCGCCGAAGGGGGCCAGCGGGTTGAAGCCGCCGCCGTTGATGTCGACCTGGCCGGTGTCCATGCGGCGGGCGAAGGCGGCCGCCTCGGCGTCGTCCGCGGCCCACACCGCGCCCGCCAGGCCGTACACCGTGCCGTTGGCGATGCGCAGGGCGTCGTCCTCGTCCTCGTAGCGGATGAGGGAGAGCACCGGGCCGAAGATCTCCTCCTGGGCGATGGTCATCTCGGGGGTGACGTCGGCGAAGACCGTGGGCTGTACGTAGTAGCCCTGCTCCCGGGGCGCTTCGGGGCCGCCCGCCACGATCCGGGCGCCCTCCTCGACGCCCTTGTCGATGTAGCCGCGCACGCGGGCCTGCTGCTTGGCGTTGACGAGCGGGCCGATGCGCGGCCCGTACTTGGCCGCGGCGGCCTTCGCGAGCTCCACCGCCTCGTCGTACTGGCCGGTGTGGACCAGCATGCGGGTCCAGGCGCTGCACGTCTGGCCGGAGTTGGACATGACGTTGGCGACGCCGACGTTGACCGCCTTGGCGAGGTCGGCGCTCGGCAGGATGACGTTGGCGGACTTGCCGCCGAGTTCCAGGGCGACGCGCTTGACCGCGGCGCCGGCCGTGGCACCGATCTGCTTGCCGACCGCCGTGGAGCCGGTGAACGAGACGAGGTCGACGCCCTCGTGCTCGGCGAGCGCCTGGCCCGCGACCGGGCCGAGCCCGGTGACCAGGTTGAAGACACCCGCGGGCAGGCCCGCCTCATGCACCGCCTCGGCGAAGAGCTGGGCGGTGAGCGGGGTGTCCTCGGCGGGCTTGAGCACCACCGTGCAGCCCGCCGCGAGCGCGGGGGCGACCTTGTTGACGATCTGGTGCAGGGGGTAGTTCCAGGGGGTGATCGCGCCGACCACGCCGACCGGCTCCAGGTAGACGGTGGAGTTGCCCACCTTCTCCTCGAAGGGGTACGTCGCGGCCAGCTCCGCGTACGAACCGGAGACCAGGACCGGCACCCCCGCGTGCACGGCCAGCGAGAACGGCAGCGGGGCGCCCAGCTCGGCGGTGACGGTCTCGGCGATCTCGTCCTTGCGGGCGGCGAGCCGGTCGCGGAGCGCCCCGATCAGGGCGGCGCGCCCGGCGGGCGGCGTGGCGGCCCAGCCGGGCAGGGCGGCGCGGGCGGCACGGACCGCGGCGTCGACGTCCTGTGCCGATCCCGCCGGGACCTGGCCGATGGGCTGCTCGTCGGCCGGGTTCACGACCGTGATCGTGCCGGTGCCCGCAGCCGGGCGCCAGGCGCCGTCGATGTACATCCCGTCGTGGGCCTTCATCGCACTCCTCCAGGTTGACGTCCGCGTACAAACTAGCGCTGATAGTTTTGCGGCACCAGGGGCGTTCTCGGCGGGTGGCGTTCTCGGCGTGCGGCGTTCCCGACGGCTGGCGTTCCTGACGTCTGGCGTTCCCGACGTCTGGCGTTCCGGCGTGTGGTTCACGGAACAGCGGCGTCCGGACTCCGCCGCCTCATAGGCTCGGCCGCATGCTGCTGCTGCGACGCAAGCTACGGATGACCGCGGTCCTGGCCCTGGCCCTCTCGGCCACCCTCTTCGGAGCCACCGAGGGCGGCGTGAGTTCCGCCCGGGCGACGGCCGGGGCCGAGGAGAAGCCACCCCACGACCGACAGCTCCTGTTCTACAACCACTCCTACGGAGTGCTCGACCGCGAGACGGCCGACGCCGTCGAACACTCCGACTACCTGCCCCGGTTCGCGGACTTCGAGGTCCGCACCACGACCGGCTCCCAGGGCTCATGGACCGGCCGCTACCTCAAGGGCCGCGAGACCTACCTCGAACTCTTCGGGGTCGGCGACCTGCCCGACACGGAGTTCGGCGCCGCGGGTCTGGCGGTCTCCACGGAACGTGCCGGTGACTTCGCGACCGTGCTCAAGAGACTGCGGGAGGCGGGGATCAAGAAGCCGGTCGAGTTCCAGCAGACCCGCGACTTCGGCGACGGCGTCCCGGTGCCGTGGTTCGACGCCGTCTTCACCACCGATCAGTACGACGCGTTCGGGACCTGGGGCATGGAGTACCGGCCCGAGTACTTCGCCGACCCGCGCGGCAAGACCGAGCCGGCCGGCCACCCCGGTGACGTGGGGCGCGAGCGCTATCTGCCCGACACCTACCGCGAGCGGCTGATGCGTGACGTGACCTCGGTCCGCCTCGCGGTCACCGCGCGCGACCTGGACAACTCCGTGCCGCTGCTGCGGGCGGGCGGCTTCCGGGTGCGGAACGTGCCGGGTGGAGTCATCGCGGACGGCGGCGGCACCACGATCCGTCTCGACGCCGTGCCGCGCGATCGGATCGGCCTGAAGCAGTACACGTTCGCGCTCAACAAGGCGGTCAAGCACCGCCACGTGGAGCCGATCGGCAACTCCACCCTGACGGTCGGCCCCGGCACCCGAGCGGTATGGAACTTCACGGGCGAGGCCCCAGCGGGCGAGGGCGCGGCGGGCACGGGCCGGTAGGGGCACGGACCGGCAGTGCACGGACCGGCAGCCGGGACTGGCTCGTCCCTCGCGAGGCGCCTCCCGCTCCCCGGGCTACCTCAGCTCACCAGGCTCCACCCGCTCGCCGGATTCCACCCGCTCGCCCGGCTCCACCCGCTCCCGGGATTCCACCCGCTCACCAGGCTCCGCCCGCTCGCCCGGCTCCGCGGCGCTCCGAGGGTTCTTCGCGCCCCCGGGGCGTCCCCGTGCGCCGAGGCCCGCCGCGATGAGCAGCAGGCCGCCCAGCATCACGAATGGTGCCGCCACGCCCGCCACCCCGGCGATCAGTCCCGCGGAGGCGGGCGCGGCGACCTGGCCGAGCCGGTTGCCGGTCAGCCGGAGGGCGAGGGCGGTGGAGCGGGCGGCGTCCGGAGCCGCCTGGACGACCGTCGTCATCGACAGGGGCTGGCCCACGCCCAGGCAGAAGCCGAGCAGTACGAGCATGACGCCGAGCGCCCACACGGGTACGGGCAGCGCGACCCCGGCGCAGAGCAGCGCGGCGAGCCCGCACGTGACCACGATCAGCGCGGTGCGGCCCAGCAGCCCGATCAGCGGGGTCATCACCAGACGGCAGGCGATGGTCGCGGCGGCCCGCAGCGAGAGCAGCAGGCCGACCGTGGCGGGCGCGATGCCGCGGTGTTCGCCGACCACGGGCAGATAGGCCGTGAGGATGTCCGTCGCGGAGAGCACGGCCATGCTGATGAAGATGCCCGCGGGCACGCCACGCGCCCGCAGGATGCCGAGGACCGGCACCTTCGCCGCCCGCTCGGCGGGGCCCCCGGCGGCGCGGACGTGCTCGATGCGCCACAGCGAGCCCAGGGCGACCGCGGCGACCCCCGCCGAGACGAGCAGCGCGAAGGCGCTGGTGCGGCCCATGTCGGCGCCGATCAGGGCACCCGCGGCGAGCGGTCCCGCCAACTGGCCGAGCGAGGCGCCGATGGTGAAGTGCCCGAAGTTGCGGTCCTGCTCGTCGGGCGTGGACTGCCGGGCGACGAGCGACTGCGCGCCGATCACGAAGCAGAGGTGGCCGAGCCCCATCACGCCGCTCCAGGCGGCGATCGCGGCGAGCGAGCCCGCCGTACCGCTGAGGGCGCAGCCGCCGGCGATCAGGACGACGCCGACGGGCAGCAGGGGCGCGCACCGCCCGTGGTCGGTCCTGCGGCCGAGGGGGACGGCGGCGAAGAGCGGGAGCAGCGCGTAGACGCCCGCGATGACGCCGATGGCGCGCTCGTCGGCGCCCAGCGACAGGGCCCGGTAGGAGACGGCGGGCCGCGCCATCGACACCGCCCCCTGCGCGAAGCTGAAGGCGATGACGAGGCGGAGCAGCCAGCCCCTGCCACCGGGCCCGGTTGCCGCGTGTGGCATCAGATGATGCCGAAGAGGATGCCGGAGCCGAGCACCACCAGCGAGGTGAGCACGGCCCACTTGACGGTGAACCTGGTGTGGTCGCCGAACTCGACCTTGGCCATGCCGACCAGGACGTACACGGCGGGCACCAGCGGGCTCGACATGTGCAGCGCCTGCCCGGCGATGGAGGCCCGTGCGATCTCCAGGGTGCTGACGCCGTGCGCCTGGCCCGCCTCGGCGAGGACCGGCAGGACCCCGAAGTAGAAGCCGTCGTTCGACATGAAGTAGGTGAGTGGCAGGGACAGGAGGCCCGTGACCAGGCCCATCTGCGAGCCCATGCCCTCCGGGATGGCGTCGACGAGCCATGTGGCCATGCTGTCGACCATGCCGGTGCCGGTGAGGACGCCGGTGAAGACGGCGGCGGCGAAGACCATGCCGGTGACGTTGAGGACGTTCTCCGCGTGGGCGGCGATACGGGCCTTCTGGTCGGGCATGTGCGGGAAGTTCACCGTGAGGGCGAGGGCCGCGCCGAGCAGGAAGAGGACCGGGATCGGCAGCCACTCCATGATCATGGCGGTGAGCAGCAGGACGGTGAGGCCCGCGTTGAACCAGTACAGCTTGGGGCGCAGGGTCGCGCGGTTCGGGTCGAGCCCCTGGAAACCGTCTTCCTCGTCCTCGGAGTCCTTGCCGGTGCCTTCCGCGAGGCCGGCGCCCGCTCCCCCGGCGCCCGCTCCCCCGGTACCGGTACCCCCGCCTCCGGTGGCCCGCTCGGTGAGGGACGTACGCCCCTCACCACCGGCACCCACCAGGACCGTCTCGTCGGCCGTGACGGTGACGGTCTCCTTCTCCAGGACGTCGTCCAGCGAGAGCGTGCCGAGCCGCTTGCGCTCCCGCAGGCCGAGCGCGTAGGAGAGCAGGAAGACGGCGACGAGACCCATGGCGAGCGCCGGGATCATCGGTACGAAGATGTCGGCGGCGTCGACCTTGAGCGCGGTCGCGGCGCGGGCCGTGGGGCCGCCCCAGGGCAGGGTGTTCATGACGCCGTTGGCGGTGGCGGCGACGCCGGTCATGACGACGAGGCTCATCTTGAGGCGCTTGTAGAGCGGATACATCGCCGAGACCGTGATCATGAAGGTGGTCGAGCCGTCGCCGTCGAGGGAGACGATCGCGGCGAGCACGGCGGTGCCGACCACGATCCGCACCGGGTCCGCCTTGCAGAAGCGCAGGATGCCCCGGACGATCGGGTCGAAGAGGCCGACGTCGATCATGACGCCGAAGTACACGATGGCGAACATGAGCATGGCCGCCGTGGGCGCCAGATTGCCGACGCCGTCGAGGACGTAGTCCCCGAGATGGGCTCCCTTTCCTACGAACACGCAGAAGAGCGCGGGGATCAGCACCAGTGCCGCGATCGGCGACATCTTCTTCATCATGATCAGCACCAGGAAGGTGGCGATCATGACGAATCCGAGGATTGTCAGCATGGGGGCTACCTAACGTTCACCATCGAACTCCCACCAGGTCTGGCGGTGCGGATGACGTTAGGACTCGCCATCAAGCGTTAACAAGATGTTGACGTGCGAGCAATAAGCGCAAAACTCCTGGTCACGGCCGTGTGTCGGACACATCCAGGAGGATCACGCCGTTGCGGGTGGCCACGGCGAGTCCGCCGTCGGGGCCTGCGGCGAGACCGGTACAGGTGGAGGGGAGCTCGACGCTGCCGTGTACGAGGCCGTCGGGTACCCCGGCGACGACGAGCCGGCGGCGGGCCGCGACCGCGTACGTCCGTGCGCCCGGCAGCACAGCGGCATGCCGCGCCCCGGCGAGCGGTGGCGGATGCTCGTGCGTGGCGCGCACGCCGCGTCGTTTGACCCGCCCGGGCGGGCCGTCGAGACCGGCCAGGATCGGCGCGATCGGCACCACCGCTGTGCTGTGCGCGTCGACGACCAGCAGTGCGCCGGACGGCTCGTCCGGGAGCACGGCCACCGCCCGTACGGCGCTGCGGTCGGGCAGCACCACCAGGCGCCAGGTCTCGGCGTCGACGAGGTGGAGGCCCGCGGGCGTGGGCACGGCGATGAGCCGCCGGTCCCCGCAGCGGACCGCGGCCGCGCCACCGGCCAGCAGATGCGGGGAGGCGGCGCAGCGCAGCCAGTCCTGGAGCGGGCCGCGGTCGACGCCGTACACCGTCGCGGAGGCCCCGTCATGGCTTCTGTCGAAGTTGAGCGCCAGCACCTCGTCGCCGTCGCGCGGGCCCGGCCCCGGCAGCCGTACCAGCCCCGCCCGCGCGGTCAGGGTGCACAGCACGACGTCGCGCAGCACCGTCCTCGCCGGGGGCGCGTCCGGCGGGGACGCGAGGTCCCAGCGCTCCAGCACTCCGAGCTCGCTGCGCGAGAACAGCGCGGGCCGCGGTGTGTCACCGGTTCCCGGCCCGCTCGCCGCCATCACCTCAGCGACTCCGCTCTCGCAGGCGGGCCGCAGCTGGTGCCGCAGCGCACCGCTCGTGCCGTCGCGCACCTGCACCGTGCCGTCGGCCCCGCCGACCGCGACGGCTGTCCTGCCGTCCGTGGCGAACACCTCGACGGCGGTCGCGCTCGGTACGGCGTCCAGGGCCTCGGTCAGCTCCCAGCCGCCGGCGCGCTCGTCGAGCCGCCACAGTGTGCCCCGCTCGTCGCCGCAGAGCAGCCCTTCGCCGTCCGCCGCCAAGGACCGCAAGGGCAGGGGGAGCAGGTGTTCCCATGCCTCGCCCTGGAGCGCGACCAGGCGCCGGTCCCCGCCCGCGCTGAAGGCTCGCGCTCCTCGCGTCCCCCGCGCGAAGGCCAGGGCGTGGACGGGAGCCCTGTGAACGGTGAGCGGCTCACCGCGGGGGAGGCAGGCGGGCAGGGTCCACTCGCGTACGGTGCCGTCGTCCGCGCCCGCGAGCAGCCGCCCCGAGCCGTCGGGGTCGAGGGCCAACGCCGTGGTCCAGGCGGAGGCCCTGGGTTCCGGGCCGAGCCCGTACCACCGGCCGTGCGTGACGTCCCAGCAGGCGACACGCCCACCGTCGGTGCCGGCCACGACCACGTCGCGGCCGCGCACCGTGCCCGTCGTCAGGGCGGTGACGATGCCCGGGACGGTGAACTCCCGTTGCTCCAGGGGCACGGCGCCGGGCAGCGTCAGCACCGTCACCCGGCCGCCGACCTCCCCCGTCACCACCAGGCCGTGCCCCTCGCGGGTGCGGCCGACCGCGGCGGCGGACACCAGCGAGTACGTCCACGGCTCCGGGTGCGGCAAGGACCGCCGCCACAGCTCCCGCTGCTCGACCGGGTCCCAGCAGCGGATCAGGTGGTCAAGGCCGACGCTCACCAGGACGCCGCCCGCGTCCCGGCGGCGCACCGCGCCGACGGCGAGCACCGGTGCCTCATGCGCGTTGATCCGGGTGGAGTCGGCGGCGTGCGTGCCGGGCCACAGCCGGAGCACCCCGTCGTCGCCGCCGATCACCGTGGTCCCGCCCACCGCGCACACCGCCGATGCCTCGTGCAGCCCCTCCTGTCCGCCGACGCGGTCGCCGGTGACCAGGTCGTACAGCTGGAGGCCGCGCCCGGCGCCCTGCACGCCCACGCACGCCACCGGGCCGAGCCGGAACGTCGCGAGCCGCACCCGGCCGAAGCTCCCGATCCGGAGCGGCAGCCCCAGCGGGCGTCCGCTGTCCAGGTCCACACGGTGCAGCAGCCCGTCGGACGTGGCGACGGCCACGATCCACTGGCGGCCGACCCGGTGCACGGCCAGCGCGCGGGGCCGCGGGACGTGTTCGAGCAGCGTGCGCACGGGCGCCCGATCGGTCAGGGAGGCCAGCCGGACCGTGCCGTCGACGCCCATGGTGACGACGAGTTCGCCCTGGGCGTGCCCGGCCACGTGCGCGAGGTCGAGGACGGCGCCGTCGTGCCCGGTGGAGACGGCGGGGCCGAACTCGTCGAGGTCGGTGATGCGTACGGTGGCGTCGGAGTAGCCCGCGAGCAGTCCGTGGCCGTACTCCGCGGGCAGCGCGGCCAGCGCGGTGATCCGTTCCGCCGTCCCCGACCGTTCGTCGCCCGCCGCGGAACGGCCCACGCACTCCGCGTCGAGCTGGAGCTCGAGACGCTCCCGTCGTCTGCTCTCGAAGTCGAGCAGGGCACGCCGACGGCGCCGGGACATCCGGGGCTCGGCACTGCCGGTTCCCAACGCGTACGTCAGACAGTCGCCGTCGTCGAAGTGGAGCACCGCGCGCGTCGGCGGGCCCTGCCCGTCGGCGGCGCCCCACACCTGCACCCGCTTCGCCCGACGCAGCCCCAGGCGCTCGTGTCCGGCGTCGGCGGTGGGGTGGGGACGCAGGCGCCAGCACCAGTACCGGCCACGCACCGCGTCGAAGACGTGCAGCAGCCGCCACTGCCGGGAGAACAGCTCGCCCTGGGACCACACCGTGTGCCGGTACTCCGACAGCACGGCCGCGCAGCCCGGCAGTTGAGGCGTCGCCGTCCACGTGGCGTCGCCGAGGTACTCGTCGGTGGCAGGCTGGTCCGAGCGATCGCCGGTGTCCAGGTCCCACACCGTGGCGCCGGACCGGTAGGACCGCTTCTCCAGGAAGTACGCCCCTTCGCCCACGGGCACCACGATGCCGCTCCCCGGCAGAGCCTCCATCCCCTCGTAGCGGCGCGCTCCGCCGTGCGGGTTCCAGGCGGCCCACCGTGCCCGCCACGGCAGGTCGCCGCGGTCGCAGGAGGCGGCGAGCGCTGTCGCCCTGCGGCAGACGGCGGCGAGCCGCAGCCGGGCGCGGCTTTCGGGGTCGGCGGCGCGCGCCCGGGGACCGCGCAGCAACTCCTCGACGTCCCGTACGGCACGCCCGGCCCGTCGCCCGTCCGCCGTACGCAGCCGGGGCAGCGCGGCGAGGAGCTGGTCGGGGTCGGCGGTGAGCACGAAGCCCGCGTCCAGGACCAGCGGGTCGAGGACGGCGCCCTCCGCCGCGTGCAGCGCGAGGTACCGCCGTACGTAGGCGTGGTCGAGGCCCTTCAGCACGCCCGCGACCACGCCCTGCACCCGCTCGGCGTCCAGGCCCTCCCTCAGGTACTCGACGAGGGCCCGGTGGTAGATCCGGTACACGGAGTCCTCGTCCTCGACGTCCTCGACGAGGTACGACCCCGCGGCCTTCGCCAGCCAGACGATGTCCTCGTCCCCGTAGGCCCGGCCGCTGAGCGCCGCGGCGAGGCGCGGCCACACGCCGGCCCAGGGCAGGCCCACGCCCTGGGCGAAGGCGAGCGGGCGCAGCAGGTCGCGGGCCCGGCCCGCGAGCGGGCCGAGGCGCTGCTCCAGGTCGCGTTCCATGGCCTCGCCGGGCAGGCGCGGCAGTTCGTCGCGCCAGCGCCGGTCGTCGGGGTCGGGCACTCGCGTCTCGCGGGCCGTGGTGCGGGCGGTGATCCGGGCCACCAGGAAGGAGCGTCCGGCCGCGTCGGCGATGGCGCGGGCGACGGCGTCCACGCGGTCGGGCGGAGCGGTGCACAGCACCGATCCGGGGGTGGTGAGCAGGGTGCGGGTGTAGGCGCGTACGGCGTCGGGGTCTCCGTGGCGTTCGTCGTCGAGGTCGATGCGGCTCGCGGTGCGCGGCAGCAGCCGGGCGATGTGGGGGCGGGCGCCGACGAGGAGGCGCAGCGGGAGCCGGCGTCTCGGGTCGATGAGCGGGGCGATGAGGTCCTCGACGGTGTCGTGCGGGTCGAGGGCCTCGTCGAGGGAGTCCATGAGGACGACGAGGGGTTCGGATCTGGCCTGGAGGTGGGCGGCGAGCGCGCCGAGGGACGGGGCGGCGCAGCCGGAGGCGGCGGAGAGCGCGTCGAGGAGCTGCCGTTTCGTCTTGTGACTGGCGTTGACGGCGACGTCCACGGCTCCGGGCTCGGGCACTCTGGCGGGCAGGCCCGCGCGGGGTACCGCGGCGCCGTGGGCCGCGTCGGTGAGCACGGTGACCATGCCGAGCAGTGAGGACTTGCCTGAGCCCGGGTCACCGGTGACCACGCACAGGCGGTCGGCGGCGCGGTGCGGGGCGAGCCAGTCGGTGATGTCGGTCAGCGCGGTGTGCCGGCCGGTGAAGTCCCAGACGTCTTCGGTGGGCGCGTCGGTGCCGCGCGCCCTGGGCAGGAAGAAGCCGGTCAGCTCTGCGGTGCGGGCCCGGCGTTCGCGGCCGGCCAGCTCGACGATCCGGTCGATCTCCTCCAGCTTGAGTCCCGAGGCACCGGGGACGTACCGGGGGTTGGGCAGGAATTCGGGGATGTCGGCGTCCGCGTGGGTCACGGACCAGATGGCCCGCTGCGTCGCCGGTACCTGAGGGTCCGCCTTGATGGCGCGCATGACCTGGCCGACGCCGATGTGGGCGGGTGCGTGCCCGGCGGTGGCCTGGCTGCGCACGGCCCGGTCGAAGGCCGCCGAAAGGGCTCCGGCCAGCGCCTCCTCCTTGCGGCGGGAGGCGGCGATGATCACCAGGCCGGTGCTGCCGGGCTCGGTGCCGAAGGTGTGGGCGCGGCGCGCCTCCAGGGCGGCGCGCAGGGCGCTGTCGGCCCCTTCCTCGGCGAAACAGGCGTCGATGAGGACGAGGAGGCGCGCCACGGGGGTGTCTTCCCACAGCAGGGTGACGAGGTCCTCGGTGGGCAGGGCGGTGCCGGGCAGGTCGCGCGCGTCGCTGTCGGCGAGCAGGAGGTAGTGGCGGCCGCTGCGTTCGGCGGTGACGCCGTGGCAGGTGAGGTAGAGGACGACGTAGTCGTCGGGGGCGCGCTCGGGGTCGGTGGCGAACTTCCGCAAGGCTTTCGCGAGTTGCTCGCGGGTCGGGTCGAGCCCCAGGTCCGCGCCCCTGCGGTAGCCGAGTTCGCCGAGGAAGAGCCGGTCGACGCGGGCCACGTCGTCGGCGAGTTCGGGGCGTGCGGCCTCCGGGTGCGCGTGCACGTCCGTGACCGCCGTCGACAGCAGGAAGCGGCGCGCGGGCGGGGCGGTGGGGGTGTCAGCCGTCACCACAGCCCTCGCTCACCGCTCTGCCCGCCTCCTCGGTGCACAGGTAGCGGGTCACGTCGTGGGCCTTCGAGCCGTTGTGCACGAGGTGGCCGCGCACCCGTTCGCCGAACAGCGGACGCAGGTCCTTGACGAGCGCGACGACGTCCCCGGCGTCGGCGATGTTGGTCCAGTGCTCGACGCGGCCGGGCCAGTCCCCCGGGCTCCCGCCTTCACCGGCCACGAGGCGGTCGAAGACGAGGTGCCGGACACCCAGCGGGGAGCCGAGCGTCAGCAGCGTCCGGACGGGCCATCCGGGGTGCGCGCACAGGGCTTCGTAGGCGACGACGCTGCCAAGGGAGTGGCCGACGACGACCCGGGTGTCGTCGGTGACGGCCGCTGCGACGCGGCGCTGGACCTCGGCGCGGACGGCCGGGTCGGTGAGGTAGGCACGCACCTGCTTGAGGTCCAGGACCAGGGAGCGCAGCGCCACGTCGGCGAAGAAGCGGGAGCGGCTCAGCGCGTTCAGGGCGCGCTGAACGGCGCGCGGGGTGCGGGCGAGGGTGCGGGCGTCGGGCGGCAGGACGGCGGGGTCGGTACGGGCGGCCTCGGCCCACCACAGCAGGAGCAGCTCGCTCTCCAGGCCGTCGGCGACGTCGGAGGCGTCGAGCGGCGGATCCTGCACGCCGAGCGTGCGGCCCGCGGGACGGAACAGATCTCCGTAGAAGACGCAGGTCACGTCCGACGCGTCCAGGGGCGCGGCCGCGGCGCGGGTCAGCCCGTCCGCGAGCGCCGGACGCCAGGATGCCGCCAACTGGCTCTCACCGACGTGCTGTTGGCCGATTCCGTGGATGCACACCACTCGCGCCATGTCCCCCCTCGGCCCGGCACCGGATTCGATCACCCTAGCAACGGAACGTGCCGCGGCGGCCGTTCGGGCGACACCGCACGCGACGGCCCGCCCACGCGCCTGCCCCGGCTCCCGCCCCCCTCAGTCCAGCGACCGCGCGAAGTACGCGTGCAGCAGGGTCCGTGCCTCCTCCACGAGGTGGGGGTCGCCGTCGGGTCTGCCGCGGAAGGCGAGCTGGAGCACGGCGTCGACCGCCTCGACGCCGACCGCCACGGCCCTGCGGAGCCGCTCGTCCAGCGCCCGGTCCAGATGGTCCGCGAGCAGCGCCGCCACCCGTTCGGCGACCTGGTGGTTGGCGTCCGGCATGGCGTCCGGGGCCGAGGGGACGCCGAAGTCCACGAGGCCGAAGCCGGGGACGGTGCGCATCATCGCGAGGTACTCGTCGAAGGCGGCGTCGACCGCGCCGCGCCAGTCGCCCCGGCCGGCGTCGGCCATGCGGGCCGCGACACGCTCGGCGTAGCGGTCGAGGTTGCGGTGGGCGAGGGCGTCGGCCAGGGCCCGCTTGTTGCCGAAGAACCGGTAGACCGAGCCGATCGGGACACCGGCGCGGAGCGCGACGGCGCGGGTGGTGAGGTTCTCGTAGCCGGCCTCGTCGAGGACCGCGGCGCAGGCGTCGAGGATCCGGGTCAGCCGCTCGGCGCTGCGCTCCTGCACGGGTACGCGGCGCAGGGAGGCCGGGGGCTTCGGTTCCCTGGGCGGGTTCGGCTGGTGCATCCCGGGAGAGTAGAGCATCGCTCACGTTCCTGGCTTCCCCTTGCGGAAGGGAAATTCCAATCCTACGGTGTCCCATAGGAATCAGCGCAGAGGGAGCCATGATGAGCGGGGACCGCACGAGCACCACAGGCCGGGCCGACGAAGGCGCGGCGCGCAAGACCGCCGAGGGGCTGAACTACCTCTCCGGCTTCGGCAACGAACACAGCTCCGAGGCGGTGCCCGGCGCCCTGCCGCACGGCCGCAACTCACCCCAGCGCGTCCCCCTCGGGCTCTACGCGGAGCAGCTCAGCGGCTCGGCCTTCACCGAGCCCCGCGCGCACAACCGCCGCTCGTGGCTGTACCGCATCCGCCCCTCGGCCGCGCACCCGCGGTTCACGCGCATGGACAACGGAGCGATCCGTACGGCCCCCTTCACCGAGTCGGTGCCTGACCCCAACCGGCTGCGCTGGAACCCGCTCCCGGAGCCCGCTCCCGGCACGGACTTCCTCGCGGGCCTCTGGACGCTGGGCGGCAACGGCGACGCGGCCCAGCGCACCGGCATGGGCATCCACCTGTACGGCGCGAACGCCTCGATGACCGACCGGGTGTTCAGCGACGCGGACGGTGAGCTGCTCATCGTGCCCGAGCAGGGCGGCCTGCTCCTGCGCACCGAGTTCGGGCCGCTGCACGCGGAGCCGGGCGAGGTCGCGCTGATCCCGCGCGGCGTCCGCTTCCGCGTGGAGCTCCTCGACGCGAGCGCCCGCGGGTACGTCTGCGAGAACTACGGCGCGCCCTTCCAGCTCCCCGACCTCGGCCCGATCGGCGCCAACGGCCTGGCGAACGCGCGCGACTTCCGGGCGCCCGTCGCGGCGTACGAGGATGCCGAGGGCCCGGTGGAGGTGGTGAACAAGTTCTGCGGCAACCTCTGGCGCGCGACGTACGACCACTCCCCGCTCGACGTGGTGGCCTGGCACGGCAACCACGTCCCGTACGTCTATGACCTGCACCGCTTCAATGTCATCGGCTCGATCAGCTACGACCACCCGGACCCGTCGATCTTCACCGTGCTCACCTCGCCGTCCGACACCCCGGGCCTCGCGGGCGTCGACTTCGTCGTCTTCGCGCCGCGCTGGCTGGTGGGCGAGGACACCTTCCGGCCCCCGTACTTCCACCGGAACGTGATGAGCGAGTACATGGGCCTGATCGAGGGCGCGTACGACGCTAAGGCCGAGGGCTTCGTCCCGGGCGGCGGCTCGCTGCACAACATGATGTCGGCGCACGGCCCGGACCGCGAGACGTTCGAGAGGGCGTCGGCGGCGGAGCTGCGGCCGCAGAAGATCGACGACGGCCTCGCCTTCATGTTCGAGACGCGGTGGCCGGTGACGGCGACGGAGCAGGCAGCCCGGGCGCCCCACCTGCAGCGCGGGTACGACGACGTGTGGCAGGGTCTGGAGCGCCACTTCCGTAGCTGATCCACCACTGCTTCCGTTCGACACTGTGCTTGTTCGACACTGTGCATGCTCGACGCCGCGCCCGTTCACGAGGCGCTCGTTCGAAGATGTGCAGGTCGCAACCGATTCGGAGAGACCGTGACCGCTTTCGCCCCGGACTCGATCGTCCTGAATCGAAAGCTGCCGCTCTGGTACCAGGTGTCGCAGTCCCTGCGCGCCTCGATACTCGGCCGCACCCCCGATGCCCCGCTCCGGCTGCCCACGGAGGAGCAGTTGGCGGGGCATTACGGGGTGAGCGTGCTGACCATGCGGCAGGCGCTCAAGGAGCTGGAGGACGAGGGGCTCATCACCCGCCACCGGCGGCGCGGCACCTTCATCGAACCCAGCGCCCGGCGCGGCACCCCCGTCCGCCTGCTCGGCTCGGTCGACGCCATCGTGGCCCAGCAGTCGGGCATGACCACCGAGCTGCTCGACCACGGCTCGGCACCGCCGACCGCCGAACTCGCCGCGTACTTCCCCGACTCCGGCGAGGTGGCCACGTACCACCGGCTGCGCAGCGACGAGAAGACGGGCGAGCCGACGAACCACGCCCGCAACTTCGTGCGCCCCGAACTCGCCGCCCGCATCGACCTCGACGATCTCGCGCGCTGGCCGATGACGAAGGTGCTGCGCGATGTGGTGGGCGTGAAGATCAGCCGGATCACCGACACCGTCGAGGCCACCCTCGCCGACCCGGAGACCGCCCGACTGCTGCAAGTCCCGCTGCTCAGCCCGATCCTGCACTACACCGGCGTCACCTACGACGAGGAAGGACGGGCCCTCGACGTGGCCCGCATCCACTACCGCGGCGACCGCTTCTCCTTCTCGGTCACGCTGGAGGCCACGTAGACACAGGGGGTTACGATGCCGGGCGTGACGCATGACGAAGCGCCGCTGCTCGCGGACCTCATGCCGTGGTCCGTCGCACCGCTCCGGCCGGGCCGCGGGTGGCCGATGGGACCCGACGCCGCATCCCTGAGGGCCCGCTGGGACACGTTCGTCCGCGCGGCGGGCCAGGACCGCGAGGCGCTGTTCCGGCCCACGCGCTCCCGCACCCTGCACACCGCGGTCGCCCAGCTCCCCGGCCACTCCGGCGGAACCGGCCGCCTGGCCAGGGAGTCGGGCCCCTGCCCCGAACCGGTGCGCGTCCTGCACGGTCCCTTCGACGAGCAGTGGCTGATCCCCGACCACCGCCTCCTGGACGTGGCCCGCCCCGAACTGTGGCGGGTCGCGGGCGAGGGCCAGCTCTTCGCCGTCGAACAGGGTTACGTACCCGGCGCGGCCGGACCCGCGGTCCTCGCCTCGGCCGTGCTGCCGGACGGGCGCTCCCCCGCCGGGCGCCCCGGGCGCATCCGGCCGCTCTTCCGCCGCCCCGGAGCCGTCGAGCCCAACCTGACGCCGGGCCTCGCCGAACACCTGTCGAAGCTCCTCGGCCACGAGGTCACCGCACGGTCGCTGCTCGCCTACGTCCTCGCCACGGGGACGGGTTCGGCGGCCGGCTGCCGGGTGCCGCTCACCCGCGACCCCGGCGTCTGGGCGCGCGGCACCGACCTGGGCGAGCGGCTGCTGCGGCTGCATCTGCGCGGCGACGGCGAGCGCCCGAAGCTGCCCGGCGGGCGCAGGCCCTATGTCCGCGCGCCCCTGCCCGCGAACCCCGGTTCACTGTCGTACGACGCCGATGAGCAGGTCCTGCGGGTCGGCGACGAGGGTGTCGTCTCGCCGGTGCCGAAGGAGGCGTGGGAGTCCGAGGTGAGCGGGGTGCGGGTGATCGAGCGCTGGTTCACCGCGCGCACGGCCGAGGCGGAGGCGGAGCCGGGGTCACTGGCGGCGATCCGCCCCCGGACGTGGCCGCAGGCCTGGACGTCGGAGCTGCTCGAACTCATCACCGTCCTGGCCTTGTTGGCGGAACTGGCGCCGCGACAGGCCGAGCTGAGGGCGATCGACAGCTCCCTCGTCACCGTGGACGACCTGCGCCGGGCGGGCGTCCTGCCCGTCCCGGACACCGCGCGCCGCCCCGCCTCCGTCCTCGACCACCGCGAAGAGGGCCCCGACGGCCAGTTCGCCCTGCTCTGAGCCTCAGCGAGCCGAGCCTCGGCGGCCTGAGCCTCAGCGGTCCGAGCCGCACTGAATCCGAGCCTCAGCGGAAGGAATCCAGGAGCCGGCGCAGCGCACGCTCGTAGCTCTCGTCCGGGTCGCCCGGCGCCGGCCCCTCCGCCACCATCCTCGCGAGCCGCGGATACGCGCCATCCGCGAGCTGCCCGAGCAGATAGGCCGAGCGGATCCGCTGCTCCTGCTCCTCGGACCACGGCAGGCCCCTCGCGCGTTCGGCCATGGCGATCTCGTTGGCCACCGTGGTCATCGCCGTGCCGTTGACCATCGCGATGAGCTCCATCTTCGTGCCCTGGGGCGCGTCGAGGCCGTCCAGGACCCCGAGGCAGTGCTCCAGGTAGCGCAGGGCGTTGGGGCTCGATCCGTAGACCGTCGACATCACGCGCGTCACCCAGGGGTGGCGGCGCAGGATGTCCCGGGTCTGCCGGCCGAGGCCGAGCATCTCCGCGTACCAGTCGCCGCCCACGGCCGTCCCGGACAGCTCGTACTCACCGCTGACCGCGTCGACCATCAGTTCGTACAGGTCTTCCTTGCGCGGCACGTAGTTGTACAGCGACATCGTGCCGCAGCCCAGCTCGCCCGCCACGCGCCGCATGGACACCGCGTCGATGCCGTCCGCGTCGGCGATGCGGACCGCCGCCGCCGCGATGTCCGCCCTGCTGTACGCGGGCCTCGGGCCACGGCCCGCACGCTCGGGGCGCGCCCAGATCACTTCCGGTTCGGCCGCTCGGCCCGCCATTGATCATCACCTCGCTCCCATAGTAGTTACGTACAGCGTACGTAGTGGGGTACGGTGACGGCATGACTTCTACGTACGCCGTACTTAGTGAAGGGCTGGAGAAGCGCTTCGGCTCCGGCGGCTCGGCCGTCCACGCGCTGCGCGGCCTTGACCTCGCCGTCGCCGAGGGGAGCGTGTGCGGACTCCTCGGCCCCAACGGCGCGGGCAAGACGACCGCGGTCCGGGTGCTGACCACGCTCCTCGCGCCGGACGCGGGGACGGTGCGGGTCGCGGGCCACGACGTGGTGCGCGACCCGGCCGCCGTGCGCCGCCGCATCGGGGTCACCGGGCAGTACGCCTCGGTCGACGGCGATCTGACCGGCCGCGAGAACCTGCGGCTCTTCGCCCGGCTACTGAGGGCGCCCCGCGCGCGGGCCGACGAACTCCTGGAGCGGTTCGGGCTCACCGACGCGGCGGAGCGGCCCGCGCGCACGTACTCCGGCGGCATGCGGCGCCGCCTCGACCTCGCGGCGAGCCTGATCGTGCCGCCGGCCGTGCTCTTCCTCGACGAGCCGACCACGGGCCTCGACCCGCACAGCAGGAACGGCATCTGGGACACCGTGCGCAAGCTGGCGGGCGAGGGCACGACAGTGCTCCTGACCACGCAGTATTTGGAAGAGGCGGATCAGCTCGCCGACGAGGTGGTGCTGATCGACGGCGGGCGCGCGGCCCACTGCGGCACGCCCGCCGAGCTGAAGGCGCGGATGGGGAGTTACGCGGAGGTCGTCGTCACGGAGGCCGCGGCCGTGCCCGCCGCGGCGCTGGTGCTCGACCAGTTGACCGGCGCCGAGCCGGTCCTGGACACGGAGCGGCGGACGGTCGGCGCGCTCTCCCTGGACCCGGCCCTCACGCTGCCCCGCCTGGTCCGGGAGCTGGACGCCGCGGGGGTGCCGCTCCTGGACGTGAGTCTGCGGGCCCCGACGCTCGACGACGTCTTCCTGCGCCTGGTCCCGTGAACCGCGCGCCCGCCCACCCCTCTTCCCCCGACTCCGGAGGTCTCCCCATGAGCGCCATCCTCTACGACGGCTCCGCCATGCTCGGCCGGCATCTGCGGCGCGTCCGGCACGCTCCCGCCATCCTGGTCATGACCCAGACGATGCCCATCGTCTTCCTGCTCTTCTTCGGCTACGTCTTCGGCAGCGCCCTCGCGATGCCGGGCTCCGACTACCGCGCCTACCTGGTGCCGGGCATGCTCGTCGCGACCGCCGCCAACGGCATCATGACCGGGATGTTCACCGCCGCCCAGGATTCCCACCGAGGAGTGATGGACCGGCTGCGGACGCTGCCGGTGAGCCGTGCCGCGGTACCGCTCGGGCAGGCCGCGGCCGATCTGGTCACCACGGCGGTGGGTCTTGTGCCGCTGATGCTCGTCGGCCTGGCGATGGGGTGGCGGATCGAGGGCGGCGTGCTCGCCGCGGTCGGCGCCTTCGGCCTGCTGCTGCTCTTCCGGTTCACGGCGACGTGGATCGGCATCCTGCTCGGACTCGTGTCGCGGAGCGAGGAGGCGGCGGGGCAGTTGGGCGGCGCGACGTTCATCCTGCCGCTGCTGTCGAACGCCTACATCCCGACGGACGACATGCCCGGCTGGCTGAGGACGCTCGCCGAATGGAATCCGATCAGCGCGGTGGCGACGGCGATCCGCGACCTCTTCGGCAACGCTTCCGTTCCGACGGATGCGGCCTGGCCGGTCGCTCACCCCGTGGCGGGCTCGATCGCGTGGTGTCTTGTTCTGCTGGCGCTGTGCGTGCCGACGGCCGTGCGCCGGTACGCGCGCGGGTGAGAACCGGCGGGTGACGAGACGTCAGCCGACGGCGGATGACGGGGCGTTCCGGGGGTACGGGGCGTGGCGGGAGATGCGGGTGTGGCGTGGGTGAGGACGTGGACGGGGGACGAGGGGGAGCGGGTGGGTGGGAAAGATCCGCCGCGGAGCGGCGGCTCAGTCCCGGGGACCACCCGTGCTCAGCGTCCGCCGAAAAGCGAGCGCCGCAGCCTGCGCAGTGGCGCGAAGAGCGAGACATGCCTCACTCGAACACCCCTGCTGCTACGGGCGTGCGCGGCGTCACGTGAAGTCAGCTCACGCATCAGCAGCGTCGCCTCGTGCGACTCGCGCTGCGGAACGGCAGGGCCGCCCAGCACCGAGAGATGGCGGTCGAGGCGCGAGCTGGTCGCACTGCTCCCACACGTGATCGCAGGGACACGCGCCCTGCTGCGCACCGTTATCTGTTCCATGTCACTCCCCACCCGTACGAGGGCACCCGGCCCAGGGCAAGTTAACCCTATCGCCCCATCGCGACACCCGTGTATCCCGGTGGCAGGATTCACCTTCCCCGTAAGGAGGTTGACAATTAGCCTCTGAATCTGACTGATTCCAGGGCGAGTTGGACATATGGCGTAGCGGACGGGTCGACGTGGGCTATCTCACGTCGCTACTTTTGTGGAGAAACGCACCGTTGCGGATGGGGGCGCCCCGTGAGCCAGCCAGAGCGCGTGATCGCCGGGCGGTACCGGCTCCTGTCGCCGCTGGGCGAGGGCGGCATGGGCACCGTGTGGCAGGCCCGTGACGAAGTGCTCGGCCGTGAGGTCGCCGTCAAGGAGGTGCGCGCGCCCGCCGGGCTCCCGGCGAGCGAGGTCGACCGGCTCTACGCCCGCCTCGAACGGGAGGCCTGGGCCGCCGCCCGTATCCCGCACCGCAACGTCGTGACCGTCTACGACGTGGCGATGGAGGAGGGCCGCCCCTGGATCGTCATGGAGCTCGTGCGGGGCCTCTCGCTGTCCGACGTGCTCGACGCGGAGGGCGCCCTGCCCCCGCAGCGCGCCGCCCGCGTCGGCGCCGAGGTGCTCGCGGCCCTGCGCGCCGCCCACGACGCCGGGGTCCTGCACCGTGACGTCAAACCGGGCAACGTCCTGATCGCCAACGACGGCCGCGTCGTCCTCACCGACTTCGGCATCGCCATGGTGGAGGGCAGCTCGGCGCTGACGATGACCGGAGAGGTCGTCGGCTCCCCCGAGTTCCTCGCCCCCGAGCGCGCGCTGGGGCAGCGCCCCGGCCCCGCGTCCGACCTGTGGTCGCTCGGCGTGCTGCTCTACGCGGCCGTGGAGGGCAGCACGCCCTTCCGCCAGGACACCCCGCTGAGCACGCTGCGGGCGGTGGTGGACGAGCAGTTGCCGCCCGCGCGCAACGCGGGACCGCTCGCCCCGGTCATCGAGGGGCTGCTGCGCAAGGACCCGGCCGAGCGGATGTCCGCCGCCGACGCCGAGCGCGACCTGCGGCTCGTCGCCGCGGGCGGCAGGCCGTTCCCCGACACCGCCCTCACCCACCAGCCGACCGTCACGAGCGGGCAACGGTTCGGACCGCCGCCGCCCCCCGCCCCGCTGCCCGGCACGTCATCGCAGCCCGTCACCCGGGAGTCGGGCACGGCCGACGCGGACCGCGGGCGCCGCGCGCTCGTCCTGCTCGTCGCGGGGCTCGTGGTGCTGGCCCTGACGGTCGGCGGGATCGCGTACGCCCTGCTGGGCCGCGACGACGACGGCGGTGGGAACAACGGAGGCAGCTCGTCCGGCAGCACCGACGGCGGCGGGTCCGGCGGCGGCAAGAGCGAGGGCGGCGGCTCGTCGGAGGGGTCGAACGGCTCGTCCGGCAGCGGCTCGTCCGACGGCGACGGCTCATCGGACGGCGGCGGTGACGACGGCGGCTCGACGAACGGCGGCAGCGGAGGGAACGGCGGCGACGGCGGGAAGACCACCGCACCGGCGCAGAGCGTGAAGGTGCGGGTCGACGGCGCCCGTACCCGGTACGAGGGCGCCTGTCCCCCGGCGGCGGGCCAGGCGCCGTCGTTCACGGCCACCTTCACGGTGGGGCGTGTTCCTGCCGATGTGCAGTACCGCTGGGTCACCAGGTCCGGGCAGTCGAGCGACCCGGGGTGGAAGACGCTGCCGTTCTCCTCGGGCGGCGCCAAGACGCGGCAGGTCGACCACACGGAGACGGGGTACGGAACCGGGTCGGACACCTGGACGAACTCGGTCCACGTGCAGGTGCGCGGCCCCGCCGCCGCGACCTCGAACTCCGTGGAGTACTCGGTGACGTGCGAGGACGGGGAGGAGACCCCGACGGACGGGGCCTCCTACACGCCGAACGCGTACGCGCGGCCCGATGAGGTCAGGCGGCCGAGGTGAAGACGGGGAGGTAGCCACCGGACTGTCCGGCGGCCTTGGGGTGGTAGGACTCACCGATGTTGAGGATGTTCAGGCTGTGCAGCCAGGGGCTGCTGGAGCAGATCTCGTGCCCGCTGAAGGTGCCCGTGACGTCGCCGAAGGTGAAGCCGTGGTCGGCGGCGCGCTTGGCGGTGGCGGTGTTGAGGTGGTCCGCGGCGCCGTTGATGGCGGCGCGCTCACGCTCGGAGAGGCCGGCCGCACAGCTTCCGCTGAGCTTGTAGAAGCGGGGGTAGCCGAGGACCACCACATGGGCGGCGGGAGCCTTGGCGCTGATCGCCGAGTACACCTTGTCGAGGTTGCCGGGGAGTGTGGAGTCGACGTACGAGCGGGCCTGGTCGATGCGCGCCAGGCAGCTGCTCTCGGACTGCAGGACACAGGTCATCATGACGTCGGCGAAGCCCGCGTCGTTGCCGCCGACGGAGATGGAGACGAGGCCGGTGCCGGAGCCGAGCGGGCCGAGCTGACCGGAGAGAACATCACCCGTACGAGCGCCCGAGCACGCCGTGAAGTTGAAGCTGGAGGGTGAATGCGCGGCTGCCCAGAGGGCGGGGTAGGCCTTGGTGCTGCGCTTGCAGGCGCCGCTTCCGCTGTCGTAGCTGCCGGCGCCGACGCCGGACGAGTACGAGTCACCGAGCGCCACATAGCCGGTGGCCGCCTGGTTGTCGGCGGACGGAGCCGCGTGAGCCGCCGCCGCCCCGGTGAGGGTGAAGGCGATCGCGAGGAGGAGCGAGGACATGTATGCCGTGATTCGGGACAATCTCATGGAGCCTCCCTTAGCAGGATTTCCGCTCCCCTGTGGTAGCACGCCGTTCCGCTTGTCGATAGTGTGCATGTCAATAACTTCATCGTTAATTCCCCTGCGCACGCGCGTAGTTCACCTCCCGTCACACCGGCGTGGCGAGGAACATCCGCACCTCCCCTCGGCGTCTTGACGGCTCGCCTGACGCTGCGCCACATTGAAGCCCGGCATCCGGCGCGTCGGGGGGCGAAGTCGCCAATGCAGACCATCAGGAGCAAGGCGCCGACAACGGGCGCGCCGCGGCCGTCCGCGGAGGACCGGGCGCGGGACCTGCTGCCGCTGATCGCGGGAGCGGCCGTCGCCGTGGGCGGTGTCGGCGCGATGCTCGCGCTCGTCGGCCTCGACTCACCGCTGCGCGGCCCCTTCACGCTGTTCTTCCTGATCGCCGCGCCGGGCGCGGCGATCGCCACCGCGCTGCGGGCACTCGAACCGTGGGGCAGGACCGTGGCCGCCGTGGCCGGGTCCTTCGCCGTCAACATGCTCGTGGCGCAGGTCATGCTGGCGCTGCACATCTGGTCGGTGCGCGGCGGTGTCGTCGCCGTGACCGTCCTGAGCGCCCTCGCCCTGGTGCTCCCCGAGGCGAGGCGGCTGCGCGGCCGTCTGGCGAGAAGGTGGACTTCCTGACGTGGACATAACCGTGCACCGTCCCGGTGAGCTGACCGCCGCCGACCGCGCGGCGTGGACCGCCCTTCAGTCCAAGGCACACCTCAACGGCTCGCCGGAGCTGGCCAACCCCTTCCTGTCCCCCGAGTTCGCCCTGTCCATGGGGCACGAGCGGCGCGGGGTGCGGATCGCGGTCGCGCGTGACGCCGGCGGCCCCGCCGCGTTCTTCCCCTTCCAGCGGACCGTCACGGGCGTCGGCCGCGCCGTCGGCCTGGGCGTCTCGGACTGCCAGGGTCTCGTGCACCGGCCGGGCTTCGACTGGGACGCCAGGGAGCTGCTGCGGGCCTGCGGACTCGCGGTCTGGGAGTTCGATCACCTCGTGAGCGGCCAGCGGCCGTTCGAGGCGAGCGTGCGCGGCGCCTTCCCGTCCCCCGTCATGGACATTGATCACGGGTACGAGGTCTATCTCGGCCAACTGCGGGAGCGCTCCCCGAAGTTCACGCGGACCACGCTGGCCAAGGAGCGCAAGCTCGGCCGCGACCACGGCCCCGTGCGCTACGTGCACGACGAGCGCGATCCGCGGGCCCTGGCCGCCCTGATGGGGTGGAAGTCGGCCCAGTACCGCAGGACGGGCCGCAGCGACCGCTTCGCGCACCCGTGGATCACCCAGCTCGTGCACCGCCTCTTCCACTCCCGGAGCGACTCCTTCGCCGGGATCCTGTCGGTGCTCTACGCGGCGGACGTCCCGGTCGCGGCGCACTTCGGGCTGCGCAGCGAGCGCGTACTCGCGTGCTGGTTCCCGGCGTACGACCCGGCGTTCTCGAAGTACTCGCCCGGCCTGGTGCTGCATCTGCGCATGGCGGAGGCGGCCGCCGCCGACGGCATCGCGTACCTCGATCTCGGCCGCGGCCAGAAGGAGTACAAGGACTCCCTCAAGACACGCGAACTCGACGTCTTCGAGGGCAGGGTGGCACTGCGTCACCCGGTGGCATTCGGACACACGGTGCGACGGGCACCTGTCAGGGCACTGCGCAATACCGTTCTGTCCAGGCCAGAATTGTTTGTTCCGGCCGACAAGCTGCTCAAGCGGATGGGTAAAATCCGATCGCACAGCAAGGAATAGAGCAGTCCGAATGTGATCGCATAGATCACTCAAATCATGAAAAACGTGAGGCCACGTTCCAGGTCTTGCCATACAGTCTCAATCATCAATACCGTCGTACATTCACCCGCAACGGTCCATCACGCAATGCGATCTAGGGGAGGGCTCGAGATCGCGATGGTTCCGGTGCGGGGCGCGGTAGGGGGGTGCCGTGCCCGGCGATCGCTCCATGCCCGGGTCACGTCCCGCGCAATGCCAGCTCATTCGGCATGCACGGAGATCTATTTCGTCATGCTCGTGTGAGAACCCCCCTTTCGAACCGGATCAATTACCGGACTGCCCGGGGGCGGGCCGTCCACCGGACGAGAGGGACCACCGGACTCATGACTTCTTTTGTGCGCCCGGCAGATGCCGGGCAAGACCCGTTAGACGAGATCTCGCGCGACTACCGGCCGATCTCCACTCACTTGGCGATCACTCCGCCGGTGAGCGTGGTGATTCCCGCCATGAACGAAGCGGAGAATCTGCCCTACGTATTCAAGACGCTGCCCGACTGGATCCACGAGGTCGTTCTCGTGGACGGGAACTCCACCGATGACACCGTGGCCGTCGCCCGTGAGCTGTGGCCGGACGTGAAGGTGGTCCGCCAGCTCGGCAAGGGCAAGGGCGACGCCCTGATCACCGGCTTCGCCGCGTGCACGGGCGACATCATCGTGATGGTCGACGCCGACGGCTCGGCCGACGGCCAGGAGATCGTCTCGTACGTCTCCGCCCTCGTCTCGGGCGCGGACTTCGCCAAGGGCTCCCGGTTCGCCAACGGCGGCGGCACGGACGACATGACGCCCATACGCAAGCTCGGCAACCATGTGCTGTGCTCCGTCGTCAACGCCAAGTTCGGGGCTCGTTACACCGACTTGTGCTACGGATACAACGCGTTCTGGCGGCACTGCCTGGACAAGATCGAGATCGACTGCACCGGCTTCGAGGTGGAGACCCTGATGAACATCAGGGTCGTGAAGGCCGGCCTCAAGGTCCAGGAGATTCCCAGCCACGAGTACCTCCGGATCCACGGCGCCAGCAACCTCCGTGCCGTCCGCGACGGAATACGCGTACTGAAGGTGATACTGAACGAGCGCTCGAACCGCCCCAAGCGCGGTCCGCGGCCCAAGGCCGCCCGTGGCCTCCCCTTCCGCACCGGCCGGGGAGAGGTGTCTTGAGCACGGAGATCTCCGTGGTGATCTGCGTGTACACCGAGGACCGCTGGGAGGACATCCTCGCGGCGGTCTCCTCGGTGGGCGCGCAGTCACTGCCTGCCCTGGAAACCCTTCTCGTGGTCGATCACAACGCCACGCTCCTGGAGCGGCTGGCCGGGGAGTACAAGGAGACCGAGGGAGTGCGGGTGCTCGCCAACGCGGGTCCGCGCGGCCTCTCGGCGGGACGCAACACCGGCATCGCGGCATCGCGCGGCTCCTTCATCGCCTTCCTCGACGACGACGCCGTCGCCGAGCGGGACTGGCTGCGCCACTTCGCCGAGGGGTTCGAGGACCCGCGGGTCCTCGCCGTCGGCGGGCGCACCATGCCGCTGTGGGAGTCCAGGCGGCGGCCCGTCTGGTTCCCCGAGGAGTTCGACTGGGTCGTCGGCTGTACGTACAAGGGGCTGGCCCCGGGGCGGGTCCGCGTGCGCAACGTCCTCGGGGGGAACGCCGCGTTCCGGCGCTCCGCCTTCGACGTCGCAGGCGGCTTCGCGACCGGCATCGGACGTGACGGCGACAAACGGCCGCTCGGCTGCGAGGAGACGGAGTTCTGCATCCGCCTCACCCGCGCCGAACCGGACGCGGTCCTGCTCATCGACGACCGCTCGGTGATCCACCACCGGGTGCCCGCCGCGCGGGAACGGTTCCGCTACTTCCGCACCCGCACCTACGCCGAAGGCCTCTCCAAGGCCCTGGTCGCCCGGAGCGTCGGCGCCGCCAAGGGCCTGGAGTCCGAGCGGCGCTACACCACGCGCGTCCTGCCGGCCGGGGTCGCCCGCGGCCTGCGGGACGCCGTGCTCGGGCGGCCAGGCGGCGCGGGACGGGCGGGCGCCATCGTGGCCGGGGTCGTCACCGCCGCCGGGGGCTACGCCCTCGGCAGCCTCCGCGCCCGCCGCGGAGGCGCCACGTTCTCCGTGGTGGAGATCCCCGAGGGCGCCGTCGGCACCGCGGGGAAGCCGGGGAGCGGGGACAGGGAAGGCACGGCCGGTGAGGGGGCCGCAGCATGAGTCCGGAGCCAGAGCCCGTGCCGATCCTGATGTACCACTCGGTGGCGCGGGCGCCGAACGAGGCGACGCACGATCTCTCGGTGTCGCCCGACGCGTTCGCCCACCAGATGGAGGTGCTCGGTGAGCGGGGCTTCACACCGCTCACGACCGCCCGGCTCGCGGCGGCCTGGCGCTCCGGACGGCCCCTGCCCGAGCGCCCCGTCCTGATCACCTTCGACGACGGTTACGAGGGCGTCCACCGGTACGCGCTGCCCGCGCTGGCCAAGCACGGCTTCGCCTCCACCCTCTTCGTCTCCACCGGCTGGCTGCGCGGCGCCCACGACACCGGCGGCGGCCTCGACCTCATGCTCGACTGGGACCAGGTGCGCGAACTGGCCGCCGCGGGCACCGAGATCGGCGGCCACAGCCACACCCATCCCGAACTCGACCAGCTCCCCGACGCCGAACTGCGCGCGGAGCTCCTGCGCTGCCGGGACATCGTCGCCGACGAGCTGGGCACCCGGCCCGCCTCGTTCGCCTACCCGTACGGCTATTCGAGCCGCCGGGTGCGCACCAGTGTGCGGGAGGCGGGCTTCGCCCAGTCGCTCGCCGTCGGCAACTCCCTGGCCCGCCGCTCCCAGGGCCCGTACGCGATGCGGCGGGTCACCGTGCGACGCTCCACCGGGACCGAGGAGTTCGAGCGGCTCGTGGAAGGCCGCGCGATGGTCCGCAATTTCGCCAGGGACCGCACCCTCACCAAGGGGTACGCCATGATCCGCAGAGCCCGACAGGTCCGCCGGAAGGCAATCCGTACCCGTGTCTGACACGACCACCGCCAAATCCGGCGTCGCCGGCTCCGCGAGCGGCGGCGAACAGCCGCCGTCCGGCAAGTCCGGCAGGCCGCGCAGAATGCGCCTGCCGGGCACGGACGGCGGCAGTCCGCTGTTCCGCAACGCCTACGCCCTGATGCTCAACACGGGCATCTCGGGCGTGCTCGGCGTCGGCTTCTGGCTGGCCGCCGCCCGCTACTACTCGGAGTCGGCGGTCGGCCAGGGCTCGGCCGCGATCGCGGCGATGAAGCTCCTCGCGGGCCTCACCGCCGTGACGCTGACCGGCGCCCTGGCGCGGTTCATCCCCATCGCGGGCCGCGCCACGGGCAGACTGATCTTCCGTACGTACGCGGGGAGTTCGGTGGCCGTGGCGCTCGCCGCGGTGGTCTTCCTGCTCACGCTGGACCTGTGGGGCCCCTCTTACCGCTTCCTGCACGGTCCTGTGCACGGCGTCGGGTTCGTGCTCGCCGTCGTCGCCTGGTCGGTGCTCACCCTCCAGGACGGCGTGCTCACCGGGCTGCGCAACGCGCTGTGGGTACCGGTCGGCAACACCGTCTTCTCGGTCGCCAAGCTGGGGCTGCTCATCGTCATGGCCGCGGCCATCCCCACCGCGGGCGTCTTCGTCTCCTGGGTCGCCTCGATCGCGGTGTCGGTGATCCCGCTGGGCTGGCTGGTCTTCCGGCGCCTCGTGCCGCGCCATGTGAAGGCCACCGACGGCAAGGCGAAGCCGCCCACCCTGCGCGAGATCGGCCGTTTCCTGGCCGGCGACTACACCGGCTCGCTCTTCTCGCTCGCCGTCGTCTATCTCGTCCCCGTCATCGTCGCCTCGCAGGTCAGCTCGGTCGACAACGCGTACTTCTACATCACCACCACCATCGGCGGCACCGTCAACCTCCTCGCCATCAACATGGGTGCCTCGCTGACCGTCGAGGGCGCGCACGACCCGGCGCTGCTCGCCGCCAACACCCGCGCCGCGCTGCGCCGGATGGCGATGATCATGCTGCCGGTGTGCGGCATCCTCTTCGTGGCGGCGCCGTTCGTCCTGAGCATGTTCGGCCAGGCGTACGCGGACGCCGCCACTCCGCTGCTGCGCTGGTTCGCCGTGGGGGCGCTCCTGCGGGTCGTCATGGAGACGTACTTCGCGGTGCAGCGCGCACAGAGCAAGACCTCCGGGATCGCCTGGCTGCAAGGTCTGCTCTGCGTCCTGGTCCTCGGCCTCACGCTGCTCCTGCTGCCGCGGATGGGCCTGACCGGGGCGGGCATCGCGGAGATCTCCAGCCTCGCGGTGATCGTGGCGATCGCCGCGCCCAAGCTGTACCGCGTGACGCGCGCCGCACCCGCGGACCGGCCCGCCGCGGGCCCGGCCGCTGACGGGGATCTCGCCGACCTCGGGACCCGCGACGCCCCGACGGTGCAGATGCGCCGCCCCGCCCCGGCCGACGGCAAGGAGCGCCACGGGCCCGCGTGGGCGCTGCGGGAGTCGCTGGACTCGGACACGCTGCATCTCGCCGTACAACTGGACTTCGACCACCCGGAGCGCAGGCCCGACGTGCGGCCGGGCCCGGGCACACCCGCCGCCGGCACGGCGGCACCACCGGAAACGCCCGCGGAGAGCGAGGGGGACGACATGGACCACCGGCCCACGTGGGCGCTGAGAACCCCGGCCGCCGGGGACGAGAAGCCGCCCGTGGAGGAACCGCCCCTCGAAGAGCCGCTCATCGAGGAGCCGCCCCTGGAGGAACCTCTCCCCGAAGAGACGCCCACGCCCGCCGAGGACGGCGCTCCCCCGCGTGCGCGCCGCCGACACGTCCTGGTCATGGCGCTGCTCCTGGCCCTCGCGCTCGCCCTGTACTGGGTTCCCGTGCTCGGCATGGGCGACGCGGACCTGGAGGACATGGGCGGGCTCGGCCTGATCTCCGTGCTGCCGAAGGCGACGCTGCTCGGCGCCGCCCTGCTGATCGTCGTCTTCGCCGTGCTGCTCTGGATGGACCGGCCGATCAGAAGCCTGCTCCTGCTGACGCTGCTCGCCACGGTGGTGTCGCTGCACGCGCTGCCCGCGGTCATCGAGACCGAACCGCGGTTCGCCACGGCCTGGCAGCACCTGGGCTTCATGGAGTACATCGACAGGACCGGCACCGCCGTGCCCGACCTCGACGCGCGCTGGAGCTGGCCGGGCTTCTTCGCCGCGGCCACGTTCGTCGCGAAGGCGTGCGGCGTCTCGGACATGACCGAGGTCATCCGCTGGTGGCCGACAGTCATCCAACTGCTGTACCTGGCCCCGCTGTTCCTGCTCGTACGCTCGATGCGGGCGGCCTGGCGCGCCAAGTGGGCGGGGCTGTGGATCTTCGTCCTGAGCGGCTGGGTCGGCCAGGACTACTTCTCCCCGCAGGGCTTCACGTACCTGCTCTACCTCGCCTTCATCGCCGTACTCATGGTCTGGTTCCGCGCCCCGCGCGTGCTGTGGACCAAGCGGCGCCCGGGCGAGCTGGAGGTCGAGCCGACGGGCCGCTCCGAGCGCGCCGTACTGCTCCTGGTCCTCATCGCTCTCTTCGTCGCGTCGGTCGCCGCGCACCAGCTCACGCCGTTCGTGATGCTCGGCGTCCTCACCGTGCTCGTCCTCGTCGGCCGCTCGGAGCTGCGCGGCCTGCCGGTGCTCTTCGGTGTGATCGTCGTCGTCTGGCTCGGCTTCCTCGCCGAGCCGTACTGGTCGGGGCACTTCGACGAGCTGTTCGGCGGAGTCGGGGGCGTCGGCGGCAATGTGTCCTCGTCGGTCTCCGGACGCATCGAGGGCGGCAGTTCCACGCACCAGCTCGTGCTGTACGCGCGCGTGGCGATGGCCGGCGGCGTGGTGGCGTTCGCCTGCTGGGGCTGGTGGCGGCGGCGCTTCTACAAGTACAGCGAGCGCTCGCTCCTCGTCCTCACCTTCGTGCCGTTCCTCGGCTTCGGCATGCAGTCCTACGGCGGCGAGATGGCGCTGCGTGTCTTCATGTTCGCGCTGCCGGGCGCGGCCCTGCTCGCCGGGCTCGCGCTCTTCCCCAGGGCGGGCCTGACGGCGGATGAGCGGGACCGCGACCGGGTGAGCCTCGCGCCGCTGGCCGCGCTGATGGCCGGGCTCGTCCTGATGGGCGGCTTCCTGGTGGCACGCTGGGGCAACGAGCCCTTCGAGCGGATCCGCCCCGGCGAGGTCGCGGCCATGGAGTACGTGTACGCGCACGACGACCCGACGGTACGGCTGCTGTGGATGAGCAACGACACGGTCAACAACGTCACTCCCGCCATGCCGTGGGGCGCCCGTGACATGGAGAAGGTGGAGTACGTTCCCACGCTCGCGCCCGCCGATCCGGTCCTGGTCTCCGGCCTGGTGAAGGCGCTCAAGGACGCGGGCCCCAACTCGTACCTGATGATCAACCGCAGCCAGACGACCTACCTGGAGCTCGACGCGGGCTACTCCACGTCGTGGCAGCCGCGGCTCATCCAGCACCTGGACGAGCGCAAGGAGCTGAAGAAGGTCCTCACCAACGACGACGCGACCATCTACGGCATGCGCGGGCAGCCGGACGGCGAGGCCGCGGCGGCCGACCCGGGGCCGGTCGGGCCGAAGGTGACGTGGACGCCGTGGTCGGTCGTGGGGGCGCTCGCCTTCGTGGCGCTCGCGCTGCTGCTCTCGGCGCGCGAGATGGTGCGGGTCGCGGCGGCGCCGAGCGTGCGGCAGCAGCGGTGGCTCCAGAGCAGCTTCTGGTTCTCGCTGCCGCTCCTCGCGGTGCTGCTCGCCTCGCTGATCCAGCGGTTCGTGACGATGGCGTAAGCCCGGGTACGAGGTGGAGCGGCTCAGCGTTCGAGCCACTTCACCTCGTACCCGGCCATGTCGAACCGCTCGCCGTCGACCTTCGCGCTGATGGCGCGGTCCAGGGTGTTGACCACGAGGACGGCCTTGTCGTCGGCGAGGACGCGGACGTTGGGCCGGTCGTCGGCGGCGACCGCCACCTTCCGGAAGCTGGTGCCGGGCCCGAACTCCGCGCCGAACCGCTCGATGAGCTCCAGCATGGGCAGTCCGGTGCCGCCGTCCGCGCGCTGGGTGGGCGTCCACAGACAGCCCGCGCACGAGGCGCCCCTCTTCTGCGGGTTCCAGTAGAAGCCGCTGGTGGCGCCGCCCTTGGCCATGCCCATCAGGCCGGACGCCTGGACGGCGACGCGGTGCGGCTCGGACCAGTCGTCGCGGTTGTCCTTGCTGTCGCCGGGCTCCACGTAGTACTCGGCCCACCACAGGGGCAGGTTTCCGGTGCGCTTGCGGACCCACTTGCCCACGGCCGTGAACTTTTCGGTGGCCTTGAACTCGTCGGGCAGCATCTCGTCGTCCGCGGTGTAGCTGGAGCCGTCGACGACGACGAAGTCCGCGCCCTTCTTGTGCTTGTTCCAGTACTCGAAGGCGTCGAGGACGCGCTGGTCCAGGCGGCCCCAGGCGCCTTTGACCTGCGAGGCGTCCGTGGTCTGGCGCGGGTGGACGCTGTCCATCACGAGGTAGGGGCCGCCCACCATGATGTCCTTGTCGACCTTCTTGAGCTCCTGGTAGACGCGGTTGTACAGCTCGGTGTACCCCTCGTGGTCCCAGCGGCCCTCCTCGTTGTTCCAGAAGCCCTTGAACTCGTTCCAGACGATGAAGTGACGTACGTCCGGGTAGCGCTTGGCGACGGTCGCGGCGAGCTTCGCGAAGTCGTCGTAGTGCTCGCGGTCCGGCGCGGTCTCCAGGGCCTGCCGGCTCCAGTCGGTGCTGTCCGCGCCCGGCTTGCCGCCCTTCATCCAGTCCGGGGCGCAGCACAGCGTGACGACGGGGACGCCCTCGCTCTCCCGGACGAAGTCGATGCGGCGGTCCATCTCGGAGAAGTCGTAGCGCCCCTCGACCGGTTCCGGGTTGCCCGCGCCCCAGCCCATGATGTGCTGGATCTGCGGGACGGGCCGCCGCTGGTCCGCGAGCTCGGCGCGGACGCGGTCGACCGCCTTGTCCTCGCCCTGGTCGGCGCTGTACTGGGTGTGGGTGAAGCCCCAGCCCACGGCCGATCCCGTGCTGTCGGGAGGGACGGCGGGCGTGCCGTGCACCTTGTCGCCGTCGGGAGTGGTGCCCGCGGTGCTGCCGTCGCCGGGCAGCGTGTTGACCAGAGTGATGACCAGGGCCAGAGCGGCCGCACCAATGCCGAGCAGTGCGGTGAGCCTCCACCGCAGTGCTGTAGAAACCCACCCATGACGTCCCATCAGCGACAAGCGTATCGGCGTACCCGGATGGCGGGACAGGTTCCGGACACAGCTCTGTAACGGGCGCGGCACCGGTCTCCACTCGGGGGGCGGGGGAACACGCGGCGGAAACCGGGTGCAAGGAGAGGCGTCCGTGCCGGATCATGTCGGCATGGCCAACCTTCACGACGCCCTGCCGATCCGGCTGAACGTCGATGACAGCGACTCCCCGTCGGATGTCGTGGACGCGCTGTTCCTCGGCCGCTTCACGACGGGTGAGCAGCCCTTCTCGCACAGCGTCACCATCGATCGCGTCAAGTCCGGTTCGACGCTGCTGCCCCCGGGGGCCGAGATCCTGCGGTCCGCCCGCGACGACGACCGCAGCGCGACGCTCGCCGAGGGCGGTGGCTGGACCCTGCTGGTCTCCCGCTGGAACCGCGGCGCCGACGTCACGGTGACGGCGACCAGCCAGGAGCTCGCGGAGAAGGTCCTGAAGCAGGCGACGGACGGCGCGCAGGACGAACCCGAGCCGCAGCCGGAGAACGTGAGCATGGGGTTCTGGTACGTCTCGCCGCGGCGCGGCCCGTACCGCACGTCCCGGCAGATCTCGGCCGGCACGTGGGAGGAGGTGCGGCCCAACTACACCGCGCCGGTCGCCGACGCCATGGACAAGCTGATGAAGACGGCCCCCGAGGACATAGCGGGCCGCCTGCTGCTCCTGCACGGCCCGCCGGGCACGGGCAAGACGTCGGCGCTGCGGACGCTCGCCCGCTCCTGGCGCGACTGGTGCCAGGTGGACTGCGTCCTCGACCCGGAGCGGCTCTTCAGTGACGTCGGCTATCTGATGGACATCGCGATCGGCGAGGACGACGGCACGGCGAAGGGCCGCTGGCGGCTGCTGCTCCTGGAGGACTGCGACGAGCTGATCAGGGGCGAGGCGAAGCACACGGCGGGCCAGGCACTCTCCCGGCTGCTCAACCTCACCGACGGTCTCCTCGGCCAGGGCCGCAACGTCCTGGTCGGCGTCACGACCAACGAGGACCTGGAGCGGCTGCACCCCGCCGTGGTCCGCCCCGGCCGCTGTCTGGCCCGCATCGAGGTGGGCGCGCTGACCCGCCCCGAGGCGGTGGAGTGGCTCGGCACGGACGAGGGCGTGGGCCGCGAAGGGGCCACCCTCGCGGAGCTGTACGCGCTGCGGCGCGGCACGGCACCGACCTCGGTGCCAGGCCAGCGGGAGGGCGCGGACTCGGGTCTCTACCTGTAGCGGCGGGCTACCGCGGGGCTCCGTACGCCGCCCGCAGGGCCTCCCGTACGGCGGCGAGCGCGTCCTCCTCGCCGAGGCCGAGCCGCCGGGCCCGCTCGGCGAACGCCTGGGCCGCGGTGGACGCCTCCCGCGCGGCGGCGTCCCCCGCGGCGGCGACGAACGTGCCGTTCCGTCCCCGGGTCTCGACGACCCCGTCGGCCTCCAGGCTCCGGTAGGCCTTGGCCACGGTGTTGGCCGCGAGCCCCAGCTCCTGGGCGAGGCCCCGCACCGTGGGCAGTTTGTAGCCGACCGGCAGCGCCCCCGACCGTGCCTGCCCGGCGATCTGGGCCCGCACCTGCTCGTACGGCGCTGCGCTCGCGCCCCCGTCGATGTCGATCTTCAAAGTCACGGAAGCGATTGTCCCGCACGGCACGGCCCCTGCCGCCTCCCGGCGGAAAAATGGGAGGCCCCCGGCGCGGCGCGCGCGTACCGTGCGGCTCCATGACTGTGATCGTCCGTGCCCTGGACCCCAGCAGCGCCTGCGCCGCAGCGGACGCCGCGGGCTTCGCCGCCGTACGCAGGGCCTGTGTGCCCGCCATGCTCGCGACCCCCGAGTCGATCGCGTTCGACCGGGCGCGCTCCCATCCGGACGCGCACTACCGGCAGTTGATCGCCGAGCGCGACGGCGAGGTGATCGGCACGGCCCAGGTGGGCATCGCCCACGACAGCCCGGAGCCCGGCCAGGGCTTCGCCAACGTCTACGTCCACCCGGAGCGGCTGGGCGCCGGCGCCGGGACGCTGCTGCTGCGCACGGCCGAGGAGCACCTGGCGCACGCGGGGGCGCGGACGGTCTACTCCTGGGTGCTCGACGAGCCCGCGCACCTCGCCTTCGCGGCCCGGCGCGGCTACCGCGCGAGCCGCCGCGCGCACTTCCTCCGCCTTGACCTGGTGCACGGCTCGCTGCCGCCGCGCCGTGAGCCGCCCGCCGGGGTGGAGCTGGTCAGCGGATCGGTGTACGCGGACGACGCGCGGCCCCTGTTCGCCCTCGACGCGGAGACCGTGGCGGACGAACCCGGTGACGTGGCCGCGGAGTTCACGGACTACGGGCACTGGCTCGCCGAGACCTGGCAGCACCCGCTGGTCAGCCAGGAGCTCACCACGGTGGCCCTGGTGGAGGGCCGGCCCGCCGCGTTCAGCCTGGCCCGCACGGACGGCGCGGGCCGCTACGCGTCCGGGATGACGGGCACCGCGCGCGCCTTCCGCGGCCGCGGACTCGCCAAGCTCGCCAAGAACGACTCCCTGCACCGCGCCCGCGCGGCCGGCTGCGCCGAGGCGTTCACCGGCAACGACGCGGACAACGGCCCGATGCTGGCGATCAACAAGTGGTTCGGTTACGAGATCTGCGCGACGGAGGTGCGCCATGTCCGCGACTTCGGCTGACGACAGGGCCACGGTCCGCGCCCCCTGGGCGGCTCCCGGCGTCCGCGACTTCGGCTTCGTGCGCTTCGAGCCGGGCGACGTCTTCACCGAGCACTACTGGCGCGACCGCTGGTACGCGGCCGACGGCACCCTGAAGGGCTGGTACTGCGACGTGACCCGGCCCGCCGTCCGCGAGGGGGCCGTCCTCACGGTGGAGGACCTGGACCTCGACCTGTGGTGCTCCGCCGACGGGACGGCCGTACCGGGGTCTGGATCAGAAAGCGCGTCCACTTAGGTCTACGGACCGGCTTACGTGGACATCGGTAAGGCAGGGAGGCAGCCATGCGCCGAGTGACCGTGCACAAGCCCGTGAGCAAAGCCGTCAGCCGTCGAGTGCGGGAACGCCAGGAGAATGAGGCCACCCCGCGCGAGAGGCCCGAGGTCCGCAAGGACGTCCAGCGGACCTGGTGGCCGGACGGGTGAGAGGCCCTCAGCCTCCGTGGAGCCGCTTGCGGTAGTGCACGCGGTCGTAGGGGCCGTCGAGGCGCCGCTCCACGAGGTCGTATCCGTAGCGGGGGTAGATCTTCTGGTTCTCCCACATCAACGCGTTGGTGTAGAGCCGGATCTCGCCGAGCCCCAGTGACCGTGCGTGGGCGTCCACGAAGGCGAGCAGCCGGCGGCCCACTCCCCGGCCCGCGGCGTCGGGGTGGACCGCGATCGACTCCAGGAAGAGATGGGCGTCCTCGCCCGGTGCGGTGACCGGGACGAGGACGAGCAGTGCGACGACCGGGTCCCCGGTCACATGCACCCGCCCCTCCGCCACATCGGCCGCGTGGTCCGCCTCCATCGGGGCGGGGCGGCGCCCGATGCGTTCGATGTAGTGGTGGTACGCCGCGTCCGTCACCGCCCGTACGGCGGGGATGTCGGCGGCGGTGGCGGGGCGGATGTCCGTGAACTGTTGTGTCGTCTCGGTCATGCCTCCACGTCTACGTCACGGCGGCGGGCCCGCACCAGCGCCTTCTTCAACAACGGCCAGGCCACGATCAGGACGATGAGGCCATAGACGGTGAGGGAGAACGGTGTGTCGACGAGGCCGCCGACGCTGCCGTCGCTGATCTGGAGGGCGCGGCGCAGCTGCTGCTCGGCGTTGGGGCCGAGGATGACGCCGATGACCGCGGGCAGGATGGGCAGCCCGTAGCGCCGCATGCCGAAGCCGATCAGGCCGATGACGAGCAGGATGACGAGGTCGACCGGTTCGCCGCCGACCGCGTAGGCGCCGACCGCCGCGAAGAACAGGATGCCCGCGTAGAGGTAGGGCCGCGGGATGCGCAGCAGCTTCGCCCAGACCGGGGCCAGCGGCAGGTTGAGGGCGAGCAGCAGCACCATGCCGACGAAGAGCGAGGCGATGAGGCCCCAGACGAGGTCGGGTTCGCGTTCGAAGAGCAGCGGGCCCGGCTGGATGCCGTACTGCTGGAAGGCGGCGAGCATCACGGCGGCGACGGCGGTCGTGGGCAGGCCGAGCGTCAGCATGGAGACGAGGGTGCCGGCGGCAGAGGCGGAGGCGGCCGACTCGGGGCCCGCGACGCCTTCGATGGCGCCCTTGCCCCACTCGTCCTTGTGCTTGGACAGGCGCTTCTCGGTGACGTAGGAGAGGAACGTCGGGATCTCCGCGCCGCCCGCCGGGATCGCCCCGAAGGGGAAGCCGATGAAGGGGCCGCGCAGCCAGGACTTCCAGGTGCGCCGCACATCCGCCTTGCCCAGCCAGGGGCGGCCCACGGGGATCGCCTCGCCGCCGGTGCGGCGCAGGTGCGCGGCGACCCAGAGGGCCTCGCCGATCGCGAAGAGGCCGACCGCGACGATCACCACGTCGACGCCGTCGGCGAGCTGGAGCGAGCCGAAGGTGAGCCGTTGCTGCCCGGTCATCTGGTCCAGGCCCACCAGGCCGATGGTGAGGCCGATGAGCAGCGAGGCGAGGCCCCGGATGCGGGAGGAGCCGAGGACCGAGGTCACGGCGATGAACGCGAGGACCATGATCGCGAAGTAGTCGGGCGCGCCGATGTCCACGGCGAGGTCGGCCACGGTCGGCGCGAGGGCGACGAGAAGTAGCGTGCCGATCATGCCGCCCGCGAAGTGCCCGATGGCGGCGGCCGCGAGGGCTTGTGCGCCCCGCCCCGCCCTGGCCATCGGGTGGCCTTCCATGGCCGCGACGACGGCGGCGCTCTCACCGGGGGTGTTGAGCAGGATCGAGGTCGTCGAGCCGCCGAACATCGCTCCGTAGTAGATGCCGGCGAACATGATGAAGGCGCCGGTCGGTTCGAGGCCGTACGTCACGGGGAGCAGCAGGGCGACGGCCATCGCGGGCCCGATGCCGGGCAGTACGCCGATCGCGGTGCCCAGGAGCACGCCGATGGCCGCCCAGAGGAGGTTGACCGGGGTGAGGGCGGTGCCGAAGCCGCCCATCAGGGAGTTGAAGGCGTCCATGTCACAGCACTCCCATCAGGGGGCCGCCCGGCAGCGGAACGCCGAGCAGGTTGTTGAAGACCTCGTACGTGACCACGGAGAGCCCGGCGGCGATCAGCGGATCGCGGTGGAGGTGGCGGCTGCCGAGGGCGTAGGCGGAGCCCCAGAAGAGCAGGGCGCCCGCGATGGGGAAGCCGAGTGGTTCGATGAGGACGGCGGTGGCGAGGAAGACGCCCGCGAGGAGCAGGACGGTCCGCCAGTCGGCCGGTTCGGAGAGGTCGATGTCCTCGCCGCCCTCGGCCTCGCCGCGTCCGCCGCGCAGCACGTCGACGGCGAGCAGGACGGCGACGACGAGCAGTCCGATGCCGACGGCGATCGGCACGGTCTTGGGGCCGATGGGGCCGCGCTGGGCGATCTCCACGTCCATGGTGAGCGCGTCGACGAGGACGATCGCGCCGAGGGCGAGCAGCAGGACGCTGACGCCGAGTTCGGAGTGCTCGCGCAGCCAGGAGCGGCGGGAGCGCGTGTCGCCGCCTTCGGAGGTGGTGTCGGGGGCGCCGCTGGAGGTGGCGTCGGGCGTGGTCACAGTCCCAGCTCCTTCAGCACGGACACCACACGCTTGTCCTGGGCGTCGAGGAAGTCGCCGAACTCGTCACCGGCCAGGAAGGCGTCGTCCCAGCCGTTGGTCTTGAGGGACTTCTTCCACTCCGGCGAGGCGTGCAGCTTTCTGACGAGGGTGGTGAGCTTTTCGCGCTCGGCGTCACTGAGTCCGGGCGGGGCGACGATGCCGCGCCAGTTGGTGAAGTCCACGTCGTAGCCGGACTCCTTGAGGGTGGGCCCGTCCAGGCCCTTGACCCGCTTCGGTCCGGTGACGGCGAGGAGCCTGAGCTCCCCCGACTTGATCTGGTCCAGGTACTCGCCGACCCCGGAGACGCCGAAGGCGACCTTGCTGCCGAGGATGGAGGCGAGGAGTTCGCCGCCGCCGTCGAAGGGCACGTAGTTGACCTGCTTCGGGGCGATCCCGGCGGCGCGTGCCATCAGCATCGGGGCGAGGTGGTCGGGCCCGCCGGGCGAGGAGCCGCCGCCCACGGGCAGCTTGCCGGGGTTCTTCTTCCACGCCCCGATGAGCTGGTCGATGGTCTTGTACGGGGAGTTCTTGGCGACCACCACGACGTCCTGCTCCTCGGTGAGCCGGGCGATCGGCGTGGTGTCGCCGAGGCTCTTCGGGGAGTGGTTGGAGCGGGCGGCGCCGACGACACCGAGGCCCATGGACATGGCGAGCTTGCCGTTGCCGTGCTCGCCGACGAGGCGGGCCAGGCCGACGGTGCCGCCCGCGCCGGGCAGGTTGTACACCTCGATGTTGTGGGTGAGCCCGGCGTCCTCGGCGTTCTTCGCCGCGGTGCGTGCGGTGATGTCGTAGCCGCCGCCGGGCGTGTTGGGGACCATGAATCGCAGGCCGGGGATCTGTGTGCCGGTGTCGGCGCCGCTGCCCGCGGTGAGCAGTGGCGGCGCCACGAGCACGAGGAGGGCGGCCCCGATCAGGGCGAGGGGTGTGCGCAGCCGCACGTGTGCCACCACCTGTCGGTACGTTGAGGGGGGCGCCGGGGGAAGACGCTCCGGGGGACGGGGATGTGAGGTGGCCCACATGTTGCCCGGGCGTTAACAACCTGTCTCTCTTCCGGAACCAACGGACGTTGTGGTCCTTGTGGTCGCGCCCATAGCCTGCGGCGATGACAAGGGTCCTGGTCGTGGACGACGACTTCATGGTCGCCAGGCTGCACAGCAGGTACGTCGCCACGGTGGACGGCTTCACGGTGGTCGGCGTCGCCCACAGCGGGGCGGAGGCGGTCGGCGCGGCGGAGCGGCTGCGCCCCGACCTCGTCCTCCTCGACGTCTACCTGCCCGACATGGACGGCATCGCGGTGCTGCGGGAGCTGCGGGCCGCGGAGGAGCGCGACCCGGGGCGGCAGCCGGTGGACGCGCTGTTCATCACGGCCGCGCGGGACGCGGAGATCGTACGGGCCGCGCTGCGGGCGGGCGCCCTGCACTATCTGATCAAGCCGTTCAACCGGGCGGCGCTCCAGGAGCAGCTTCGGCACGTGGCGGCGGTGCGGGCGCGGCTCGACGGCCTCGCGGAGGCCCGCCAGGAGGACGTCGACCGCATCTTCGGCACCCGGCCGCCGGGCTCCCGCGGACTCCCCAAGGGCCTCGCGGCGCACACCGCGGAGCTGGTCGAGCAGACGCTGCGCGAACACCCCGGCGGCCTCTCGGCCTCGGAGTGCGCGGCGGCCGGCGCCCTCTCCCGCGTCAGCGCCCGCCGCTACCTGGAGTTCTTCGTGGACACGGGGCGCGCGGACGTGACGCTGCGGTACGGGGGGACGGGGCGGCCCGAGCGGCGCTACCGGTGGGTGGGGTGAGCGGCGGTGTCACCGAAACGGGCATCACGGGCGTGACCTGAGCGGAGCCTGAGCCCTCCCTTAACGCGGCCATAAGGATCACCGTGGCCCGCTCCCAGCAGGGGTTTCCGCGGTTTTCAGGGGCTAGTTTTCAACCCCCTGAACCGCCGCCCGAGGAGAACCCCCATGTCCGCTCGTCGCAAGGTCACCGCTGTCGCCGCCGGTGTCGCCCCGCTGGCCCTGACCGCCCTCTCGGTCACACCCGCCGCCGCGCACGGCTCGATGACCGACCCGGTCAGCCGGGTCTCGGCCTGCTTCCAGGAGGGCCCCGAATCCCCGGACTCGGCCGCCTGCAAGGCCGCCGTCGCCGCCAGTGGCACCCAGGCCCTCTACGACTGGAACGGGGTGAACATCGCCAACGCCGCGGGCAGGTCGAAGGAGATCATCCCCGACGGCGAGCTGTGCAGCGCGGGCAACGACAAGTACCGGGGCCTTGACCTGCCGCGCGCCGACTGGCCCTCCAGCAAGCTGTCCGCGGGCGACCACACCTTCCGCTACAAGGCCACCGCCCCGCACCGGGGCTCCTTCGAGCTGTACGTCACGAAGGACTCGTACGACCCGTCGAAGCCCCTGAAGTGGTCGGACCTGGAGGACAAGCCCTTCGCGAAGGTCACCGACCCGAAGCTGGAGAACGGCGACTACGTCTTCGACGGGAAGGTCCCCGCGAAGTCGGGCCGTCACCTCGTCTACTCGATCTGGCAGCGCTCGGACTCCCCCGAGGCCTTCTACACCTGCTCCGACGTCGTCTTCGGCCAGGAGGACAGCGACGGCCCGGCCGGTTCCGCCCCGGCCCCCGTCGCCTCCGCGCCCTCCGAGGCGGACATCGCCGCCGGTGCCGACAAGTCGACGGTCGAGCACCACGGCCACGGCGACGACGACGCGAAGACGGGCGCCGGGGCCACCGCGCCCGCCCCGGCCGCCGAGGACGGTGCCCCGCAGGCGTCCGGCAACGAGCCCGCGGCGAAGGGCGGCGCGGGGAAGCCCGTCACCACCGCCGACGACAGCCTCGCCGAGACCGGCGGTGACGGCACCACCTCGTACATCGCGATCGGCGGGGCCGCCGCGCTGGCCGTCGGCGCCGCGGCGATGTTCACCACGGCCCGCCGCCGGGCCGCCGGACGCCACGGCCGCTGATCGCCGCCTTCACCGCGGCGTGACGGGTCAGCGGGGCGGGGCCACGAGCCCCGACTCGTACGCCGTGATGACCAGTTGTACGCGGTCCCTGGCGCCCAGCTTCGTGAAGAGCCTGGCCACGTGCGCCTTGACCGTGGCCACCGTGATGTAGAGCTCCGCGGCTATCTCCCTGTTGGACAGACCGCGCCCCACCAGGGTGAGGACCTCGCGCTCCCGGTCGGTGACACCGCCCACCGGGAGCGGCCCTGGCGCCGGGGCCGGCTCGGGGCGGGCGGCGAACTCCTCGATCAGGCGCCGCGTGACGCTCGGCGCGATCAGCCCGTCCCCGGCGGCGACCACGCGGACCGCGGCCAGGATGTCGTCCAGGGCCATGTCCTTGACCAGGAACCCGCTCGCGCCCGCGCGCAGCGCCCCGTACACGTACTCGTCGTCGTCGAAGGTGGTCAGGACGAGGACGCGCACCCCGGCCGAGCCACCCTGCGCCTTGATCACGCGGGTGGCCTCGATGCCGTCCATGCCGGGCATGCGGATGTCCATGACGACGACGTCGGGGCGCACGTCCGCGGCGAGACGCACCGCCTCGGCGCCCGTGCCCGCCTCCCCCACGACCTCGATGTCCGCGGTGTCGGCCATCAGCACCCGCAGCCCGGCGCGCACCAGCGGCTGGTCGTCGGCGAGCACGACGCGGATCACCGGGTCTCTCCCTTCGGCAGGGGCGTTTCGCGCCTCGGCAGGGGCAGCCGGGCAGAGACGCGGAAGCCGCCCTCGGGGCGCGGTCCCGCGGTGAGGCCGCCCCGCAGCAGGCCGGCCCGCTCCCGCATGCCGACGATGCCGTAACCGCCGCCCGTGGGCAGTCCGCCCGCCCCGTCGTCCACCACTTCCACGGTGACCTCGTCGTCGCCGTGGCCGATGGTGACCCGGCACTCGCCGGTGCCCGCGTGGCGCACGACGTTGGTCAACGCCTCCTGGAGGATGCGGAACGCGGCCAGGTCGATGTCGGCGGGCAGCGGCCGCCGTTCGCCGTCCCACGTGACCCGCGCGCGGACCCCGGCGTCCAGGGTCGAGGCCACGAGGCGGTCGACGTCGGCGAGGCCGGGGGCGGGCTGCCTGGGGGCGGCGAAGCGCGGTTCGGCGCCGCCCGCGCCGTCGGGCTCCGTGTCGGACTCCGTGGGCCCGCGCAACGCGACGAGCGTTCTGCGCAGGCCGGCGAGCGTCTCCCTGCTGGTGGTCTCGATGGTGGCGAGGGCGTTGCGGGCCTCGGCGGGCTGGGTGTCGATGACGCGCCTCCCCACGCCCGCCTGGATGGCGATGACGCCGATGCTGTGGGCGATCATGTCGTGCAGCTCGCGTGCGATGCGGAGCCGTTCGGCGGTCACCGCCTGCTCGGCGACGCGCGCGGCCATCGCCTCCGCGTGCGCGCGGCGCTCGCGGAAGGAGTCGCCCGCGAGCCAGGCGGCGAGCGTCGCGAGGGCGATGAACGCGGCGAGCTGCGCGGCACGGGCCGGGTTCTGGCCGAGGGAGGTCAGGTTGGTGCCGAACTGCGCGCCGAACGCCATGGCCGCCGCGGCCATGGAGGTCCGCCGCGGACGGGAGGCGGCGATGTGGGCGACGGCGAGGTCGCCGAGCAGCACCTGCAGATACACGATCTCCGTGTTCTGCATCTGGGTGCGCGCGACGGCCCAGCCCGCCAGCAGCAGTGCGAGCGCGGTCAGCGGGCGGCGGCGCAGGAGCACGCCCAGCAGCGCGGTGAGGACGATCGAGGGGCCGACCGTGAACACGCTGAAGCCGCTGCGCCCTTCGAGCATCACGAGGTACAGGGCGAGCGGGTAGGCGATCCCGGCGCCCCAGGCCATCGGCACCAGCCAAGGCTTCGACAGCCACCGCGAGACGGAGGCGCCGACCGACGGTCCCGGCACAGCGGGCCGGTTCCGTCCGGTCGGCAGAGGGGAGGCGTCCGGCTTCGCGTGCATGTCCTGATCGTAGGCGCGCGGCGTCGACCGGACACCGGTCCTGGGACGTACGCCCACGGGCTACCCACGCCCCCCTCGGGGTGGCCGCCGGGCCGATGCCGGGAGCGCACCGCCCGCGTCATCTTGGGGCCGTGATCGAAATCGACGGACTGACCAAGCGTTACGGCGGCACCACCGCGGTGAACGCCCTGAGTTTCACGGTGCGCCCCGGCCGGGTGACGGGGTTCCTCGGGCCGAACGGCGCGGGCAAGACCACCACGCTGCGCATGCTCCTCGGCCTGGTGTGCCCGACCGCGGGGACGGCCACCATCGGGGGACGGCCGTTCCGCGACCACCGGCGCGGCCTGCGGCACGTCGGCGCGCTGCTCGACGCGGGCGACGTGCACGGCGGGCGCAGCGGCCGGGCCCACCTGGCCGCGCTGGCCCGCGGCAACGGGATTCCGGGCCGCCGGGTCGGCGAGGTCCTGGCCGAGGTGGGCCTCACGGGGGTGGCGCGGCGGCGGGTGGCCGGCTATTCGCTGGGCATGAGACAGCGGCTCGGCGTCGCCGCGGCGCTGCTCGGCGACCCGCCGGTGCTCCTCTTCGACGAGCCGCTCAACGGCCTCGACCCCGAGGGGGTGTTGTGGGCGCGCGGCCTCTTCCGGCGCCTCGCCGACGAGGGACGCACGGTCTTCGTCTCCAGCCACCAGATGGGCGAGGTGGAGGACACCGCCGACGAACTGGTCGTGATCGGCCGGGGGGAGCTGATCGCCGCGGAGAGCGTCGCGCGGTTCGCGGCCCGCGCCGGTCTGCCGGGCGTGACCGTGCGGGCGCCCGGGGACACCGGGTTCGCCGCCGTCCTGACCGCCGCGGGCGCCGCGGTCCGGGTGGACGACGACGGGCTGCTCACGGTCACCGGGCTGCCCGCGGCCCGCGTCGGCGAGCTGGCGTGCGCCCACCGGGTCGTGCTCCACCGGCTCGCCCCCGAGGCCCGGACCCTGGAGAGGGCGTTCATGGAACTCACCGCCGGCCATGTGGACCACTTCTCGGAAGGACTGCGATGAGTACGGGCTCGATGAGTACGGGTACGGGCGCGCGCTTCGGCGATCTCCTGGCCGCCGAGTGGATCAAGTTCTGGTCGCTGCGCTCGACGTACTGGGTGCTCGGCGGCGGCGCCCTCGCCGTCATCGGCATCAACGCGAACTCCGCCTGGTCCAACGCCCGGCGGCTCGCGGGCATGCCGCCGCCGCCCGCCGACATCGAGCCGTACTTCCGGTTCGACCCGCTGCACACCGCCTTCGTCGAACCGGCCTGGCAGCTCCTCATGGTCCTCGCGGCCGCGGTGGGCGCGCTCTGTGTCGTCGGCGAGTACAGCAGCGGTCTGATCCGTACGACGTTCGCGGCCGTGCCGGACCGCCGGGCGGTGATCGCGGCGAAGGCGGCCGTGGTCGCGGCGGTGCTGTGCGGGCTCGGCGTGGTCGTCGCGGGGGCGTCGTTCGGGGTGACGCAGGCGCTGCTGCGTGACGAGGGCGGCCTGTCGCTCGGCGACCCCGGGGCGTTGCGCGCCGTCGCGGCCTCCGCGCTGCTCGCCCCGGTGTGCGCGCTGATCGGCCTTGCGCTCGGCACGGTGGTGCGGCACGCCGCGGGCACCGTGGTCTCGGCGGTCGGCGTGCTCCTGCTGCTTCCGGCGCTCTTCGGCGGCGATACGTACCGCTGGGTCAAGGAGACCGGCAACGCGATGCCGCTCGCCGCGTGGGAGCGCCTGGTGGACAACCCCGCGGTGCCAAGCCCCCCGGAGAAGTACCCGTTGGCGATCGCCGAGGCGTGGCCGGTCCTCGCCGCATGGCCGCTGGCGGCGGTGGCGGTCGCCCTGGCGGCGGCACACCGCAGGGACGTGTGAGACCCCGCCCCGGAGTCCCGTGAGGCCCCGCCCCCGGAGTCCCGCGAGGCCCCGGGGCCGGGCTACGCCGCCAGTGTTCCCGGCACGATCGCGCCGGGGCCGAACTTCGCCCGTGCCCGGTCGGCCACCTCCTCGATCCGGCGGGCCTTCTCGTCCGCCGGGTCGAACGTCAGCTGGTGGGTGGCGTGTTCGGCGGGCGCGAGGCCCTCGGCGCGCAGGGACAGGGCGCGCACCCTGGCCCGCTGGAGGCCGAGCGCCTCGTACATGCGGTACGCGGTCACGGTCAGCGCCGTGGAGTGGGCGGTCGGCTCCGGCAGGGTCCTGGTCCGGGTGGTCGTGGAGCGGTCCGCGTACCGCACGGTGAGGGTCAGCGTGCGGCACACCTGGTCCTCACCGCGCATCCGCACGCCCAGCTCCTCGGCCCCTGAGAGCAGGGCGCGGCGGTGCCGGAAGGGGTCCAGCTCGTCGCGGGGGAAGGGCCGTTCGACGGCGAGCGAGCGCGCGGCGGAGTTCGGCACGACCTTGCCGCGGTCGATGCCCAGCGCCTTCTCCCGCAGCTCACGGCCCGCGCGGGCACCGACGAGCCGTTGCAGGGTGGACAGGGGCGCGGCGCCGACCTTCCCGAGGGAGTCGAGGCCGTACTCGCAGAGAGTGCGGGCGGTGGCGCGGCCGATGCCGGGCAGCTCGGCGACGGGCCGGTCGGCGAGGAACTCCCGTACGCCTTCCGGGCCATCGGGCACCGCCCGGGTCACGCCGGGGGCGGCGCCGCGCGCGGCCATCCGGGCCAGCATGGGTCCTGGCCCGGCGCCGATCGCGCACTCCACCCCGTACAGCGCGAGTGCCCGTACGCGGATCAGCGCGGCGAGGTCGACGGCGCTCCGCCCGAAGTACCGCCGGGCGCCGCGCAGGTCCAGGAGCGCGGCGTCGGGCGGCAGCGCCTCCACCTGCGGGGTGAACTCGCCGAGCAGGCCCATCAGCCGGGGCAGCGCGGCCTCGTACATGGGCGTCAGCAGGAACCGCACGTAAAGGGTGCCGCCCTCGGCCTGCCCGCTTCCCTCGGCCTGCCCGTGGCTCGTCCCACTCATCCCGCGCTCCCCGGACTCTGGTGCCACAACTTCCTGCTGACGCCCGCGGGGCCCTCGCCCGGCGGGCGGAGGTCCGCCCAGGGGTTCAGCTGGAACCCCGTGGGCATCCGGATGCGCCGCGAGGTGGGCGCCGGGGCGGAGCCCGGCTCGGCTCCCGGACCGGCTCCCGGATCAGGGGCCGGTTCCGGCTCGCGCTCGGGCTCGGGCTCCGCCAGCCGCTGCGCCACCGCCTCCAGGCCGCCCTCCTTCCGCAGCTCCACCAGCTCCGCCAGGTTCCACGCCGCCGCGCCCACCACGCTGAAGCTGCGCGGGCTCCGGCGCTGCACCACGCCGCGGACCAGCAGCAGCCAGGAGTGGAAGACGGTGTGCGCGCACCGCTCGTGCGCGTCCTCGAAGAAGGCCACGTCGACCAGGCCCGTGCCGTCGTCCAGGGTCGTGAAGATGACCCGCTTGCCGGAGCGGAGCGGCGGCGTCTGCGTGGCGGCCTTGGCGCCCGCGACCAGGATGGTCGTCCCGTCTTCGGCTTCGCGCAGCCGCCGGGCGCTGAGCACGCCGAGCTCCGCCAGGAAGTCGCGGTGGTCGCTCATGAGGTGGCGCGAGGAGTCCATGCCGAGGACGCCGAGTTCGGCGCTGAGCCGCTCCGCGTCGTCGAGGTCGGGCAGCCCCGCCGACGCCGTGCCGCGCCCGCCGGCCAGCGGGAGCTGTCCCCCGGCGGTCCCCCGGGTGCCGCGCCGCAGCTCCGTCAGGTGCAGTTGCAGGTCACGCCGGTTGGCGCCGAACGCGTCGAGCGCGCCGACCTGGGCGAGCCGCTGGGCGACCGGCTTGGAGGGCCTGGCCCGCTCCCAGAAGTCGACGAGCGAGGCGTACGGCTGCCCCTCCGCGATCCGCGCGGCCTCGGCCTCGCTGATGCCGTGCACGTCGGAGAGGGCGAGCCGGAGCCCCCACATCCGCCGAGGCTCGGACACCAGTTCGATACGGTGGGCGACCGCCGACCGGTTCACGTCCAGCGGCAGGATCGGCACCCCACGCCGCCGCGCGTCGGCGAGCAGCAGCCGCTTCGGGTACATCCCGGGGTCGTGCGTGAGCAGCCCGGCGTAGAAGGCGGCCGGGTGATGGGCCTTCAGCCACGCCGACTGGTAGGTCGGCACGGCGAAGGCCACCGCGTGCGCCTTGCAGAAGCCGTAGGAGCCGAAGGCCTCGATGATCTCCCAGGTGCGCTCGATCGTCCCGGCGTCGTACCCCTTGGCCGCCGCGTGCTGCGCGTACCAGAGCCTGATCCGTCCCTGCGACTCCGGGTCGGAGAGCCCGCGCCGCACCCGGTCGGCCTCGCCGCGTCCGCAGCCGGTCATGATGTCCACGATCTGGATGATCTGCTCGTGGAAGACGACGACGCCGCACGTCTCCGCCAGCGGGCCCGTCAGGTCCGGGTGCGGGTAGCGGGCGGGCGAACGGCCGTGCCTGGCCTCGATGAAGGGCCGCACCATGTCGGCCGCGACCGGTCCCGGACGGAACAGGGAGATGTCCACCACGAGGTCGTGGAAGGTCGAGGGCTGGAGGCGTCCGACCAGGTCCCGCTGGCCCGGCGACTCGATCTGGAAGCAGCCGAGCGTCTCAGTGGACTTGATCAGTTGGTACGTCGCCGGGTCGTCCGGCGGTACCTGGCGCGGGTCGTCGAGGTCCACGGATTCGCCCGTGGCGCGCTCGACCTCCGCCACCGCGTGCGCCATCGCCGACTGCATCCGTACGCCGAGCACGTCCAGCTTGAGCAGGCCGAGGTCCTCGACGTCGTCCTTGTCGAACTGCGACATGGGCAGGCCCTCGCCGCTGGTGGGCACGGTGGGCGTGCGCGTGAGCAGCGAGGCGTCGGAGAGCAGCACCCCGCACGGGTGCATGGCGACGCCGCGCGGCAGCCCGTCCAGGGACTCGACGAGGTCCCAGAAGCGCTCGTGGTCGCCAAGCTCCGCGGCCAGCTCCCGCAGTTCGGGCAGCTCGGCCATCGCGGTGCGGGCATCGCGGGCGCGGATGTGCGGGAAGGCCTTGGCGATCCGGTCGATGTCGGCCGGGCCCATGGACAGGGCGGCGCCCACGTCGCGTACGGCGTGCCGCACCCGGTAGGTCTCGGGCATGGCGACCGTCGCGACCCGCTCGGTGCCGAAGCGGCCGATGATCGCGCGGTAGACCTCGATGCGGCGGGCCGACTCGACGTCGATGTCGATGTCCGGCAGGACCGGCCGCCGCGTGGAGAGGAACCGCTCCATGAGCAGCCCGTGCTCGACGGGGTCGGCGTGCGCGATGCCGATGAGGTGGTTGACGAGGGACCCGGCGCCGGAGCCGCGCGCCGCGACCCGGATGCCCAGACCGCGTACGTCGTCGACCACCTGGGCCACGGTGAGGAAGTAGGAGGCGAAGCCGTGGTGGGCGATGATGTCCAGCTCCTGGTGCATCCGCTCCCAGTAGTCGCGCCGGGAGGCGTAGCCGCGCCGCACCATGCCCGCCGCGGCCCGCGAGGCGAGGACGCGCTGCGCGGTGCGGCGTCCGGCGCCGACCAGGTGCGGCTCGGGGAAGTACACGGAGCCGATGCCGATGTCGTCCTCGGGGTCGACCACGCACTCGGCGGCGGTCGCCCGGGTCTGTTCGAGCAGGCGGTGGGCGGTGTCGCGGCGGAACCCCGCGGCCTCGACGACCCGCTCGGCGACGCCCAGCATGGAGTCGGCGTCCTTCAGCCACCGCTCCCCGCCGTCGAGGTCCTTGGTCGGGTCGACGGGGACGAGGCGGCGGGCGGCGTCGAGGACGTCGGCGACGGGGCCCTGCCCGGGGTCGGCGTAGCGCACGGCGTTGCTCAGGACGGGCCGCACCCCCTGCTCGGCGGCGAAGCCGACGGTGCGCGCGGCGAGGCGGAGCGATCCCGGGCCCGTGCCCTCGCGGCCGTGCCAGACGGACTCCAGGCGCAACGCGTCGCCGTACCGCTCGCGCCAGGGTGCCAGGAGCCGGGCGGCCCGGTCGGGGCGGCCCGCGGCGAGCGCGCGCCCCACGTCGGACGCGGGGCCGAGCAGCACGGTCAGGCCCTCGCCGCGGTTCTCGTCCCACGGCAGGACGGGCTGCCCGTCGGGGGCGCGGTGCGCCTCGGTGATCAGACGGCAGAGCGCGGCCCAGCCGGTGGCGCCGTCACGGGCGAGGAAGGTCACGCGCGGGGTCGACTCGTCGATGAAGGCACCTCCGCGCACGGGGGTCCGCCGCCGCTCGCCCCTGGCGGGCGCGGGAGCGCCCACCGCGAGTTCGGCCCCGAACAGCGGCCGGATACCGGCCTTCGCGCAGGCCTTGGCGAACCGGACGGCGCCCGCGACGCTGTCCCTGTCGGTGAGCGCGAGGGCGTCCATGCCCCGCTCGGCGGCGCGCTCGGCGAGCCGCTCCGGGTGCGAGGCGCCGTACCGCAGGGAGAACCCGGAGACGGTGTGCAGATGCGTGAAACCGGGCACACGCACCTCCTGTAACCCTGAACCGAACCGTTTCCGTATCCCCCGCCTCCACCATAGACCAAGTTTCGAACGCATGTACGACACGCGTTCCCGACCCCTCCCCCGGCACTGCCCGTGTCGTCCGTTCGGCCCAGCCCACCTGCGGAAACGACCGGTACCCCGGAGCGTTGAGGCATGAGGTTCGCCGATGAGTTCAAGAGCGCCGTCACCCCGCGAGCAGCCCTGCTTGTCATCGGCGTACTCGCCCTCCAGCTCCTGTTCATCGCCTCCTACGTGGGAGCACTGCACGACCCGAGACCCAAGGACGTGGCCTTCGGGGTGGTCGCCCCGGGGAAGGCGGCCGAGCAGACGGCCGACCGGCTGCGGAAGCTGCCCGGGGAGCCGCTCGACCCGCGCACGGTCAAGGACGAGGCGACGGCCCGGCACAAGATCATGAGCCGTGAGCTGGACGGCGCCCTGGTCGTCGACCCGCGCGGCACCACCGACACCCTCCTGGTCGCCTCCGGCGCGGGCACCGCCCTCTCCAGGACCCTGACCACGCTCACCACCGAGGCCGACGCGGCACAGAAGCGCACGGTGAAGACCGTCGACGTGGCCCCGGCCTCGGACCAGGACTTCAACGGGCTCTCGTCCTTCTACCTGGTCGTCGGCTGGTGCGTCGGCGGCTATCTGTGCGCGTCGATCCTGGCGATCAGCGCGGGCTCCCGGGCCTCCAACCTGCCGCGCGCGGTGCTCAGGCTCGGCACCATGGCGCTCTACTCGATCGTCGGCGGCCTCGGCGGCGCGGTCATCATCGGGCCCGTCCTCGGCGCCCTGCCCGGCAGCATCATGGGCCTGTGGGGCCTCGGCGCCCTGGTGATCTTCGGGGTGGGCGCGATCACGCTCGCCCTCCAGGCGCTCACCGGCGTCGTGGGCATCGGCCTGGCCGTCCTGCTCATCGTCATCGGAGGCAACCCGAGCGCGGGCGGCGCCTTCCCGCTGCCGATGCTGCCGCCCTTCTGGAAGGCGATCGGGCCCTGGCTGCCGCCGGGCGCGGGCACCTGGACCGCCCGCTCCATCGCGTACTTCGAGGGCAACGCGATCACCTGGCCCCTGCTCGTCCTCGCCGGCTGGGCGCTCGTGGGCACCGTCGTGACCCTCGCCCTGTCCGCCCGCCGCAGACCTCGGTCCGGCTCGATCGACCTCAGCGGCACGAGCTACGGCAAGGGCGTCGCGTAGCCCCGCCCGGACAGCGCGCACGGAAGAGCCCCGCCCCGGGGTCCCGGGGGCGGGGCTCCATGTTTTCGCGAGGTCAGCCGATCTCCGCCCCGTAGGCGCTCAGCGCCTCCGGCACCGGCTGGAAGAACGTCTCGCCGCCGCTGCCGCAGTCGCCGCTGCCGCCGGAGGTGAGACCCAGCGCGGTGTCACCGGCGAAGAGCGCGCCGCCGCTGTCACCGGGCTCGGCACAGACCGTGGTCTGGATCAGGCCGTCGACCTGACCCTCCTGGTAGTTCACCGTGGCGTCGAGCGCGGTGACCTCACCGTCGTGGACCTGGGTGGTGCTGCCGCTGCGCGTCACCTTCTGCCCGACCGTGGCGTCCCCGGCCTTGCTGATCGCCTGGGAGCTGCCGTTGTAGAGGTTCACCTCGCTGGGGTGCGGGGTGTCGGCCGTGTACTTCACGATCGCGTAGTCGTTGCCCGGGAAGCTCGACTCCTCCGTGGTGCCGATCTCCGAGCCGCCCTGCGAGTCGGACCAGCTCTTCACCGCGTTGCCGCAGTGACCGGCCGTCAGGAAGTACGGCTCGCCGCCCTTGACGACGTTGAAGCCGAGCGAGCAGCGCGAGCCGCCACCCCAGATCGCGTCGCCGCCGGCGATGAAGGCCTTGTACTCGCCCTTGCTGTGCTTCAGTTCGGCCTTGCCGCCGAGCTTCTTCACGATCGCGCCGACCTTGTCGAGCTCGGCGCCCTTGACCGTGCGGTCCGCCGTGACGACCACCTTGTTGGTCGCCGGGTCCATCACCCATGAGGTGCCGGGGACGGCCGCCTTGTCGTCGAGCGTCGCACGGGCGCTCTTCAGCTCGGCCAGGGAGTTCTGGACGATTCTTGCCTTGCCGCCCGCCGACTCGACGGCGTCGGCCGCCTGCTCGTTCAGCACGTTCACGACCAGGGCCTTCGCCTTGGCATCGTAGTACGTGCCCGCGGCGTCCGCGCCGAGGTCCTTGGTGAGGGCCGAGGCCAGCTTTCCTGCCTTGGCGACCGAGAGGACGTCCGGGGTGGGGTTCGCCGCGCTCTCGCTCGCGTTCGCCGTCTGGAAGGTGACTCCCGCGGCGACCAGCGCGGCGATGCCCGCGCCTGCCACGGCTACACGCCGCTTGGGTATGCGTCGGTGCTTCAAAACTCACGACCTCCTGTGGGGGGAACGACCCGTCGGGCGTGGGGGCCTGACGGATCGCAGGGCATACGCGGGCATGGAACCGCCACGCTGAAAAAGCCGCGTCCATGCCAACTTGGCCACGCCCACTATCCCGACGCTTTCCGGTCGCACACAAGGTCTACTTCAGGACGCGCACGCCACAACTGCTGTGCGCCCCCGCACCCCTGAGTGATCCGGGTCCCACCACGTGGGCCCCCGCGGCGAATACGGCGTGGTGGAGAGGGGTCATCAGCCTGTGAGGACTAGTCCTGTCCGGTTCTCGACCCTCCGGAACGGCCCGGCTCTCCGGCTTCCGCACTTCCCGTTCCGGAATCCGGCGGCTGCGGCAGAGCCTGCTGGGCCCGCTCCAGGAAGCGGAGCAGCTCCACGGGGAAGGGCAGGACGAGGGTGGAGTTCTTCTCCGCGGCGACGGCCACCACGGTCTGGAGCAGCCGCAGTTGGAGCGCGGCAGGCTCCTCCGCCATCTCGTGGGCGGCCTGGGCGAGCTTCTTGGACGCCTGTAGCTCGGCGTCGGCGTTGATGACGCGGGCCCGGCGCTCGCGGTCGGCCTCGGCCTGGCGGGCCATGGAGCGCTTCATGGTCTCGGGCAGGGAGACATCCTTGATCTCCACCCGGTCGATCTGCACGCCCCAGCCGATGGCCGGGCTGTCGATCATCAGCTCCAGGCCCTGGTTGAGCTTCTCGCGGTTGGAGAGCAGATCGTCGAGGTCGCTCTTGCCGATGATCGACCGGAGCGAGGTCTGCGCCATCTGGGAGACGGCGAAGCGGTAGTCCTCCACCTGCACGACCGCCTCGGCGGCGTCGATCACCTTGAAGTAGATGACCGCGTCCAGCCGGTCCACGAACGGCACGATCATGGTGAACCCCGGGCCGCGCACCGTCCGCTGGAGCTTTCCGAGCCGCAGGACCACGCCCCGCTCGTACTGCTTGACGACGCGGGACGCCGCCATCGCGCAGACCACCGCGACCGACCCCGCTGCCGCTCCCGCCGCCACCAGCTCCTCGACCATGCCGGCCCCCCGGGAGAGAGCGAGCCCCCGCCCGGAACACCGGGCGGGGGCTCATCCTGCTGCTGGCTGCGGTCTCACGTGCGGTGCGCGGCCCTTGGGCCCCGCCCCGGTCAGTAGACGCTGACGTTGTACGCGCGCAGTGCCTCGGTGACCGGCTGGAAGAAGGTCGTGCCGCCGGAGGAGCAGTTGCCGCTGCCGCCGGAGGTCAGACCCAGCGCCGTCGAACCCGCGTACAGCGGGCCGCCGCTGTCGCCGGGCTCGGCGCAGACCGTGGTCTTGATCATGCCGTAGACGACGTCGCCGCCGCCGTAGTTGACGGTCTGGTTGAGCGCGGTGACCCGGCCGGTGTGCGTGCCGGTGGTGGACCCGCGGCGGGTGACGTTCTGCCCGACCGTGGCGTCGGCGGCGCGGGTGATGTCCTGGCTGCCCACGGTGCCTGACTTGGTCACCGAGCTGTTGGTGTACCTGACGATGCCGTAGTCGTTCGTCGGGAAGCTGGACCCGGACGTCGTGCCGAGCACGGTGGTCCTCGCCGAGTTGGACCACCACGTGCTCGCGCCGTCGGTGCAGTGCCCGGCGGTCAGGAAGTAGTAGGTGCTGCCGTTGCGCACGTTGAACCCGAGCGAGCAGCGCCCGGTGCTCGAATAGATGGCGTCGCCGCCGGAGATGTACTTCTGGAACTTGCCCGGGGTGCGCTCGATCTTCAGGGCGCCCGCGTTGGACCCGGCGGCCGCCTTGAGTTCGGCGATCTCGGCCTTGGAGACGGTGCTGTCGGCGGTGACGACGACCTGCTTCGTCTTCGGGTCCACACCCCACGAAGTGCCCGCTACATCGGCGTCGAGCACGGCGTCGCTCGCCTGCTCCAGCTGTGAGGCGCTGAAGGTGGCCGTGCCGTCGTGTGCGCTGGCCGCGGGTACGGCGAGTGCTCCCGCGGCGACGATTCCGGTGGTCACGGCGAGCAGACGGGTGTGTCTCGCTATGCCGGAGGTGGTGCGCTTGATCCTCACGTTTGTTCCTCCCGAGGGAAGTCAGTGGGTCCGCGTGGGTTGGGGACCCGTGAGGCGCAGCCGAAGAGCGGGCTCGGTTCCGCGTACGCCGTGCTCCTGGCAAGCGCTGCTCGGGAGTATTGGGCGGTGGTGTCCGGCCGCACAAGGGCGCCTTTCGGCCGAGGCGGGTACGGGTTCCGCTGCCCGCCGCGGCCACTGTGACCAGGGCCTACCGGACCGCGAGGAGGGGGCTGACGACGTCAGGGGGCTTGCGCGTCCCGCCGGGCGGCGCACGTGACGGCGCCCCGCCGGGGGCCTCGCCCCGCGCCCCGGGACTGTCCAGAATTGAACCATCCGGATGCCGCGCGAGCGCCCCCGGCGGGCGTGCGGGGCGTGCGGGGCGTGCGGTGCCAGAACGCCGGGTGCGCGCTACAGGCCGCAGTCGCAGCAGCCGCAGCACTCACAGCAGCCGCAGTCGCAGTTGTTGCAGCAGCCCTCGCGCTTCTTGCGGGACCACGGGCCCTCGTACTCGTCGGCGCAGCACAGCTTGCAGGTGCAGCAGAGGCCGATGGCCACGGCGCACCCCGCCCAGAAGCCCCGCTTGCCCGGCTTGGGCGGCTGAGGTTCGAAGCCGTGCCCGCCACCGCCGAAGCCACCGGGGCCGCCGGGACCGCCGAAGCCACCAGGACCACCAGGACCACCGGGGCCGCCGGGCATGCCGCCGCCGTACGGATTCCCGCCCCCGTACGGGTTGCCGTTCCCGCCCCCGTACGGATTCTGCTGACCGTACGGGCCCCCGGCCGGCGGCCCGTAGGGACCGCCCTGCTGCGGCGGCCCGAAGGAGCCCTGCTGATCTGCCGTCACCTGGTGCGCGTGGCCGCAGGCCTCGGTGCCGAAGGCGCGGTCGACGGAGCGGCGCAGCTCATGCGCGAGGAGGACGTGCACCAGCTTGCCGTCGGTGAATTCCGCGTCGCGCAGCGCGAGGCGGATGCCGTGCAGCGCGTCGTCGGCGAGGCGCCGCGCCTCGGCGAGGGACGTGCCGGTCGCGGCGAGCGGGTTCCACGCACCCGACGCGGCGTCCGCCTCCCTGTCCTCCACGGCGTCGAGCAGATGCGCCAGGCGGCCGAAGAGCCGCCCCGCCTCGGCCAGCGGCTCCACGTTGCCGGGCCGCCCGGCGAGCAGGGCGGTGTGCGCGAAGGCCGCCGCGGTGGCCGTCTCGGTCGGCTCGGTCACCGCCAGGAGCGAGGTGCCGGGGCCCGCCAAGGCCTCGATCCCGGCCTGCCGTTCGACGGCGTCGAGCAGGACCGCCGTGTCGAACCCCACGTCGGCGCCGGTCCGCGCGCCCGCCTTGTCCCAGCTCCTGGCCACGCGCCGGGCGGCGACGGCCACCGGCCCGCGGGCGAGGAGCCCGTCACCGTCGATGACGTGGTCGCGGACCTTCGCCGACGCGAGCACCAGCGAGACGGCGGCGGCCAGGCGCGCGCCCTCGCCCCGCGCCACGGACGCCGTCCGCATCCCGCGCAGCGGACAGGGCCCCGCGGTGCGCCGCCCGCCGCCCTCGCGCTCGGCCTGAGCCTCCGTCAGGACCGAGATGATCAGACCGTCGTAGTTCGTGACGACCCGGGCGAACTGCCCGTGGTCACCGCGGAGCGCGAGGCAGAGCCCGCACAGATGGGCCATCCACTGCGCCTTGAGTCCGTCACCGAGACGGTGAGTGCAGGGCCTGACTATTCCGAACAAGACGACTCCCCCGAGTGGCCCGAACTGATGATCCGATGATCTCGGGGCATCGTAACGAGGAAGACGTTCACCCGGACGCACCGGCCGTCACCCGTACGCCGGGAGAAATCATATTTCACTCTCTGTCAGCAGCCGTACGCGGCGGGACCCTTGAAGTACCACGTGCGTCGGCGTGTTGACTCTGCACCAGTACCGTCACGAAAACCCCGCGCGGCGACTATCCACTTGGCGCAGCATCCGCATCATGGACGACGATAGGAACGCGGAAAGCAGGGAAACCGCTGCGAGAGGAGGCGTCCATGGGATCGGTGCGCAAGGCGAGTGCCTGGCTGGGCCTCGTCGACGACAACAACGACGAGCGTTACTACGACGACGGCTACGAAGACGACCGGGCCGAGGGGCCCGACCAGCCGGAGGCCTGGGTGACCGACCCGCGCGTGCGGGTGGCGGACGAGAAGGCCCAGGAGCAGGAGCGCCGCATCGGGACGGTGACCCCGAACAGCTTCCGGGACGCCCGCGGCATCGGTGAGATGTTCCGGGACGGCGTCCCGGTCATCATGAACCTCACGTCCATGGACCCCACCGACGCCAAGCGCGTGGTCGACTTCGCGGCCGGTCTCACCTACGGACTGCGCGGTTCGATCGAGCGCGTGGCGACGCGGGTCTTCCTCCTGACCCCCGCCGACACGCACATCGTCAACGGCGAGGCGTCGAGTCGCCCCTCGGACGGATTCTTCAACCAGAGCTAGTGGGCGAGGCCGCTCACCGGACCTCTCCGGCCCACCGGACCTCTCCGGCTCACCGGAAGGCGTCAAGACCGGTGAGCGCCTTGCCCAGAACGAGTTGATGCATCTCGACGGTGCCCTCATAGGTGAGCACCGATTCGAGGTTCGTCGCGTGCCGCATGACGGGGTACTCCAGGGAGATCCCGTTGGCGCCCAGGATCGTCCTGGACGTCCGGCAGATGTCGATCGCCTCTCGTACGTTGTTGAGCTTGCCGAAGCTGATCTGCTCGGGACGGAGCCTGCCCGCGTCGAGGCGCCGCCCGAGGTGGTGCGCGAGCAGAATGCCCTTGTGCAGCTCGACCGCCATGTCGGCGAGCTTGGCCTGGGTGAGCTGGAAGCCACCGATCGGCCGGCCGAACTGCTCGCGGGTCTTCGCGTACTCCACGGCCGCCTCGAAGGACGAGCGTGCCGCACCCATCGCTCCCCAGACGATGCCGTAGCGCGCGTGGGAGAGGCAGCTCAGCGGGCCCTTCAGGCCGGCGACCTCGGGCAGGACGGCGTCGGCGGGCAGCCGCACCTCGTCCATCACCAGTTCACTGGTGACACTGGCCCGCAGCGACCACTTGTGCTTGATCTCCGGCGCCGAGAAGCCGGGGCTGTCCGTCGGCACGACGAATCCCCTGATCCCGTCGTCGGTCTGCGCCCACACGACGGCGACGCCTGCCACCGATCCGTTCGTGATCCACATCTTCCGCCCGCTGAGCACCCAGTCGGTGCCGTCCTTCTTCGCGTGCGTGCGCATGGACGCCGGGTCGGAGCCGTGGTCGGGCTCGGTCAGGCCGAAGCAGCCGATGATCTCGCCCGCGGCCATCCCCGGCAGCCACCGCCGCTTCTGCTCCTCGGAGCCGAAGCGGTGGATGGCGTACATCGCGAGGGAGCCCTGCACGGAGACGAGGGAGCGGATGCCGGAGTCGGCCGCCTCAAGCTCCAGGCAGGCGAGTCCGTACTGGACGGAGCTCGCGCCCGCGCAGCCGTAGCCCTCCAGTGACATGCCGAGCGCGCCGATGGAGCCGAGCTCGCGGGCCAGCTCGCGGATGCCGGGCAGCTCGCCCTTCTCGTACCAGTCGGCGATGTGCGGCAGGACCCGGTCGGCCGCCCAGGAGCGGACGGTGTCGCGGATCGCGAGGTCCTCAGGGGCGAGCGAATCGTCGAGGCCGAGCGGGTCGGCGGGGTCGAAGGGCGGCAGAGGGGTGCGGGCGCTTTCGGACATGCGGGCCTCCGGCGGCACAAAACTAGCAGTGGTAGTTATATGGCTCGCGCTGACGTTACGACGCAGTGTCCCGCACGTCCAGAGCGGCCGGGCCCCGCACGTCCAGAGCGGCCGAAGGCCGGAACGGGATTCACCGCACGGAGGAGTCGGCCCCGACCCGGGAGGGTTTCCGCGGCGCAGGCACCCCCTGCTCGGCAGAGGCCGCGGCCGCGGCCGAACAGTCCATGCCGCGCGGCAAGCGCAACGCCGCGAGCGCGCCGAGCAGCAGCAGGCCCGCGCTGACCAGCAGCGTGACGTGCAGCCCGTGCACGAAGGCGTCGCGCGCCGCGCTGCGCAGGGCGTCGCCCGGCGCCCCGCCGAGCCGCGCGGCGACCTCGTAGGCCTCGCCGAGCGAGTGCCCGGCGGCGGCGCTGTCCGCCGCGGGGACGCCGCGCACCGAGGAGAGCCCCGGCGCGTACGCCGCGTTCATGACGCTGCCGAGCAGGGCGATGCCGATGCCCGCGCCGAGCTGGTAGGAGGTCTCGCCGATCGCCGCGGCCCCGCCCGCCTGGGACGGCGGTGCCTCGCTCAGCATCGACTCGTACGAGCCGAAGAGCGTGGTCTCCAGGCCGAGGCCGAGCAGCACGAAGCCGGTGAGCAGCAGCACGTCGTTGGCGTCGCCGCCCATGCCGGTGAGCACGAGGACGGCGAGCGCGGTGAGGCAGAAGCCGGAGCAGACCATGGTGCGCGGCCCGAAGCGGTGCAGCAGCTTCGAGCCCGCGAGGCCCGCGGCCATCGCGGCCAGGGTGAGGGGCAGCAGGCGCAGGCCGGTCTCCAGCGGGGAGAGGCCGAGGACGAGCTGGAGGTACTGCGCGGCGATCAGCTCCAGGCCGACCAGGGCGAGCATGGCGAGCACGATGCAGCCGACCGAGGTGCTGAACGCGGGCCGCGCGAACATCGACAGATCGACGAGCGGGTGCTCGCGCCGTCGCTGTCTGCGCACGAAGCCGACGAGGAGGGCGGCGCCCGCGGCCAGCGCGGCCAGGGTCGTCACGCCGAGCGGCGACTCCCCGCCGCCGAGGCGCTTCACACCGAGTACGAGGCCGAAGAGTCCGCCGGCGGCCATCAGCGCGCCGGTCACGTCCCACGGGCCGTTGCCCTTACCCGTCGACTCGGGCAGGAGCCAGCGGCCCACGGGCAGGCTGACCAGCATCAGCGGAATGTTGATGAGGAAGACCGAGCCCCACCAGAAGTGTTCGAGGAGGAACCCGCCGAGCAGCGGTCCGACGGCCGCGCCCACCGCGGCCACCGCGCTCCAGATGCCGATGGCGACGGCGCGCTCGCGCCGGTCGGGGAAGACCTGGCGCAGTATCGACAGCGTCGCGGGCATGATCATCGCGCCGCCGACGCCGAGCAGCGCCCTGGCCGCGATCAGGACCTGCGCGTTGTCCGCGAGGGCCGCGACGGCCGAGGCGACGCCGAAGAGCGCGTAGCCGAGCAGGAGCACGCGTCTGCGGCCGACGCGGTCGCCGAGCGTGCCGAAGAGGATGAGGAGCGAGGCGCAGACCAGCGGGTAGATGTCGACGATCCAGAGCAGCTCCATCGCGCCGGGCCGCAGGTCCTCGGAGACCGCGGGCACGGCGACGTGCAGCACGGTGGCGTCGACGGCGACGAGCAGCAGGCTGACGCAGAGGACGACGAGCACGACCCAGCGGTTGGCCCCGGCACGGACCCCGGATCCCCGACGGCCCTGCGGTGCTGCGGCCGTGGTCGTCCCGGACATGCGCGTACCTCCCAGTGGTCCCTCGCATCGGCGGCCTGCGGGACGTGGAATCCCCGCTCCGGCGATACGGACGGCGGCGCGGACAGAGGCGAGTGAGCCGCCAGAGTACGCGAGTCCGTTTCTGGGGTACGTGGCGGACCTCTCATGGTTGTGCGGATGCCGTGTGGCGTGTGCCACGCGTCCACCTTCCGCCGCGGCCCCGACGGCGTCCCACGGCCGCGACGGCCGATAATCGAGCCCGTGACCGATCTTGATCAACACCCCTCGCCGTCTCCGGCGGGCCACGCCCTGCGCCGGGCCGCGCCCGCGCTGCTCGCGTACGCGGGGGTGCGCGCGCTCGGCCTCGCGGTGCTCGCGGTCTGGGGCGCGGCGGCCGGGAAGAGCCCGCACACGCTGCTCACCGCCCGCTGGGACTCGCTCTGGTACACCCGTGTGGCCGAGTTCGGCTACGGCTGGGAGGTGCGGCTCCCGGACGGCAGCGTCCACTCCAACCTGGCGTTCTTCCCGCTCCTGCCCTGGCTGGAGCGGCTCGTCGCGGCGGTGAGCCCGCTCTCGTACGCCGATGCCGGGCTCGTGGTGAGCTGGCTCGCCTCGCTCTTCGCCGCCGCGGGGATCTTCGCGGTCGCCGATCACGTGTACGGGCGGCGGGCCGGGATCTGCGCCGCCGTGCTGTGGGCGGTGCTGCCGGTCGGCATCGTGCAGTCGATGGCGTACAGCGAGTCCCTGTTCACCGCGCTGGCCGCCTGGTCGCTGTACGCGCTGCTCAGGGGGCGCTGGGTGTGGGCGGGCGTGTTCGCCTCCCTCGCGGGCCTGACCCGTCCGGTGGGCGCGGCGGTGGTCGCCGCGATCTGGGTGACCGCGGCCGTCCAGGTGTACCGGGAGCGGCGGGCCGGGCCCCGCATGCTGCTCGGCGTGGTCCTCGCGCCGCTCGGCGCGGCGGGCTATGTGCTGTGGGTCGGCCACCGCACCGGCGACGGACTGTTCGGCTACCTCGACGTCCAGGCGGGCTGGGGCAACGGCTTCGACTTCGGCTACGCCTTCGCGCGCTTCGTCGGGGAGAAGTTCACCTCCGTCCCCGGAGCCCTCGCGGGCGTCGGCCTGATCGTGGGCGTCGCCCTGGTGATCTGGCTGTACGTGACCGGCGCCCGGCAGCGGCAGCCGCTGCCGCTGCTCCTCTACACCGGCATCGTCGTCGCGCTGGCCCTGTGCGCGGCCGGCTACTTCGGCTCGAAGCCGCGGCTGCTCCTCCCCGCCTTCCCGCTGCTGCTGCCGCTCGCCGTGGCGCTGGCCCGGCTGCGCGCGTCGAGATCGGCGCTGATCCTCGGGGGCGTGGCGGTGGCGAGCGCGGTCTACGGGGCGTTCTGGCTGCACGGCTCGGGCCCGCCGTGATCAGGTCATGATCATTTCGGACGTCCGTCGGCGGCCGTAAGGGAAATTCCACACCAGCCCCCGGTGAACGAAATTCATAAGACGGATTAAAACCGCACCGGAAATGATCAACGAATTGAGTGTGGGCGCGACGACTGAATAAGGAATCCCAGGGAATAGGCCCTGGTCTGAGAGCAATCCCACATCACATCGTCATCACAAAGCCACTGGTTCGGCCTAGTGCCAGACTCACTCGCTGTAACGTCGATTGTGTGCGTACCGAACGAAACCTCACCCGTCTTGACCGGGTCTTCGCCCGTCTTGACCGTGAGCCGGAACGACCGGCCCACCTCGATGTACCGAGGATGAGCCGGCACAGGGTCGTGCTCTTCGGCTCGACCCTGGCCTTCTACCTGGCCATCGTCGTCGCCGTGCTCGCCACCTCGTGGCTGGTGCGGTTCGACTGGCAGGTCATGTTCTTCCGGCCCTACCAGCAGTGGCCGGAGATCCACGCCTTCCTCGACTACTGGGTCGTCCTCGGCCAGCGCGGCCCGACCGCCGTCATGGTCGCGGCCTGGCTCGGCTGGCGCTCCTGGCGGCAGCACACGCTGCGCCCGCTGCTCATGTTCGGCGCCGCCCTGCTCCTGCTCAACGTCACCGTCGGCGCCGCCAAGATCGGCATGGGCCGCCTCGGCCCGCACTACGCCACCGTGATCGGCTCGAACGAGATGTGGCAGGACGGCGATATATTTCCTTCGGGCCATACCGCCAACGCCGTCGTGACCTGGGGAATCCTGGCCTATATGGCCTCCACCCCGCGCACCCGGCGCTATCTGTCGGCCCTCTCCGCCGTGGTCTCCCTGAGCGTCGGTCTCACCACCGTCTACCTCGGTACGCACTGGCTGAGCGACGTCTTCCTCGGCTGGGCCGCGGGCCTGCTCATCCTGCTCGCGCTGCCCTGGGTCGAGCCGCTGATCACCCGCGTCGAGGCCGTCATCTTCCGCGTCCGCGAGGCCTGGCGCGGCCGCCGCACGAGCGGCGCGGCGCAGGCTCCCGAGCCCGTGCCCGCCCCGGTGGGCGTCCCTGCGATCGTGCAGCAGCGCCCCTCCGCGGGCGGTGAGGCGCCCGCCCGCGAGCCGGTCGGCGCCGCCCGCGCCACCGCCAGGTCCCCGGCCTACCTCGCGCCGGGCCCGCACACGGCCCGCTCCGAGCGCACCCCGGTCACCCCCGCGGGCAGCCGCAGACCCGCGCACCCCGACCGCGTTCCGCGCGGCACCGCGTCGGCCCGCCCGATGGCGGGCGGCTGACCCGCAGACCGGCGGGGGCCGGTACGCACAGCCCATCCCCCGCACAACGAAGGCCCCGGTTCCGTCGAGGAACCGGGGCCTTCGTCATGGGACGGGCCTTGCGGGGGGTCTAGCCCTTCCAGGAGCGCGTGACGACGCCCTCCTTGACCTCGAAGTTGAGCCGCCCCGCGAGGTACTCCATGGTGATGATCGTCCCCGGGGGCAGCGACCTGACGGTGGTCCAGCCGGACGCGCGGGCCTGCCGCTCGGCGTCCTGCGACGCGAGGCCGACGTAACGGTCGGGGCTGTCCTCGGGCTCTGCGGGCGGGGTCGGAATAGGTGCCATGGCCGCCACGTTAGGCGCCCCGGCGGCGCCGGGGAAGGACCGGGGCCCATGCACCAAGCGTCACGTATACCTCTCTGGTCACGCTTCTGTCACAGGATCACGACGTGCGTTTCAGTCGAACTCCGTCACACGTATGGGCGGTTCCGCGCTTGTCACGTCGCAATTCGGCGGCGTGCTCACCCCTGCGCGAAGGCGGTTCGGATAGCGTCGAAATGCGGCGCCCGGAATAGCGGTTCGCGCACTTCGCGCCCCCTCCGCAATTCCTCGTCCCGGCCCGTGGACGGATGTTGAAGGGACATGGAGGGGCATGGAGGAATTAACCATTCCGGCAGGGGTGCCCCCGGCCCCGGCCATCCGGAAGCGGCTCGTACGCCCCCTGTCGGAGTCGGGCCCCGCGCGAGCATCATGGCGTGAGCTTCGGGCAGGCCCAGGACGCGATGGCGAAGGGGCAAGCGATGGGGACCGAGACGGTGCGGGCGGTCGAACCGCCGGTGCGGCGGGTACGGCCGGGCCGGCTGGTCGTGGACTGGCTGACCACCACCGACCACAAGAAGATCGGTCACCTCTACCTGATCACGTCGTTCGTCTTCTTCCTGGCCGCCGGGCTGATGGCGCTGATGATGCGGGCCGAGCTGGCCAGGCCGGGCCTCCAGCTCATGACGAACGAGGAGTTCAACCAGGCCTTCACCCTGCACGGCACGATCATGCTGCTGCTCTTCGCGACGCCGACGTTCGCGGGCTTCGCCAACGAGATCATGCCGCTCCAGATCGGCGCCCCCGATGTCGCCTTCCCGCGGCTGAACATGCTCTCGTACTGGTTGTTCCTCTTCGGCGGCCTGATGGTGCTCGGCTCGCTGCTCGTGCCCAGCGGCCCCGCCGCGTTCGGCTGGTTCGCGTACGCCCCGCTCAACAGCCTGGAGCGGTCCCCCGGCGTCGGCGCCGACCTGTGGATCATGGGGCTCGCGCTCTCCGGCTTCGGCACGATCCTCGGCGCGGTGAACTTCCTGACGACCATCATCGGGATGCGGGCCCCCGGCATGACGATGTTCCGGATGCCGGTCTTCACCTGGAACGTCCTGTTCACGTCGATCCTGGTGCTGATCGCGTTCCCCGTGCTCGCCGCCGCGCTGCTCGTCCTGGAGGCGGACCGGCGCTTCCACTCGCTCGTCTTCGCCTCGGAGAACGGGGGCGCGCTGCTGTGGCAGCACCTCTTCTGGTTCTTCGGGCATCCCGAGGTCTACATCATCGCCCTGCCGTTCTTCGGCATCATCACCGAGATCATCCCGGTCTTCAGCCGGAAGCCGATCTTCGGCTATCTGCCGCTGATCGGCGCGACGATGGCCATCACCGGCCTGTCCGTGGTGGTGTGGGCGCACCACATGTTCGCCACGGGCGCGGTGCTGCTGCCCTTCTTCTCGTTCATGTCGTTCCTCATCGCGGTCCCGACGGGCGTGAAGTTCTTCAACTGGACGGGCACGATGCTCAGGGGCTCCCTGTCCTTCGAGACGCCCATGCTGTGGGCGGTCGGGTTCCTGGTGAGCTTCCTGTTCGGCGGTCTGACCGGCGTCATCCTCGCCTCGCCGCCGCTGGACTTCCATGTCACCGACACGTACTTCGTCGTCGCCCACTTCCACTACGTCGTCTTCGGCACCGTCGTCTTCGCGACCTTCGGCGGCTTCTACTTCTGGTGGCCGAAGCTGACGGGCAAGATGCTCGACGAGCGGCTCGGCAAGATCCAGTTCTGGACGCTGTTCGTCGGCTTCCACACGACGTTCCTGGTCCAGCACTGGCTGGGCGCCGAGGGCATGCCGCGCCGGTACGCCGACTATCTGGCGGCGGACGGCTTCACCGTCCTCAACACCGTCTCGACCATCGGGGCGTTCCTGCTCGGCATGTCGACGCTGCCGTTCCTCTACAACGTCTGGAAGACCGCGAAGTACGGCAAGAAGGTCGAGGTCGACGACCCCTGGGGCTTCGGCCGCTCCCTGGAGTGGGCGACGTCCTGCCCGCCGCCGCGGCACAACTTCGTCACGCTGCCCCGCGTCCGCTCCGAGTCCCCGGCGTTCGACCTGCACCACCCGGAGTACGCGTCGTTCACGAGGCACGAGCCCGGCCGGGTGCCGGAGGATCCGCAGACCCGGCACCCCGGTCCAGGGCCCGGCTCAGGTGGTCCCGAGCCGTCCTGATCCGCTCGATCAGCTCGACGGGCTCCACCACCTGGAACTCGATGCCCATGAACAGGACGTGGAAGACCATCACGTCCAGGCTCGGAGCGCCCGTGCGCAGCAGGCAGCTGTGGTCCGTCTCGGCCTCCAGCGTGCCGTCGGACGGGGGGAGCCGCTGCGCCGCCTCCGCCAGCGGCACGAGGAGGCGGACCACGGCCCGCTCGGCGTACGCGCCCGTGGAGACTCCCTGGGCGACGTACGCGGCCAGGTCGTCGGAGGGCGGGGGGCGCGGCGTGAAGCGCGGGCCGTGCGGCGGCCGGGGCTCGACGCGGTCCACGCGGAAGGTCCGCCAGTCCTCGCGGTCCAGGTCCCAGGCCACGAGGTACCAGCGGCGCTCGGTGCAGACCAGGCGGTGCGGCTCGACGGTCCTGCGCGTGGCGCTTCCCGAGTGGTCCCGGTACTCGAAGCGGAGCCGCTCCGTGTCGCGGCAGACGCCCGCGAGTTCGGTGAGTACGGCGGGGTCGACGCCCTCCTGGCTCGGGGTGCGCAGCATCGGCACGGTGAAGGCGTTCAGCGCGCCCACCCGGTGGCGCAGCCTGCTGGGCAGGACCTGTTCCAGCTTGGCGAGCGCGCGCACCGAGGTCTCGCCGATGCCCTCGATGCCCTGTCCGGCGGCGGTGCGCAGGCCGACGGCGACCGCGACCGCCTCGTCGTCGTCGAGGAGCAGCGGCGGCAGCTCGGCACCGGCGCCGAGCTGGTAGCCGCCGCCGGTGCCGGGGCTGGCGTTGACGGGGTAGCCGAGCTCGCGCAGCCGGTCCACGTCGCGGCGGACGGTGCGCGCGGTCACGCCGAGCCGGTCGGCGAGGTCCGCGCCGGACCAGTCGCGGTGGGCCTGTAGCAGCGAGAGCAGGCGGAGCAGACGTGCCGATGTCTCCAACATGGACGTGATTGTGCCCCGGACCGAGGACAGCCACGGTCCGCATCGTTCAGTCCTCGGTGTCCTCCGTGGCCGCCGCCTCACGTACGCGCACGGCCAGGTCGTTGTCGTGGGTGTAGTACGGGCCCGCCTCCAGCGTGCCGTGCGCGGTCTCGCGGCGCAGCACCGGATACGTGAAGATCGCCTTCTTGTCCGCGACGTCGTCGAGGAGCCGGGCGAGGCGCACCCGCGGCCCGCTCTCCCCGGCCGGGCGCAGCCACAGGTCCCAGGGGCCCGCGCCGCTCCCGGCGAACTCGCCGTGCGGCAGCGCGAAGCTGAACTCCGGCCCCTCGGCCGTGACGTCGGCCCGGCGGACGAGTTCCGGCTCGGCCCGCCGGACGGCCTCGACGCAGGCGTCGTCGGCGAGCGGGACCCCGTAGACGCGGCCGCGCACGGTCATGCCGGCGTCCGTCAGGTCGATCTCCCCGGCCTCGGCGTGCGGCGCCCGCAGCCAGCTGCGCACGGAGAGGTTGCCCTGCTTGGTGGCGTACGGGATGCGCACCGCGACGTAGCCGCGGCTGCCGCTCGGCGCCCGGTCGACCAGCGAGCGCAGGTCGTTGACGCCCGGCATGAGCCGGCGCGAGGCACCGCCGGCCACCTGGACGAACGCGTTCCAGCGGCCCTCGGCGAGCTCGACGCTGCTGGGCAGCGCGGCCCGCAGCCGCCCGTCGGCGGCCGGGGTGAGCGGCAGGCGGATCTCCTCGTCGGAGTCGCGCAGGCGCAGCAGCAGGTAGGCCACGTCGTCCTGCTCGTACTCGCCCGGTTCCGTCACGTCGAAGGTGAGGCCTCCGGCGGAGTCGGCGACGCAGTCGGCCCGCGGCGCGTCCGGGGCTTGCTCGTCCTCCGTGTACGCCGCCTGCGAGGTGGCCGAGGCCGTCATGCGGTGGATCCCTTCGTCTGGACGCGGCCGAGGTCCCGCACCGCGTAGGCGCCGCCGAGCAGCGCGCCGCGGGTGCGGTGGACGGAGCCGCGCAACCGGCCGCCCAGCGAGTCCCCGCGGGTGAGCATCCCGGAGAACATCGCGTCGTAGCGCTCGGCGATGCGGGCGGGGTCGAAGCGCTCGGAGTCCTGGAGCGCGGCGCCCGCCATGCGGTGCCGGAGCGAGTCGTCGTTGATCAGTTCGAGGAGGCCGCCCGCGATGGCGTCGGGGTTGCCGACCTCGACGAGCCGTCCGTCGACACCGTTGTCGATGATCTCGCCGGGGCCGTGCGGGCAGTCGGTGGCGACCACGGGGAGGCCGCAGCGCATCGCCTCGACGATCGTCATGCCGAAGGACTCCAGGCTGGAGGTGACGGCGGCTATGGAGCCCTTGGCCCACTCCGGCTCGATGGGGTGGGCGGGGCCCATGAGGAAGACGTGGTTGTAGAGGCCGAGTTCGTCTATCAGCGCGCGCAGCTTCTCCTTCTGCTTGCCGCCGCCGTAGATCCGCAGCCGCCAGTCGGGGCGCTCGCGCCGCACCTTGTCGAAGGCCCTGATCAGCAGGTCGTACCGCTTGACCGGGGCGAGCCGCCCGGCCGCGACGACCCACTTGTGGGAGCCGTCGGCGGGCTCTATGCCGGGCGCGGGCACGGGGTTGGGCACCGCCTGGACGTGCACGCCGGGCAGCCGCATCTTGCGGGTGTAGGCGCGGGCGTCGGCCTCGGTCGTCGTGGTCAGGATGTCGAGGCGGGGGTAGACGCTGCGGAGCTGGCGGCGGAGCTCCTTGGAGTGGCTGTCGAGCGTGAGGTGCTCCTGGCCGACGCGCAGGGGTCCGCGCCCGGTCTGGCGCGCGATGTGCACGTTGAGTCCTGGCCGGGTGCCGACGACGACGTCCGCGTCCAGGCGCGCGAGATGGTCCGCGATGCGCCGGTCGGTGAGGGCGCTGTACTGGTCGTAGCGGCCCTCGGCGTCGGGGAAGGTCCGTGCGGGCCGCAGGTGTTCGGGGTCGTCGCCCTCGTAGCCCCGGGTGCCCTTGCGCAGATCCACGAGGTGGCTCAGGCGGACGCGCTGGTCAGGCGCGAACACCGGCTCGTCGCGGTGCCGGAAGACGGAGACGACTTCGACGTCGTGCTGCTGGGCCAGCGTGTTGGCCAGGTTGTACGTCGTCCGGATCGTCCCTCCGATCCCGTACGCGTTGTGAATCAGGAAAGAGATGTGCATGCGTCCCCGTATCCCGCGTTTCCATGCGGACAGTCCCCCTCGTCCGCCTACCGCAGGGTTAGACGGGGATTCCTGGCCAAAGGTTGGGTGCCAATACCATCCTGTTTTTGAACAGATATGTGATCGTTGGCCGGAAGGCGGAACTTATTCGCGTTGTGGTCCATCAAGGCTGGTAGGAGAGCTGGGGCACGTCGAAGCAGTTGTCGTTCATGTCGCCGCCCTGTGTGGCCCAGCCCTCGCCGTCCCGCCAACGGGCCACCGACACACACGTCCTGCGGTGCGCGGGCGGTTCGTCGCGGTGTTCGAAGGTGACCGGTAACAGCAGCCCACGGGCGGAATACGGCTGATTCCTGTCCATGAACCCGTCCACGCACGCGCGCGTGACGTCGCCGCCGTGCGCCCGTACGCACGCGCGCGCGGCGTCCGTGAACCACATGGCGGCGGCCCATCCCTCCAGCTGCCACTGCGAGAGTTCCCGGCCCTTCATGGCGGCGCGGAACTCCCGTACGGCGGGGTGCCCGGTGTCCTCGTGGTTCCTGCTCGCCCCGGTGGCCCACAGGGCGTTGCGGCAGCGGGGCGCGTCCTTGTAGTCGTCGGCGACGGCCGAGGTCCAGTTCTGCACGTTGGTGACCTTGGCGGTCACCTCCACGCCGGCCTCGTCCATCGCCTCGCAGAGCTTGGCGTTGCCGTGCGTGTCCATCGCGTCGAAGACCAGGTCGGCGCCCTGCTCCTTCAGGTCGGCCGCGGCCGCGCGGAAGTTGGGCAGGGCGAAGTCGAGCTGTTCGGTGACGACCTTGTAGCCCTCCGCCTTCAGGCCCCGGGTGACGAGGCGGGCGTACGCGGCGGACGCGGCCTGGTTGTACGAGACGACGGCGGCGGTCCGCGCTCCCTGCTCCCGCTTGAAGTAGCGGTAGACCTCGGTGCCGCCGTACAGCTTGCCGCCCCAGCCCGGCTTGCCGTTCCGTGGGGCGAGGCTCCCGTAGATCCCGTACAGATGCGGGTACGTGTCGTACGCGGCCCCGATCGGCTGCCCCCCGATGTCGGGCACACCCGCCCGGGAGACGCGGGAGGCACCCGCGTAATCCAGGGAAGCGGTGGCGACGAGCGCGACGACCTTGTGCTGCTCGACGAGTTCGCGCACGCAGTCGTTGTTGCCGACCCCGCTGCCGCCGTCGTCGCAGGTCCGCACCTCGACCTTGCGCCCGTCGATGCCGCCGCGCGCGTTCAGCCGCTCGAAGTAGGCCTTGGCCCCGTCGCGCGGTCCGGTGAACGCGGCGCCGCCGACCGGGCTGGTCGCGCTGGCGATGACGCCGACCCGCAACGGCTCGCCGCCCGGGGGCGCGGACGCGGTGCCGCGCCGCTCGAAGTCGCTCTCCGGCAGCCTGCTCCCGCAGGCCACGACCGCGGTGAGCATCGCGACGGCGAGCAACGCCTCAGCAGCCCGGCCCGGGCGACGCATTCCCGCTCAGCTTCACCAGCGCGCAGAGGGTCTTGACGGACACCTTCCAGGTGTCGTCCTGGTTGACGGCCGTCCCCGAGGCGTCGGGCAGCGCGGTGGCGCCCTTCAGCGTCAGCGCGTACGTCACGTCGGCCTCTTCCGCCGAGGTGAACTCGACCTTGCCGACGTCGGCCGCGACCTGCTGCCCGCGCTCGTCCCCGCCGAAGCTCTCCAGGACGGCCCGCATCTTGGCCCCGTCCTCCAGAACGGCTTCCTTCTCCTTGAGCGAGACCTCGGGGTCGAAGAACTTCTCCCAGTTCTCGGTGACCTCGCTCTTCGCGGCCGCCGGGTCGGCGGGCGCGGCTTCATCGTCCTTCGTCGGCTCGGCCGGCTTCTCCACGGACGGCTCGGGCGGCGGGTCTCCGTCGCCGCCACCGCTGTCGTCACCGCAGGCCGCGGCGGCCGGCACGACCAGCAGCAGGGCGGCCGCCGCGAGCACCGCGCCCCGCCCCCGCCGTAAGTGCGTTCCCCGCCTTGGGCGGCTGCTCCCGAGAACCATCTGGCTCACCACCGGGTGTCGGTCCGGGCCGTGACGGTCCGGAGCTTTCAGCGTCAGCTTGTAGAGGGCATAGTGCAAGCCATCGGCTGACATGGACAGAGCGCCGACGGGACCGGCGTTGCTGACGTGACCGACTCAGGCGTCCCCGGGGGGCTCAGATGCGCGCGGCGCGGACAGCTCGGCCATCGCGGAGGGGCGGCGCGCCGCGCCCCGGACACCCGGCCCTGTGGGCGGCCTACGCGGCCCTCGCCGCGGGCGCGGTGCTGTGCGTCCTTGGCTGGTACGGCGTCTCCGGCGAACGCTTCGCCGAGCGGCAGCTGCCCTATCTCGCCTCGTGCACGGTGCCGGGCGCGGCCCTGATCATCGCGGGGGCGATGCTCTACACCCACGGCAGAAGCGCACTGGCGGCGTCGCGCGTGGAGGAGCTGTACGGCCTCCTGGTGGCGGCGGAACCCCCGCGGTCCCCGGCCGCGGGCCCGCCCATGGCCACGAGCGACGACCTCCTGACGGTCCCCGGCGGCACGCTCCGCCACCGGGCGGACTGCCCCCTGGTGGCGGCCAAACCGGAGGCGGTCCCCGTGGACACCGCGCTCCTGGCGCGGGGCGGCCTCGCCCCGTGCCCGATATGCGAGCCGCCACGGCTGACGGGCGAGCCGGACACCCCCGAGCGGCCCCCTGCTCCCGGCACCCCCGAGCGGCCCCCCGCGTCCGGCTCCCCCGACGCGGCGAGCTGATCCGGTGTCGTCCCTGAGCTACGACCTCACGCTGGCCGGGCTCTCGGTCGGCGGCGCCGCGGCCCTCACCGGCATCGGCCTGATCGTCACCTACCGCGCGACCGGCGTCCTCAACTTCGCGCACGGCGCGACCGCCATGGTCTGCGCCTACGTCCTGCGCCAGTTGACGGCCGAATGGCACTGGCCGCTCGCACCGGCGGCCGCCGTCACGCTGCTCCTGGTGGCCCCCGGCATCGGCCTGCTCCTCGACCGCGCGGTCTTCCGCCCCCTGGCCGTCCTGGGCAGCGACCCGGCGCAGACCCTGGTGGCCTCGATCGGCGTCTTCGTGCTCCTCGTCGGCGGCGCGGCCCTCCTCTGGGGCCCCGGCGCCCGCGACGACGCCCCCACCCTGCTCTCCGCGGACCCCTGGGTCCCCCTGGGCGCGGCGGTGGCGCTGGCCGTGGCCGTGGGGGCGGTGACCCGCTGGACCCGCTTCGGCGGCGAGCTGAGAGCCGTGGTCGACGACCGGGGCCTTGCCGTGCTCTTCGGCATCGACGCGCGCCGGGTGGCAGCGGTGGGCTGGGCCTTCGGCTCCTTCACGGCAGGCCTGACCGGCGTACTCCTGGCGCCCTACGTACGGCTGGACCCGTACGGCATGCCGCTGCTGGTGATGGAGGTGATGGCGGTGGCCGTGGCCGCCGGCATGCGCAGCCTGCCGACCGCGGTGGCGGTGGCCCTGGCCCTGGGGGTGGCCCAGAGCCAGCTGACCCGCCTGCACCCGTCGGGCACGCGGGAACAGCTCGTCCAGACGGCCGGGGCGAACCTCTTCGTGATCGCGCTCCTGGCAGCGGCCCTGATCCTCCCGGGCATCGGCTCGAAGGACGCGCTGCCCCGCACGGCGTCGGCCCGCGTTCCGGCCCCGCCGGGCGCCTGGACGGTGGCGGCGCTCCTCTTCCTGATCCCCCTGGGCTTCGCGGGCCAGGACCTCACCACGGCGGTCCAGGTCCCGGCACTGGCGGTGATCCTCCTCTCCCTGGTGGTCGTCACGGGCAGAGGCGGCCAGATCTCCCTGGGCCAGGCGGCGTACGCGGGTCTGGGCGCGCTGTTCACGGCCCTGCTCACCGCAGGGCGTTTCCCCGGCCTCCCGGAGCTCCCGCACCTGCCGGCCCTGGCGGTGGCGGTCCTCCTGGTCGCTCCCCTCGGCCTCCTCACGGGCAGACCGGCGATCAGCCGCCACGGCCTGGCGCTGGCCCTCGCGACCTTCGCCTTCGGCGTGGGCGTCAGCCGCTTCGTCTTCGCCCAGCCGTACGCGACGGCGGGCCTGACCCTGGACCGCCCTGCGGGCTTCCTGGGCGACAGGGCCTACTACGCGCTGGAACTGGTCATCCTCGCGGGAGCCCTGCTCCTGGTCACCGCCCTGCGCCGGGGCAGAACCGGCCGCGCGCTCGCGGCACTGCGGGACCACGAGGCGGGCGCGGCGGCGGCGGGCGCGGCCGTCTCCACCCTCAAACTGACGGCGTTCGTCACCGGGGCGGCGCTGGCGGCACTGGGCGGCGGCATGCTCGCCATGGGCCAGCAGGCCTTCGACCCCGGCGCGTTCGACCCCGTACGGGGCCTGCTCTGGTTCGCGGCGGTGGTGGTCCTCGGCTCGGACAGCCTCCTGGGGGCCCTGGCAGCGGCGGCCCTCCTGGTGGGCCTGGACGCGGGCACGAGGGGCGGCATGGCCGCCGCGGTGATCGGCGTCCTGGCCGTGCTGATCGGCCGCTTCCCCGGCGGCCCCTACGAGGCACTGCGCAAGGCGGCCCACCACTTCCGCCCCGACAGCCGCCCCCGCCTGACACCCAGAGGCAGGGCGGCACGAGCGGCCCTGCGACGGACCGAAAGCCCCCCGGCCGAGAAGCGGACGACGCCCCTCGCCGACCGGCAGCCGCCGAGCCGCCCGGAGGGGACGCGGAGCTCTCCGCGAGCGCGGGGCACGACGGACGTGCAAGGCGAACGCACCGGACGGAGCCGCCGGGGCGAGCGGGCCGGAGCGGCCACAGCTCCCCTGACGGCCCACCACATCACGCTCACCTACGACGGCTACACGGCCCTGAACGACGTGTCGCTGACGGTCCCCCCGGGCCGGATCACCGCCGTGACGGGCGAGAACGGCGCGGGCAAGAGCACCCTCTTCCACTGCCTGGCCGGCACCCTCCGCCCCGACGAGGGCCGCGTCACCCTGGACGGCAGGGACATCACCGGGCTCCCGGCCCACGCCCGGACCCGAGCGGGCGTGGCCCGCACGTTCCAGCAGCCGGCGCTCTTCGCCTCCCTGACGATCGCGGAGAACATCCAGGTGGCCGCGGACCAGTCCCCCCGGAGCACCCACCGCACCACGGCCCAGGCGCTGCGCCTGCTGGACCTGACCCCCCACCGCGCGAGCCCCGCAGCGGACCTCCCCACCGGCACCCTGCGCCGCACCGAACTGGCCAGAGCCCTGGCGAGCACCCCCCACACCCTGCTCCTCGACGAACCAGCGGCGGGCCTGGACACGGCGGAAGTGGCCGCCCTCGCCGTCCTCCTGCGCACCCTCGCGGCCGACGGGATGGCCCTGCTGATCGTGGAGCACGACCTCGCCTGGGTGGCGGACCTGGCCGACACGGTGCACGTGATGAGAGCGGGCCGCATCGTGGCTTCGGGCCCCGCCCACCACGTTCTGCACACGCCGCAGGACGAGCCGCGATGAGAGGCATGGAGCTGCGCGGCGCCCGCGTGCGCTACGGGCCCCTGGAGGCCCTGCACGGAGTCACCCTGGCCGCCCCCGCGGACACCGTGACCGTCCTCCTGGGCGCCAACGGCTCCGGCCGCACCACGGCCCTGCGCGCCCTGGCCGGCGCGCTTCCCCTCACCGCCGGCGCGGTGCTCAGGGACGGCGAGGACATCACGCGCCGGCCGCCCCACGAACGCGCGGCCCGAGCGCTGACCTTCGTACCGGACCGCCGCGCGGTGTTCCCGACGCTCACCGTCGCGGAGAACCTGGAGCTGTCCGGCACCGGAACGGACCTGGCCCGAGCCCTGGACGCCTACCCCGAACTGCGCCCCCTGCTCCCCCGCCCCGCAGGCACCCTCTCCGGCGGCGAACAACGCATGCTGGCCCTGTCCCGCGCCCTGCTCACGCCCCGGCCCCACGCCTCGCCGGAACCAGGGACCACCCCCGTGGTCCTGATCGACGAGCCGGCCCAAGGCATGTCCCCACCCGTCGCGGCCCGCACCTACGCCCTGCTCACCGCCCTGCCCGCCTGCGTGATCGTGGCCGAACAGCGTCTGCCGCCCGCCCTGCGCGAGAGCGCGGGGCGGGCGGCGGTAGTGGTGTACGAACTGCGCCGGGGCGCGGTCGTCTTCAGCGGAGAGGCGGCGGAACTGGACGCCGCCCGGCGGGCTTCGACGACGATGCCGACGAAGCCGCCTACGACCCGCCCTTCGGGATGACGAGCCTCGTCCCGACGGCCAGCAGTTCGGGCCGGCTCCCGACCGCCGACCGGTTGGCCGCGTAGAGAGCCTTCCAGCCGCCTTCGACCCCGTACCGCCGGGCGATGACGCTGAGACTGTCCCCGCGCTCGACGACGTACGTGCGCCGGTTCCCGCGGCTGGCCCGCTCCGGCTGCTCGGTCCTTGCCAACCGCTCGACCCCCACCTTCTGGGAGCAGGAGGGCCACGCCTTCCAGCCCTGGCTGAGCCGGATCTTCTCGGCGACCTTGATCTGCTCCCCCCTGGTGGCGAGGTCGGCGCGCGGCGCGTACTTCAGGCCGCCGTACGCCTCCCAGGTGGGCTGCCAGAACTGGAGCCCGCCGTAGTAGCCGTTGCCCGTGTTCGCGTCCCACCGGCCGTTGCTCTCGCACTGGGCCAGGCAGTTCCAGGCCCCCTTGTCCGCGGAGCAGGAGGCGTTCTCGTACGCGGTGGGCCGTGTCGGCGGTGCCGCGGACGCGACGGCGGGTGGCAGTGCCGCCACGGCCAGAACCGCGCCCGCGGCCACGGCCAGAGGCCGAAAACGCCTGTGCGGACGACTGATGGGCGTCGGATGCGTCGGATGCGTCAGCTGCGTCGGATGCATCGGGTCACGTTATGCATATGAACGCCACTGCTCCGGCGCCCCGCGCCGCCAGGACCGCAACCCCACCCGAACGGCGGCCCGGACCCCGAACGGCGACTCAGACCCTGAGCCGCTGCCCCGGCACGATGACGTCCGGGTTCCCGCCGATGACGGCACGGTTGACGGCGTACACGCGCTGCCAGCTCGTTCCGTGCCGCGCCGCGACGGCGCTGAGGGTGTCACCGCTCCGCACGGTGTAGTTGCCGGAGGGGCGCGAGGCCCCCCGGTCGGCGTGGCCCGAGCGCGGCCCGGCGGCGGCCCGAGGCGCCTCGACCGGCTTCGGCGCCGGTTTCGCGGCCTTCGGTACGGGCGCCGCGGCGGACGGCGCCTGGCCGTACGCACCCGCGCGGGCGGCGCAGGTGGGCCACGCGCCCCACCCCTGGGCCCGCTGGACCTTGGCGGCGACAGCGATCTGCTGTGCCTTCGACGCCTTGTCGGCGGTGGCCGCGTACGCCCCTCCGCCGTACGCGCGCCACGTCCCCGCGGAGAACTGGAGCCCTCCGTAGTAGCCGTTGCCCGTGTTGATCTGCCAGTTGCCGCCGCTCTCGCACCGTGCGATGCGATCCCACACTCCGCCGTCCGCCGCGTCGGCCTGACCGGTCGCGGCGAGCAGTCCCAGCGGGGCGATGAGCGCGGCCCCTCCGATCACTGCCGTTCTGCGTATGCGCCTGGGAGTTGCGGACATGAAGATCCCTCTCGTCGTACCCGGGCTCCCCCTGGCCGTACGGGCCCCTCGCGCATCCGGCGCCGAGGTCCGTCCGGCCCCGCCCGCCCTGCGTGATCGGCGGACGTACCCGAGCGGTGCTCGCTGCACACGGCGGTGGAATCTAGGAGCGCGCTCGGCCCGGCAGCAACCGCATCCCCGTCCGCACAGGCCAGTTGAGCGTTACTCAAGGTAGCGGCGAGTTCAGGCCACCCACTTCATTGCCTGATATCGGGATTTATACGCCCGTTGATCCATTGATCTGTGACCCACTTCACCCCATCAACTCCCTTACGCCGAACGCCCGTTGGCGCGGAGTGATGCATTCCGCCACTCATCTCACCCTGCGCTGCGGACGGTTCGATTCCGTTCGCTGTGTTGCGTGACTTGCGCCACTGATCCGCCGTTGTCTTCCTATGAGCCGGGCGCCGTCCGGCTCATCACACCCGCACCAATCACCCCACGTGACGATCCCGAGGAGTCACCCGTGCCGCGCATGCTCGACGTCAGCGACGACGTTCGCGCCGAGATCGGCGACGAAGAAGCCGACCGGCTGCTCACCGGAGAGAACACGCCGGGCAGTTACGACTGCACCTCGTGCCGCACCCCGGGCGACTCCGGCCAGGAACGGACCAGCACGGTCCTGTTCGTCGGCGAGGAGACCGCCGTACTCGCCTTCGCGCACGCCTCCTGCCTCCCCTCCCAGATCGTTACGGTCACCGAGGAGCAGCTCCAGGGCGCCGTGCGTTCGATCACCGGCGACGGCGGCGCGGACCCCGCACGGGCCGCGGCGAGCCGGACCGTGCCGAGCCAGGCCGCGCCGAACCAGGACGTGCCGAGCCAGGCCGTGCTCGGCGTGACCAGCGGCCTGGTCCTGATCGAGAACGAACTGCGCCCCGCGCTCGTCGTCGAGCCCACCGGGCCGATCGCCCGCCCCGGCGCGGCGCCCGGCGGCGGCGACGACTTCCTGCCGCTCCTGATCGAGCAGGGCTTCATGCCGGTGACCTCCCTGCACACCGTGCCGCCCGTACTGCACGGCTGGTCCGTCCTGCTCGGCATGGGACAGCTCCACGCCGTCTTCCAGCCCGGCCCCCACGGCAGCGCCCCCGTCGCCTGGTGGCAGGCCCACCAGCCGCTCCAGGTCACCGAGGACTGGCGGGCCGCGGTCAACAAGACCCAGACCGTGCTGCTCTACGCCGCTCCCGCGGGCTCCATCGGCCGCCAGCCGCGCGAGGACCTGCTGCGGGACGCCCTGGACGAGGCGGCCGCCCGCGGACTGCTCGCCGCCGGGTCCATGCCGCTCGCCGGGACCTGATCACCCGAATGGCCGCGGGGGTCGCGCCCGGACCCCCGCATCCGTCGGGCGGCGGTTTCGTTGGCACAGACGTGCACACATACGACCCCTCCCGCTACCGCCCGGCGTACCAGACCCCGATCCCGTCCATGCGCACCGCGCCGGACACGACGGGCGAGCGCTCGGCCACACCGATCTACGACACGCTGTACTCGGAGTACCGCAGGGCCTTCCGCGCCCTCCCGGGCGACCGGACCGGCGAGGAGGATATGGGCTTCACCGCGTTCGGCACAGGGCCGTACGGCGGACAGCGCGACGGACGGCACGATGCGCGCCCGTACGCCTTCGGGCAGTTCCACCTGGGCCGCTACGGCCGGCAGGACCACTACGCGACGGGCCTCCACCCGATCCCCGCGGCCCTGCCTGCGGCCCCGCGCCGCGAGCACTGAGCACGCGAGATGCCCGGCCCCGGAGAACCGGGGCCGGGCATCTGGCGTACGTACTACTTCTTGCGGCCGCGCTTCTCGCGCACCCGGACCGAGACGTGGATCGGCGTGCCCTCGAAGCCGAACTCCTCGCGCAGGCGGCGCTCCAGGAAGCGGCGGTAGCCGGCCTCGATGAAGCCCGACGCGAAGAAGACGAAGCGCGGCGGCTTCGTGCCCGCCTGCGTGCCGAAGAGGATGCGCGGCTGCTTGCCGCCGCGGACCGGGTGCGGGTGGGAGGCGACGATCTCGCCGAGGAAGGCGTTCAGCCGTCCGGTCGGCACGCGCGTCTCCCAGCCTTCGAGGGCCGTCTCGATCGCGGGGACGAGCTTCTCCATGTGCCGGCCGGTGGTCGCGGAGACGTTGACGCGGGGCGCCCAGGCGACCTGGGCGAGCTCGGTCTCGATCTCCCGCTCCAGGTAGTAGCGGCGCTCCTCGTCGAGGGTGTCCCACTTGTTGTACGCCACCACGATCGCGCGGCCCGCCTCGACGGCCATCGTCACGATGCGCTGGTCCTGCACGGAGATGGACTCGGAGGCGTCGATGAGGATCACCGCGACCTCCGCCTTCTCGACGGCCGCGGCGGTGCGCAGCGAGGCGTAGTAGTCGGCGCCCTGCTGGAGGTGGACGCGCTTGCGGATGCCCGCCGTGTCGATGAACTTCCAGACGACGCCGCCCAGCTCGATGAGCTCGTCGACCGGGTCACGGGTGGTGCCCGCCAGTTCGTTGACGACCACGCGGTCGTCGTTCGCCACCTTGTTGAGCAGCGAGGACTTGCCGACGTTCGGACGGCCGATGAGCGCGATGCGGCGGGGTCCGCCGATGGCCGTGCCGAAGGTCTGCTCGGGCGCCTCGGGCAGCGCCTCGAGGACGGCGTCCAGCATGTCGCCGGTGCCGCGGCCGTGCAGCGCGGAGATGGGGTGCGGCTCGCCGAGGCCGAGGGACCACAGGGCGGTGGCGTCGGCCTCGCCGGACTGGCCGTCGACCTTGTTGGCGCAGAGGACGACGGGCTTGCCGGCCTTGCGCAGGAGGCGGACGACCGCCTCGTCGGTGTCGGTGGCGCCGACCGTGGCGTCGACGACGAAGAGCACGGCGTCAGCGGCCTCGATCGCGTACTCCGCCTGGGCGGCGACGGACGCGTCGATGCCGAGCACGTCCTGCTCCCAGCCGCCGGTGTCGACGAGCTTGAAGCGGCGGCCCGACCACTCGGCCTCGTACGTGACGCGGTCGCGGGTCACGCCGGGGCGGTCCTCCACGACGGCCTCGCGGCGGCCGATGATGCGGTTCACCAGGGTCGACTTGCCGACATTGGGGCGGCCGATGACGGCGAGCACGGGCAGCGGGCCGTGGCCCGCCTCCTCGATGGCGCCCTCGACGTCCTCGACGTCGAAGCCCTCCTCGGCGGCGAGCTCCATGAACTGCGCGTACTCGGTGTCGCCGAGCGCCCCGTGGTCGTGCTCGGCGAAGCCGTCGCCCTCGGGCTGGATCTGGTCGCTCATGAAGTCCGTACCTCGTCGTTCATCGTGGTGATCGGTGCGCGGGTCCGCGTTTCGGTTCAGCGCACTACTTGATAAGTCTCGCTCAGCGCCCGGTCAGGCGCCTGGCGTTTTCCAGGTGGCGGGAGAGCCGCTCCTGGATGCGCACGGTCGCCTCGTCGAGCGCCTTGCGCGTACGCCGTCCGCTGCCGTCGCCCGCGTCGAAGGGGTCTCCGAACACGACGTCGACCCGGCTGCGCAGCGGGGGCAGCTGCTTTATCAGCCGTCCGTTCCGCTCGGTGCTTCCCAGGACCGCGACCGGAACGATCGGGGCCCCGGAGCGCACCGCGAAGTACGCGAGCCCGGCGCGCAGCGATGCGAAGTCGCCGTCGCCCCGGGTGCCCTCGGGGAAGATGCCGAGGACGCCGCCCTGCCCCAGGACGCCGAGGGCCCGGGTGATGGCCGTGCGGTCGGCGCCCGAGCGGTCCACCTTCACCTGGCCGATGGCGCCCAGGAAGGTGCCGAGCGGCCCGATGAACGCTTCCTTCTTGATCAGGAAGTGCGTGGGCCTGGGCGCGACGCCCATGACCATCGGGCCGTCGACGTTGTGCGCGTGGTTGACGGCCAGGATCACGGGCCCGTTCGCGGGCACCCGCCAGGAGCCGAGCACCCGCGGTCTGAACAGGCCGTACATGAGGCCGACGCCGATCCGGCGGCCGACCTCGGCTCCCCGCTCGGAGACGCCGTGCTCGATGGCGCCGGGGCCGGCTGCGCCCCGTCCGGCGGGAGCCTCGCTCACTTCTCGGCCCGCTTCTCCTCGACGAGGGTGACCACGCACTCTATGACCTGCTGGAGCGTGAGCTCGGTGGTGTCGACCTCGACCGCGTCACCGGCCTTGGCCAGCGGGGACGTCTTGCGGCTGGAGTCGGCCGCGTCCCGCTTGATCAGGGCTTCCTGGGTCGCCTTGACGTCGACGCCCTTGAGCTCGCCGGAGCGGCGGGCGGCGCGCGCCTCGGGCGAGGCGGTGAGGAAGATCTTCAGGTCGGCGTCGGGCAGCACGGTGGTGCCGATGTCGCGGCCCTCGACGACGATGCCCTTCTCGGCCGACTCGGCGATCCAGCGCTGGAGCTCGGTGATGCGGGTGCGGACCTCGGGGACGGCGCTGACGGCGCTGACCTTGGAGGTGACCTCGCTGGTGCGGATGGGGCCCGAGACGTCCGTGCCGTCGACCGTGATGGTCGGGGCCAGCGGGTCGGTGCCCGAGACGATCCCGGGCTTGCCCGCGGCGTCGGCGATGGCGCCGGGGTCGGTGAGGTCGATGCCGTTGTGCACCATCCACCAGGTGATCGCCCGGTACTGGGCGCCGGTGTCCAGGTAGCTGAGCCCGAGCTGGGCGGCGACGGCCTTGGAGGTGCTCGACTTGCCCGTGCCGGAGGGGCCGTCGATGGCGACGATCACGGCTGCCGGGGCGGCGTTTTCTGCGGTTTCCACGGGGCTGCGGACACCTTTCGCAGTACTCGGGGCGGGGTGGCGGGGCGTGGACACGCCCCGGACAAGGTTACTGGCTCGCGCACCCTGCCCCGACAGCCCCTTCCGCCCGCCGCCCACGGCCGCCCACGGGCGCCTGATGGCGCCTGATGGCGCCTACTGCCGGATCGACCAGCCGCGCTCGCGCAGCGCCGCGCTGAGCACGGGCGCGGCCTTCGGCTCGACCATGAGCTGCACGAGGCCCGCCTGCTGACCGGTGGCGTGCTCGATGCGCACGTCCTCGATGTTGATCCCCGCCCGGTCCGCGTCGGCGAAGATCCGCGCGAGCTGGCCCGGCTGGTCGTTGATCAGCACCGCGACGATCTCGTACGCGGCGGGGGCCGAGCCGTGCTTGCCCGGCACCCGGGTCCGGCCCGCGTTGCCGCGCCGGAGCATGGTCTCGACGCCTGCCGCGCCCTCGGTGCGCTCCGCCTCGTCGGCGGACTGGAGGGCGCGCAGGGCCGTGACGGTCTCGCCCAGGTCGGCGGCGACGTCGGCGAGGAGGTCGGCGACGGGTCCGGGGTTGGCGGAGAGGATGTCGATCCACATCCGGGGGTCGGACGCGGCGATGCGGGTGACGTCGCGGATGCCCTGGCCGCAGAGGCGTACGGCCGTCTCGTCGGCGTTCTCCAGGCGGGCGGCGACCATGCTGGAGACCAGGTGTGGCATGTGCGAGACGAGGGCGACCGCGCGGTCGTGGGCGTCGGCGTCCATGACGACGGGGACGGCACGGCAGAGCGCGACGAGCTCCAGGGCGAGGTTGAGCACCTCGGTCTCGGTGTCACGGGTCGGGGTGAGCACCCACGGCCGCCCCTCGAAGAGGTCGGCGGTGGCGGCCAGCGGACCGCTGCGCTCGCGCCCGGACATGGGGTGCGTGCCGATGTACGGGGTGAGGTCGAGGCCGAGCGCTTCGAGCTCGCGGCGCGGCCCGCCCTTGACGCTGGCCACGTCGAGGTAGGCGCGCGCGGCGCCGCGCCGCATGACGTCGGCCAGGGTGGCGGCGACGTGCGCGGGCGGCACGGAGACGACGCAGAGGTCGACGGGGCCCTCGGGGGCCTCGTCGGTGCCGGCGCCGAGCGCGGCGGCGGTGCGGGCCTGCGCCGGGTCGTGGTCGACGAGGTGGACGGTGACGCCGCGGGAGGCGAGGGCCAGGGCGGCGGAGGTGCCGATCAGGCCGGTGCCGATGACGAGGGCGGTTCTCACTGGGCGATGTCCTTGCGGAGTGCGGCCGCGGCGCCGAGGTAGACGTGCGCGATCTCGGAGCGGGGGCGGTCGGTCTCTATGTGGGCCAGGAGCCTGACGACGCGGGGCATGGCGCCCTCGATCCGGATCTCCTGCGCGCAGATCAGCGGTACGTCGACGATGCCGAGGGCGCGGGCCGCGGCGGCGGGGAAGTCGCTGTGCAGGTCGGGGGTGGCCGTGAACCAGATGCTGATCAGGTCCTCCGCGGTCAGCCCGTTGCGCTCCAGGACGGCGGTGAGCAGCGCGCCGACCTGCTCGCCCATGTGTCCGGCCTCGTCCTCGTCCAGCTGGACGGCGCCCCGGACCGCTCGTACCGCCACGTCACCGCTCCTCGTATCGCCCGCGCACTGCTTGTCCCGTCAAGGGTAGTCAGCGCCGCGCGCGCGGGGGCGCGGCGCCCGCCTGCCGAGACGCGCCGCGCGGGACCGTACGCTCGCCGCATGCGCCCCCAGGACCTGGCCCTCGTACGCGACCACACCGTCTACGCCTGTGTGATGGGCTCGCGCGCCTTCGGTCTGGCCACGGAGGGCAGTGACACCGACCGGCGGGGCGTCTTCCAGGCGCCGACCCCGCTGTTCTGGCGCTTCGAGAAGCCGCCGACGCACGTGGAGGGGCCGGCGCCCGAGCAGTTCGGCTGGGAGCTGGAGCGCTTCTGCGAGCTGGCGCTGCGGGCCAATCCGAATGTCCTGGAGTGCCTGCACTCCCCGCTCGTCGAGCACGTCACGGAGACCGGCCGCGAGCTGCTCTCGCTGCGCGACGCGTTCCTCTCCCGGCAGGCCCACGACACGTTCACCCGCTACGCCCTGGGCCAGCGCAGGAAGCTGGACGCGGACGTCCGCGTCCATGGCGCCCCGCGCTGGAAGCACGCCATGCACCTGCTGCGGCTCCTGATGTCCTGCCGCGACCTGCTGCGCACCGGCGAGCTGATGATCGACGTGGGCGACCGGCGCGGGCCGCTCCTCGCGGTCAAGGCGGGCGAGCGCACGTGGCCGGAGGTCGAGTCCTGGATGGACCGCCTCGCGGCCGAGACCGAGGAGGCGGCCGCGCACAGCCCGCTCCCCGCCGGGCCCGACCGGCGCCGGATCGAGGACTTCCTCGTCCGCGCCCGCCGGGCGTCGGCCCTGGACTCCCGCGAGCCGTAGGTCAGGCGTCCCAGAGGGCCCCGAACTCCAGGAGCTCGTCCCGGTACTCGATCCGCTCCCTCCACTCGGCGGGCCACGCGTCCGCGCCGAGGTGGGCGCCCGCGAAGGCGCCCGCGAGGCAGGCGATGGAGTCGGAGTCGCCCGAGGTGCAGGCCGCGCGGCGCAGCGCGGTGACCGGTTCGTCGACGAACTGGAGGAAGCACAGCAGGCCGGTGGCGAGCGCTTCCTCGGCGATCCAGCCCTCGCCGGTGTCCAGGCAGGGGTCGGTCTCCGGGTTGGCCCGCTTCAGCGCGGCCTCCAGGCGTTCGAGGACGGCCAGGCACTCGTCCCAGCCGTACGCGATGAACGCCTGCGGCGTCGGTGCCTCGCCCCGCCGCCACAGCTCGCCGAGCCACCGCTCGTGGTAGGTCTCCCGGTTGTCGTACGCGTAGGAGCGGAGCAGCCCGGCCAGGCCCGTCGGCTCGGCGCCCCCGGCGAGCAGGCGTACGGCGTGCGCGGTGAGGTCGGACGCGGCGAGCGCGGTCGGATGGGCGTGGGTGAGCGCGGACTGGAGCTGGGCGGCGCCCGCGCGCTCTTCGTCGCTCAGCGCGGGGACGAGGCCGATGGGCGCGACCCGCATGTTGGCGCCGCAGCCCTTGGAGTGCGGGCTGCCGGCGCTCCGCCACTCCCGCCGCTCGTCGGCGAGGAGCTCGCAGGCCTGGACACAGGTGGTGCCGGGGGCGCGGTTGTTGTCGGGAGAGACGTTCCACGCGACGAACTCACGGCGGGTGAGCAGCGCGAGCCGCTCGGGGTCCGGCTCGCGCATACCGGTGGCCCGCATCCCCCTGGCCAGCGCGAGTGTCATCTGGGTGTCGTCCGTGACGATCGCGGGCCGCGGCAGTTCCATCCCCCGCCACGGTCCGGACTTCGCGAGGATCGACGGCACGTCGTTGAACTCGGTGGGAAAGCCGAGCGCGTCCCCGAGGGCGAGCCCCATGAGGGAGCCGGTGGCCGGGCGCTTCACGAGGAGTGTCCTTCCGCGGCGGGGCGGAGCAGGGGCGGGTGCAGGGCGGTGGCCGTGCCCGCCCGGAAGAGGGCCGCGGGCTTGCCCCGGCCGCCGGTGAGGCGGGCAGCGCCCGGGATCGCCTCGACAAGCCCGGCGGTGCCGACGACCTTGCGCCGGAAGTTGGCGGGGTCGAGTTCCGCGCCCCACACGGCCTCGTAGACCTGGCGCAGCTCGCCGAGCGTGAACTCGGGCGGGCAGAAGGCGGTGGCGAGCCCGGTGTACTCCAGCTTGGCGCGGATCCGGTCGTAGGCGTCGCCGAGTATCCGGTCGTGGTCGAAGGCGAGCGGCCGGTACGCCGCCGGGCCGTACGGCAGCCAGGCGGCGCCGGCCGCGTCGCCGCCCGCGCGGGCCTCCGGCAGGTCGGGCACGAGCGCCGCGAACGCGACGGAGACGACCCGCATGCGCGGATCGCGGTCCGGCTCGCTGTAGGTGCGCACCTGCTCCAGGTGGAGTCCGCTGACGTCCGCGAGCCCCGTCTCCTCGGCGAGCTCACGCTGCGCGGCGCTCTCCGCGGACTCGTCCGGCAGCAGGAAGCCGCCGGGCAGCGCCCAGCGCCCCGCGTACGGCTCCTGGCCGCGCTCCACGAGCAGCACGTGCAGTGCGCCGTCGCGGATGGTGAACACCGCGAGGTCCACGGTGACGGCGAACGGCTCGAAGGCGTATTTGTCGTAGGTCTCGGACACAGACATGCCCGCCCACCCCCTTAAAAGTCATTACGACTATAAAGAGGGTGGGCGGGCAGCCACAAGCCCCGCGGACCAGAAAGATCACCAGGTCCGCTCGCGGGTCGCCTACAGCTCGACTTCCTTCATCAGCATCCCGACCTCCGTGTTGGAGAGCCGCCGCAGCCAGCCGGACTTCTGGTCGCCCAGGGTGATCGGCCCGAAGGCCACCCGCACCAGCTTGTCGACGGGGAAGCCCGCCTCGGCCAGCATGCGGCGCACGATGTGCTTGCGGCCCTCGTGCAGGGTGACCTCGACGAGGTAGTTCTTGCCGGTCTGCTCCACGACACGGAAGTGGTCCGCGCGGGCGTAGCCGTCCTCGAGCTGGATGCCGTCCTTGAGCTGCTTGCCCAGGTCACGCGGGATCGGACCCACGATGTGCGCGAGGTAGACCTTCTTCACGCCGTACTTCGGGTGGGTCAGGCGGTGGGCCAGCTCACCGTGGTTGGTGAGCAGGATGACGCCCTCGGTCTCGGTGTCGAGCCGTCCCACGTGGAAGAGCCGCGTCTCGCGGTTGGTCACGTAGTCGCCCAGGCACTGGCGGCCCTCGGTGTCCTCCATGGTGGAGACGACACCGGCGGGCTTGTTCAGCGAGAAGAACTGGTACGACTGCGTGGCGACCGTGAGGCCGTCCACCTTGATCTCGTCCTTCTCGGTGTCGACCCGCAGCCCCTGCTCCAGGACGATCTCGCCGTTGACCTCGACACGGGCCTGGTCGACCAGCTCCTCGCAGGCGCGGCGCGAGCCGTAGCCCGCGCGGGCGAGGATCTTCTGGAGACGCTCGCCCTCCTGCTCGGCGCCGGGGAAGGTCTTGGGCGTGCTCACCTTCGGCTTGTCCGCGTACCGGTCGCGGTTGCGCTCCTCGGCACGGGTCTCGTACTCACGGGAGCGTGCGGGGGCCGACCGGCCGCCGCGCTGCTGTCCCTGCTTGGGGCCGCCCTTGGCACCGCCGCGCGCGGAGGCGCCGCGCCCGGACTTCGGGCCGGTCCTGGTGGCGCCGGCGCCCACGTCGTAGCGGCGCTCCTCGGGGCGCGGCTTGCTGGGCCTGCTCGGCTTGTCGTCTCGCTTGTCGTCGCGCTTGTCATCGCGCCTGTCGTCGCGCTTGTCGTCGCGGCTGTTACCGGCACCCCGGTAATTGCCGCGGCCACCGCTGCTGCCGCGGCCGCCGCTGTTGCCACCACGGCTCCCGCCGTTGTTTCCGCTGCTGTTCCTGCCGCTGCTGCTTCGCATCAAAAGTTCCGTCTTAGTCGGCTGCGTCCTCGTAACCCGGCGCATCGGGTGCGTCCGGGTCGAACGACGGAACGCCTTCCCGCGTCTCGGCCTCGATCGCGTCCGCCTCGGGGAGGAAGGGCGCGAGCTCCGGCAGCTCGTCAAGGCCACGCAGGCCCATCCGCTCCAGGAAGTAGTTCGTCGTCCTGTACAGGATCGCACCTGTTTCGGGTTCCGCGCCCGCCTCCTCCACCAGACCCCGCTGAAGGAGGGTGCGCATCACGCCGTCACAGTTCACCCCGCGCACCGCGGAGACCCGCGAACGGCTCACCGGCTGGCGGTACGCGACGACGGCGAGGGTCTCCAGGGCCGCCTGGGTGAGCCGCGCCTGCTGCCCGTCGAGCACGAAGCCCTCCACGGCGGCGGCGTACTCGGGGCGGGTGTAGAACCGCCAGCCGCCCGCCACGAGCCGCAGCTCGAAGCCGCGCTTCTGCACGGTGTACTCGTCGGCCAGCTCGCGCAGCGCGTCGGCGACCGCGCGGCGGGGCCGCTGGAGGATCTTCGCGAGGTGCTCCTCGGTGGCCGGCTCGTCGACGACCATCAGGACCGCCTCCAGGGCGGGCCGCAGCTCCAGGGCGGCGACGGTGGCCGTCCCCGCGGGGTGCTCGCTCACGCCTTCTCCTCCATCGGCTCGGGGGCCCGGTCGAACTCGTCGGTCACGGCCGGCTCACCGGCGCCGTCCCCGCCGGTCCACCGCACCATCAGCTCGCCCAGGGGGTCCTCCTGGTCCAGGGCGACGGCCTTCTCGCGGTACAGCTCCAGGAGGGCCAGGAACCGGGCCACGACGGTCAGCGTGTCCCCCGCGTCCGAGACGAGCTCCCGGAAGCTCGTCTCCCCCTGCTCCCGCAGCCGGGCGACGACGAGCCCTGCCTGCTCGCGCACGGACACCAGCGGGGCGTGGATGTGGTCGACGTACACCTGCGGCTTCGCGCGCGGCTGCATGGCCTTCACGGCGAGCTTGGCGAACCCCTCGGCGCCGATGCTGATGACGACCTCGGGCAGCAGCTCGGCGTGGTGCGGCTCAAGGCCGACGGTGCGCGGGTAGCGCCGCGCCTCGTCTTCGAGCCGTCCGCTGAAAATGTCCGCGACGTGCTTGTACGCGCGGTACTGGAGCAGCCGCGCGAACAGCAGGTCCCGCGCTTCGAGCAGCGCCAGGTCGGCTTCGTCCTCGACCTCGGCGGCGGGAAGCAGCCGGGCCGCCTTGAGGTCGAGCAGCGTGGCGGCGACGACGAGGAACTCTGTCGTCTGGTCCAGGTCCCAGTCGGGCCCCATCGCCCGGATGTGCGCCATGAACTCGTCGGTCACCTTGGAGAGCGCGACCTCGGTGACGTCCATCTTGTGCTTGGCGATCAGCTGGAGCAGCAGATCGAAGGGCCCCTCGAAGTTCGCGAGCCGGACCGTGAACCGCCCGTCACCGGGTTCGTCGGGCTCAGCGGTTACGTCGGGCTCAGCGGGGGCCGGCGCGGCCTCCGGCTCCGGCACCGCCGACTGCGGCTCCGGCTCCGCCTCCGCGGGAGCGGGAGCCGTCCCCGGCCCGCGCCCCAGGGCGCGGCGGCGAGCGGGCGGTGCGGATTCACTGTTCAGGGCCATGAGGCCAGAAACGCTACTCCTACCGCCCGCGCAACCGTCGTACGAGGATGCTCGCGTCCCCACGCGACTCCAGATCCGCGAGGACGACCGCGACGGCCTCCCGCACGATCCGGCCGCGGTCGACCGCGAGCCCGTGCTCACCGCGGAGCACGAGACGCGCGTGTTCGAGGTCCATCAGCTCCTCGGCGGAGACGTACACGGTGATCTTCTCGTCGTGCCGCTCACGCCCGCTGGGCCGCCGGTTGGCCGCCCGGGCCCGCCGCCGCGCCTGGGCGGTGGAGGAGCCGTTCTTGCCGCTCTGAGGGGCCGTGCCGTCCTGCGCCTGGCCGTCGGCGGACCGGCGCCCTGCGCCCTTGTCCGTCTCGGCGGACGCCGCCCGGCTGCGTGACTCGGCGCCCGACTCGGCGTCGCTGGCCGCGTGTTCCGCGGGCTCACCGCCGTCGCCCTGCGCGGCCTCGCCGGCCGCCGCGGTCTCGTCGCTCTCGCCCGCAGGAGCGGGCACCCTGGCGTCACCGTTGGCCGGACGCCGCGGCGACGACGACTGGAGGGCCATGCCCCCGGTCGTGCGGAACAGTTCGTCGGCCCCCGGCAGACTCACTCGGCGTGACACCGGGCGAGCACCTCCCTGGCGAGCTGACGATAGGCGGCCGCGCCGACCGAGTTGGAGGCGTACGTCGTGATCGGCTCACCGGCGACCGTGGTCTCGGGGAAGCGGACCGTGCGCCCGATGACCGTGTGGTAGACGTGGTCGTCGAAGGCCTCGACGACGCGCGCGAGCACCTCACGGCTGTGCACCGTGCGGGAGTCGTACATGGTCGCGAGGATGCCGTCGAGCTCCAGCTCGGGGTTGAGCCGCTCCTGGACCTTCTCGATGGTCTCCGTCAGGAGGGCCACACCGCGCAGCGCGAAGAACTCGCACTCGAGCGGGACTATCACCTTGTGCGCGGCTGTCAGGGCGTTCACCGTGAGCAGGCCGAGCGAGGGCTGGCAGTCGATGACGATGTAGTCGTAGTCCTGCATCAGCGGCTTGAGCGCCCGCTGAAGGGTGGACTCGCGCGCGACCTCGCTCACGAGCTGCACCTCGGCGGCCGACAGGTCGATGTTGCTCGGCAGCAGGTCCATGTTGGGGACCGCGGTCTTCAGGAGCACCTCGTCCGCGGACATGCCGCGCTCCATGAGGAGGTTGTAGACCGTGAGGTCCAGCTCCATCGGGTTCACACCGAGGCCGACCGAGAGTGCGCCCTGGGGGTCGAAGTCGACGAGCAGGACACGGCGTCCGTACTCCGCGAGGGCGGCGCCCAGGTTGATGGTCGACGTCGTCTTGCCGACGCCGCCCTTCTGGTTGCACATCGCGATGATCTTGGCGGGCCCGTGGTCGGTCAGCGGGCCGGGGATCGGGAAGTACGGCAGCGTGCGCCCCGTGGGGCCGACGCGCTCGCGGCGCTGACGGGCCGCGTCGGGCGCGAGCGTGGCCGCGTACTCCGGATCGGGCTCGTACTCGGCGTCGGGGTCGTAGAAGTGCCCCTTGGGCAGTTCCTCGTAGTCGGCGAGGTGGGTGTGGGTCTTATCGCCACTCCGGTCGCCGGCCATGGCGTTCACGTGATGGCCATCCATGCTCTGGGGTGCTGGCTGTGTCGGCTGGGGGCTCTGCCGGGCTTCGAAGGTTCGGACAGCGACGGAGCCGACAGCCTCGAGTCCCACGGGCCCTTGGCCTCGCTCAGACGTTCCTGGTTGACCACCCCCGGGAGCAAATGTCGACTCATTCACAAGTCGTCTTACCTCCTTGGTGACCAGGGAACTTCTCGATAGGTCAGCGTGGCACCATGCCGACGGTTGGCGACTCTATGGCGTGTCACCGGTCCACAGCAACACAATCCGCCGGACCGGGCCCGATGTGTCGGCAAAGGGACACAGCGATGTCAAGGGCGTGCGGCTTGCCAGTGGCACGTTTCCGGGGTGGGCGAAACGGTTAAAGGGTTACGTTCAAGGCGAGTTGAGCGTGTCCACACTGATACGCATACGGCCGGACCCCTCTCAAGGTCCGGCCGCGGGCGTGAGATTGACGACTCTCGTTGACGAAAGCGTCGGTGACCGACCGGAGTCGGTCACGGGGTCAGCCGAGGAGCGTCTCCAGCTCGACGTGCTCGAGACCGTGGGACTCCGCGACCTCCCGGTAAACGACCTTGCCGTCATGGGTGTTGAGACCCAGGGCGAGCGCCGGGTCGCGGCGTAGGGCCTCGACCCAGCCGCGGTTCGCCAGCTCGACGATGTAGGGCATCGTCGCGTTGGTCAGCGCGTAGGTGGAGGTGTTGGGCACCGCGCCCGGCATGTTGGCGACGCAGTAGAAGACCGAGTTGTGGACCGGGAAGGTCGGCTCGGCGTGCGTGGTGGCGTGCGAGTCCTCGAAGCAGCCGCCCTGGTCGATCGCGATGTCGACAAGGACACTTCCGGGCTTCATGCGCGAGACGAGCTCGTTGGTGACGAGCTTCGGGGCCTTGGCGCCCGGGATGAGGACGGCACCGATGACGAGGTCGGCCTCCAGGCAGGCCTTCTCCAGCTCGAAGGCGTTGGAGACGACGGTCTGGATCTTCGTGCCGAAGATCTTGTCGGCTTCCTTGAGCTTGTTGATGTCCTTGTCGAGCAGGGTCACGTGGAAGCCCATGCCGACGGCGATCTGCGCGGCGTTCCAGCCGGAGACGCCGCCGCCGATGACGACGGCCTTGCCCGCGGCCACGCCGGGGACACCGCCCGGCAGGACGCCGCGGCCGCCGTTGGCGGCCATCAGGTGGTAGGCGCCGACCTGCGGGGCGAGGCGGCCCGCGACCTCGGACATCGGGGCGAGCAGCGGGAGCGCGCGGCCCGCGGTCTCGACGGTCTCGTACGCGATGGCGGTCGTGCCCGACTCCAGGAGCGCGTCCGTGCACTCCTTGGACGCGGCCAGGTGCAGGTAGGTGAAGAGGGTCTGGTCCTTGCGGAGGCGGTGGTACTCCTCCGCGACGGGCTCCTTGACCTTCAGGAGCAGGTCGGCGGTGGCCCAGACCTCATCGGCGGTGTCCAGGATCTTCGCGCCGGCGGAGACGTACTCGGCGTCCGTGATCGAGGAGCCGACGCCGGCGTTCCGCTCGATGACGACCTGGTGGCCGTGGCGCACCAGCTCGTGCACACCGGCCGGGGTGATGGCCACCCGGAACTCGTTGTTCTTGACCTCGCGGGGGATGCCGACCTTCATCGTCGATCACGGTCCTTGGCTCAGGGGAAATCTCGGGCAATGCACTACAGACCGGTGCACCGATGGGCGCAACGGGAGACGCCACGGATGTACGCGGCGGAGCCAGTCTAATGAAGGATTTCTCGCTGTCTAGCCTTCCAATACTTCAATCTTCTGAGGATGTGCTGCGGATTTCGTAGGCGGAAGACCCTGCTCCACCGTTCGTTTCAAGCCCGGCGGTCTCCGGCGGGCCCGTTCCCAGCATGCGCTCGGCCGCGTTCCTGTGCAGCAGGGCGGCCGTGGGGTCGCCCAGCCGTTCCAGGGTGTCCGCGAGGCGGAGCTGGAGCGCGGCCTGAAGCCGTACGTCCTCGGCGGTCCTGGCCAGCTCGACCGCCTCCTGGCAGGTGCGCAGCGACTCCTCGGGCCGCCCCGCGTACTCCTGTACGCGCGCCATCTCGCTCAGCGCCCGCGCGTGCGCGGCCACGTCGCCGTTCTTGCGGTGCCCGGTGACCGCCGAGCTCCAGTTGCGCAGCGCCTCTCCGTAGCGGCCCGCGTAGGTGTGCACGGTGGCGATCCGGCCGTAGAGCCGGGCCGCGTCGGCGCGCTCGCCGCGGGAGAGGCGGTGGGCGAGCGCCCTGCCGTACCAGTCGGAGGCCCGCGACCAGTCCCCCAGCTCGTGGTGCGCGCCGCCGACGGATTCCATCGCGCGTCCGGTGGCGTACGGGTCGTCGGCCTCCCGGCCCGCGTCGAGCGCCGCCCGGTAACGCGCGAGGGCGTCCCGCGTACGGCCGGTCCGCGCGTCGAGATCCGCGAGGTTGAGCAGTGCGGCGGCCCGCTCGCGCGGGAGCCTGCGCCGCTCGGCCACGCCGAGGACGAGCTGGTGGATGGAGTACAGCTCGGGGGCGGCGGCCTGCTGGCCGCGGTGGGCGACGAGGGCCCGGGTCAGGGCCGCCATCAGGCGGCGGGCGAGGGTGTCGAGCTCCCCGTCGGCCACCGCGAGGCGGGCGGCGGCGAGCAGGGCGGGCTGCCGGATCCGCAGCCACTCGGCGGCGGCCGCCGGGTCGGGGAAGCGCAGGGCGCCCGGCAGCCCGGCGAGCAGCTTCTGGGCGGCGGAGCTGTCGGTCTCGGTCACCGCCCGGCAGGACTGGAGCAGCCGCACGGTCCGCTCCAGCATCCGGGCGCGGGCGAGCTGGAGCTCGGCGGGGCGGTCCTGGGTCTCGGTCAGCCGCCGCAGCAGCGGCACCAGGCAGCCCGGCACCTCGTACTGCGGAAGGGGTGACTCCACGGGCCGTACGAGGCCGAGGGCGGCGAAGTCGTCCAGTGTGGCCCCGGCCGTGGAGACCGAGCAGCCGGCCAGCGCGGAGGCGGTGTGCGGGTCGACGTATCCGGCCGGGGCCAGGGAGAGGAGCCGCAGCATCCGGGCGGGCGGCCCGGAGAGGGTGGCGTAGGTGTGCCGGAAGACGCGGGCGAACGCGGGCCCGTCGTCGGGCAGGCCGTGCAGCCGCTTCGCCAGATCGGCGACGGCGGCCTTGGGCCGCGCCGCGAGCCAGCCGCCGGCCAGGACGAGGGCCGCGGGGTGGGCCTGGCAGGTCTCGACGAGCGCCTCCGCGGAGCGCGGGTCCACGGTGATGCGCACGGGCCCGGCGGCGCGGGCCAGCAGTTGCACCGCGGCCTCCTTGTCGAGGCCGCCGAGGGTGCAGGGCCGCACGTCGGGGATGCCGGTGAGCGGGCCCACGGAGACGGCGACGACCAGGCAGTCGGGCGTGTCCGGGAGCAGCGGCTCGACCTGCTCGGCGTCGGCCGCGTCGTCGAGGAGGAGCAGCGCCCTGCGTTCGGCGAGCGCGTCCCTGAGGATGTCGGTCAGCTCGTCCTCGTGCGCCCCGGCCGGCGCGGGGACGGACAGGGCGTCGAGGAGCGCGCGGGCGGTGCGTTCGGTGGGGACGCGGGTGCCGTCGGGTTCGGTGAGACAGGCGCGGAGCACTCCGTCGGGGTACTCGCGGGCGATGCTCCGCACCAGCGCCTCGGCGAGCGAGGTGCGGCCCGAGCCGGGGCGGCCCGCCACCAGCAGGACGCGTGCGCGGGGCGCCTTGCGGCCCGACAGGGTGTCGAGTCCGGCGCGGTCGATGTCGGCCCTGAGTTCCTTCAGCTCCCGCCGCCGGCCGACGAATCGAACCGCCGTGGGCTCCGGCACGGCACCGGCCGGCAACGGCACCGTGCCACCCGCCGCCGCACCGTCGGTGTCGACCGCCTGATCCGTCACGGGCCACGCTCCCGTCCGCCTGCGCACGAGCCCGCCCGGAACTCCGGGCGGGACGCTTTCAGAGCCTAGTTCAGGCCCTGTGGCCCTCCAGGCCGCGCGGCGCGCACAAGTCGCCCGATCGGATCAGTGGATCGTCATACTGGTACAGGAACCCGTCCGGGTCCGGCGTCTCAGGCCTCGAAGGGCCGTGCGGGCCAGGGGGCCTCGGCCGGGCGGAGCGCGTCGACGCCGTCGCCGTTCAGGGCCGCGAAGAGCGAGAGGACGCCGACGACGAGGCAGTTGTTGTGCAGCTCCCCGGCGAGCACTCCGCGTACGAGTTCTTCCAGCGGGAGGCGGGCGAGCTCCATGTCGGCCTCCTCCTCCTCGACCTCGAAGCGCTCGCCCTCGGCCTCGGCGAGGTCACGGGCGAGGAAGATCCGCACGGCTTCGTCGCAGCCGCCGGGGGTGGTGTAGACGTCGGTGAGGACGCGCCAGTCCTCGGCCTTGACGTGCGCCTCTTCGTAGAGCTCGCGCTGCGCGGCGTGCAGGGGGTTCTCGCCGGGGACGTCGAGCAGGCCCGCGGGGATCTCCCAGAGCTTGTGGCGGACCGGGTGGCGGTACTGGCGGAGGACCAGGACGCGGCCCTCGCCGTCGAGCGCGAGGACGGCGACCGAGCCGGGGTGGACCTGGTAGTCACGGCGGACGACGGTCCCGTCGGGCATCACCACGTCGTCGGTGCGCACGGAGGTCTTGTTCCCGACGAACGGCGTCTCGCTCGCCGTGACCTGCCACTCCTCGGCGGTGTCCTTGATCGTCATGTCGCCCTGTCCTCCCACACACGTGCAAACAGAAACCGGGGTACGCGCCTCAGGAGGCACGTACCCCGGCAACCGTATCGCCTGTCGTCACTCGGCGGACTTGGCGCCCGTCTGACGCTCGACGGCGGCCTTCACGAGCCCGGCGAAGAGCGGGTGCGGACGCGTCGGACGCGAGCGCAGCTCCGGGTGGGCCTGGGTGGCGACGAGGTAGGGGTGGACCTCGCGGGGGTACTCGACGTACTCGACGAGCTTGCCGTCCGGGGAGGTGCCGGAGAACAGGATGCCCGCCTTCTTCTCCAGGTCGGCGCGGTAGGAGTTGTTCACCTCGTAGCGGTGACGGTGGCGCTCCTCGACGTACTCCTTGCCCTCGTACACCTCGCGCACGATGGAGCCCTCGGCGAGCTTGGCCGGGTACATGCCCAGGCGCATCGTGCCGCCCATGTCGCCCTCGCCCGCGACGATGTCGAGCTGCTCGGCCATGGTGGAGATCACCGGGTGGGCGGTGGCCGCGTCGAACTCCGTGGAGTTGGCGTCCGGGATGTCGGCGAGGTTGCGGGCGGCCTCGACGACGATGCACTGGAGGCCGAGGCAGATGCCGAGCAGCGGCACCTTGTTCTCGCGGGCGTACTGGATGGCGCTGACCTTGCCGTTGACGCCGCGCTCGCCGAAGCCGCCGGGGATCAGGATGGCGTCGACGTCACCGAGCTGCTTGGCGGCGCCCGCCGGGGTCTTGCAGTCGTCGGAGGTGACCCACTTGACCTTGACGCGGGCGCGGTTGGCGAAGCCGCCCGCGCGCATGGCCTCGGTCACCGAGAGGTAGGCGTCGGGCAGGTCGATGTACTTGCCGACCAGCGCGACCGTGACCTCGTGCCGCGGGCTGTGGACGCGGTCCAGGAGGTCGTCCCACTGGGTCCAGTCCACGTCGCGGAAGGGCAGGTCGAGCTTGCGCACCACGTAGGCGTCCAGGCCCTCGGTGTGCAGCACCTTCGGGATGTCGTAGATCGACGGCGCGTCGATGGCGGCGACCACGGCGGCCTCGTCGACGTCGCACATCAGCGAGATCTTGCGCTTGATGGCGGTCGGCACCTCGCGGTCGGCGCGCAGGACGATGGCGTCCGGCTGGATGCCGATGTTGCGCAGGGCGGCGACGGAGTGCTGGGTCGGCTTGGTCTTCAGCTCGCCGGAGGGGCCGATGTAGGGCAGCAGCGAGATGTGCACGACGAAGACGTTGTCGCGGCCGACCTCGTGGCGGACCTGGCGGACGGTCTCCAGGAACGGCAGCGACTCGATGTCGCCGACCGTGCCGCCGACCTCCGTGATCACGACGTCCACGTCGTCCGTCGCCATGCGGCGGATGCGGTGCTTGATCTCGTTGGTGATGTGCGGGATGACCTGGACGGTGTCGCCGAGGTACTCGCCGCGCCGCTCCTTGGCGATCACCTGGGAGTAGATCTGGCCGGTGGTCACGTTCGCCGAGCCGTCGAGGTCGACGTCGAGGAAGCGCTCGTAGTGGCCGATGTCCAGGTCCGTCTCGGCGCCGTCGTTGGTGACGAACACCTCACCGTGCTGGAAGGGGTTCATCGTGCCGGGGTCGACGTTCAGGTACGGGTCGAGCTTCTGCATCGTGACGCGCAGGCCGCGCGCCTTCAGGAGCGCACCCAGGCTGGAGGCAGTCAGACCCTTGCCGAGGGAAGAGGCGACACCCCCGGTGACGAAGATGTGCTTGGTCGTCTTGGATGTGGGCTGCATGGCCAAGAGGGGGCTCCCGTGTCGCGGTCTGAAGGGTGCGTTCCGCCACTCTCACCCGGGGATCCTGGGGAGGTGTCGTCGCTGCGGTTCGGGGGTTCGATGACCACCGGCTCACGGGCTACCAGGGTATCAGCGACCTGAGGGGGACGCTTCCGGGCACGCTCCGCCATTGGGCGGGCACCACATCGTCACGAGACACGCACGCCCCATAAACGCGCAGGTACACCGCCTCTCACCTGCCGCTCACCCGTTCGGCCGCAGCTCGTTGCCGGGAGGGGCGCGCAGATCACCAAAGCGCGTCGTATCCTGCTCGGACGCTCGCTGCCGAGCCCCATCCGGCACACGGCACCACCCGCCTTGCACCCGGAACAAGCGCTCGTCAACGATCACTTGACCGCTGACCAGTAAGTAAGCGCCCCGCGGGGCGAACGTGGCCGTTCGACTGGAGATGCACGTGGCCGGGCGCATCGAGGACTACGCACTCATCGGAGACATGCAGACCGCAGCCCTGGTCTGCCGGGACGGGACAGTCGACTGGCTGTGCCTGCCCCGCTTCGACTCTCACGCCATTTTCGCCGGCCTGTTGGGCACCGAGGAGCACGGCTTCTGGCGCCTCGGGCCGGCTCACGACCCGGAAGCGCAGCCGCCCACGGCCGCGCGCCGCACCTACCGCGGCGATTCCCTGGTCCTTCAATCCGAGTGGGACACACCGCGCGGCACGGTCCGCGTGATCGATTTCATGCCGCCGCGCGACACCGACGCCCCGCAGCTCGTGCGGATCGTCGAGGGGGTCAGCGGCCGGGTGCCGATGCGCTCCGCGCTGCGGATGCGGTTCAGCTACGGCCGTGTGGTGCCCTGGGTGCACAAGGTCGACAACCGCACGGTGGCCGTCGCGGGCCCCGACTCCGTCTGGCTCGACACCGACGCCGACACCTTCGGCAAGGACCTGACCACGTACTCCGACTTCACGGTCTCGCCGGGTGAGCGCATCGCGTTCACCATCTCGTGGCAGCCCTCGCACAAGGACCAGCCCGCGCTGCCGGAGCCCGAGAACGCCCTGGAGGCCACGGAGGAGTTCTGGCGCGAGTGGGTCGAGCACTGTACGTACCACGGGCCCTACCGGGAGGCCGTGGTCCGCTCGCTGATCACGCTGAAGGCGCTCACCTACGCGCCGACCGGCGGCATCGTCGCGGCGCCCACCACCTCGCTGCCCGAGGACATCGGCGGCTCACGCAACTGGGACTACCGCTTCACGTGGCTGCGCGACGCCGCGATCACGCTGTCGTCGCTGCTGCGCACGGGCTACCGCGACGAGGCCCGCGCCTGGCGCGAGTGGCTGCTGCGCGCGGTGGCCGGCGACCCGGAGAACCTCCAGATCATGTACGGCATCGCGGGCGAGCGCGAGCTCGGCGAGACCGAGCTGGACTGGCTGCCGGGCTACGAGGGCTCCACACCGGTCAGGGCGGGCAACGGCGCGGCCAACCAGCTCCAGCTCGACGTCTACGGCGAGGTCACCGAGGCCCTGCACCTGGCCCACATGACCGGCCTGGCCCGCAACGACTACGCCTCGATGCTCCAGCTCAAGCTGATCCGCTACCTGGAGGACCACTGGGACGAGCCGGACGAGGGCATCTGGGAGGTGCGCGGCCCGCGCCGCCACTTCGTGCACTCCAAGGTCATGGTCTGGGTCGCCATCGACCGCACCATCAAGCTCCTGGAGTCCGGGGACGTGGAGGGCCCGCTGGAGAAGTGGCGCGAGCTGCGCGACGACATCCACCGGGACGTCTGCGAGAAGGGCTACGACGCGGAGCGGAACACCTTCACGCAGTCCTACGGCTCCCAGGAGCTGGACGCCTCGCTGCTCCTGATCCCGCAGATGGGCTTCCTGCCGCCCGACGACAAGCGCGTCATCGGCACCATCGAGGCGATCCAGCGGGAGCTGTCCACCCCGGACGGCTTCATCCTGCGCTACCCCACCTCCGGCGACGAGGAGAACCTGGACGGCCTGGAGGGCGACGAGGGCGCGTTCCTCGCCTGCTCGTTCTGGATGGCCGACGACCTCGCGATGATCGGCCGGGTCGACGAGGCCCGCAAGCTCTTCGAGAAGCTCCTCGCGCTCCGCAACGACCTGGGGCTCCTCGCCGAGGAGTGGGACTCCGTCAACCAGCGGCAGGTCGGCAACTTCCCGCAGGCGTTCAGCCACGTCCCGCTGATCGACACGGCCCTCAGGCTGACGGCCTCGGGGGCGTACGGCGGCTGAGGCCGCCGCAGGGGGCGGGGGGACCGGGATGCCGTCTCCCCCCGCGTCCCGGTAGCGTCCGCGCCATGGACAGTCAGGGCACCCAGGGCGGCATCACCGTGCAGCGCGCGCTGGAACTTCCGGGATTGCGCGGCGGGCTCCCCGAGGTCGTCGCGGGCGCCGAGCGGCTTCAGCGGACGGTGCGCTGGGTGCACGCGGGCGAGGTGCCCAACATGGCCTCGCTGCTCAAGGGCGGCGAGCTGCTGCTCACCACGGGGCTCGGGCTCGGCACCCGCCCTGCCGACCAGCGGGCCTTCGTGCGCAAGCTGGCCGAGCGCGGCATCGCCGCCCTGGTCGTCGAGCTGGGGCCACGCTTCGCCCGGCTCCCGGCGGCGATCGTGGAGACGGCGCGGTCGGCCGGGCTCCCGCTGGTGCAGCTCCACCGCGAGGTGCCGTTCGTGACGGTCACCGAAGAGGTGCACACCGAGATCGTCAACGGCCACTACGCGCTGCTCCAGCGGGCCGAGGAGGTGCACAGGCGGTGCACGGAGGCGCTGCTCGGCGGGGGCGGTGTGCCGCAGGTCCTCGGCATCCTCGCCGAGTTCAGCGGCAACCCGGTGTTCCTGGAGACCGCGGACGGGCAGCTCCTGTACGCCGCGGGGGCGGGCACCGAGTGCGCCGACCCGCTCCAGGTCTGGGAGGGGCTGCGGGGCAGCGCGGTCGACCGGGAGGGTCCTCCGGCCGCCGCGGTGATCGTCGACGTGCCGGGCGGCGGACCCGGTGCCGGTTCCGTGCGGGCCAGGCTCGTGCTGCTCGCCGTGGAGTCCGCGCCGCTGCCGGTGCACCGCATCGCGGCGGAGCGGGCCGCGAGCAGCCTCGCGGTGGTGCTCATGCAGGCCCGCCAGGAGGAGGAGCTCGCCGCGCGGGGCCGCGGCGACTTCCTCACCGACCTCGCGGAGGGACGGATCGCCGCCGACGACGCCCCCGCCCAGGCACGCGTGCTCGGCTTCAGGCCGGGGCCCGCGGGGAGCCCGCTCCTGCCGGTGGTGATGCGGCTCGCGGACGGGCTGCCGACCGGCGGCGGCCTGGCGGTGCTCGCGCGGGCCGTCGCGGAGGAGCTGGCGTCGGTGGGCGTGCCGGTGCTGCTCGGCGTGCGTCCCGTCGAGGGCCGCGTACCGCTGCTCCTCGGGCTGCGCTCGGAGTCCGAGCGGACCTCGGTCGCCGACCGGGTCGCCGCCGCCCTGCGGGCCGGCGTGGAGCGCGCGGGGATGCAGCGCCCCGGGGCGCAGCCGCCGGTCGTGGTGGTCGGCGTCGCGGGCGGCTGGGCCGCGGCGTCGGCGGGCCTGCGGCACGCGGCGGAGACGGCGACGGCCGCGCAGGGCCTCGTCGACCGCCCCTGGTACGACGCGCGGCGCCTCGACACCGACCTGCTGCTCTGGCGGCTGCGCGACCACCCCGACCTCGCGGCGTTCGTGGACCGCGCGATCGGCCCGCTGCGCGCCCACGACGAGCGTGCGAAGCCGCCGCTGCTGCCCACGCTCCAGACCTACCTGGCGCACGCGGGCCGCAAGGCGGAGACCGCGCGCGAGCTGCATCTCAACCGGCAGACGCTCTACAACCGCCTCGCCCGCATCAGCGAGCTCCTCGGCACGGACCTCGACGACCCGCAGACGGTGCTCGCGCTCAGCCTGGCGCTCCGGGCCCGCAGACACGTGGCGTAGCGCCGGGCAGGGCGGACGTCAGCTGTACGGCAGCGGCTGCGTCAACTCGTCGTACACGCTCAGCACTTGTGTGACCGTCTCGTCCTCGGTCGGCCATGTCGCCGCCTGGGCAGCGCCCTTCTCCCGGAGCCGGGCGCGGCGGGCCGGGTCGGCGAGCAGACGCGCCACGGCGGTGCCGAGCGCCTCCGCGTCGCCGGGGGGCACGAGTTCCGCGGCGTCGCCGACCAGTTCGGTGAGAGCGCTCGTCGCCGCCGCGACGAGCGGCACGCGGGCGTGCAGCGCTTCCTGGGCGAGTACGGAGCGGGCCTCCCGGCCGGCGGGCAGCACCGCGATGTCGGCCGCCGCGAGGAGGTCGGGGATGTCGTCGCGCCGCCCGATCAGACGGACCGGCAGCCGCTCGGTCTCGATGCGGCGCAGCATGGCCGGGCGTTCGGGCCCCTCCCCCGCCACGACGAGGAGCGGCAGCGGGTCCAGGTGCCGCCACGAGCGCGTGGCGTCCAGCAGGAGTGTGTGACCCCGGCCCTGTTCGAGGGCGCCGACGGCCATGACCAACGGGCGGTCCACGGCTCCGAGTTCGGCACGGGACTTGTGCAGCAGGCGGTCGGGCTCCTCCGTCACGGGGACGCCGGTGCGGCGCTGTCCGGGCAGCGCGACCGCCGCGAGCCTGGCGTCCCTTGCGCCCCTGCCGCGGGCCCGGTCGACGAGTTCGGACGAGGTGCCGAGCAGCACGGTGGCGGCCCTCGCGACCCGCCGTTCCAGGAGCCGGACCAGCCTCACGCGGGCGCCCTCGGCGTGCGTGTGGTCGTGCCAGGTGACGACGAGCGGGACGCGGCGTCCGGTGAGGGCGAGGGTGGCGCGCAGGGCGGCGTGCAGTCCGTGGGCGTGCACGAGGTCGGCGTCGGCGCAGGCGGCGCGCAGGGCGGCCACGGAGGCGGGGTCGCCGCTGCGGGGCACGTGGATGTGCCGGGCTCCGGCGCCGGCGAAGTCGTAGGCGCGGGCGGCCTCTTCGGGGGCGCACACGGTGACCCGTACGCCTCTGGCGGCCAGCCCCGCGGCGAGCGATCTGACGTGCACGCTGCTGCCCGCGCTGCCACCGCCGAGGACTTGCACGGTGTGCAGTGGCGTCTGTCCGTGCGGCGAGTGGCTGCTCACGTGGCTCACGTGGCGAAGGCTCCTGGTTGTGCGTCGGGCAGGGACGGGTCGAGCAGATGGTGCGCCAAGGATGCCAGTCCGCACGGACGTTCCGGCACTGCCGAAAGGTCACTTCCGCGTACGGACGGGCAACTCCCGGCCCGGGATCACCCACAAGGGTGACGCCAACGGGGCTCGTACGTTCCCATCGCGCCCCGCGGCCCCCGCTCCCCCGGCCCCCGGCTCCGGCCCCCGGCGAGCCGCGTACTCAGCCCGAGGCGACCCGCGCCCGCGCCGCACCGGCGGCACCGGCGGGACGCGGCTGTGGTTCCCCGGGGGTCATGCGTCCCCCCGGGCCGTGGCCAACAGCTCCTCCGCATGCGCCCGCGCGGTCTCGCTGTCCTCCTGCCCCGCCAGCATCCGCGACAGCTCCCTGACCCGGTCCTCGCCCTCAAGCACCTGCACCCCGGAGCGGGTGACCATGCCGTCGTTGGTCTTTTCGACCAGGAGCTGCCGGTCCGCGAAGGCCGCGACCTGCGGCAGGTGTGTGACGACCACGACCTGCGCCGACTTGGCGAGCCGCGCCAGGCGCCGTCCGATCTCGACGGCGGCCTTGCCGCCGACGCCGGCGTCGACCTCGTCGAAGAGGTAGGTGGGGACGGGGTCGGTCCCGGCGAAGACCACCTCGACGGCGAGCATCACGCGCGAGAGCTCACCACCGGACGCCCCCTTGGCGATGGGCCGGGGCGGTGCCCCGGGGTGCGGGGCGAGGAGGAGTTCCACCTCGTCGACGCCGGTGGGCCCGTAGGCGACCGTGCGCCCGTCGACCACGACGCCGTCCGAACCCTCGGGGACCTCGGTGGAGCTGATGGCGATCGACACGCGCGCGTGGGGCATGGCCAGCGAGGCCAGCTCCTCGGTGACGGCCGCAGCGAACCGCGACGCCGTCTCCTGCCGGGCGTCGGTCAGCGCCTGCGCGAGCCCGGCGAGCTCGCCCCGCAGGGCGTCGCGTTCGGCGGTCAGCTCGCCGAGGCGGTCGTCGTCGCCCTCCAATTCGGCGAGGCGAGCCGCCCCCTCCTCGGCCCAGGCGAGGACCGCGTCGATGTCGGCGCCGTACTTCCGGGTGAGCTGGGTCAGCGCGGCCCGCCGCTCCTCGACCGCGGCGAGCCGCAGCGGATCGGCGTCCAGGTCGTCGGCGTACCCGGCGAGCTCGCCCGCCACATCGCCCAGGAGAATCCCGATCTCGCCGAGGCGGTCGGCGAGCGCGGACAGGGCCGGGTCGTGCGACCGCACGGCCTCCAGGGCCCGTGAGGCGCCCGCTACCAGCGTCGAGGCGTCGACGACCTCGGGGTCCTCGGGGTTGCCCGCGAGCGCGGCGTGCGCGGACGTGGCGGCGGAGGCGAGTGCCTCGGCGTGCCCGAGCCGCTCGGCCTCGCCCGCGAGTTCGATGTCCTCGCCGGCCCGCGGTTCGACGCCCGCGATCTCTTCGAGGCCGAAGCGCAGCAGGTCCGCCTCCTGGGCGCGTTCCCGCGCGCGCGTGGTGATCTCCTCGACCTCGACGGTGACGGCCCGCAGCCTGCGGTAGGCGGAGGTGTACTTGGCCAGCGGCACGGCGACCGCGTCGCCCGCGTACCGGTCGAGGGCGCCGCGCTGCCTGGCCGGCTTCAGCAGGCCCTGCTGGTCGGTCTGGCCGTGCACGGCGACGAGGTCGTCGGCGAGTTCGGAGAGCAGCCCGACCGGCACCGAGCGCCCGCCGAGGTGCGCTCTGGAGCGCCCCTCCGCCGAGACGGTTCTGCTGATGAGCAACGCCCCGTCGTCCAGTTCGGCCCCGGCCTCCTCGGCGCGCACGGCCGCGGGGGCGTCCGCGGGCACGGCGATGCGCCCTTCGACCACCGCCGACTTCGCGCCGATCCGCACCAGGGCGGCGTCCGCGCGCCCGCCGAGCAACAGGCCAAGGCTCGTGACCACCATCGTCTTGCCCGCGCCGGTCTCACCCGTCACGGCGGTGAAGCCTGGCGAGAGCTCTACGACAGCGTCGTCGATGACTCCGAGCGACCGTATCCGCATCTCCTCCAACACGGACAAGACCTTACGAGGTCACGGGCCCGGTGTGCGACGGCCCCCGCGCTCCTTCGGCGAAGGCGCAGGTGGCGGCGGGGCGGCGCGACCCGCTGTCACTCGCGTGAGTGGGCGCGCCGCCACCCCCGCGAAACGGTGCCGGGCGCCGGGGTGGGGTTAACCCCAGCAAGATCCACCTGCCCGCCGCATGGTCCCCTTACCCGCCCCACCGCGACCATGATCGACATGACGACAGGACTGGCACGGGCGGCGCTGCGCGCGCACCGCCCGGCATTCGCGGGCACCGCGGTGGCCGCGCTCTTCGCGGCGACGGTGGTGAGCGCGTCGACGATGATGCTCGGCTCGACGAGCGGCGGGAGCGTCGCCGGGCTCGCCCCGGCGGCCCGCCGGCAGATCACGGAGAACGGCGTCGGCGACATGGCCGTCGTCCTCCTGATCGGTTCCATCTACATGTCGATATTCGTCGTCGCGTCGACCATGGGCACCGCCGTCGCACAGCAGCACCGCGAGATCGCCCTGGTGCGCGCCATCGGCGCGAGGCCCCGCCAGGTCCGCCGCGCGGTGGCCGTCCAGGCCCTCGCGGCGTCGGTCCCCGCCGCCCTCGCCGGCTTCGTCCTCGGCGGGCTCGTCGCCCGCTGGTGGCACGCCGGCATGGTCTCCCACGGGCTGCTCCCCGCCGAGGCCGGCTTCCGGTTCGGCTGGCTCGCCCTGCCGGTGTGCGTCGGCGTGGCCGTGGTGACGTCGACGCTCGCCGCCCTGCTCGCGGCGGTGCGCTTCTCGCTGCTGCGTCCGGCGCGCGCCCTGGCCGAGGCGGCGACCGGGCGGCGCGGGCTCGGCCTCCTGCGGGCGCCCCTGGGCGTGACCGCGGTCGCGGGGGCGTGCGTCGTCTCGGTGCTCCTGTCGCGGCAGCCCGCCGACGAGGCGGGCCAGGGCGCCTTCCTCGTACTCATCCTCTTCTGCGTCGGCGCCGGGCTCCTCGGCCCGCGTCTCATCGGCCCCGCGGCCCTGCTGGTCTCGGCAGTGGTCGGCCGCTTCGGCCCGAGCGCGCGCCTCGCCATGCGCAACGTCCGCTCCCAGCCCCGGCGCTTCTCCGCCGCGGTCGTCCCGCTGATCCTCGTCGTCGGCTTCGGCCTCACCAAGATCGGCATGCGGACGACGGCTCAGCACCACACCGGCTCGGCGGGCGGCGCGGGCGAGGTCTGGCTCGACTACGTCGGCACCGGCCTCTACGCGGGCTTCGCCGCCATCGCCGCGGCGAACACCCTCGCCATGATCTCCTTCGAGCGCCGCCGCGATGTCGCCCTGCTGCGCGTGGTGGGCGGCGGGCGCGGCCAGCTCGGCGCCATGGCCGCCTGGGAGGCCGTGGTCGTGGCGGGGACCGCGCTGCTGCTCGGCGGCGTGATCGCGCTCACCACTCTGGCGCCGATGCTCACGTCGGCGTTCGGCACCGCCGTGCCCTACCTCCCCTGGGCCGTGCCGACGGCCATCGCGGCGGGCACGCTGCTGCTCACCCTGCTCGCCACGGGTCTGCCGGTGCGGGCGGTGCTGCGGCGGCGCGCCATCACCGTCCTCGGCGCCACATGAGCCCGCCGAGGCCCCGTACGCCTACTGCGGCGCCCCGCGCCACCCCTGCACCGGCAGGGCGAACTTGGCGACGAGGCGGTCGGTGAACGAGGCGTGGTGCAGCCGCGCGAGCCGCACCGGCACCGCCCCGCGGCGCACCTCCACGCGCGCGCCCGAGGGCAGTTCCACGGTCCGCCGGCCGTCGCACCAGAGGACGCCGTGCGGAGTGTGCGGCTGGACCTCCACGGCGAGCACCGAGTCCGGCGAGGTCACCAGCGGCTTGGCGAACAGGGCGTGCGCGCTGATCGGCACCATGAGGAGCGCCTCGACCTCCGGCCACACCACGGGCCCGCCCGCCGAGAACGCGTACGCCGTCGATCCCGTCGGCGTGGCGCAGACGATGCCGTCGCAGCCGAATCCGGTGACGGGCCGCCCGTCGATCTCCAGGACCACTTCGAGCATCCGCTCGGGCGACACCTTCTGCACGGCCGCTTCGTTCATCGCCCAGTCGCGGTGCACGACGTCGCCGTTGCTGTGCACGACGACGTCGATCGTCATGCGCTCCTCGACCTCGTAGTTCTTGTTGACCACCCGGTCGACGACCTTGTCCAGGTCGTCACGCTCGGCCTCCGCGAGGAAGCCCACGCGCCCGAGGTTGACGCCGAGCATGGGCACCCCCGACGCGCGCGCGAAGTCCGCGCCGCGCAGCAGCGTGCCGTCGCCGCCGAGGACGACGATCAGCTCGCAGTCGTCGATGCAGTCGGCCGTCGCCTCCTGGACCGACTCGACCTCGGAGGGCAGCGGCAGATCCGCCGCCTCCGCCTTGAGGACCCGTACGCCGATGCCGTGGCGCAGCAGCCCCTGGACGACGCGTTCGGCGCTGCGGATGGCCGCGGGCCGTCCGGTATGGGCGAGCAGGAAAACGGTACGAGCTCGGGTCTGGGTCACTCGGGTCTGGGTCAACGGGGCCCCTCCGCCACGGCACGGTCAACATCCGCCGGGTCGAGTTCGTCGGCCCCGGCGCACAGCCACAGAAAGTACTCGACGTTTCCGGAGGGTCCGGGCAGCGGGCTCGCGGTCACGCCGCGCACTCCGAGTCCGAGCCCCCACGCCTGCCGCGCCACCCCGCGCACGGCCTCGGCCCGCAGCTCCGTGCTGCGCACCACGCCGCCGCTGCCGAGACGCTCCTTGCCGACCTCGAACTGCGGCTTGACCATGAGGACGAGGTCCGCGTCGGGGGCCGCGCACCGCTTGAGGGCGGGCAGCACCAGGCCGAGCGGGATGAAGGAGAGGTCGCCGACGACCAGGTCGACGGGGACGCCGTCGATCGCTTCGAGCGTCAATTCCCGTACGTTCGTACGGTCCTTCACGGTGACCCGGTCGTCGCTCTGCAACGACCACGCGAGCTGGCCGTACCCCACGTCGACGGCGACGACGCGCTCCGCGCCGGCCCGCAGCAGCACGTCCGTGAAGCCGCCGGTGGACGCCCCCGCGTCCAGCGCGCGCCGCCCCTCGACGACCAGGCCACGCGGCGTGAAGGCGGCGAGGGCGCCCGCGAGCTTGTGCCCGCCGCGCGATACGTAGTCCGGGTCGTCGCCGTCCTGCGCGACCACGATCGCGGCGGCCGTCTCGACCTGGGTCGCGGCCTTGGTCGCGACGGACTTGCCGACCGAGACCCGGCCTGCGGCGATCAGCTGGCTCGCGTGCTCGCGCGAGCGCGCCAGCTTCCTGCGGACGAGCTCGGCGTCGAGTCGGCGTCGTGCCACTCCTGCCACGTTCGGTTCAGCTCCTGTCGTACGAAGGGGTGGGCACCCCGGTGGGGGCCGGGGGGCCGGGGCGCGCGTCGAGCGCGGTCAGCGCGTCGCGCAGGCCCCGGTGTACATCCTCGTACACCTCGACGTGGCCGTCGGTGGCGAGGTGGTCGGCGTCGCCGAGCCGGGCGAGGTGGGCGTCCACGTCCGCGTCGCCGGTGGGCGCGCGCTCGACGCCGAGGGGGGCGGGCCCCGCCGGGTCGTACGACGGCTCGTCCGGAACCTCTGGCTCCGCAGCCTGCGCCGCGGCGTCCGCCGCCGCGTGCCGGCCCGCGTCCTGGCCCGCGTCCCGGCCCGCGTCCTGGCCCTCGTATGAGTCGCTCATGGCATGACGCTACCGCGAAGCCCTGCGGTACCGTCGATCACGATGGTGACCATGGCGGAGTGCCGTACCGCACTCGACAGGCTCTCGGACGATCTCGCGTCCGCCGACGGCGACGTGCGCAGCGCGGCTGCCCTGAACCGCTCACTGAGCTGCCACATCACCGACCTCGACGCCACCTTCACCGGGCGCCTCGAGAACGGCCGGATCACGGTGCGCGACAGCCACCGGGGGCCGCCCCGCGAGAAGGCCGAGATCCGCCTGGCGATGACCGGCGACGACCTCGTCGCGCTGGTCGACGGCGAGCTGAAGTTCGCGAAGGCGTGGGCCTCGGGCCGGGTCAAACTGGAGGCGGGCTTCCGGGACCTGCTCAAGCTGAGGTCGCTGCTCTAGTGCCTGTCTCGGGGTCCTCGACGATCCGGCACCGGATGCCGAACTCCTCCTCCACCAGCTGACCGCGCCGTCGCGCAGGGCGATGCGGTGCGTGGCGTAACGCGCGGCGTGGTCGAGGTCGTGCAGGACGGCGACGAGGGTGCGGCCCCGCTCCTCGTGGAGCCGCGCGCACAGGTCCAGGCCACGCGCACAGGTCCAGGACGTCGAGCTGGTGCTGGATGTCGAGGAAGGTCGTCGGCTCGTCCAGGAGCAGCAGCGGGGTCTGCTGGGCGAGGGCCATGGCGATCCACACGCGCTGGCGCCGGCCGCCGGAGAGCGCGTCGACGTGGCGGTCGGCGAGCCCCCGTACGCCCGTCGCCTCCACCGACTCGTCCACGATCCGCACGTCGTCCCGCCACCACTGCCGCAGGAGCCCCTGGTGGGGGTAGCGGCCGCGCGCGACGAGGTCGGGGGACTGTCGACCAACGCGAGGTTAGGTTAGCCTACCCTTTTAATGCCTCTCGACGGAGAGGAGCGGGGGTGACCCGACGCGAAGAGCGGGCCCGAACGCGCCCCCACCGTCATCGTCACGCCCACCGTCATCGTCGCGCCTACTGTCCATGCCGCTGTCCATGCCACCGTCCGTGCCACCCCGCCACGTCGAGAAGCCGAACGAGAAGCCGAAGAGGCCAAGCGATGACCGACTCCCCGTACCAGTACTTCGACGTCCGGGTGCTGCGCGCCGAACGGATCACCCCCGCCATGATCCGCGTGGCCTTCGGCGGCCCCGACCTGCCGCGCATGGCCTCGGGCGGCCGGGACCAGCGCATCAAGATCTTCCTGCCGCACCCGGGCCAGGACGCCCCGGTCATGCCGGACACCGGCACCGGTGACGCCGGCGACTGGTACGCCGCCTGGTGCGCACTCGACCCTTCGGTACGGGGCATCATGCGTACGTACACGACCCGTGATCTCCGCCGGGATCCGCATGAGCTGATCGTCGACTTCGCCGTCCACGGCGCGGCGCCCTCCCTCATGGACGGCCCCGCAACGAGCTGGGCACGGACGGCACGGCCCGGCGCCCGCATCGGCGTCCTCGCCCCGGTCGAGGAGGAGAACGCGGCGTACGACTTCCGGCCGCCGGAGGACACCGACTGGCTGCTCCTGGCCGCCGACGAATCGGCGCTCCCGGCCGTCGCGGGCATCCTGGAGACCCTGCCGCCCGGCCTGGCGACGCGCGTCTGGATCGAGGTCCACGACCTGGCGGACCGCCAGGCGCTGCCCAGCAGGGCGGACACCGAGATCCACTGGCTCACCAGGGAGGGCGCCACCACGGAGGGAATCAAGGGTGCGGACCTCCCCGAAGGCACGCCCTACGCATGGATCGCGGGCGAGTCCGCGACGGTCAGGGCCGTCCGTCGCCACCTGGTCGGCGACCGCGGCTTCGCCCGTGAACGGGTGTCGTTCTCCGGCTACTGGCGCAGAAACACGACCACCGACGAGCTGATCGACCGAGGCGAAACGGCCTGACCCCCCGGAGCGGACCGCTGCGGCAACGCCTCAACCGCAAGCCGCGCCCCGGGTGGCCGCGGCCACCCCCAGCGGCTCACAGTCCTCGGCCGGGGCACAGTCCCGGCCGACTCACCCCGCCCGGGTCACACTCCCCGCCGAGCCGCAGTCTTCGCCGCGTCACACCCCCAGTCGGCTCGCAGCCCCGGCCGCGTCACAGCCCAGCCGGGTCAAAGCCCCAGCCGACTCACCGCCTTGTCCGTGGCCAGCGTGCAGGAGTCGTCCCCGGCCTCGGTCCAGGCTGCCGCGCACAGGGCGCGCAGTCCGTCCATGGCTTCGCCGTCGCCGTCCACGGTCAGCTCGCCGTCGCGCACCGAGGCCGTCCAGCCGCCGCAGGCGAAGCCGCCCTCGGACGCGGTCACCTCGGGCTGCCCGGTGAGCATGCCGCGCAGGTCCGCGTCCACGTACGTCGGCCGGTGCCGCGGCGGCGCCGCGAGGAGCTGCGCGGCGTCCGTGACGCCGGTCATGACGAGCAGGGAATCCACCCCGCCGTTGAACGCGCCCTCGATGTCCGTGTCCAGCCGGTCGCCCACGACCAGCGGCCGCTCGGCACCCGTCCGCAGGATCGTCTCCCGGTGCATCGGCGGCAGCGGCTTGCCCGCCACCGTCGGCTCGGCGTTCGTCGCGATGCGGACGACCTCCACCGCCGCGCCGTTGCCCGGCGCGATGCCCCGCGCGCTCGGAATCGTCAGGTCCGCGTTCGACGCGAACCACGGCACCCCGCGCGCGATCGCGTAACAGGCCTCGGCGAAGCGCCCCCACGCCATGTCGGGACCCCCGTACCCCTGCACGACCGCCGCCGGATCGTCGTCGGCCGACTCGACCGGCTCAAGGCCCCGCTCCCGCAGCGCCACCCGCAGCCCCTCCCCGCCGATCACGAGCACTCGCGCCCCGACGGGCACCCGCTCACTGACCAGCCGGGCCGCGGCCTGCGCCGAGGTGATGACATCCGCGGCGACCGTCTCGATACCCAGCTCCGTCAGATGCTCCGCCACCGCGTCCGGCGTCCGCAGCGCGTTGTTCGTGACGTACGCGAGGTGCATGCCGCCCTTGCGGGCCGTGCCGAGCGACTCGACGGCGTACTTGATCGCGAGCCCGCCCGCGTACACGACCCCGTCCAGGTCGAGCAGCGCGGTGTCATACGCCTCGCTCAGCGCCTCGCCGCTGCCCGCCGGCCGCGTCCTGACGCCGTCGCCCGCGCCCTTGCCTGCGGTCTGGCTCATTACACATCGCTCCTCGCTCGTTACCACTCCCCCGATCATCGCTCATGCCACTGACACACATACGATGCCCCAATGAACACAGCGGGTCACACGGACGCAGCCGGACTCGAGCTGATCCCCTTCCGGGGCGTGCGCTACGTCCCCGAACGGGTCGGCAACCTCGCCGCGGTGACCTCACCCCCGTACGACGTGGTGGTCCGCCCCGACGGCCTGCTCCACCTGGAGTCCGCCGACCCGCACAACATCGTCCGGCTGATCCTCCCGCAGGCCACCACCCCCGCCGCGCGCAACCAGCAGGCCGCCGACACCCTGCGCGACTGGCTCGCCGAAGGCATCCTCGCCCCCGACGACGAGCCGAGCCTGTACGTCTACGAACAGCGCGACGGCGACATCCTCCAGCGCGGCATCATCGGTGCGCTCCGCCTCTCCGAGGCCCGGGACGGCATCGTTCTGCCCCACGAGGACGTGATGCCGCACGTCGTCGAGGACCGCGCGGCCCTGATGCGGGCGACCTCCGCCAACCTGGAACCGCTGCTCCTGACCTACCGCAGCAACGCCGAGGAGCGGGCGGAAGGCGCCATAGCCGTCATCGAACGCGTCGCCCGCCGCGAGCCGCTGCTCGCCACCACCACCGAGGACGGCTTCCACCACCGCCTCTGGTCGGTGACGGACCCCGCGGAGATCACAGAGATCCAGTCGAATCTCGCCGCCCACCAGGCACTGATCGCCGACGGCCACCACCGCTGGGCGACCAACCTGCGCCTGCGCGCCGAGCACCCCACGCCGAGCGCCTGGGACTACGGCCTGGTCCTCCTGGTCGACACCGCCCACTACCCGCTGCGGGTCCGCGCCATCCACCGCTACCTCCACCGCCTGCCGGTCGCCAAGGCCCTCGCGGCCATCGGCGACTCCTTCCGCGTACGCGCGGTGGAGGGCACCCTCGGCCACGCGCTCGACGCCCTCGCCGAGGCCGCCGCCGAGAGCAACGCCTTCCTCCTCGCGGGCGACGGCGCCTTCCACCTCATCGACCGCCCGTCCCCGGACCTCCTCGCCCGTACGATCCCCGACGACCACCCCGAGGCATGGCGGACCCTGGACGCGACGGTCCTGCACTCGACCCTGCTCGACCACGTCTGGAGCATCCCGGACGCCCCCGAGCACATCGCGTACATCCACGACACCGAGGCGACGGTCGAGAAGGCCGAGCGCGACGGCGGCACGGCCGTCCTGATGCATCCGGTCCGCGAGGAGGTCGTCCGCGACCTGGCCCGCCAGGGCGTGACGATGCCCCGCAAGTCGACCTCCTTCGGCCCGAAGCCGGCGACGGGCCTGGTCCTGCGAGGCCTCGCGTTCTGACGCGGCGGGCGTTTTCTCCTACCCCGGACATGCCGAACGGGCGGGGCTCCTTGAAGGCAGCCCCGCCCGTTCTCAGTTTCTAACCGTCCAGACGATCAGGCCTTGTCACCGTCGACGTTGTCACCGTCGACCTGGTCGCCATCCGCCTTGTCGCCATCGGCGGCGTCATCGCCGACCGTGTCGTCGGCCTCTTCGTCAGCCGTGTCGTCGGCCGCGGTCTCGCGGCTCTCGGTACGCTCCTCGACCGGCTCGACCGGCTGGACGTCCTCGACCGGCTCGGCGTCCTCGACACCGACACCGCCCTGCTCGTCCTCGTCGCCCTCAAGGGCGTCGACGAACTCGACACCGTCGAGCTCGGCCAGTCGGTCGGAGGCGTCGGTGCTGCCGTCCTTGTCGGACTCGACGACCTTCGCGAACCACTCCCGGGCCTCGTCCTCACGACCGGCCGCAAGCAGCGCGTCGGCGTAGGCGTACCGCAGTCGCGCGGTCCAGGGCTGTACGGAGTTCGAGGCCAGCTCGGAGCTCTGCAGGGTCACGATGGCGGCATCGATCTGGTCCATGTCGCGACGTGCCCCGGCGGCGACGAGCCGCATCTCGACCTGTCCCGCCTTGTCGAGCTTCTGCACCTCGGGCGCACCGGCCATGTCCAGCGCCTTCTCGGGCCGGCCCATGCCGCGCTCGCAGTCCGCCATGACGGGCCACAGCTCGACACCGCCGGTCATCCGCCGCGCGGCCCGGAACTCGGAGAGCGCCTCGCTGTACTTCTGGGTCGCGTACGCGGCGAAGCCCGCCGCCTCGCGCACCGCCGCGACCCTGGAGGCCAGCCGCAGGGCGATCCGCGAGTACGCGTAGGCCTGCTCGGGGTCCTCGTCGAGGAGGTTGGCGACCATCACCAGGTTCCGCGCGACGTCCTCGGCGAGACCCTTGGGGAGGCTCTGGAGCTCCTGCTGCACGTCCTTGTCGATCTCGCGCCCCGTGACGTCGTCAGGGATCGGCAGCCGCCGGATCGGCTCGCGGTCCCGGTCACGGTCGCGGTCGTCGCGCCCGCCGCGGTAGCCCCCGCGGTCGCCGCCGTCACGCCGGTCGTCCCTACGGTCGTCACGCCCACGGAACCCACCGGGCCTGTCGCCACCACGGCTGTCCTCACGCCGCGGACCACGGTCGTCACGGCCACGGTCATCACGCCCGCGGTCGTCACGGCCACGGAATCCGCCGCCGCGGTTGTCACCACCGCGATCGTCGCGCCGGAAGCCACCACGGTCACCGCGGTCGTCCCTACGGTCATCGCGGCGGTCGTCGCGCCGGTCGTCCCTGCGGTCATCGCGGCGGAAGGCCGGCCGGTCGCCCTCACGACGGAAACCACCGCGGTCACCGCCAGCGCCAGCGCTACCGCCACGGTCATCGCGACGCGGCCCACTGGGCCGATCGTCACGGCGGAACGGCGGACGCCCACCCTCACGGTCATCACGGCGCGGCCCACTGGACCGGTCATCACGACGGAACGGCGGACGCCCACCCTCACGGTCATCACGCCCACGGAAACCACCACCGCGGTTATCGCCACCACGGCTGTCCCCACCACGATTGTCATCGCGACGGAAACCACCACGGTCACCGCGGTCATCACGGCGGTCATCACGACGGAAGGCCGGCCGGTCACCGTCGCGACGGAAACCACCACGGTCACCGCCAGCGCCAGCGCTACCGCCACGGTCATCACGGCGCGGCCCACTGGACCGATCGTCACGACGGAACGGCGGACGCCCACCCTCACGATCATCGCGACGCGGCCCACTGGGCCGATCGTCACGACGGAACGGCGGACGCCCACCCTCACGATCATCACGCCCACGGAAACCACCACCGCGGTTATCGCCACCACGGCTGTCCCCACCACGGCTGTCATCGCGACGGAAACCACCACGGTCACCGCCAGCGCCAGCGCTACCGCCACGGTCATCGCGACGCGGCCCACTGGACCGATCGTCACGACGGAACGGCGGACGCCCACCCTCACGGTCATCACGACGCGGCCCACTGGACCGGTCGTCACGACGGAACGGCGGACGCCCACCCTCACGATCATCACGCCCACGGAAACCACCACCGCGGTTATCGCCACCACGGTTGTCCCCACCACGGCTGTCTCCGCCACGGTTGTCGTCGCGACGGAAACCACCACGATCACCGCGATCGTCACGGCGGTCATCGCGACGGAAGGCCGGCCGGTCACCGTCACGACGGAAACCACCACGGTCGTTGTCGCGCCTCGGCGCCCCGTGGGAGCCGCCCCGGTCGCCACCGTCCCGGCGGCGCTGGTCGCGCTCCGGTCGCTCGTCGGGAGAGTTGGTGGACATGGGTGACTCCTAGTCTTCGGTACCGCAGTCATTCTCGCGCAGCCGGGGTGCCGGCGCGCTTCGACAAAAACAAAAGGACCCCTGGTCCCAGCGTGGACGCTGGGACCAGGGGTCCTCCAAAGATTGTTCGGCGGCGTCCTACTCTCCCACAGGGTCCCCCCTGCAGTACCATCGGCGCTATGAGGCTTAGCTTCCGGGTTCGGAATGTAACCGGGCGTTT